>JADKFD010000003.1 GCA_016717705.1 Rhodanobacteraceae bacterium | reverse complement strand
TTGTCCGCGGCGACTTCGCTTGCAGCCTTGTGGGAGCGGGTGTGTTCCCGCGAGCCTTTTCCCTCGCCAACTCCGGAGTTTGCGGGTACAGCCCGGCTCCACAGGAACGTGAACCGTGCCGCCGACTACTGCCGACTCCTCGCCGATTGGCTGCACTACCTTGAGACGCTGCATCCGCGCACCATCGACCTTGGCTGGATCGCGTCCGCGCGGTCTGGCAACGCTTGCGCAGCCCGCGTCCGGCGCCGACCTGCATCCTCGTCGGCGGCACCAATGGCAAGGGTTCGACGGTTGCATTCCTGAGTGCCATGTTGAGCGCGGCCGGACATCGCGTCGGCTGCTACACCTCGCCGCATCTGTTGCGCTACAACGAGCGCATCCGCATCGCGGGCAATGACGCGACCGATGCCGCATTGACCGACGCCTTTGCCAGGATCGATGCAGCCCGTGGACCGATATCGCTCAGCTACTTCGAGTTCGGCACGCTGGCGGCCTTCCTGCTGCTGGCGCAGGCACAGCTCGACGTCGCCGTGCTCGAGATCGGCCTCGGCGGCCGCCTGGATGCCGTCAACCTGATCGACGCCGATGCGGCAATTCTGACCAGCGTCGATCTGGACCACCAGGACTATCTGGGCGACACGCGTGAGCAGATCGGCTGGGACAAGGCACACATTTTCCGCCGTGGGCGGCCAGCGATCATCGCGGCCCTCGAACCACCCGCAAGTGTACTGGCCGTCGCCGCCGAGATCGGGGCGCTGGTGCTGGAACTGCCAACCCTGAGCGAACCCGTGGAAGACGCCTGGGACTGCCCGCTGCCGGACGGCACGATGCTGCGCATGCCGCAGCCGCAGCTGTCGGCTCCGTGCCAGACGCGCAACGCAGCGGCGGCGATCTGGGCCTGGTGGTCCGTGCGCGAACGACTGCCGTTCAAGGTGCAGGCGGCCGCCGTCGGGGTGGCGCTGGCGAGTGTCCGTGGCCGGCTGGAACAGCTGCAGCGCAGCGTCGAAACGCGGGTCGATGTCGCGCACAACCCGGAGGCCGCCAGCATGCTGGCGGCCTGGCTCCGCGCCAATCCGCGGTCGCGCAACATCGCCGTTTTCGCCGCGTTGGCCGACAAGGACCTGGCCGGCATCGTGGCCCCGCTTGCGGATGCGTTTGCGGCCTGGATCGTGGTCGATCTGGGGACGGCCAGTCGCCGCGCGCGGCGCCGGTTGCGGATCAGGCCGTGGCGCTGGCCAGTTGCTTGCTGGCGCCGCGGCCGTTGCGGTCGCGACCAGTCCAGACATGAGTGCGTTGCTGGCGGCGGATCGAGCGGCCGGAGACGATGGTCGCGTGCTGGTGTTCGGTTCATTCTTTACGGTGGCCGCGGCACTGATTGCCGTCGCATAGCTGCCGGCGTCGATCAGCCTATACTCGGCAGCCTCGCGATCCACGACTACCCCCAATGGACGACGCCCTACGCCAACGCCTGGTCGGCGCCGCCGTGATCATTGCCCTGGCAGTGATCTTCGTGCCGATGCTGCTCGATTCTCCGGACGAGGTCACCCGCACGCAGCAGGTTGACCTGACCATTCCGCCGCGTACCGAGCCCGGCGTCGTGACGCGTCGGTTGCCGCTGGATCCGGGTATGACGGCGCCGACGCCAGCGCCGGAAACTGCAATCGACAATCCTCCGGCTGATGTTGCCGAGCCGCTGCCGGGGCCGGAAGCCGGTGGCGTGGCCGTGCTGACCGGGTGCCGATCCGGCGGTTCCGGTCACGGCCGCCGGTGAGACCGTCGCCGTGCGCCGCCGGTGCTGAGCCCGCATCGCCGCCGGTTCCGGCGCCGGTGAAGCCAGTCGCCGCGCCGACGCCGGCGCCAAGCGCGCCCGCCGCGCCTACGCCCGTCAAGGGCGGACGCTTCGTGGCGCAGTTCGGCAGTTACGCGGAGCGCAGCAACGCCGAAGCCCTGGTGCGCGATCTGGCCAAGGCGGGCGTACCCGCCGCCATCGAGACCCTGACCAGCGGCGGTCGACCGCTGCATCGGGTGCGCTCCAAACCGTATGCGACGCGTACCGAGGCCGATGCCGCGCGCCTCGGCGCGCAGCGCCAGATCGCCGGACTCGCCAGCAGCGTGGTCGAACTGGCCGCGCCCGACGCCGCGCAAGCGACGCCGTCTGCGCCCAACCTCTCCGGCTGGGCGGTGCAGGTTGGCGTTTTCAGCAAGAAGGAAGGTGCCGAGGAACTGGCCGCGCGCTTGCGCGCCGGCGGCTACGCGGCTTTTGTCGAGCCGGTCAAACTGGCCGGCGGTCAGACCAGTCACCGGGTGCGTATTGGACCCGAAGTCCGCCGCGAGAACGCCCAGCGCATCCAGAGCGAGGTCAAGTCCAAGTTCAAGCTGACGCGCTGGTGGTTGCGCATCCCCTGACCGTCGCCGCGTCGCGACGCGAGCTTGCCGGTGCTGATCTGGGTCGACTGGCTGATCGTCGGAATCATTGGCCTGTCTGCGGCGATCAGCCTGATCCGCGGTTTCGTCCGCGAGGCGCTGTCGATCGTCATCTGGATCATGGCTCTGTGGGCCGCGTTCCACTTCACCGCGCCGTTCGCGCAGGCTTTCCTCGGCAGCATCGAACTGGCGTCGGTGCGTCTGGCGGTGGCGGCGCTGATCCTGATCATCTCGATCCTGGTGCTCGGGTCGATGCTGAGCTGGGTGGTCGGTCGCCTGCTGCAATCGACCGGCCTCAGCGGCACCGATCGCTTGCTCGGTGCCGTGTTTGGCGCCTTGCGCGGTGTAGTCACAGTGACCTCGCTGGTCGCCGTGGCGAGTTGGACGCCGCTGTGCCAGGACCCGTGGTGGCGCCAGTCGCAATTGATCCCGAGCGTCGAGACCCTGGCGCGATTCTGCGCGCGATTTCCTGCCGGGCAGCCTGCGTGAGATCATAGGCAGCTGTCGCGAGCAAGCGCCGGTCGTTCCCGCGGCGCCGCCGGCCGCGGCGATCTAATTCAACCCAGGATCTATCCCATGTGCGGAATCATCGGCATTGTTGGCCGCAGCGAAGTTGCCGCCGCGCTCTACGACGGTCTGACAGTGCTGCAGCATCGGGGCCAGGACGCCGCCGGCATCGCCACCTTCGACGGGCAGCGACTGCACCTGTCGAAGGGCAATGGTCTGGTGCGCGACGTCTTCGACACCGAATCGATGGCGCGTTTGCGCGGCAACGTCGGTATCGGCCACTGCCGCTATCCGACGGCGGGCTCGGAAGGCGCTGCCGAGGCGCAGCCGTTCTACGTCAATTCTCCGTTCGGCATCGCGCTGGCGCACAACGGCAACCTGACCAATACCCTGGCGCTCAAGCGCGAGGTATTCGCCGATGACCGACGCCATATCAATACCGATTCGGACTCCGAGGTGCTGCTCAACATCTTTGCTCACGAGTTGCAGGCGCAGGAGCGACTGCGGCTGGAGCCCGAGCATCTGTTCAAGGCGGTGGCCGGTGTGCATGGTCGCTGCGTCGGCGGCTACGCGGTCGTCGCCCTGGTGCTCGGCTACGGGCTGGTCGGTTTCCGCGACCCCAATGGCATCCGGCCGCTGGTGATCGGCAGCCGTGAAGGCCCCGAGGGCCCCGAGTGGGCTCTGGCATCGGAAAGCGTCGCGCTCGACATCCTCGGTTTCAAGCTGGTCCGCGATGTCGCGCCCGGCGAGGCTGTACTGATCACCGAAGGCGGCGAGTTGCTGGCGCGCCAGTGCGGACCGGCCAAGGTGCATGCCCCCTGCATCTTCGAATACGTCTATCTGGCGCGTCCGGATTCCATGATGGAGGACGTGTCGGTGTACAAGGCGCGACTGCGCATGGGCGAGCGCTTGGCGCACAAGATCCGGCGCCAGCGCCCCGATCACGATATCGATGTCGTGATCCCGGTCCCGGACACCTCGCGCAGCGCGGCCATCGCGATGGGCAAGGTACTCGGCGTCGAGTATCGCGAGGGTTTCGTCAAGAACCGCTACATCGGCCGCACCTTCATCATGCCGGGCCAGAAGGAACGGGTGAAATCGGTGCGCCGCAAGCTCAACCCGATGGAACTCGAATTCCGCAACAAGGTGGTGCTGCTGGTCGACGACTCGATTGTTCGCGGCACCACCAGCAAGCAGATCGTGCAGATGGCGCGCGAAGCCGGTGCGCGCAAGGTGTATCTGGCTTCGGCAGCACCGCCGGTACGCTTCCCCAATGTCTACGGCATCGACATGCCCGCGGTCAGTGAACTGGTCGCGCATGGCCGCACCGAGGCCGAGATCGAAGCCTTCATCGGCTGCGACTGGCTGATCTACCAGGAACTCACCGATCTGATTCTCGCCGTGCAGGAAGGTAATCCTGAGCTCAAGCACTTCGACACTTCGTGCTTCAGCGGCGAATACGTCACCGGACTGAGCGCGGCTTACCTGCAGCAGCTGGAATTGATGCGCAACGACGATGCCAAGGAAAAGCGGCGCGACGTGGTGGTGGCATAGACCCCGTCAGCTTCCTCGCCTGCGACACCGTTCGTCCTGAGCGTTTCCCCGTGCCTTTCGGAAACAGTCGAAGGACCCGGCTATCGTGGTTCTGAGCGTTCTCCACCCCGTGGGGAAACAGTCGAAGGACGCGGGCTTGCCGGGAGCCCTTCGTTAACCGCCTTGGAGATCCTGCATGAAGCCCTTCTGGGGCTACATCCTGCTCTGCAACGACGGAAGCTACTACACCGGTCACACCGATGAACTCGAGCAGCGAATAGCGCAACATGAATCAGGCGCGATTCGGGGTTGTTTCACCTTCAAGCGGCGTCCTGTAACGCTCGTGTACTCGCAAGAATTTTTCACGCGCGAGGAGGCGCTGACCGCTGAAATGCAGATCAAGGGTTGGGGTCGGAAGAAGAAGGAAGCGATGATTCGTGGTGATTGGGTGGAGGTGTCAAAGCTTGCCGTTGCATATCGCAATCGCAAGCCAGCGCAGACCGATTGATACGCTCCGGCCCGCGTCCTTCGACTGTTCCCCGCTCGCAGGCTCGCGGGAAACGCTCAGGACGAACGGAGTCGGGTGCTTTGGAGCGAACCCCAGCGACACCGTTCGTCCTGAGCGTTTCCCCCGCGCTGTTCCGGGGGGAACAGTCGAAGGACGCGGGCTTGCCGGGGGCTTTGCTCCATCCACCCGCGATTCTTCCTGAACTTCAGCCATGCCTCCGATCAACCCGCGCCAACTCGCCCTCGACTGCCTGCTCGAATCCGACGTGCAGCGCAAGCTCGCGCTCACCGCCGCGGCCAGCGCAGCCATCGCGTCGAACAGCAACTGGACCCTGACGCCCGACAACCCGCCCATCGCCACGATCCCCCTGCCTGGCCGTCCGCCGAACCCGCAACTGGTGGCGCCGAACCAGTTGCGCCAGCGCAAGTTGAACTCGGACGCCGGGCGCGCAGCGCTGGTCCACGCCGTCGCCCATATCGAATTCAATGCAATCAACCTCGCCTGGGATGCGGTCTATCGCTTTCCCGACATGCCAGTCGCGTACTACCGGGACTGGGCCAGCGTCGCCGCCGACGAGGCGCGGCACTTTAAGCTGCTGGCAGACCGTCTGGCGCAACTCGGCCATGCCTACGGCGACTTCCCCGCGCACGATGGCCTGTGGCAAATGGCGTTGGACACCGACGCCGACGTCCTCGTGCGCATGGCGCTGGTGCCACGCGTGCTGGAGGCGCGCGGCCTCGATGTCACGCCCGGGATGATCGATCGCCTGCGCCGGGTCGGTGATCTGGCCACCATCGAGGCCCTGAACGTGATCCTGAGCGAGGAAGTCAGGCATGTGGCGATCGGCTCGCACTGGTACCGCCAGGTCTGCGCCGAGCGTGGACTCGAGCCCAAGGCAAGCTTTCTGCAGCTGTTGCAGGCCCATGCGATAGTCTTGCGCCTGCCGTTCAACGATAGCGCCCGCCTTGCCGCCGGGTTCGACCGTCAGGAACTGGATGCGCTCGCGGCGTTGGCCGGCTCCGGTCAGCGCTGAAGCAGTCGCGGGTCCACGCACAACCGGCAAGTGGTTCGCGCGGACAGGGCGACAGAGCAGGCATCGGAAGACTTTTCATGTCCGCGAAAAGTTCCCTGAGAGGATTTCCATCCTCCCTACGTCTTTATCTTCCGTACAGGGCTGTGTTAGCCTTGTGCGGTGGGGTGCTGCGGCCGTCGTTGGCCGGCATCGCTATCGGACGCGCTACTTCAACTACCACGAAGGGACACCTCCATGAATCACAAATCTTTGTTGGGTACGGCGGTCGCCGCTGCGCTCATTTTTGGTGCGCAAGCCGCGTCCGCATGTGCGATCAGCGCCTGGTCGACGGCTACGGGCCTCACCGCTGCAGATACCGGTGAGCCGACCGCTGGCTTCAAGCGTTACTCGGGTCGTTGCAGCCTCAAGGTCACCGACGCCGCTACGCCGCGCTTCGTGACCGACACCACGCCGAATAACGAAGCCAGCTATCGCGTGCGCTTCTATTACTTCACCGGCAACATCAGCGGCGCCACCGCGGATATCTTCCAGGCCCGCAGCACCGGTAGCGCCAACATCATCCGCGTGACCCACGACGGCAATCAGCTGAACTTCTCGACCACCAGCGGCACGCCGGTGAACATCACCGTGGCCGACAACAAGTACTACGTGATCGAACTGGCTTGGGCGGCTGCCGCTGGCACGGGTTCGCTGACCGGCACGGTTACCGGCAACAGCGGCACCGGCGCCGCGCCGCTGCAGGCTGGTTCAATCGCCATCAATAACCTCAACAACGCCGCGGATTCGATCACGGAAGCTCGCATCGGCCTGATCGCCGGCGCGCCGACGGTCACCGCTCCGGTGTTCTTTGACGAGTTCGATTCCCGCCGCACGCAGAATCCGGGCCGCCTGTGCCGTGGTGATGCAGCTTCTCCGGCCAACAATGTCGTGAACGTGTTCGATGCGGTTGCGATCATCAACGACGCCAGCGGCAACCCGGCGCAGCTCTCGCTGCTTCAGCCGGATGTCAACGACGATGGCGTGGTCAGCGTGTTCGACGCCGTCGGCGCCGTGACCATCGCTGGCAGCGCTTTTGCGACCTGTAACTAAACCCTGGCATGTCTGAGAGAGATATTATGAAGAAGATCATTTTTCTGGTCGCCCTTGCATGCGCCTCGACGGTTAGTGCCAAGGAGCAGTTGCTGGTGTCTTCGGGCGCCGCCAAGTCGCAGTCCGCCATCGCCATCGACGTGATGAGCTCGGGTGCTGCCGTTGCCGTTCAGGTAACCGGTCAGGTCGAAGCCAAGTACGCCGGCGTCGTCGCCTTTGGCTGCGGCAAGGGCGCGCCGAAGACGCATCAGGTGTCCTGCGCGGTCACCAAGGAAGGTCGAGTGACCATGATTGCGTTCAGCGGCTCGAACGAGTTCCTGCCGACTGGTGTAGTCTCTCTGGGCACGATTTCGGTGCCTTCTGCAGCGAACTTCAAAGTAACTGAGTTCCTGGCTTCTGACCGGAACGCCCAGCCGATCGAAGTAAGCGTTGTTGATGATGCCCAGAAGTAGCTCGTAAAAAAAAATCCAAAAAACATGGAGTGAGTGACGTGAAAAATATCAAAGTGCTCCTGGCGGCAGCGCTGATGGCAGGATCGGGGCTGGCCAGTGCTGGCCAGCTCGCGATCGGAACTGCCAGCGGCAATGCCGGCACCAACATCGGTCCGGTTTCGATCAGTTTCGCCGGTGACGGTTCGACTGTCGGATTCCAGAACGACATTTCCTACAACGAAACGCTTCTGGGTCAGCCCACCCTGAGCGCTCAGAACGCCGCGACTTGTACCCGTCCGGCTGCAGGCGTGATCCGCGTGATCAAGCTTGACCTGTCGCTGACCCCGCTCCCGGGCGCGTCGACCAACTACTGCAATGCCACTTTCCCGGTTCCGGGCGGCACTGCGGCCAGCAGCTACCCGCTGACGGCTGCAAACTTCGCGACGCCGCCGAACGGTTGTTCGGATGCGGGCGGCGGTAATGTCGCTTGCACCTCGACCCCCGGCTCGGTGGTTGTCAATGGCGTGGTGACTCCGGTCGGCCCGAGCATTGCCTATAACCCGGCAGCTGGTGCTGCGTCCGGCACGGGCGGCCCGGTCAACTTCACGGGTGTCGGTGCGGTCGGTTCGACTGGCGCGGGCCAGATCGTTGCCACGCCTTCCGGCGGCGCGGTTGCGGGTACGGCGACCACGGTTGGCAACTTCCAGCTGACGGGCGCCGATGCGGCCAACTTTGCCGTGACCAGTGCGGCGACCCTGACGTTCAACCAGGGCACCAACACGGCGCAGAACATCAACATGACCTGCACGGCAGGCGCCGCCGCGCGCACTGCGAACCTGCAGGCCACGGAGACGATCACCGGTGGTGCCACCTCGCAGCGTTTCTGGGTACTCAGCTGCCCGGCCGGTTCGGCTGCTGCAGTTCCGCCGACGCTGACCTACGTCCCGGCTCCGGGTTCGAGCAACAACGTCGCCGCTGGCGTTGCCCTCACGATTGGCGTGGGTTGCCCGACTGATGGTTCTGCTTGCACGGGCTCCGGCACCGGTCTGGCGGCGACGTCGCGTCTGGAGTCACTGAGCGCGACCTACGCGGGTCCGATGTTCAGCCCGCTGCCGACGATGGTCTGCGCATTCGTTACCGAAGGCGGCACGCCGACCGGTGGCAATACGCTCGATTTCGTCGCGCAACGGCTGATCCGGGCGACATCCGCTGCACCTGCCCGGCGAACACCACCACGCTGGCGACCGAGCCGTTCACCGTGACCGTGCTGGAACGCAGCCCGGCTTCGGGTGCGGGTACGGTGACGCGTAACTTCAGCATCGTCTGCGGTGCGCCGCCGCCGGTGTGCGGTACGGTTGCTTACGTCAACCAGGCTCCGAATGCGACGATCAACCTGACCAACGGTGGCGCCGCCTCCCCGGTCAGCACGGTCTCGCTGACGGGTGCCAGCAATGGCGTGAGTCAGACGATCACGTGCGCTACCAGCAACGTTTCGGCCGGTTCGACCTTCACGGTCACGACCAATCCGACCCCGTTGGTGGTAAGCACGACGCCGACTCTGGGTGGCTCGATCTCTGCGGCCTGCACCAACTCCGCTGAGACCACCGGTACGGCCACGCTGACCTGCACCGGCGTGTCGACCACGCAGGGCTGCACGTCGACCACGCAGTTCACGCTGTCTTGCCCGGGTCAGGCTGCTCCGCCGCCGCCGAGTGAGTTCGTCCCGGTTCCGGCGCTGAACGAGCAGGGCCGTATCCTGCTGGCTGCCCTGGTGCTGCTGATGGGCTTGGGTGTCGTTGGCTTCCGCATGCGCGGCTAAGCTGAGCTGACATCGTAGTATCGGAAGGGGCCCGTGAGGGCCCCTTCTGCTTTTTGGGCCCAGAAACGGCGCAGGCCGGGCACGCGCGTCCTTGAGCTTCGCTTGTGCCGCGTGGCCGTTTACGCGCGACGCCCGGCGCTTTTCGGCATGCGCGGCAAACAGCCGCGGCCGCCGGCGCGATCATCCATGCCGCCCACTCCACCCCCGAGCGCGCCGGAGCCGCGCTACTCCTGCCGCCCCGCGCAACTGCAGGGCCGCTGTCAGCTCCTTGCCCGTTCGAGCGGTCTCAATAGATCAATCGTCCACGCCACCGCGACCTGCCACCTGATTGGCCGCGCCGCGCCCGAACTGCCGGGAACCCATGCGGTTAGACTGCAGTCATATCGCAAGCCGTCACGCCGGTATCGTGCGCCGCAACTGGATTGGGGCAGCGCCGCCACCCGCTGCCCCAGGAGAACTTTGCATGTGCGGAATCGTCGGAATCGCGGCACGCAAGAATGTCGTCCCCTTGCTCATCGCCGGCCTCAGGGCGCTCGAATACCGGGGTTACGACTCCGCCGGACTCGCCTTGCTGACGCCCGACGGGCTGCGCCGGCTGCGCACCCCCGGCAAGGTGCGAGAGCTGCAGGCGCTGTATGACAGCGCGCCGGTGAGCGCGCAGACCGGTATTGCGCACACGCGCTGGGCCACTCACGGCGTGCCCAGCGAACGCAATGCGCATCCGCACACATCCCGCGAGCGCGTCTCGGTGGTCCACAACGGCATCATCGAGAACCACGAGACACTGCGCGAGGAATTGACCGGTCTTGGATATCGCTTCGATTCGGACACCGATACCGAAGTCGTCGCGCACTTGATCGAGCACCACCTGCAGCCCGGAACCAGCCTGCTTCAAGCCGTGCAGACTGCGGTAGCTCGTTTCGAGGGCGCCTACGCGATTGCCGTGGTCGCCGTGGACGCGCCCCATGAAGTCGTCGGCGCACGACGCGGATCACCGATGGTGGTCGGCGTCGGCGAGGGATCGCAATACCTGGCGTCGGACGTATACGCCCTGCTCGGCGAAACCCGGCGCTTCATCTACCTCAACGACGGCGATATGGTTCACCTCACGCCCGACCGCATTGAAGTTCTTGATCAATCGGGCGCAATCGTGTCGCGCCCGGTCAAGGAAGCGCAGTTCCGCCCGGATGCCGTCGAGCGTGGTCAGTACGCGCACTACATGCTCAAGGAGATCCACGAGCAACCGCAGGCCATCGCCGATACGCTGGAAGGTCGGCTTGCTCGCGGACGCATCCTGACCGAGATTTTCGGCCCCAACGCGCGCGATTTCCTGAAGCAGCTGGATGCCGTGCAGATCGTCGCGTGCGGATCCAGCAATCATGCGGCACAGGTTGCCCGCTACTGGATCGAGTCCTTGGCGGGCGTTCCCTGCATGGCCGAAATTGCCAGCGAATACCGCTACCGACAGGCGGCAGTTCCCGCCAATACGCTGCTGGTCACGGTGTCGCAATCGGGAGAAACATCGGACACGCTGGCTGCCTTGCAGCATGCCTCGACCAAGGGCTACCTCGCCCGTCTGGCGATCTGCAACGTCCCCGAGAGCTCGCTGGTTCGCGCCAGCGAACTGGTGCTGATGACCCGGGCGGGGCCGGAAATCGGCGTCGCCTCCACCAAAGCCTTCATCACGCAACTGGTCGCGCTGGCCATGCTCGCGCTGGAGATCGGCCGCGCCAAAGGCATGGATGATGTCCGTTACCGCGAGGCAGTCCGGGAACTGGAAATGCTGCCGCATGCGATCCAGCGCGTGCTGGCGCTGGACGATCAGATCAAGCGCATGGCGCAGGAGTTCGGCGACAAGAAGGACGCTCTGTTCCTCGGTCGCGGCGTGCAATTCCCGATTGCCATGGAGGGCGCGCTCAAGCTCAAGGAAATCAGCTACATCCATGCCGAGGCCTATCCTGCCGGTGAGCTCAAGCACGGCCCGCTGGCGCTGGTCGACGAGGATATGCCGGTGATCGCCGTCGCACCGAATGACGAACTGCTGGAGAAGCTCAAGAGCAACATCCAGGAAGTTCGCGCGCGCGGGGGACAGATGTTCGTGTTCGCCGATGAGCAGGTCGCGGCAGCGATGAGCCACGACCGCGCCCATGTCATCGCCCTGCCGAGCGTCGGCGCTTTCGTGGCACCGATGCTGTACACCGTGCCGATGCAGTTGCTCGCCTACCACGTCGCCGTGCTCAAGGGCACCGACGTCGACCAGCCGCGCAATCTGGCCAAGAGCGTGACGGTGGAGTGAGCGTCGGTTGCCGGGCACGGTCGCAGGTTCGCGCGCAGCGCGCCCTACAATTCTCCGGCCCGCAGACGGGCGCTCGCGCGCGAGCTTCTCGGCGATCTCCCCTCAGTTCCCCAGCAACGCCTCCACATGCGCCACGCTGCACTCGCGCAGCGCCGTCAGCGAATAGCCGCCCTCCAGCGTCGACACGATGCGACCCTGGGCGTGCCTGTCGGCAATCTCGATCAATTCCTGGGTGATCCAGCGATAGTCCGCCGCGGTCAGGTTCAGATCGGCCAGCGGATCCAGCCGATGGGCATCGAAGCCCGCCGAGACCAGCAGCAACTCGGGCGCGAAGGCATCGATCGCCGGTAACAGTCGTTCGCGCCAAAGCTGACGAAAAGCCTCCGATGTCGCGCCGGGGTCAAGCACGCCGTTGACGATATTGCCGACGCCGGTCTCGCTGACGGACCCACTGCCGGGATACAGCGGGGACTGGTGGCTGGAGACGAACAGGACTCTGGCGTCCGCCTCGAAAATGGATTGCGTACCGTTGCCATGGTGAACGTCGAAATCGACGATCGCCACGCGTTCGAGAGCGTGGTCGTGCAGCGCGTGGCGGGCGCCTACCGCGATCTGGTTGAACAGGCAAAAGCCCATCGCCTGATCACTCGGGCTGTGATGGCCCGGCGGTCGCACGGCACAGAAGGCGCGGCGCGGATGCCCTGTCATGACCGCATCGATGGCCGCGCAGACCGCACCGGCCGCGCGCAGTCCGGCATCCAGCGAGTCCGGCGACATCACCGTGTCTTCGTCGAGTCGACACAAACCAGACGACGGCGATCGCTCACGTAGTTCGGCAATCAAGCGTCTGCTGTGCGCGCGTGCCAACTGCTCATCGGTCGCGGCCGGCGCCTCGATCCAGTCGAGCCGATCGGCAAATGCCGATCGCAGAGCATCAACGACGGCTGCCAGCCGCCCTGCATGTTCCGGATGTGCCGCGCCCGGAGCGTGACGCAGGCAGGCGGGATGGGTGTAGACGCGCATGGACGCTCAGCCGCGCTTGTTGCGTTCCCAGATCACCTCGCCGGCGCCGCTGTTGCGCGCCAGGACGCGCGCGATCACGAACAGCAGGTCAGACAGTCGATTCAGATAGCGGATGGCCTGCGCGCGCACCGGTTCCACGCGCGACAAGGCAATCACATCGCGTTCGGCGCGTCGCGCCACGGTACGCGCCACATGACAGTGCGCCGCCGCAGCGCCGCCGCCCGGCAGGATGAAGTCCTTGAGCGGTGGCAGCGGCTCGTTGAAGGCATCGAGATCGCGCTCCAGCGCATCGATATCGCCATCCTGGATCAGCGCCATGCCGGGAATGCACAACTCACCGCCGAGATCGAACAACTGGTGCTGCACCCGGGTCAGGCAATCGAGCACGTCCGCCCCGATGTCCGCCTGCGCCAGCACCACGCCGATGCAGCTGTTGGCTTCATCGACCGTGCCATAGGCGCCAACGCGCAGGCTGTCCTTGGCCACGCGACTGCCATCACCGAGACCGGTGCTGCCGTCGTCGCCGGTGCGCGTGTAGATCTTGGAAAGTCGGTTGCCCATGGAAATTCTGACGCAGTGCGGGAAGGCGCAAGTATGCAGTCCCCGGTGTCGTCGCCGCGGCAAGGCTCCGAAGCATCAATGTAGGCCGATGTGCCGCGTAGCGGCTCACCGGCGCTCTTCATTGCGAGTTCTCGTTTTCGGCCCGAAAAAGCCAGCGAGCCGTGAACCCGCTCATCCTGAGCAGAGCGTCCGACGCTTTATCAGGACGCGTCGTCGAAGGACGAGCGGGTTTGCGCGACTCCTCGCTCACCGCTTCGCCCTTCGACGCCGCGTCCCGGTGGAGCTTTGGGACGCTCTGCTCAGGGCGAACGGTGTTTTATAGATTCAATGAATTACGTTATCGACTCATGGAGAGCAAAGCGCCGGTGAGCGCGATGAAGCTGCGCACACGCGGCCTACAGGTATCGCGAGCCTCAGGCCGCCGCGACGACGCCCTGCTGCCGCCGAACCAGCGCCATGCCGCCGAACAGGATGGTCGAATACACCGCCATGCCCAGCAGCGAATAGCCGAAGAAGGGCAGGGCCAAGGTGAAGCAGGAGATCAATCCGGCCAGGTCCGGCGTGTAGTAGTGGCCCGCACCCATCGCCCACACGGCAAAATTGCTGACCAGGAAAAACACGCTGGCAGCCAGCAGGCCGAAACCGGCAACGCGGCCGGCGGCCGGATTCGGACCCAGTCGCAGGCCCAGCCAGACATTGAAGGCGATCAAAGCGTAGATCACCGGCATGCCGCTATGCAGTCCAAGGACCAGGTCGGCCAGCGCCATGGCCACCAGCGGCACGACAAAAGCCAGTCGGCGATCGGCCAGATAGGCGCCACCGAACAGGCCAATCGCTTCGACCGGCGTGAAGTTCGGCGGATGCGGCAGCAGGCGGGACAGGGCAGCCAGCACGATCAGCGCGGCCACCAGCGTCGTGCGCGGGTACCAGCGCGCAGCGGCGTCATTCGACATCGGGACTCTCCGGAACAGGTAGCAAAGGCAGGCCGGTAGCATACTGCAAGCTGCTGCGCATTGACCGGCCGGGCACTCTCGTCGAGCCCGGATGCGGCAGATTCAACCGTATGCTCCGAGGGGTTTACGCCATGCACGCACAGAGTGACTCATGACCGCCAGTGACTGCGACATCCTGATTGCCGGTGGGGGTCTGGTCGGCCTCAGCCTGGCGCTGGCCTTGAGCGGATCAGGCTTGCGCGTCACGGTGGTCGATCGCGTGCCCATGGCAGCGGGCGCGCGCGCCGCCGACGAGCGCCACCTGGCCTTGTCCGAAGTCACCTGCCGGGTTCTCGACAATCTGGGCGTATTGCCGAGCCTGGGCAGCGATGCCGAGCCGATCCTTGCCATCCATGTATCCAGCTCCGGCGAATTTGGCGCCACCCGCTGGAGTGCCAGCGGCGCCGGGCGCAAGCGCTTTGGCGTGGTGGTGCCGGCACGACGCTTGTTGCTGGCCATGCAGCAGGCCGTCAAGGCGCGTACGGACCTGCACGTGCTGGCGCCCGCAGGCGTGACTGAGGCGCAGGTGGATGCCGACGCTGTCGCTGCGACCATCCAGGCCGATGGCAGCGAAGCGCGGCACTTGCGTGCGCGCCTGCTGGTGATCGCCGACGGCGTCGACTCGGCCCTGCGCAGCGCGGCCGGCATCGGCACCGAGCGCCACGACTACCAGCGCAGCGCCATCTGCTGCGCGCTGACGCCCGAACGCGACCATCAGGGCACCGCCTTCGAGCGCTTCACCCGCACCGGTCCGGTGGCGCTGTTGCCGCAGGCCTCCGGGCGCTGCGGGGCGATCATGGTGGTCAACAACGCTGATCTGGACCGCCTGATGGCGCTCGACGACGCCAGCTACCTGCGTCAGTTGCAGGACGCATTCGGCTATCGACTTGGACGTCTGCGGCGCGCCGGTGAGCGCGTCAGCTATCCCTTGCGGCGCGTTCTGGCCGAGCGACTGATTGCACCGCGCCGAGTGCTGATCGGCAATGCCGCCCAGGCGGTGCATCCGGTCGGCGCGCAGGGCTTCAACCTCGGATTGCGCGATGCGGCGACCCTGGCAGAGCATCTGCTCGACGCTCATCGCGCCGGTCGCGACCTTGGCGATTCAGCCCTGCTCGATCATTACGCGGCTGCGCGCGCGGGCGATCGAGCGGCCACCACCGGGCTTAGCCATGCACTTGCACAGTTCACCAGCCTGCAGATGCCGCCGGCCGGCTGGCTGCGCTCGCTGGCCTTGCTGGCGGCGGACCGGATCGAGCCACTGCGCGAGCATCTGCTGCTGGGCGGCATGGGTTATCGCGGCGCGACGCCGGCATTGGCACGGAGCAGCACATGATCAGATCTGCAGGACGCGAGCTCATCGATGCCGTCATCGTCGGCGCCGGGATGGTGGGCGCCGCCACGGCACTCGCGCTGGCTCGCGCCGGCCTCAAGGTGGCGGTGATCGAGCGCCATCCGGTCAGCCCGCCGCAGCCGGGTGAACCTGTCGATCTGCGGGTGGTCGCCATCGCGCCACACGCGCAGCGCCTGCTTTCCGAGCTCGGTGTCTGGGCCGACATCGCTGCGGTGCGTGCCTGCGCCTACCAGCGCATGCAGGTGGTCGATGCGGCGGGCGGCAGCTCGTTGAGCTTTGCCGCCGCCGACTACGGCTGGCCCTGCCTCGGACATATCGTCGAGAACCGCCTGGTCGCCGGCGCACTCTGGCGCGCAGTGGAACGCGAATCCGGCGTGCGTTTGCTGCTCGGCGACGAACTGCAGAGCTTCGAGACCGACTCCGCTGGCGTCCGCGTGCGCCTGGCCAGCGGTGGCGTGCTGGGTGCCCGCCTTCTGGTCGCCGCCGACGGCGTCAATTCCCGAGTGCGCAACGAATTGCTGATCGGCGTCGATGGCGCACCGTATGGCCAGAGCGGGCTGATGGCCCACATCGACCTCGAGCGCCCGCAGCCCGGTCTCGCCTGGCAACGTTTCCTGCCCTCCGGGCCCTTGGCTTTCCTGCCGCTGAGCGACGGCCGCGCTTCGATCGTCTGGACCTTGCCGACGGAGCGCGCCAATGCACTGGTGGCCGAACCGGTCGAGCAATTCGAAGCGCAACTGCAGCGCGCCAGCGCCGGCCAATTCGGGCGCGTGCGTCTGGCGGCCGAGCGCGCCGCTTTTCCACTACGGTTGCAGATTGCCCAGCGCTTCGTCGATCAGCGCGTCATCCTGGTCGGCGATGCCGCCCACGTGGTGCATCCCTTGGCCGGCCAGGGCGTCAACCTGGGATTTGAGGACATCAGCGCGCTGCTCGCCAGCGTCGCGCGCGCCCGGGCGGCGCAGCGCGCACCGTTTGGCGACTCCGATCTGCTGCGTTGGGGCCGTGAGCGCCGCAGCGAAGCCACACTGGCAGCGCGTGCCTTCGACGGACTGAACCGACTCTACGGCGTGGCCGAAGGCCCGCTGGTGGCCGCGCGTGCCCTCGGGCTGCGTGTGATCGACCATCTGCCGCCAGTGAAGCGCAAGCTTGCCGAGCGCGCCGCCGGGATTCGCGCTGGTGCTTTATGACGTGCCGAAGCCCAAGCCCGATGTGCCCCGAAGCGATCGCGGCGATCGATAAGGCGTTGGCGTAGCGTGCTGGTGTAGAGCGGAGCTTGCTCCGCTGCCTTTGTGCTCTTGTAGAGCGGAGCTTGCTCCGCTGCCTTTGCGCTGTTGTAGAGCGGAGCTTGCTCCGCTGCCTTTGCTTTTGCTTGTAGAGCGGAGCTTGCTCCGCTGCCTTTGCGCGATCCCAAGCCGAGCAAGCTCGGCTCTACAAAAGCCCGTTTGGCCGCTGCGTCAGCCGCGTAGGGTGATCCTCGGCCGCAGGCCGGGAATCCGCCGCGATCATCGCGTCTCCTCGGTGGAATCTCCGCATGCGGCGGAGCTTCCGCCCTACGCGAGCTCCCCCGGCGTCTTGTCCTTGAACTCGCACAGATCGCGGATCGGGCACGCCGGGCATTTGGGCTTGCGCGCGATGCACACATAGCGCCCATGCAGGATCAGCCAGTGGTGGCAATCGTGCTTGAACTCGGCTGGCACCAGCCGCTCCAGGCGATCTTCGACCGCGCGCACATCCTTGCCCGGTGCGATGCCGGTGCGGTTACTGACGCGGAAGATATGCGTGTCGACCGCGATCGTCGGCTGGCCGAACGCCGTGTTCAGCACCACGTTGGCGGTCTTGCGGCCAACGCCGGGCAGCGCTTCCAGAGCCGCGCGATCAGCAGGTACTTCGCCCCCATGGCGTTCGATCAGCAAGCGGCACAGTTCGATCACATGGCGCGCCTTGCTGCGATACAGGCCGATGGTGCGGATGTAGTCGCACAGGGCCTCCTCGCCAAGGGCGAGTATCGCCGCCGGGGTACCGGCCAGCGGAAACAAGCGCCGGGTGGCCTTGTTGACGCCCACATCGGTCGCCTGCGCCGACAGCACCACGGCCACCAGCAACTGGAACGGCGTTGCGTACTCCAGTTCCGTGCTCGGGTGCGGGTTGAGTTCGCGCAGGCGGCGGAAGATTTCGGTGCGGATGGATCGGTTCATGGCGGGGTGTTGTGGCGAGCGGTGAAACTGTCAATCGTCACTGGTGAAAGGTCAAACGTAAAACGTGAAACGTCACTGCCGGGCCGACGCGTCCTGCCCTACCTTCATTGACGTTTCCACTGGCCCACGTTTCACCGACGTTCCACATTTAACTTTCCCCGTCACATCGCTAGTCTCCGCGAGGCTGCGCGGGAGACGCACGATCATGCCCAACTACCTGTCGACATTGCCCACATTCGCGGCATTTTTCGCGATGGGAATCGTGCTGCTGGCGGTGTTTTTCGCGCTCTACACGCTGGTGACGCCGCACAGTGAAACCGATCTGATCCGCGCCGGCAGCCTGTCCGCTGCGGTGATGCTGGCTGGTAGCATGCTCGGTTTCGCCATCCCGGTCGCGGTGGCGATGGCGCGCAGTGTAGACCTGATGCAACTGGCGCAATGGGGCGGCATCGCCCTGATCGTCCAGTTCGGCGCCTATCTGCTGCTGCGCCTGACGCACCGGCACTTGCACGAGGCGATCGAGCAGGATCGTTTGTCGGTGGCGCTATGGGCTGCCACCCTGTCGCTGTGCGCAGGCATCATCAACGCCGGCGCGCTATTCGTTTGATCCCATCTCTTTTTTTTGACTTCGAGGTTGCCATGACTGCTCTTACCGCCGTATTCACCACCGCCCGCGGCACCATCCGCATCAAGCTGACGCCCGACCAGACGCCGCTGACGGTCGCCAATTTCGTCAACCTGGCGAAGCGTGGCTTTTACGATGGACTGACCTTCCACCGCGTGATCAGCAACTTCATGATCCAGGGCGGCTGCCCGCAGGGTAGCGGCACCGGCGGCCCGGGTTATCGCTTCGGCGATGAATTCACGCCGGCGCTGCGCCACAACAAGGCCGGCATCCTGTCGATGGCCAACGCCGGCCCCGGCACCAACGGCAGCCAGTTCTTCATCACCCACGGCCCGACGCCGCACCTGGATGGCAAGCACAGCGTGTTCGGCGAAGTCATCGAAGGCCAGAACGTGGTCGATTCGATCCGCGGCGGCGACCGCATCGGCTCGCTGAAGATCGAAGGCGATGTCGATGCCTTCCTCGCCGACCCACGCGTGGCCGCCAAGGTCGCCGAGTGGAACACCATCCTCGACAGCCGCCGCTGAGCGCGCGATGAGCATCAAGAGCGACCACTGGATTCGCCGCCAGGCCGAAGCGAACGGCATGATCGAGCCGTTCGAAGCCGGGCAGGTGCGCTACGGCGAAAACGGCCAGCGGCTGGTGTCGTACGGCACGTCGAGCTACGGCTACGACGTGCGCTGCGCCGACGAGTTCAAGATCTTCACCAACATCAACTCGACCATCGTCGATCCGAAGAACTTCGACGAGCGCAGCTTCGTCGACTTCAAGGGCCCGGTGTGCATCATCCCGCCGAACTCCTTCTGCCTGGCGCGCACCGTCGAGTACTTCCGCATCCCGCGCAGTGTGCTCACCGTGTGCCTCGGCAAGAGCACCTACGCGCGCTGCGGGATCATCGTCAACGTCACCCCGCTGGAACCCGAGTGGGAGGGCCATGTGACGCTGGAGTTCAGCAACACCACGCCATTGCCGGCGAAGATCTACGCCAACGAGGGCGTGGCGCAGATGCTGTTCTTCGAGTCGGACGAGGTCTGCGCGACCTCATATCGAGATCGCGGTGGGAAGTACCAGGGGCAGCAGGGTGTGACGCTGCCGAAGACGTGAGTTGTTTCTTGCAGGAGTCCGGCTCGCCCCTGGCGGTGCGCTTGTTCGCGCAAAGAACACTTGGAAGTAGGTCAGGTTGCCTGCGCAGCAGGCTACGTGACGCTGCCCTGAAAATTTCAGGAAACCGCTCACCCTGAGCAAAGCGTCCGGCGCTTTATCAGGACGCGGCGTCGAAGGGCGCCATTTCCCGCGCACCGCTCGCCCTTCGACGACGCCCCGAAGCCTGACGCCTGCTCAGGGAGCGGTGGACGGAGAAGTCTAGATTCGCGAATAAGCGCAGCGACAGGGACGACCGGTACTTCTACAACAGCGCCGAATCCTCAGGCGATCGTCGAAAACCACCCATCCACCCGCGCATCCACCGCATCGCGCTCGCACGCGTTGACGTGCGCGAACTCGTTCGTGCGGCTGCAGTAGCGGTAGTCCTTCGCCCAACTTCGATGCTTGTCGGCCAGCTCACGGATGGCATCGACGATGAACTGCGCCTCGACGTTGGTCATCGTCGGATGCAATGACAGCCGCACCCAGCCGGGCTTGTCGGTGAGGATGCCGCAACTGATCTGGTCGGTGATCGACTTGCTGTGCTCGTGGCTGACCTGCAGCAGGTAGTGGCCGTAGGTGCCGGCGCAGGAGCAGCCGCCGCGCACCTGGATGCCGTAGCGGTCGTTGAGCAGCTTGACCGCCAGGTTGTAGTGCAGGTCGTCGATGTAGAAGGAGATGCAGCCGATGCGTTCGCGCTGGTTGGCGGCGAGGATGTGCAGGCCGGCAATCGCCTGCATCTGCGGCCAGATGAGATCGAGCAGTTGGTGCTCGCGCGCCAGGATATTCGCCACGCCCATGGCATCCTTGAGTTGCATCGCCAGTGCGGTGCGGATCGCCTGCAGGAAACCCGGCGTGCCGCCGTCTTCGCGCGCTTCGACGTCGTCGACGTACTTGTGCTGGCCCCACGGGTTGGTCCAGTCGACGGTGCCGCCGCCCGGATTGTCGGGGATGCGATTGCGGTACAGCCGCTTGTTGAAGATCAGGATGCCGCTGGTGCCGGGGCCGCCGAGGAACTTGTGCGGCGAGAAGAAGATCGCGTCGAGGCCGGCGTCCGGGCGCCCGGCCGGGTGCATGTCGATCTCGATGTACGGCGCGCTGGCAGCGAAGTCGACGAAGCACACGCCGCCGGCACGATGCATGCGCTCGGCGATGTCGTGATACGGCGTGATGATGCCGGTGACGTTGGAGCAACTGGTCACGCTGGCGATCTTGACCGCGCGACCGCGGTACTCGTCGAGCAACTGGTCGAGGCCGGCGAGGTCGACCAGGCCATCGGAGGTGGCCGGAATGACGCGTACTTCGCAGATGGTTTCCAGCCACGAGGTCTGGTTGGAGTGGTGCTCCATGTGGGTGACGAACACGATCGGGCGCTCGTCGTCCGGCGGGCACACGCGCGCGATGTAGTTTTCGTGCACGCGCAGGCCAAGGATGCGCTGGAACTTGTTGACCACCGCGGTCATGCCCGAGCCGTAACTGACCACGGCGTCGTCGCGACAGGCATTCACGTGTTGCTTGATGAGCTTGAAGGCGCGGTGATAGGCGCGCGTCATCGTGGTACCGGTTTCGCTGGTCTCGGTGTGCGTGTTGCCGACGAAGGGCGCGATTTCATTGCGCATCAGGTCTTCGATCGGGCCGTACAGGCGGCCGCTGGCGATCCAGTCGGCGTAGACGATGCGCTGGCGGCCGTAGGGGCTGTCGAAGGCTTGGTCGACACCGATGGTGCCCTGCCGGAACGGCGCGAACCAGGCCTCCAGCGATGTCGGCTGGGTCGGATTCGATGGCAGCGGATGGACAGCGGACATGGGTGCCTCGGCGCAATTCCGTGCACCAAAGCGGTGCCGGATTTGGCGTGAATCATAGCGCCGGCGATGAACCGGCGGCGCAGCAGAGCCACGCGCGCCAGATGCTGGGCGCGCGTCCTACCCGCCCGCTGGGGCCCCGCGCCGCCACGATCTCGGCGATCATCTTGCGCGCAGCACGATGCTGGCGCGACCCGCGGGCTGACGTGACCACGCCGCAGCCGTTGGAGTGATGCGCCGCGGCGAGCGAAGGAGGCCGCATGCGCGAGCACGCGTCGCCGCCATGCGCCGCGGCACACCAGTGCCAGCTTTTGGACCAGCGCGGCACGCCCGCCCCCCCCCCCGCCGCGCCGCCGCCCCGCCGGGGGGGGGGAGAAGGTAGGGACGGTGGGGGGCCGCGGCCGGGCGGCCGGGCCCTCGGCCGGGGGTGGTGCCCGCGGCCGCGCGGGGGCCGGGCGCCGCCCGGCGGCGCGCGCGGCCGGGACCGCGCCGCCCCGCCCGCGCCGCCGGGGCCCCCCGGCGGCCCGGCCGGGCCGACGCCGCCGCCCCGGCGCACGGCCGCGCGCGTCGCCCGGGTGCGCCGGCCGTGCGCGCGGGCGGGCGCCCGCGCCGGGGGCGCGCACAGCCGGCACCAGCGCCCGCCCCGCGCGCGCGCGCGGCCCCCGCCCCCGGGGGGCCCGGCGGCCCCGCCGCCCCGGGGCGGCCCCCCCCGGCGCGCGGGGGGCCGGGCCGCGGCGGGGGCCGCGCCGGGGGGCGGGGGCCCCCGCCGCGGCCCACCACGCCCGCGGCCCGGTCAGATCGGCGCGCCCGGTGGCACCACCGGCAGTGGCCGCAGCTTCACCGAGGCCGGATCGGCCAGATAGCGGCGGATGCGGTCCGCCGCGATGGCAAGATCGCCGTGCCCCGGCGCCGCCGTGGCCCAACCCGCGAATGCCGCCAGACTGGCGCGAATCTCGCTGTCGACGGCCGGGTGCAGCGTGCCCGCCTCGAGCGCTGCGAGCAGCGCGTCCAGCACCACCCAGTTGGCGCTGCGCTGCACCAGCGCGTTGCGCGCGTCGGCGCGAGGCGTCGATTTCCAGGTCGCGGCGAGCAGGGCGTCGATGCTGTCGCGCACGCCCGGCAACGCCGGATCTGCCGCGTGCTGGACCAGCAACCGTTGCAGACGTGGCGGCGCCAGCAGAGCCTGCAGCGTCATTGCTGCAGCCGCATCCACCGCGCCGAGCGGATCGAAAACCGGTGTGGCGCGCGTGGCGAAGTACTCGCGGTCGCGCAGGTACTCCGGTCCCGGCGGCGTCATCAGGTGGAGCACCGCATCCGGCAAGGCCAGAACGTCGGCACTGAGCGTGCGCAGCAGGCGATCGCGCGCTTGCAACTGAATCGCAGCAGCCACCGGCGTCGTCCCGGCCGGCGTGTCGCCCGCCAGACCGTAGCGATAGCTGGCACCACCGAGCAGATGGGCCAGCGCATCGGTCTGGTAGCGATGCAGCAGGTAGATCGGTACCAGCCGCGCTTCCAGTTCACCCAACTGGCGAGCTGGCGGCAGCACGCCGACGCTGAAGTGGGCGAGGGCATGGCTGCGCGCCTGCATCACCCGGTCGAAGCCGGCGAGCGGATCGGCGCCGGACAGATCCCAGAGCACGCCGTCCGGATGTGCGTCACCGGGCTGGCGCGCGTCCGGATCGGCGACATAGCCGTAGCCTGCGCCGCTGATCTGTGCGCGCAGCTGTTTCAGAGCGTTGCCCTCATCGTCGAACTGGGCGTAGCCATGGCGCACCAGGAACATGTCCCAGTCGCCGACGCCCACGCGATACGCGTGCGCCAGCCGCGGCGCGCCGCCGGCATCGAGCTCGATCAGCGGATGCGGATAGTCCATCACCGAGCCGTTGCCAGCGCGGCTGGCGGCGAAGTTGTGGTTGAAGCCGAGGGTGTGGCCGACCTCGTGCGCCGCCAGCTGACGCAACCGCGCCAGCGCCATCTGCTGCGCTTCGTTGCTGCGCGCGGCGGCGTCCGCCTTGTCGTAAGGCGCCAGCAGCGCCTCGGCGATCTGGATGTCCTGGCGCACGCGCTGCGAGCCCAGGTTGACCGCGCCCTTGATGATCTCGCCAGTGCGTGGATCGATGATGGCGAGGCCATAGGACCAGCCGCGGGTGGCCCGGTGGGTCCAGGTGATGGTGTTGTAGCGGATGTCCATCGGGTCGGCGCCCTCGGGCATCAGTTCTACCCGGAAGCCGCCGGGGAAGCCGGCTTCGTCGAATGCCCGCGACCACCAGTTGGCGCCGTCAAGCAGCGCCGAACGGATAGGCTCAGGGGTGCCGCGATCGAGGTGGAACACGATCGGCTTGAGCACCTTGCCGTCGCCGCCCAGTTGCAGCCGGAAGCGCGGCTGCCAGCGCACATCCAGCGCGCCGGTCAACGGCTGCGCAAAGTCGATGCGACCGCTGCTGAAGGCCCCTGAAGCCGGGTGGTAGGGCCGCGACACATAGCCCGGCGGCGGCAGGCGTACGAAGCTGATGTGCTGGCGCAGCGTCAGCGCCGTCGGATCGATCGCCACCTGGTTGACGAACTCGCCCTTGCCGGGGCCGCTGAAGGTCAGCAGCGCTTCGAACTCGCTGTTGTCGGGAAAACTGCGCGCCGCTTCGGGCAGCACGGCGCTGCGTTCGGGGTCGATCGCGTAGTCGCCGTGTTCCGTCGTGGCCAGCGTCGCGGCGATGTCTTGCGGGCCCCCCATCGCCGCAGCGATGCCATGGCGATCGCCGGCCAGATACGGGCCGATATCGACCAGCACCGACGCTGCGGCTGCGTCCTTGGCGCGGCTGCTGCCTGCCGGCCGATCAAGGATCGGGCCTGCCCACAGCACCGAAGGCGCAAAGGCATCGGTCGCCGCCTGGCGCTCCGCGGCATCGGCCGAATCGGCGACGAAACGGGTGTTGTCGGCGACCAGCAGCAAACGCTTGCCGACGCGCTTGAAGCGTACCAGGTACTGCTTGCCGACCTGGCCGCGATCGAGGCCAATGTCATTCGAGCCCAGGCCTCCCGGCAGCGAGGTGATCAGCAGGAAAGGCTCGTCGATTGCGTGCACGCCGATGATCACGCTGCCCGCCTCGACGTTGCGATAGACGTCGACGAAGCCGGATTCGAGCGTGGCACCGGCCAACGGGTCGACCGCATCCTTGGACTTGGCCAGCGCAGGGCTCGGCGCCAGCGCGATCAACACGAACAGGCCGCAGAGCAGTCGGCGAGCAGGCATGGATTGGCTTCCGCGTTGGGGAGCGGGAAACATAGCGCAAGCACGCTGCGATCCAGGTCCTGGAAAGCACCCAGCAGGCGTTTGCCTCGTGTGGGAGCGGGTTTATCCCGCGAGCTCTTGCCTGGCTTTGTGGGAGTGTTCGCGAGCTCTTGCTTGGTTGGGAGCGGGTTCACCCCGGAGCGTTTTCTCGCCTCTCGCTGCTAGCCACACGGGGGCCGGCCCCGGCCCGCCCAAAGAAAAAAAGCCGCATCAAGCGGCTCTTTCTGAACTACCCTGATGCGCAGCCTGGCGGCTGGCCCCACCCCCCCGCCGCGGCGAGTCGACCGCGTCATTGGCCGGCTTGGCCGAGCGCTTGGTCCGGCTGAACACGCCTGACAGATCACGACGCAAGCTTTCCATGCCTTCGGCACGACCGGTGAGCTTCAACAAGCCATAGGCCTGCAAGGCCACCGTCATGATGTCGTTGCCGAGCGCAGCATCGGTATCGCTGCCACGTTCGATCAATCGCGACATCCGGGTCAACCGCGGACGCAACTGGTCGAGCAGCTTGATATCGGCAATCGCATCAGCCACCGGGATGTTGGCCGGAATCATTTGCGGATTCTGGCTCACCACCTGCAGCGCCTGGCGGCTGAAGCTCTCAGTCTTGTTGCCCATCCGACGCAGGCGGCGCTTCTCGCCTTCGCTCAGGGCAATCAGTCCAGCCAGTTCGGTTTCCAGCGTGGTCAACGCTGCATCCACATTGGCGATCTGGGTTTCGGTCAGGGTCAGGTTTACGAGGTTCTGCGTAGTCATTTTCAGCTTTCCTTCTGGCTTCTTGGAGATAGCGTCCGCGCCCCTTTGGCGTGGATCGTTCCCCGAGCGTTGTGCCCGGGGTGTGACTATCAAACCAAGCGGCCATGTCACCCGATGAAACGACGGTTAAGCAAGACTGAACGATGAGCACGCCGCAGCCATTTGGAGTGCGCCGGCTTGCCGGCGACGTTTGGCGGTGCCTGCGGCGTGGCTGGAGCGCAGCCCGAGCGGTGGGGCCGCCGCACTCCAATGCCGGCGCCGCGCCCGCGCTTCGATGTCACCGGCGCAACGATGGACGCGGTTCGTCGGCGCACCGATGCCAGCCGCCTTGCGATGGACTCCGGCGGTCCACGCGCCAACGCCGCGAACCTGCCGTCCGACGCCGGCGACGCGCGCTTGGGTGTTTCAGTACCTGCCGATGGACGCCGGCGGTCGGCGCTTGGGCAACGCGATACCCGGCGTTGGACCGCCGCGGTCGGCGCTTGGGCAACGCGATACCCGGCGTTGGACCGCCGCGGTCGGCGCTTGGGCAACGCGATACCCGGCGTTGGACCGCCGCGGTCGGCGTTTGGGCAACGCGGTACACGGCGTTGGACCGCTACGGTCGGCGCGCCGGTAGTCGCGAACCCAAGCGCGCATCGAAAACATCGGCGCGCGGGTAGTCACCGACCCAACGGCGCATCAAAAACATCGGCGCGCCGGTAGTCGCGAACCCAACGGCGCATCCAAACATCGGCGCGAGGGTAGTCGCGAACCCAACGGCGCATCCAAAACATCGGCGCGAGGGTAGTCGCGAACCCAACGGCGCGTCCAAAACATCGGCGCGCGGGTAGTCGTGAACCCAACGGCGCGTCTCAAACATCGGCGCGCCGAGGTCGCCAGCCCAACGGCGAGTCTCAGCCGTCTGCGCGCCGACGTCGCCAGCCCAACGACCGAGGTCAAAGATCCAATTACCGAACTCAGCAACCGAACGACCGACCGCAACCGTCCGTGCGCGGGCGGCGCCCCACCCGTAGCGCGGCTCCGGCGCGCCCGCAGTCCGACTTTCGCGACAAGAACCATCGCGCCGGCGGCCGCGGCTCTTTCGCGCCAACCCGCCCTGCGAGAACGTTCGCCCCGCGGTGACAACGCCAATGTCCAAGCCCAGCAAGTCTGCCCGGGCGTATGCAGCGCCGTTGAAGACAGTTGGAATGGACAGTGGACGACGACCGTGTTTGGGGTGATGTCGTTTTGTGGGTGTTGCGAGGAGCACGAAATTCCAAAGCGCTCCACGGACCCGTCGACGGACGCGAACCATCAATAGTTCATGAGTCCTCTTGAAGAGCGCGTGGAATCCTCAAGTGCGGGTATTCTCATTTTCTGCCTTTCACCCAACGCGAGGCCGGGGTCCTGTCCCGCAAGGCCCCGCAAGCTGGAGACGCCGCATGACACGGCAGACGAAGCCCACCACCTCCCTGATTCGCTCCTCGGCGGCCGAGTACCTGACCTTCGTGGCGGCCAGCGGCACGGGCGGCGTCGAGGCTGTCTACGCCGACGAGAACGTGTGGCTCAGCCAGAAGATGATGGCGCAGCTCTACGACGTCGAGGTCCCGACCATCAACTACCACCTGAAGAAGGTGTTCGAGGACAGCGAGCTCGAGGAGGACGCAGTTATTCGAAATTTTCGAATAACTGCCGCCGACGGCAAGACCTACGACACCAAGCACTACAACCTCTCGGCCATCATCGCCGTCGGCTACAAGGTCAACTCCGAGCGCGCGGTGCAGTTTCGCAAGTGGGCCACGCGCGTCGTCGAGGAGTTCACCATCAAGGGCTTCGCGATGGACGACGAGCGCCTCAAGCGCGGCGGCTCCGTCCTGAGCGATCGCTACTTCGAGGAGCAGCTCCAGCGCGTCCGCGAGATCCGGCTGTCGGAGCGCAAGTTCTACCAGAAGATCACCGACATCTACGCCACCTCGGTCGACTACGACGTGACGGCGCAGGCCACCAAGCGCTTCTTCGCCACCGTGCAGAACAAGCTGCACTGGGCCATCCACGGGCAGACCGCAGCCGAGGTCATCGTCGACCGCGCCGACGCGACCAAGGAGCACATGGGGCTGCACACGTGGACCGACGCGCCCCACGGCAAGATCCAGAAGTTCGACGTGGTCGTGGCCAAGAACTACCTGACCGAGTCGGAGCTCGCGCAGCTCTTGCGGCTCGTGAACGCCTACCTCGACGTCGCCGAGGACATGGCCCTGCGCAAGATCCCCATGACCATGCAGGACTGGGAGACGCGCCTGAACCGGTTCCTGGCCGCGACCGATCGCGAGGTGCTGCAAGACGCCGGGAAGGTGACCGCCGAGATCGCCAAGGCGCACGCCGAGAGCGAGTTCGAGAAGTACCGCATCGTGCAGGACCGCCTCTTCGAGAGCGACTTCGATCGCGTCGTGGCGGGAGCGAAGCTGATCGAAAGTAAGACAAAGGCCGTGTCGTGTCGCGTCCGCAAGAAGCCAAATCCGCATTGACAAGCCACGCCCGGTCATCCAAAGCTCTTTCGCACGACACACCGCACAGCCCCGCAGTGACTGTAGGAGCGCACTCGCGCGCGATGCAATTTCGCACACCACCACCGCACTGCCTCACCCGTAGCGCGGCTCCGACGCGCCCGGTGTCCGACATTCGCGACAAGAATCTTCGCGCCGGCGCCGCGGCTTTTGCGCAACCCGCCACCCCTTGCCCCGAATCCCGTCCCCAAGCACCATCTTCACATCCCTATACGCGGGGACACCCATGGAACGCACCGAACGCATCGCCCTGCTGCACGGCCTGCTCACCCGCAACCGCTACGGCCTGAGCAACGACCGCCTGATGCGCGAAGCCGAGTGCTCGCGCTCAACGCTCTATCGCGACCTGAGCTTCATGCGCGACACCCTCGGCGCCCCGCTGGAACACGAAGGCGACCCCGCGCGCATCTGGCGCTACGTGAACCGCGATGCCAGCGCCTTCCAGCTCCCCGGCGTCTGGCTGAGCGCAGACGAACTCTATGCCCTGATGCTGGCCCAGCAAGTCCTCCAGCGCACCGGCGCCGGCCTGCTCGGCCAAGCCCTGGGGCCACTGCAGCCGCGCATCCACAAGATCCTCGGCGACAAAGCCCGCCGCCTCGACCGCCTGCGCGTACTGCGCACCCAGGCGCGCAACGGCAACCAGACCGTCTTCCGCATCGTCACCGAATCGGTCCTGGAGGGCCGCCAGCTGCGCTTCACCTACCAGGCCCGCTCCACCCAGCAAGAACGCCAGCGACTGGTCTCCCCGCAGCGCCTGATTCACCACAAGGACAACTGGTACCTAGACGCCTGGGACCCAGAGCAATCGGCACTGCGCCGATTCGCGCTGGACCGCATCCACAAACCCGAACTCAGCGCCGAAGCCGCCATCGACATCCCCAGCGCAGAACTCGACACCCACCAGGAAGCCGGCTACGGCATCTTCGCCGGCCCCATCACCGCCACCGCCGTCATCCACTTCACCCCCCACGCCGCCCGCTGGATCGCAGACGAACACTGGCACCCCGCCCAACGCCAACGCCTGCTGCCAGACGGCACCCTGGAACTCACCCTGCCCTACGCCAACCCGCGCGAACTGCTGATGGACGTGCAACGCTACGGCGCCGACGCCGAAATCATCGCCCCCACCGAACTGCGCGAGCATATGCGCGCGATGCTGGCGGCGGCGTTGGGGAGGTATGCAGCAGGGTAGGGCGCCCGTGCTTCAATGTGGGAGCGGATTTACTCCGCGAGCTTTCTCGCGCTGGATCGGCGTGCTCCACGAAGCGCATGAGATCACCATCCGCCCGCCAAAGCGCTGGCCGCCTCGCGTATCAGCCCGGCGCTCAAACCAGAATGATGTTGTCGCTATACGCCCGCAACTTGTCGTCGTGAGTCAACAAGCGCAACGGTTCTGCAAGCGCCTGAGCCACAAGCAGTCGATCGAACGGGTCGGCGTGATGCGGCGGCAGAGTCTCCAGCAGCGCGATGTGAGCATTGACGATGGGCAGTTCGACATAGCCTGCCGCATGAAAGTGGGCGGCAGCTTGCGTGCCCGACACCGGCATGTCGCCCTTGCCGAGCATGTGCTTGATCGTGATTTCCCAGACCGATGCGGTACTCACATAGATGCTGTTCGCCGGATCAAGAATCAGGCCGCGAGCGCGAGTCGACAGACGTGGCGAATCGACTATGGCCCAAAGCGCAATGTGAGTGTCGAGCAGCAGGCGCATGTCAGGTGCCGGTCATCATGGTCAATACGTCGGCGTTGTGGGCATCGATGTCATCCGGCACTTCGAACAGTCCGGCGGCGATACCGATGCGCTTGACCGTGTCGGTTGGCGACACCGGAACCAGACGCGCAACAGGCCGGCCATGGCGGGCAATGGTGATTTCCGTTTCGGCACCACTGATGATCTGCTCGATCAATCCCGACAGATGGGTCTTGGCATCAAACAGGCTGACGGTTTGCATCGGGCGTCCCCGCAAATTGGTTTAACTAGTATAACCAACTCTGAGTGCGAGAGCCGCGGACGGTGCCTGCCCGGTCCAGCAAGACCGCCAGCGCCAGGTATCGCCGCAGCGCCTGATCCACCACCGCGACAACTGGTACCTCGACGCCTGGGACCCAGCCCAATCGGCCCTGCGCCGCTTTGCGCTGGACCGCATCCACAAACCCGAACTCAGCGCCGAAGCTGCCATCGACATCCCCACCGCAGAACTCGACACCCACCAGGAAGCCGGCTACGGCATCTTCGCCGGCCCCATCACCGCCACCGCCGTCATCCACTTCACCCCCCACGCCGCCCGCTGGATCGCAGACGAACACTGGCACCCCGCCCAACGCCAACGATTGCTGCCAGACGGCACCCTCGAACTCACACTGCCCTACGCCAACCCGCGCGAACTGCTGATGGACGTGCAACGCTACGGCGCCGACGCCGAAGTCATCGCCCCCGCCGAACTGCGCGAGCAGATGCGCGCAATGCTGGCGGCGGCGTTGGGGAGGTATGCAGCGGGGTAGGGCACTAAGCTTCACTCGTGGGAGCAGGTTCATCCCGCGATGTCTTTGCCCTTGAAGGCGCGGATACGCGTTTCGAGTCCTCTCGCGGCGGGGAGTCTGTGCGAGATGTATTGCCCTCGGACGACATGGCATCGATCGCGCGCCGAGTTCAACAAGATGCCACGGATCTGTCTAAACCCAATCTCGTCCCCGCGGCTCTCAATCCGTGACGCAAAATGCCTATAAGAACAAATCGGCGGCGGCTCTGAACCGTCTTATGCGTTCAATTGGGTGTGGGAAGGAAGCGATATGAAGGACATCGCGCCGTCAGACCTGAAGTCGGTGCTGCACTCCAAACGCGCCAATATCTATTTCCTCGAACACTGCCGGGTCCTGGTCAAGGGCGGGCGCGTCGAGTACGTCACCGACCAGGGCAAGCAGTCGCTCTACTGGAACATTCCGATCGCCAATACGACGACGGTCTTGCTCGGAACGGGGACTTCAGTAACGCAGTCTGCAATGCGCGAACTGGCCAAGGCCGGCGTGCTGGTCGGGTTCTGCGGAGGCGGCGGAACGCCACTCTTCTCGGCAAATGAAGTGGACATTGTTGCTGCTCACCCAAAACTGACCATCTCTGCTCGTTGAAAATTGACCAGGGATGGACGCCGAGGGAACGCCCCTCGGCGGGTGTTTAGTTTACCGGCTGTTGGCCGGTGCTGATGGGTCAGAACGGTTCGGCGTTGTCGTCCGGCTTGCCCTGATTTTTGCTCGCTTCGCGTGACTTGATGCGTGCCTTAGCGGCGCTGCTGCTGTGCCGGAACCGGTACGAGTCGTTGCCGGTCTCGACGATGTGGCAGTGGTGCGTCAGGCGATCGAGCAGTGCTGTGGTCATCTTGGCATCGACGAACACACTGACCCATTCGGCGAACATCAGGTTGGTGGTGATGATCACGCTGGTGTGCTCGTACAGCTTGCTGAGCAGGTGGAACAGCAGCGCGCCGCCGGCCTGTGAGAACGGCATGTAGCCGAGTTCGTCGAGGATGACGAGGTCGAGGTGCATCAACTGGTGGGCGAGTCGTCCGGCTCGGCCGGTAGCTTTCTCTTGCTCCAGGGCGTTGGCCAGTTCCACGCAGGAGTAGAAGCGCACGCGTTTGCCGTGGCGGGTGATGGCTTGCACGCCGATGGCGGTGGCGAGATGGCTCTTGCCGGTGCCGGTGCCGCCGATGAACACGATGTTCTCGGCCTTTTCCGTGAAGTCGGTGCTGGCGAACTGCTCGATCTGGCGGCGGTCCAGCTTGCTCTGGGTGTAATCGAAGCCAGCCAGATCGCGATGCACCGGGAAGCGTGCCGTGTGCATCTGGTAGCGGATCGAGCGCAGGCCACGGTCGGTGCGCTCGGCTTCGAGCAGGTGGCGCAGCAGGGCATCCTCGACCTGCAGGCTCATCGCGCTGCGCTGCTGCAGGCTCTCGGCATAGGCGCTGGCCATGCCATACAGACGCAGTTCCTGAGTTCGGCGATGAGATCAGCCATGACCCACCTCCTCGCGCAGGCGGTCGTAGCGACTGCTGTCGGCGATCGGCTCATCGGCGATCACCAGCGCCGTGTCGACCCGCTCGGGCGGCGGCCCCTCGTGCAGTCGCGCCAGCACATTGAGGACGTGCTCCGCGCTTGGCCGGCCCGTTTGCAGCACCAGGTCAATCGCCACCAGCACGGCTTCCAGGCCAAAGGTCGGCACGGCGGCCAGCACCTGCGCCATCACCCGATCACCTCCAGGCCTGCGGATCAGCGCCTGGCGCAAGCGCTGCAGCGAGTCCGGCAGATCGGCGAACGGCGCACCGTTGCGCAGCGCGCCGGGCTTGCGCTGCACCAGCGGCACATAGTGCTGCCAGTCGTAGACGATGTGATCGCGATCGCTGGCGCGAACGTGCTCGGCGACTACCGTGTGATCGTCGATGATCACCACGCGATCCGGATACAGCCGCACACTGACCCGCTGTCCGGCCAGCGTACACGGCACCGAGTAGCGGTTGCGGGCTGCCGACACCAGACAGGTGCTGGACACCCGTGCCGGCGATTCCACGTAGCCGTCGAAGGCCGCCGGCATCGGCATCAGGTGCGGCTGCTCGTGCTCCAGCGCCTCGGCAATCGTCATCCCCGGACACTCCGGATGCGCCGCCCTGACGTGCCGCCACGCACTGGCTCGCCAGCCATTCGTTGATCTCGACGAAGCTGCCAAAGCGCTGCTCCAGCGCCGACTGCCAGATCCGCCGCCGCGAGTCCTGAACTCCCTTCTCGACCCGGCCCTTCTCCCATCCGGAAGCCACGTTGCAGAAGTCCGGATCGAACAGGTAGTGCGCACACAGCGCTGAAAACCGCGCGTTGACGATGCGCGCCTTGCCGCGGCCCGGCACACGGTCCACCGCCGTCTTCATGTTGTCGTAGATGCCGCGCCTGGCTACCCCGCCCAGGCCTGCCAGGCAGCGCGTATGCGCGTCGAACAGCATCTCGTGACCCTGGCTCGGATACGCCACCAGCCAGAACGCCCGCGACGCGCACAGCTTCATGTGCGCCAACTGGATCTTGCGATAGATCCCGCCGATGACGATGCCTTCCTCGCTCCAGTCGAACTGGAAGGCCTCACCCCACTCAAAACTCAGCGGCACGAACGCCGAGCGCGCCGTCACCGATCCCGCCGCCGATCGCCAACTGCGGATGAACTCCGTTAGCCGGCTGTAGCTACCGCAATAGCCCAACCCCTTCAGCTGCTCCAGCAGCCGCAACGCCGTCCGCCGTTCCTTGCGCGGCCGCCGCGCATCCGTCTCCAGCGCCCTGCGCAACCACTCCCGCATGCGCGTCCAGGTTCTTGCTACCAACCGGCCGCTCGTAGCGCATCTCCTTCAGCACCGGCTCGACCAGCCAGCGCTTGATCGTGTTGCGCGACAGACTCGTCCGCCGAGCAATCTCACTGATCGACAACCCTTCGCGCAACCGCATCCGTCGCACTTTCGCGTACATCGCCATGGTGTGCACCTCGTCTCCTGACAGTGGTCCCCCACCGCAGGCTAGGCCTGAACACCCTGGTCAATTTTCAACGAGCAGAACCCCGTTTTGATGGTCAATTTTCAACGAGCGGCAACAGCACTGCCGCACAGGCAGCTCAGAAAAATACCACGCGGTGCGGCCTGCCGCAGTCCCGGTTCACTGCCGCACAGGCAGCTCAGAAAACACTCACAAGGCTTATCCTCGCCCCATCTGGGCGCACTGCCGCACAGGCAGCTCAGAAATGCAAGCGGGCGAGACTGCCAATGTGGCCGCGGCGCACTGCCGCACAGGCAGCTCAGAAATTGACGTGAAACGGCACCAGGCACGGAACGCGCGCACTGCCGCACAGGCAGCTCAGAAATGCACGGCTAGCGAATTTCCAGCGGCCGAGCGGCGCACTGCCGCACAGGCAGCTCAGAAAGTTTCGCGAGGCGCGCGAGTCCGACGACGAGAGCGCACTGCCGCACAGGCAGCTCAGAAAGGCAGCGATGCGTGCATCGCGTAGGCGATGGCGCGCACTGCCGCACAGGCAGCTCAGAAATGTCCCGGTTGTGTGACGCGTCCGGCATGGCCGGCGCACTGCCGCACAGGCAGCTCAGAAATCGCGGGAAGTGGACTGCCCCAAGTGCAACGGACGCACTGCCGCACAGGCATCAGCACAGAGAGTTTCGCGGTGCGCACTGCCGCACAGGCAGCTCAGAAAAACGCCCGCGTGCTGTTCGACGGCAGCGACGCGCGCACTGCCGCACAAGCAGCTCAGAAACAGTGCCGATCTGGGTCGGCGGCGATACCAACGCGCACTGCCGCACAGGCAGCTCAGAAAAAGTACATGGCGCGGTCCATGCCGGACCAGCGGCGCACTGCCGCACAGGCAGCTCAACCCGCGTAAGGCGTATTCGCGGTGGATCCTGCACACGCTCCACCGTGCGGAATCCAACGCCACGCGAACGGCACGACGCACGTCGGTGTGTCGCAATCCGGATGGCGGATTCCGCGCGGCTGGTTTGCGGCGGCGCCACTGCTTTCGGTGCGCGGGATCCGCTCGCTGATTCATCCGCGCGAGTGAAGGCTGCAATGGGAGCGCGAAAGGCATCGCGCGCAAGCGCGCTCCTACAACTTCGTAGCGAGTCCACGCAGGATTTGTAGGAGCGCGCTTGCGCGCGATGCTCTTGCTCGAGAGCATCGCGGGATAAACCCGCTCCCACAAAGAGCAAGATCCAACAACCAACAACTACCCCGCCTCCTCCAGCCGCTCGCACAGCGTCTTCAGGATTTCGATGCGGGCGAATGGTTTGTCGTTGGCCGGGATCAGGTGCCACGGTGCCGCCTGGGTGCTGCAGCGCTCGACCATGTCGCAGACGGCGCGCTCGTAGTTTGGCCATTTTTCCCGGTTGCGCCAGTCCTCGTCGGTGATCTTGAAGCTCTTGAATGCGATCTGCGCGCGCTCGTTGAAGCGTTTCAGTTGCTCCTGCTGGGTGATCGCCAGCCAGAACTTGACGACCACCGCGCCGTTGTCGACCAGTTGTTCCTCGAAGGCGTTGATCTCATGGTAGGCGCGCATCCAGTCGCTTTCGGCGGCAAATCCCTCGACGCGCTCGACCAGCACGCGGCCGTACCACGAGCGGTCGAAGATGGTCACCCGGCCCTTCAAGGGCAGGCGTCGCCAGAAGCGCCAGAGATAGGGTTGTGACGCTTCTTCCTGGGTCGGCGCGGCGATCGGAATGACGTGGTAGTGGCGGGCGTCGAGCGCGCTGGTGATGCGGCGGATGCTGCTGCCCTTGCCGGCGGCGTCCTGGCCCTCGAAGACGACGATCAGCGAGCGCTCGTTGAACTCGGCGCGGCGCGTCAGCAGGCTCAGGCGGCCCTGGTATTTCTCCAGCTTGCGCTTGTAGATCTTCTTCGGCAGCGACTGGCCATAGTCAAGTGCGTTCAGCACGTTGTGGTTGTCCAGCGGTGGCGTCAGCGGCGCTGGCGCGACCGTCGACGGCGGTTCCGGATGGGCAAGGCGGTTGTTCAGCGCGTCCAGCAGTTGCGTGCCGACGGCCAGGTAGCGGTAGTTCGGGTCGGTGCCCTCGATGATCGACCACGGCGCTTCGCCGGTGCTGGTCTCGCGCAGGGTCAGTTCCGAGACCTTGCGGAAGCGGTCGTATTCCTCGAAGTGCTTCCAATCGGCTTCGGTCACCCGCCAGCGCGTCTTGGGATCGTCGTGAAGGGCATCCAGGCGCTTTTTCTGCTCATCGTGCGACAGGTGGAACCAGAATTTCAGCACCAGTGCGCCTTCGGCGACCAGCATGCGTTCGAAGTGGCGGATTTCCTCGATGCGGCTGATCAGTTCGGCGGCGCTGATCTTGTGCTTGACGCGAGCCACGATGGGTTCGGTGTACCAGGAGCCAAACAGCACGCCGATGCGCCCCTTGGGCGGCAGCGCGCGCCAGAAGCGCCAGTGCGCCGGGCGTTCGGCCTCCTCGTCCGACGGCGTGCCGAAGGCCGTGGTCTGGATGTGGCGCGGGTCCATCCACTCGTTGAGCAGATTGACCGTCTCGCCCTTGCCGGCCCCATCGACGCCGCCGATGATGATCAGTACCGGAAATCTGGCCTGCGCGAGCAGGTCGTACTGGGCCTTGAGCAGGGCCTCGCGCAGGACCGGCTCGCGCTTGCGGTACTCAGCCTTGCTGATGCAGTGACCGACTTCGGCGGATTCGAACACTCGGTTTCTCCTGCGCCCGTCATGGTCTGGCGCCGTGTGAGACTAGCGTCTGCCAGCGCGAGCGCGCTGGCCTTGCGTCCGATCAAGAACTTCGGAACGCGTTCAACCCGTTGCGCGACCGAAATTCTGACGCAAGAGTGGCGCAAACCAGGAGTGGCTGTGAGCATTGCACGCAAACGAGTCGTCGCTGGTCTGGTCGCTGTCGCCGCATTGCTGGTGATGGTCGTCGCACTCAGCTGGCAGCCGGATCGGCCGGTCGAGGAATTGACCGCGCGCTGGGCGCCGCCGCCTTCGCAATGGATGGAACTCGATGGCGACCGCATTCACTGGCGCGATGAGGGCCGGCGCGACGATCCATTGCCGCTGGTGCTGCTGCACGGCACCGCGGCCAGCCTGCACACCTGGGATGGCTGGGTGGCGGCGCTGGCGCCCGAGCGGCGGGTGATCCGTTTCGATCTGCCGGGCTTTGGCCTGACTGGCCCGGCTGCCGATGGCGATTATCGATTGGCGCGCTATGTCGAGCGCCTGACGCAATTGCTCGATCGCCTGCAGATTTCGCGCGCGGTGTTGATCGGCAACTCGCTGGGTGGCCAGATCGCCTGGGCGACCGCCGTCGTGCATCCCGGACCGGGTCGCCGGGCTGGTGCTGATCGACGCCGCCGGTTATCCCTTCGTGCCCGAATCGATTCCGATCGGCTTCAAGCTGGCGCGCAGCCCGTCTCTGGCGCCGCTGGTGCAGAAACTGCTGCCGCGCGCGATCGTTGCCGCCAGCGTGCGCAATACCTACGGCGATCCCGAGCGCGTCGGCGATGAGGTCATCGACCGCTACTTTGAGCTGACCCTGCGCGCGGGCAACCGCCAGGCGGTGGTCGCGCGATTCGCGCAGACCGACTACAGCGAGATGAGTGAACGCATCCGCGATGTGCGCGTGCCGACCTTGATTCTGTGGGGCGGCAAGGATCGCCTGATTCCGCCGGCGAACGGCGAACACTTCCATACCGACATTGCCGGTAGCGAACTGGTGGTGTTCCCCGAACTCGGGCATGTGCCGCAGGAAGAAGACGCGGCGCAGACGGTGGCGGCTGCGCAGCGCTTTCTCGCCGAGCGCGCGTGCGCCGGATGCACCGCATCCGCAACCGTGCAGTAGGTCACGTTGCCTGCGCAGCAGGCTACGTGACGGTTGTGCGAGTCACGTAGTCCGCTGCGCGGACAACGTGACCTACGCCGGCCCGCCGTAATCAGGCCGATCTGGTGGTGAGCGCATCGCGGAGTAAATCCGCTCCCACATCCCCCCTCAGCCCAGATCGGCGTTGTGGTAAACCTCTTGCACATCGTCCAGATCTTCCAGCCAGTCGATCAGGTCGAGCAGGGTCTCCTGGTTCTCCTCCGGAACGGCCACGCGGTTTTCCGGGCGCATGACGATCTCGGCGCTGATCGGGGTCTGGCCGGCATCGATCAAGCCCTTCTTGACCGCCTCGAAAGTGGCTTGCGTGCACAGCACCACGCTTTCGCCGTCGCCGTTCTGCACGTCGTCGGCGCCGGCCTCGAGCGCAGCTTCCATCAGCTTTTCTTCCGCTTCCGCAGTTGGCGTCGCCACGTGGATTTCGCCGAGCTTGTGGAACTGGAAAGCTACTGAACCGCTGGTGCCGAGATTGCCGCCGTGTTTGGACAGCGCGTGGCGCACATCGGCCACGGTGCGTTGGCTGTTGTCGGTCATGCAATCGATGATCAGCGCCACGCCACCCGGGCCGTAGCCCTCGTAGCGGATCTCCTGCATGTTGTCGCCGCCCTCGGCGCCGGAACCGCGCTTGACCGCGCGGTCGACGGTCTCGCGCGTCATGTTGGCGGTCAGCGCCTTGTCGACCGCGATGCGCAGGCGGGCGTTGGTGCTGGGGTCACCGCCGCCGCGCGCGGCGACCGTGATCTCGCGGATCAGCTTGGTGAACACCTTGGCCTTGCGGGCGTCCCCGGCGTTCTTGCGTCCTTCGATGCTGGGGCCTCTGCCCATGATTGGTCCTGCCAGTAGCTGATTGAAGGGGGCGGAGGATAGCGAGCGCGGCGGGCAGGTGCACATTGTGAATGACTGGTGCAGCATGCGCCTGTCGGTTGGACGCGTGGAGGCGAGGGAACACGATGGATTTTGTGCACTTGCCGTTCCAGGCCGGCGCCGGCGTGGCGGTCGCGTTCGCCATGGGCCTGTTGCTGCTGGCGCTGAATCCCAAGGATCGGGCCGGGCTGCGCAATACCCTGCTGATGGCCTTCATGTTGGCGCTGACTCTGTTTGCGGCGGTCATGCTGCACAAATATGGTTCGCTGCGCGGCGCCAATGTGATGCTGGCGATCAGCGTGTTCGGTATCGGCGCGGTGATCATTCGCCTGACCTCGAGTCTGTTGTTCCAACTGCTGTTGCCGCGCCTGCGCCTGGATCTGCCGCGGATCGTCGAGGATCTTGTGGTCACCGCGCTGGTGGCGGCCTGGCTGCTGTACTGGCTGGCCGGCGCCGGCCTCGATCTGAAGAGCCTGCTGGCGACCTCGGCGGTGATCACCGCGGTGCTCGCTTTTTCGATGCAGGACACGCTGGGCAACATCCTCGGCGGCGTCGTGCTGCAACTGGATTCTTCGCTGCGCGTGGGCGACTGGGTGAAGATCGACGACGTCAGCGGCCAGGTGGTCGACGTGCGCTGGCGACACACCGCCATCGAGACGCGCAATCGCGAAACCGTGGTCATTCCCAACGGCTGGCTGGTCAAGAACCGCTTCACCGTGATTGGCTCGCGCAACGACGCGCGCACGCGCTGGCGGCGCTGGCTGTGGTTCCACATCGAGTTGGAGGCCAATCCCAGTCGTGTACTGCAGGTGCTCGAGGATTCCGTGCGCGACAGCGGCGCGCCCAATGTGCTGCTCGATCCGGCGCCGAGCGCCGTGCTGATGGACGTGACCCAGGGTTTCGGGCGCTACGCCTTGCGCTATTGGCTGGCCGACCCGCGTCCGGACGATCCCACCGACTCGGACGTGCGCCGCAATGCGCTGGCGGCCCTGGCGCGCCACGACATGCGATTGGCCGTGGTGCAGGAAGAGCGCCTGATCATCAAGGAAAACGAGCGTCGTCGTGCGGCGGTGCAGGCGGACGAACTGGCGCGGCGCCAAGCCATCCTGGCCGAGGTCGATCTGTTTGCCAGCTTCTCCCCCGACGAGTTGCGCTCTCTGGCCGAAAAGCTGGTGATTGCGTCCTTCGTCAAGGGCAGCACGATCACCCGGCAGGGCCGTGTCGCCCACTGGCTGTACCTGATCGTCGCCGGCGAAGCCGATGTCTGGATCGAGCAGAATGGCAAGCGCACCCACGTAGCCACGCTGTTGACCGGCAGCGTCGTCGGCGAGATGGGCATGATGACCGGCGAGCCGCGCCGGGCCACGGTGACGGCGCGCTCCGACGTTGAATGCCTGCGCCTGGGCAAGAGTGGGCTGGAATCGGTGCTGCGCGCCCGCCCGGACATTGCCAGCGAGATCTCCGCCGTCATTGCTGCGCGCCAGGGACAACTCGACGAAGCGCGCCAGAGCGCAAGCGCCGCCGCCAGCGCGGGCGATCGCAGCGATGACGTGGGTGCGCGCATCCGGGCCTTCTTTGGACTCGACGGTTGATTGGAAGAGATTCCAGGGAAAGAGGTAAGCTTCGGGGTCAATCCGTCAGCATGAGCGTCCCGCCATGAACACCCCGGTTCAGGAATCGTCGTTTCCCTTTGATACCCAGACCATGGCCTTGCGCGACATGTTTGCCAGTCATGCGCTGTCGGGCATGCTTCCCGCTCCCAAGGTCCCGGGCGTGTTGCCGATGACCATGGACGGCATGGCGCAGGCCGCCTACGCCTACGCCGATGCGATGCTGCGCGCCCGACTGCTGCCGCCGGTGGTGCCGAAGCCCGCGCGTTGACCCAACGCTGATCCCCGGCGCTGCAGAATCGCGTCGAACCGGGCGGTTGCCGCGCAGTCGCGGTGGCCGCTTGCCGCTGTGAGCATTCCAAGGACCCGCCGTGACCGCGATCAGCAACCCGGCCGCCGCGCCTGCGCGCTTCCCGAAACAGATCAAGTACATCATCGGCAACGAGGGTTGCGAGCGCTTCAGCTTTTACGGCATGCGCAACATCCTGACGCCATTCCTGGTGTCCTCGCTGCTGTTGTACCTGCCGGAGGGCGATCGCCCCGGCGCCGCCAAGGATGTCTTTCACATCTTTGTCATCGGTGTCTACTTCTTCCCGCTGCTGGGCGGCTGGATTGCCGATCGCATCCTCGGCAAGTACCACACGGTGCTGTACTTCAGCCTGCTCTACTGCATCGGCCAGTTCTGCCTGGCGCTGTTCGTCGACAACCTGATCGGCTTCTACACCGGCCTGGCGCTGGTGGCGCTGGGATCGGGCGGCATCAAGCCGCTGGTCTCGTCCTTCGTGGGCGACCAGTTCGACCAGTCGAACAAGCACAAGGCCAAGCTGGTCTACGACGCCTTCTACTGGACCATCAACTTCGGCTCCTTCTTCGCCTCGCTGCTGATGCCGTGGTGCCTGCGCGAATACGGCGGCGCGGTCGCCTTTGGCATTCCCGGTGTGCTGATGTTGATCGCCACCATCGTGTTCTGGATCGGTCGCAAGAGCTACGTCCACGTGCCACCGGCGCCGCCCAATCCGGATTCCTTCGCGAATGTCGCGCGCAGCGCGTTGTTGGCGCGAGCGCCGGGCGAGTCGCGCCCCGGCCTGACGCTGGCGATCGTCGGCCTGCTGCTGGGGCTGGCCGGATTCGCCTTCGCGCCGCAGGTGGGCTACGTTTCGGCGATCTGCATTGCCATCGTGTTTGCCCTGGGATTCGGCGGCGCCGGCACCTGGATGCAACTGGAGCGTGCGCGCGGTCGGCATCCGGATGAGGCGGTCGATGGCGTGCGCGCGGTGCTGCGTATCCTGATCGTGTTTGCACTGACCACGCCGTTCTGGTCACTGTTCGATCAGAAGGCCTCGACCTGGGTATTGCAGGCCGGCGGCATGGTCAAGCCCGACTGGTTCGAGCCAGCGCAGATGCAGGCGCTCAATCCGCTGCTGGTGATGTTGTTGATTCCATTCAACAACATCGTGCTGTATCCGGCGCTGCGCCGCTTCGGTTATGAGCCGACGGCGCTGCGGCGCATGACCACCGGCATCGCCTTTTCCGGCGTGTCGTGGATCGCCGCCGGCATGTTGCAGCTATGGATGGATGGCGGCGACGCGGTGTCGATCACCTGGCAGATCCTGCCCTACGCGCTGCTGACCTTCGGCGAGGTGCTGGTCTCGGCCACCGGCCTCGAGTTCGCCTACAGCCAGGCGCCGGCGTCGATGAAGGGCGTGATCATGAGCATGTGGTATCTGGCGGTGACCATCGGCAATCTGTGGGTGCTGCTGGCCAACGCCAGCGTGCGCAATGCTGCGTTCACCGCACAGATCGAGTCCGCCGGCATCAGCGTGGCGGCCTTCCAGATGTTCTTCTTTGCCGGTTTTGCGTTGGTGGCGGCGCTGTTGTTTGGGCTGTATGCCAGACGCTATCCCCTGGTCGAGAACTACCGGCCGGCGGGGTAGGGGCGGCCCGCGAAGCTGCGGCGTGCGTGACCCTGGGGGAGGTCCGTTCGTCCCTCTCGGTGCGCTCGTTCGCGCATCGAACGCCTGGAAGTAGGTCATTGCTGCGGACAAAGTGACCTTCTTTCAGAGACTTACCGAATGTTCGGTGAGGTGCACGACTATTCTCTGCACCCGTCAATCGCCGCCGCCACCACCGCAGCCGCCGCAGCCACCGCCGCCGCTGTCGCCACTGCTGCAGTCGGAACTCGAACTGCTGCCCGAGTCCGAGGATGATGGCGGAGTGCGCACTGAATGGTACGCGGCGTAGGCCGTCCCGCTCAGCGCGGCCGTGCCGAGCAGGGCGACTGCCAGCCCCAGTTCCTGATTGCGCGGTGCGCGCAAGGCGCGGCTGTGTTGCGTTCGCGCGTCGGCCAGGGCCTGGTCGCCAGCGCGCGTGCGCCTCGGTCGGGCGAACAGAAAGCCGACCGCCACCAGTGTCATCAGGATCGTCAGCAGCACCAGGAATCCGATCGGCTTGGCGCGGCTGATGCCGACCATGATCTTCATGGCGCCGAGGCCAACCACCAGCAGCAAGGGCAGGCTGCTGTACCAGCGCACGCGCCAGACGCTGGCGTCGTCGAGTATCAATCCGCTGGCCTGCAGCGATTTCTGCAGCGGCGCCAGTGCCAGCGCCGATCGCCGCAGCACCTTTGCCGGATCGCCGTCGGCGGCGACGCAGCGTGCAATGGCGTCCAGCGGTGGCTTCTGGTCGAGCGCGGAGCTGTTGCAGAGCAGCCGGTTGCCGCTTTCGTCCAGGCGCAGCGATCCGTCGGCCAGCATCTGCGCGATCGCCGCGTCGGTGCAGCGTTCGGCGCCGCCGGCCAGATAGGCCAGTTCGAACGCTCCCGGTCGCACGCCACGCGCCGGTCCGACGTCGCGCGACATCCGGCGCAGCCAGATGGCGCCGATGATGGCGACGACGATCAACAGCAGGTACAGCTGCAGGAAGCTCCCGCCATCCCAGTCCAGCGGGTTGGCCGGCAACGCCAGCGCTTCGCGCGCCGCCAGGCCAGTGACGATCAGGGTAGTGCTGGCGGCAAGCGCGCGACGCCAATCGGGTTTGGGCACGATCCAGTGGCGCTGGCGGTCGACGCGAACCAGATGTGGCCGGCTGGCGAAGCGTTGCTGCGTACCCGGCCACCAGTGCAGCGGTGGTGCACCAAACCACTGCTCGTACAGCGCCAGCGTTTCCGCGTATTGATCACGATGACGGCGGGCATCGAGCTTGTCGCCGCGTGTCGGCCCGTGATGCAGGCTCATGCGCAGGACTTCCGGGCAGAAGCGCTGCCAGTAGTCGTGCGAGTGGGTCAGGTGCAGGTGCCAGACTTCGTCGACCGCCGCGCTTGGCGTCACCTCGACACCGTTGACGCAGGCGAGAAAGCAGAAGCGTCGGTATTCGTCGATCGCCGCGCGCGCCTGCGTGAGGCTCCAGCCCTGCTCGCGCGCCAGTCGCCGGGTGAAATCGAGCCCCTGGTCTGGGTGTTCGAAGCGGTGAGCAAGCAGTCGCTGCCACAATGCGCGTTCGGTTTCGCCCCACAGGCTTGCATCCATCGGGTCCATGGTGAGTCCTCGATTGATCCGCCGCGATTGTAGACTGCCGGCATGACAGGGAGATGCCCATGAGATTCGCCATTGCCATCGTTGCTGCCTGGTCGTCTGGCGTCGTCGCGAGCGAGGCCGCGCCGCAGTTCATGGCCGGCGATTGGTGCGCCGTGAGCGGAGAGATGCGCTTCGAGGAACGCTGGACCGATGCCGCGGGCGGTCGCATGTACGCCGTGGCGCGCAGTTTCAAGGGCGCGGAGCTGACCGGTTTCGAGTTCCTGCGTATCGAAGCGGCCAACGGCAGTCTTGCCTACATCGCGCAACCCGGCGGCAAGCCGCCAACCACCTTCGCCTTGAGCGAGCGCGCTGAACAGCGCGTCGTGTTCAGCAACCCGCAGCATGACTATCCGCAGCGGATCGAATACTGGCGTGATGGCAGTGGCCTGCATGCGCGGGTTTCCGGAACGCCCAGGCCCGGTGAAGCGCCGCAGCAGTTCGACTTTCAGCCCGGGCGCTGCGAATCTGCCAGTCAGGTCGATGAGGCGACACCCGGAAAGACCATGGCCGACGTGCTGGAGGCCTCCGTCGCGGCCGACTGGCGTCGCCCCGATCCGGCGCGCACCCTGTATCTGGAACTGCCCGGTGGCCGCGTGGTGATCGAACTGGCCCCGGATTTTGCGCCCCGGCACGTGGCCAACATTCTCAAGCTGGCGCGCGGTGGCTACTACGATGGTCTGGCGATCCTGCGCGTGCAGGATAATTTCGTCGTCCAGTGGGGCGATCCCAATGCTGCCGAAGAGGCTGCCCGCAAGCCCTTGCCGGAGGGCGGGCAGCTGACGCTGGCGGCCGAATTCACGCGCCCGGACAGTCAGGATCTGCAGTTTGTCGCCTTGCCGGATGCCGACGGCTACGCGCCGCAAACCGGCTTCAGCGCGGGCTTCCCGGTGGCGCGTGATCCGGCCACCGGACGCGCCTGGATGACCCATTGCTACGGCACGCTGGGCGTGGGCCGCGACAATGACGTCAACTCCGGTGGCGGCACCGAGCTGTACGTGGTCAGCGGTCACGCGCCGCGCCAACTCGATCGCAACATCACGGTTGCCGGTCGTGTGCTGCAGGGCATGGAACTGCTGTCCAGCCTGCCACGCGGGACCGGGCCGCTGGGCTTCTATGAAAAGCCCGGGCAGCGCGTGCCCATCGTGCATCTGCGCGTCGCCGCCGACGTGCCGGCGAAAGAGCGCGCGAACATCGAAGTTCTGCGCACCGACACGGCGACCTTCACTGCCCTGGTGGAGTCGCGCCGCAATCGACGCGATGACTGGTACAAGCAGCCGGCCGGGCATATCGATGTGTGCAGCGTGCCGGTGCCGGTGCGGCCGCGCATGTAGGAGCGACGCGCGCGTCGCGACCGGCAAGCCTGCGGTGTCGACGCTCGCGACGCACGCGTCGCTCCTACAGGGGCCTTGCGCGCGCTCCGAACAGCGCCGAACCCACGCGCACCATCGTCGCACCGTGCTGGATGGCCAGTTCGAAGTCCTCGCTCATCCCCATCGACAGGGTGTCGATGTCCGGGTGTCCGGCCTTGAGTTGATCGAACAGGACGCGCAGACGCTGGAAGCTCGCCGCGCGCTGCTCCAGCGTCGGCCACGGCCGCGGTATCGACATGATGCCGCGCAGCCGCAGGCGCGGCGCGCCAGCCACCGCCGCCGCCAGCGCCGGCAGTTCCCCGGGAGAGACGCCGGATTTGCTGTCCTCGTCGTCGATGTTGACCTGCACCAGCACGTTCAGCGGCGCCTTGTCGGCCGGGCGATGGCGCGCCAGCGGGCCGATCAGCTTGGCGCGGTCGAGGGTCTGCAGCCAGTCGAAGTGCTCGGCGACCTCGCGGCATTTGTTCGACTGCAACGGCCCGATCAGATGCCATTCGATCGCGCAGTCGGCCAGCTCAGCCATCTTGGCCAGCGCTTCCTGCACATAGTTTTCGCCGAAAGCCGATTGGCCCAGCCCATGCAGATCACGCACCGCCGCGGCCGGCTGGGTCTTGCTGACCGCAACCAGCGTCGCCGGCGTGCCATCGCCGGCGGCGGCGATGCGCGCGCGAATTTCGACAAATTTCATCTGCAGCAGACTGCTCATCGCGCGCGGTTCCGGTTGTCTACATGGCTATACTCGGGTGGGATATGTGCGCCGCAGGGGTCTCTCATGGATATTGCCGAGCTGTTGGCTTTCAGCGTCAAGAATAAGGCTTCCGACCTGCATCTGTCGGCCGGACTGCCGCCGATGATCCGCGTCGACGGCGACGTTCGCCGCATCAACATTCCGGCGCTCGACCACAAATCGGTACACGGGCTGGTCTACGACATCATGTCGGACAAGCAACGGCGCGATTACGAGGAATTTCTCGAGGTCGACTTCTCCTTCGAAATCCCGGGTCTGGCGCGCTTTCGCGTCAATGCCTTCAACCAGAATCGCGGCGCCGCCGCGGTGTTCCGGACCATTCCCTCCGAGATCCTGAGCCTCGAGGACCTGGCGGCACCGAAGGTATTCAAGGAACTGATCGACCATCCGCAGGGCCTGATCCTGGTGACCGGCCCGACCGGCTCCGGCAAGTCGACCACGCTGGCGGCGATGCTCGACCACGTCAACAAGAATGAGTATGCGCACATCCTGTCGGTCGAAGATCCGATCGAGTTCGTGCACACCTCGAACAAGTGCCTGATCAACCAGCGCGAAGTGCATCGCGACACGCACGGCTTCAACGAGGCGCTGCGTTCGGCCTTGCGCGAGGACCCCGACTACATCCTGGTCGGCGAGTTGCGCGATCTGGAAACCATCCGCCTGGCACTGACCGCCGCGGAAACCGGCCACTTGGTGTTCGGCACCCTGCACACCAGTTCGGCGGCCAAGACCATCGATCGCATCATCGACGTGTTCCCGGCCGGCGAAAAGCCGATGGTGCGCTCGATGCTGTCGGAATCGCTGCGCGCGGTGATCTCGCAGACCCTGCTGAAGAAGGTCGGCGGCGGCCGCGTGGCGGCCCACGAAATCATGGTCGGCATCCCGGCCATCCGCAACCTGATCCGCGAGGACAAGGTCGCGCAGATGTATTCGTCGATCCAGACCGGCGCCAACTACGGCATGCAGACGCTGGATCAATGCCTGCAGGATCTGGTCAAGCGTGGCCTGGTCACGCGCCAGCAGGCGATGTCCTACGCCAAGGACAAGCGCTTGTTCGAGGCATGATCCGGCCTGGCCTGGGTCAGCTGCGCGCGCTGGCGGCGTCGCTGGCGCTGCTGTTGTCCGCTGGTGCAGGCGCGGCCGAGTCGCCGCAGGCGGAAACGCCAGCGCCGGCGCCGGCAAACAGCGTCGAGATGCCGCTGGAACAGCGCCTCGAGTGGGCGATGAAGGCCTACGCCGACGCTGCCATCGAGACCTTCGCCAGAAGCTCTTCGCCGCGCGAGCGCTGGATCGCCGGCCTCATGCTGGCGGACAAGGCGATGCGCGGCGGTGCGTCGCCGGAAGCGACCGAAGCCATGAATGCGCGGGCGCAAGCCCTGTTCGAAGGCGTGATCGCGGACGCGGCGAAGGATTCGACGCTGTTGTTCTGGGTGCTGTTCGATCCGCCGGTGCGCGGTCAGCAAGAGGGCGCAGTCTGGGCCCAGGCGCGCCTCAAGGTGCTCACCGACCTGCAGCGGCTGGAACCCGACAATGCCGTCGTCTGGCTGGCCAATCTGCCGCGCCGGGATGACCCCGGGGCGATCCCGATTGCCATCGACATGCTGGCGCAGGCCGCCGCCGCCAAGCGCTTCGACACCCATTTCGCGTCGTCCATGCGTGCCTTGCTGAGCGCCTTCGAGCGCGTGCCGCTGCCCAAGGACTGGCCCGATACGCGTCAGCTGGCCGGCTGGGAAAAGGTCAAGCCCGAGGATGTCCGCATCATCATGGCGGTGGGCGTCGGCAGCGCCCTGGCGATGCCCTATCTGGTGGGAGTGCAGTGGTGGTGCGATGGCAACAGTGCCGAGCACCCGTGGCTGCCGGATTGCCGCAAACTGACGCAGACCATGATCGAGCGCAGCGACGCGATCGTGCCGTATTCGCTGGCCCTGGCGCTGACCAGCAAGCTGCACGCGCCCGACAGCGAGCAGGCGCGGAACGCCGTGGTTCTGCGGCGCCGGCTCGCCTGGGTCGTCGAGCGGGGCATGCAGCAGGTTGGCCCTGGACAGCCAGTGGCTTTTTCCGTCTGGCGCAAGGCTTGGCAGAAGCCGCAGGCCACCGAGCTTTCGGTGGCTCGGGACCTGGTCGCGGCGCAAGGCTTGCCGCCCGAACCGCCGGACGATTTCGTTCCCGCTTGGGACAAAGAGTCCCAGTAGATCCTTCGCCGCAGGCGCAGCATCCGCCGCGGCGTTCCCGCCAGACCATCGCGCGCAAGCGCGCTCCTACACTTCTGCCGAAAAGTCACGCCAGTGTGTAGGAGCGCGCTTGCGCGCGATGCTTTCGATTCCGCATGCCGCCATTTCCGCGTGACGCATCGCAGACAGCGTCGCGCCGATCAGGCACAATTTAGCGACAGATTCAGGCGCGTCGGGCACCGGCGATGACCACGGTTCAGGTCGGAGGGCAACAGCATGAGTATCGACTTCAATTCCTTCTTGAAGCTGATGGTCCACAAGCGGGCGTCGGACTTGTTCATCACCGCCGGCGTGCCGCCCTCGATGAAGGTGCATGGCCGCATCGCGCCGATCACTCAGGCGGCGCTGACGCCGCAGCAGAGTCGCGACCTCGTGCTGTCGGTGATGACGCCGTCGCAGCGCGAGGAGTTCGAAAAGACCCACGAATGCCAGTTCGCGATCAGCCTGCAGGGCGTCGGGCGTTTCCGCGTCAGCTGCTTCTACCAGCGCAATCAGGTCGGCATGGTGTTGCGCCGGATCGAGACCAAGATCCCGACGCTGGACGAGCTCAGTCTGCCGTCGATCCTGAAAACGCTGGCGATGACCAAGCGCGGCCTGATCATCTTCGTTGGCGCCACCGGCACCGGCAAGTCGACCTCGCTGGCGGCGATGGTCGGCTACCGCAACCAGAACTCGACCGGCCACATCATCACCATCGAGGATCCGATCGAATTCGTGCACAAGCACGAGGGCTGCATCGTCACCCAGCGCGAAGTCGGCATCGACACCGACACCTTCGAACTGGCCTTGAAGAACACCCTGCGCCAGGCGCCCGACGTCATCCTGATCGGCGAGGTGCGCGCACGCGAAACCATGGAACACGCGATCACCTTCGCCGAAACCGGCCATCTGTGCCTGTGTACCCTGCACGCCAACAATGCCAATCAGGCGATCGATCGCATCCTGCATTTCTTCCCCGAGGATCGCCGCTCGCAGTTGCTGATGGACCTGTCCCTGAACCTGAAGGGCATCGTTGCCCAGCAATTGATCCCGACGCCCGACGGCAAGGGCCGCCGCGTGGCGATGGAAGTGCTGCTCGGCACGCCGCTGGTGCAGGACTACATCCGCCAGGGCGAGGTGCACAAGCTCAAGGAAGTGATGAAGGAATCCACCAACCTTGGCATGCGCACCTTCGACCAGAGCCTGTTCGAGCTCTATCAGGCCGGCGAGATCAGCTACGAGGACGCGCTGCGCCACGCCGATTCGTCGAACGAAGTGCGCCTGCGCATCAAGCTCGCGCAGGGCGGCGACGCGCACACGCTGTCGGCCGGCATGGAAGGCGTGGAGCTGATCGAGCGCTAGCTGGAAGTCCCGGTTGCGCCCGGCGCTGCGCTGGTTTGCGCAGCGAACGTCGAGCGGTAGTTACGTGCCGCGGAGCCGCGACGACTGGCGGAAGTCATTCCGCTCGCAGACAAGCGACCTACGTTCAATGACTTATGGCCTGTTCGGTGAGAGTTCGCTGGCGCGCGAAGCGATCAGGGTAAAGGCAAGGGCGTCGTCGTGTGCCGCAGCGCCCGGCGCAACCAGCGCGAACGCTGGGCACGCCCGGTGACGGCGGCAACCAGGTGCTTGGGTCGCAGCGGCTTCAGCAGATAGTCGTCGCCACCGGCGGTGAGCGTTTCGAATCGCCGCTCCTGGTTCTCGTCGCCGGAGATCAGCACCACCGGCGTGAACGCGGTCTTGGTGTGCGCGCGGAACAGGCTGAGCAACTCCAGGCCGCTCAACCCCGGCATGTGCAGGTCGAGCAGGATCACATCGGGCACGAATTCATCCAGGATGCTCAAGGCCAGGCTGGGGTCGTTGATCACGCGCGTGTCCATGCCTGATCGGCGCAGCACCGAATCGACCACCATGGTCATCGACACATCGTCATCGATGATCAGGGCCCGATAGGGATCGAGGCGATCGCGCAAGACCTCGACGATTTCCCGTGCCAGCGCATCGACAGCGCCGGGCAGCACGAAAAAGCCGTCGGCGCCCGCCTGTCCGGCCTTCAACCGCATCCGCGGATCGTCGCTGCGCGCGACCACGAACAGGCCGATGCGCCGTCGCGCCTGATCCAGCGCGGGGTCGAGTTGCAGCAGCTTGTCCCACACATCGAGGCCCGGGGCGGGCAGGATCAGCCCCTTGACCTCGGGCTTTGCCAGCCACTGGCCGATCTGGCGATCCAGGCGCAACAGCGGTTGCACCACATAGCCGACGTCTTCCAGCGCCAGACCCAGCGTGCCGGCATCGCGGCCGGTCGGGTCGATGAAGACGATGGTGTCGAGCGGCTTGGTCTCCGGTGCGGATGCGACTGCGGCAATGGCACTGCTTGCACTGCCCAGCACTTCGCTCGGCGCCGGTGCCAGTTCGATGGTCAACTCCATCTCGGGCGGTGCCATTTCCAGCGCGTTCGAGGTCTCCAGCCGGTCCAGCTGTTCGCTGACGGCGTCGAGCAGGGTTTCCAGTTGCAGACGGCGACTCTCGATCGGGCCGACGCGTGAATCCGTGAAGGCACTCAGGTACGCCGCGAAGCCCATGATGGCCTCGGCGAGCGAGGTGTGGCGCGGATCGTTGAGTGGCTCGGCCAGTTCCTCGGCGCGCTCGCAGACGTGTTCGGCGTGCTCCATATCCCACGCCGTGGTCAACAGAACCTTGGCATCGGCGCACAGTTGCCGCAAGTGTTCGAGATCACTCATGGGGTCGACAGCTCGTAGGGATTGGTATGGCCGAGCGCCGCCAGCGCCTGGATCTCGATGGCTTCCATGGTGTTTGCAGACTGCTCGTCCTGATGATCGTAGCCGAGCAGGTGCAGGACGCCGTGAATGCTCAGATGAGCATAGTGGGCGCTTGTGGACTTGCCATGTTCCGCAGCCTCGCGCGCGATCACCGGAGCGCACAGCGCGATGTCACCGAGCAGGCGTGGTCCCCGTCGCGGCGGCAAGTCCGCCGGGAACGACAGCACATTGGTGGCGTAGGCCTTGCCGCGGAAGTCGCGGTTCAACGCCAGCCCTTCGTCGCTGTCGACGACGCGCAGCGACAGCTCGAAACGACCGCCTTGCCCGGCGCAGGTCAGCGCCGCAAGCGCCGAAGCCTGGAACGACGCCCGTGCCGGTACGCCGCGACGCGGACAGCCGTAGCTCAGGGTCAGGTCCAGCGCCAGCCTTGACCTCATTCACGCTGCTCGAAGCGTTCGTAGGCTTGAACAATACGCGCGACCAGCGGATGGCGGACCACATCGCCACTCTGGAAGAAGGTAAAACTGATGCCGTCGACGCCCTTCAGCACCTCGATGGCCTGGCGCAGGCCGGACTGATCCTTGCGCGGCAGATCGATCTGGGTGATGTCGCCGGTGATCACCGCCGTGGTGCCAAAGCCGATGCGCGTCAGGAACATCTTCATCTGTTCGACGGTGGTGTTCTGCGCCTCGTCGAGGATCACGAAGGCATCGTTGAGCGTGCGTCCGCGCATGAAGGCCAGCGGCGCGATTTCGATGACATTGCGCTCCAGCAATCGCGTGACCTTTTCGACGCCCATCATTTCGTAAAGCGCGTCGTATAACGGGCGCAGATAAGGATCGACTTTCTGGATCAAGTCGCCCGGCAGGAAGCCGAGTTTTTCCCCGGCCTCAACCGCCGGACGCACCAGCAGGATGCGCTGCACCCGATTGCGATCGAGTGCCTCGACCGCGCTGGCGACCGCCAGATAGGTCTTGCCGGTACCGGCCGGACCGACGCCGAAATTGATGTCGTTGGTGGCCACCGCGTGCAGGTAGCGCACCTGGTTGGCGCCGCGGCCCTTGACCACGCCGCGCTTGGTGCGGATGACCACTTCCTGCGAACCTTCGGCCGTCGCTTCCGCGTATTCGTCGGCACCCAGTTCCTTGATCGCCAGATGCACGCTGGCGGCTGTCAGCGTCTCGCCGTCGGCCGACTTGTACAGATGCTTGAGCAAGCGCGTCGCCGCGCGCACCGCTTCCGGCGCGCCGCTGACCTTGAACAGATTGCCGCGATTGGCGATCTCGACCCCCACCCTGAGCTCCACCTCGCGCAGATGCTCATCGAAAGGCCCGCACAGATTCGCAAGGCGCTCGTTGTCCTCGGGCTCCAGAGTGATGGTTTCGGATTCGATGGCGGTGGGGCTGGCGGGGCGGGGCATGGGGGTTCCGGGATGGGATTGAGTTCTTGCACGTCCCCGAACTCTTTCGGTTCGGGACCCGGGACCCGGGACCCGGGACCCGCAGCAGCGCGCCCGCTTCTAGTAGGGGGCGGTCATCGGTGCATTCAAGGCTGTCAGACGCGATTGCCCGATTCTGCGGTTGCGGCGACGGCATCCCGCGCATTTCCCGGGTCCCGGGTCCCGAGTCCCGGGTCCCGACCATCGACAGCCACCCGCCCCCTCAGACTGTTCGCCATCGCCTCGGTCACCACCACATCGACAAACTGCCCGATCAGCCGCGGCGGGCCGGCGAAGTTGACGTAGCGCATGTTCTCGGTGCGGCCGGTGAGTTCGTTGGCGTCCTTGCGGCTCAAGCCCTCGACCAGCACGCGCTGGGTGCTGCCGACCATCGCCGCGCTGATCTTGCGCGCGTTGTCGTTGATCGTGGCCTGCAAGCGATAGAGGCGCTCCTTCTTCACCTGCTCCGGGGTGTCGTCGGCGAGGTTCGATGCCGGCGTGCCGGGGCGGCGGCTGTAGATGAAGCTGAAGCTCTGGTCGAAGCCGATGTCCTCGACCAGCTTCATCGTGGCTTCGAAATCGGCGTCGGTCTCGCCGGGAAAGCCGACGATGATGTCGGTGGAGATCGAGATGTCCGGGCGCACCGCACGCAACTTGCGGATCTTCTGCTTGTATTCGATTGCCGTGTGGCCGCGCTTCATCGCCGCGAGGATGCGGTCGGAGCCCGCCTGCACCGGCAGGTGCAGGTAGTTGGCGAGCTTGTCGCACTGCGCGTAGGCGGCGACCAGGCTGTCGTTGAATTCGACCGGATGGCTGGTGGTGAAGCGAATGCGACCGATGCCGTCGATCTGGGCAATGTACTGGATCAGAAGGCCCAGGTCGCAGGTCTCGCCGTCGTGCATCTGGCCGCGATAGGCATTGACGTTCTGGCCCAGCAGATTGACCTCGCGCACGCCCTGGCCCGCCAGCGAGGCGACTTCGGCGATGACATCGTCGAAGGGTCGGCTGACCTCCTCGCCGCGCGTGTAGGGCACCACGCAGAAGGAGCAGTACTTGCTGCAGCCTTCCATGATCGACACGAAGGCGGTCGGGCCTTCGGCACGCGGCTCCGGCATCGCATCGAACTTCTCGATCTCCGGGAAGGAGATATCGACTTGCGGTCTGCGCTCGGCGCGCAGCCGACTGACCATTTCCGGCAATCGATGCAGCGTCTGCGGACCAAACACCAGGTCCACGTACGGCGCGCGCTTGACGATCGCCTCGCCCTCCTGGCTGGCAACGCAACCGCCGACACCGATCACCAGGCCCGGCTTGGCCTTCTTCAACAGGTTCCAGCGTCCGAGTTGGCTGAACACCTTGTCCTGCGCCTTCTCGCGGATGGCGCAGGTGTTGACCAGAATGACATCGGCTTCGGACTCGTCCTCGGTCAACGTCATGCCGTCGCTGGCGGCAAGCACGTCGGCCATCTTCGACGAGTCGTACTCGTTCATCTGGCAACCGTGGGTCTTGATGAACAACTTGCCGGCCATGACGCGCACTCGGAAACAACAGAAAGGGCGCGCATTGTAGGGCAGACGGGGTGAACGGGCGACTCGAAGCAAAAGCTCGCGCGCCAGCGCGCTCCTGCAAGTTGCCGGAAGCTCGCGCAGGAACTGTAGGAGCGCGCTTGCGCGCGATCACCAGCCACATGTTGCTGTCGTGTCCCGGACCAGCCGCACAGATCGCCTTTCGTACCCCGCGAATCATCTCCCGCCGCGACCTCCGCTCCGCTCGCCGAGCGCATGCGGCCGCGCACGCTCGACGAGATCGTCGGCCAGGGGCACCTGCTGGCGCCGGGCAAGCCTTTGCGCAAGGCGCTGGAGGCGGGGCGGCCGTATTCGATGATCCTGTGGGGCCCGCCGGGCTGCGGCAAGACCACGCTGGCGCGTTTGTGCGCGCACGCTGGCGAGGCCGAGTTCATGGCGATGTCGGCGGTGCTGGGTGGCGTCGCAGAAGTCCGTGCGGCGGTGGCTGCGGCCAAGTCCAATCGTGATCTGGGCAAGCGCACGCTGTTGTTCGTCGACGAGGTGCACCGCTTCAACAAGGCGCAGCAGGATGCCTTCCTGCCGCACGTCGAGGACGGCACCATCACGCTGATCGGCGCCACCACCGAGAACCCGTCCTTCGAGGTCAATTCGGCGCTGCTGTCGCGCTGTCGCGTGCATGTGCTCAAGCCGGTGTCGGCCGAGGCTCTGCTGGCCGCGCTGCAGCGGGCGTTGACCGATCGCGAGCGTGGCCTCGGCGCACGTGAACTCACTGCCGAGCCGGCCGCGCTGGAGCGCCTCGCTGAAGTCGCCGATGGTGATGTGCGCCGCGCGCTGACCCTGCTCGACATCGCCGCCGACCAGATCGACGACGGCGGCGAAATCACCTTTGACCTGTTGCGCAGCGTGGTCAGCGAGAGCTTTCGTCGCTTCGACAAGGGTGGCGAGGCCTTTTACGACCAGATCTCGGCGCTGCACAAGACGCTGCGCAGTTCCAACCCCGACGCGGCGCTGTACTGGTTCTGCCGCATGCTCGACGGCGGTTGCGATCCGACCTATCTCGCGCGCCGGCTGACGCGCTTTGCCAGCGAGGACATCGGCAACGCCGATCCGCGCGCACTGGCCATGTCGATCGACGCCTGGCAGACCTATGAGCGCCTGGGCTCACCCGAGGGCGAGGTCGCGCTGGCGCAACTGGTGCTGTACCTGGCCGTCGCGCCGAAGAGCAACGCCGCCTACATGGCGCACAAGGCAGCGCGCGCCATGGTCGAATCCGGCGGCAGCCTTCCGGTACCACTGGAATTGCGCAACGCGCCGACCAAGCTGATGAAAGGCCTGGGTTACGGCAAGGGCTATCAGTACGACCACGAGGCCGATCAAGGTATCGCCTTCGATCAGCGCGGTTTTCCCGAGGAGATTGGCGAGCAGGTCTTCTACCAGCCGGTCGAGCGCGGGTTGGAGATCAAGATCAGGGAGAAGCTGGACTGGATCAGGCAGCGGCGGCGGGAAGCGCTGGCGAAGCGGTAAGTAGTGAGTGGTAAGTGGTGAGTGGCAGGAGCGCACCGGTGAGGTGCGGAGCTGAATTGGTTTCACGGTGTTTTTCACCACAGCAATGGCCGATGATTTGCTCAGCCATGCTTCGCGTCGCGCTGCGAACTGGCGTGCAGCCGCCTCTGCCACTTACCACTCACCACTTACCACTTACCAAACGAATGACCCTCCTCCCCCTCAGCCTCCTCGTCGCCCTCGGCGGAGCCGGTGGCGCACTGACGCGCTTCTGGATCGGCCAGGGCGTGGTGCGCCTGCTCGGCGCGCCGGCGCCGTGGGCGACGTTGACGGTCAACGTGGTCGGTTGCGCGCTGGCCGGTGTGTTCTTCGCCTGGGCCAGCGTGCGCGAGGACACCGCCAGCGTGCATGCGCTGGTGCTGGTCGGCTTTCTTGGTGGTCTGACTACCTTTTCGGCCTTCAGCCTGGATGCGCTCGGACTGTGGTTGCGCGGGCAGGAGCGCATCGCCCTGATCTATGTACTGGCCAATGTGTTGCTGTCGCTGGCGGCGGCAGCCAGTGCATTCGCGCTGGCGCGCAGACTCCTGTAGCCCGATGTATCGCGCAGCGATTCACCGGGTACTTGCGACGTCACCGCCCCGGTGAACGCGCTTTCGCGCGTACACCGGGCTACGCCGCAGGGTTTTGTGGGGGGCGGGTTCATCCCGCATCTTCGGCGCGGATTGCGCAAAGGGCATCGCGCGCGAGCGCGCTCCTACAACCTTGCCGAGAGTCCACGCAGGATTTGTAGGAGCGCGCTCGCGCGCGATGCTCTTGCGGTCAAGCCTTCGCCCGCGTCAAATCCACCCCGCGCGTCAGCTTTTCGAGCCACTCGCCAAATGGCGCCAGTTCGCCGTAGCGCTGGCACACACTCAGTGTGTAATCGAGCACCAGCGGCAGATCGTTCAAGTACCCGGACTTGCCGTCGCGATAGTTCAATCGAGCGAAGATGCCAAGCACCTTGAGGTGCCGCTGCAGACCCATCCAGTCGAACCAGCGGCGCCAGCGCGTGGTGCCGACTTCCACCACGCCGGCCGCCACCAGGCGCTGGCGATAGTTCTCGGCCCAGCCGTAGACCCGCGCCAGCGGCCACTGGATGTAGCAATCCTTGAGCAGCGATACCAGGTCATAGGTGATCGGGCCGATCACCGCGTCCTGGAAGTCGATGATCCCCGGATTGGCGCCCGGCACGATCATCAGGTTGCGCGAGTGATAGTCACGGTGGACGAAGCGCATGGGCTGTTCGGCGGCGCTGTTCAGCAGTCGCTGCATGCAGTCTTCGATGATATTCGCGTGCTTGCCGTCAAGCTCCAGACCCAGATGCCGCCCGAGGAACCAGATCGGAAACAGCTCCATCTCGGTGGTCAGGCGCAGTGTGTCGTAGAGGGGCAGTCCGTGGGCATCGACGCGAGTCTGCATCGTTTGCAGCGCGTCGAATGCATCGCCATACAGCGCTTCGACATGCGCCTCGTCGAGTTCCGGCAAGTAGGTGCGCGTTCCCAGGTCGCTCAGCAGCAGGAAACCCTGGGCAAGATCCTGGGCGATGACCTCTGGTGCGTTGAGCCCGGCGGCGCGCAACCGGGCGGCAATGTCGATGAACGGCCCGACGTCCTCCTTGTCCGGCGGCGCGTTCATCACCACCCAACTGCGCAGCCCTTGGCGCACGCGCCAGTAGCTGCGGAAGCTGGCGTCGGCGGAGGCCGCGGTCGGCGGGCCGTCGAGCACGCCGAGGTGCGCCTGGGCGAAGGCGGCGAGGGCGGTGAGGCGGTCGGGGCTGAGGCTCATCGGTTGCGCGCCATTGTAGGAGCGACGTGTACGTCGCGACCATCGCTGCGAACGGGACTGATGACGGTCGCGACGTACACGTCGCTCCTACGACAGCGGCCGCTCACGCCGTCAACAACTGCAGCGCCTGCGCGTACTTCGCCCGCGTGCCTTCGATGACCTCGGCCGGAATTCGCGGCCCGGGCGCGGTCTTGTTCCAGTCCAGCGTCTCCAGGTAATCGCGCACGAACTGCTTGTCGAAGGACGGCGGGTTGCGCCCCGGCACCCATTCGGCGGCGGGCCAGAAGCGCGAGGAATCCGGGGTGAGGATCTCGTCCATCACCCGCAGCGTGCCGTCCGCGTCCAGGCCGAACTCGAACTTGGTGTCGGCGATGAGGATGCCGCGTGCTGCGGCATGGCGTCGCGCCTGCGCATACAGCGCCAGGGTCGCCGCGCGCACGCGTTCGGCCAGATCGGCGCCGACCAGCTCGATGACGCGATCGAAGCCGATGTTCTCGTCGTGATCGCCCACCGCAGCCTTGGTGGATGGCGTGAAAATGGGTTCGGGCAACTCGCCGGCCATTTCGATGCCGGCGGGCAGGGCGATGCCGCAAACGCTGCCGCGCGCCTGATATTCCTTCCAGCCCGAGCCGATCAGGTAACCGCGCGCAATCGCCTCGACCGGCACCGGCTTCAGCCGCCGCGCAACCACGCTGCGACGCCGGTAGAGCTCGGCGTCGGTGCCCGGCGGCAGCACGCTGACCGGGTCGATGCCGGTCAGGTGATTCGGGCAGGTGGCCTGGGTCAGCGCGAACCAGAAGTTCGACATCTGCGTCAGGATCTCGCCCTTGCCCGGAATCGGGTCCGGCAGGATCACGTCGAAGGCGGACAAACGATCGGTGGCGACCATCAGCAGGCGCTCGTCTGGCAGCGCGTAGACATCGCGCACCTTGCCGCGATGAATCCGGGTCAGGCCGGGCAGGTTCGATTCGGACAGCGTGGTGGTCATAGGGAGGGATGGGTGCGGAAAAGGAATCCCTCGATTTTAGGCATACGACGGGATGATTGCTTTGGCGCCTTTGCGTCAACAATCAGGAATCCGCACCCCTTGACCTGTGTTGACCTTGTCCAAACGCCGCCAGCGCAGCAAAGTTATCGATACAACGAGGGCTCTTCGCGGGTTGGTCTTGCCTTGAAGCGCGCATGTGCCCAAAGGTACTGCTCAGGGGCCGCGCGGATGATCTGCTCCAGCAACGCATTGACGCGTGTGGTGTCGGCCAGCGCGTCTGCACTCGGGAAGTCGGACAGCGGTGGATGCAGGCGCAAGCGATAGCTGCCATCGGGTTCACGGCGGTGTTCGAAGCCGATCACCGCAGCGCCACTCAGGCGCGCCATCTGGTGGGTGGCGGTGATGGTCGATGCCGGTATGCCGAAAAACGGCGCGAACACGCGCTCGCCACGGTGGTATTCCTGATCCGGCGCGTACCACAGCACGCCGCCGGACTTGAGATACCGCAGTACGCCGCGCAACTCGTCGCGGCGGAACATCGCATCGGCGTAGCGCGCTCGCGCGCGCTTGACCGCCCACTCGAAGGCCGGATCGTGATGTTCGCGATACATGCCGGCCAGCGGAATGAAGCGGCACAGCAGGCGTCCGGCCAGTTCCAGATGACTGAAGTGCGCGCCGACCAACAACACGCCGCGCCCCGCGGCGCGCGCGGCTTCGATGTGCTCCAGGCCGTCGATGACCACGGACAGCTTGGCCACGCGGCGGATCGAGCCAAACCAGCCCCAGGCAAAGGCCGCCAGCATGCGGCCCGATTCACGCGCGTTCTCGCGGGCGATGGAGCGTCGCTGGGCGTCGCTCCAGTCGGGAAAGCACAGGGCCAGATTGCGTTCCAGGATGCGTCTTCTGCGCGGCATCAAGCTCAGAACCAGCGGGCCGGCCGAGGCGCCCAAAGCCAGCGCCAAGCGATGCGGAATCCGCGCGATCAGCCACAGCAGGGCGACCGCGATCCAGCCCGGCCAGGAATACGGATGCCACAGCGGCCTGGCCGCGGTCTTCACTTTGCGCATGGGGCGAGTCTAAGCGGATAGCGGGGCACGGGGCACGGGGCACGAGGCTCGGGGCTCGGGGCAAGTCCGGGACGGGGTGTCCGATGCTCTTGGAGGGCCGCGCGCCTGCGCGGGCGCTCTGGGGTCCGGGATCCACACAGATGAAAGAGCGGCGCCGCAGGCGCGGCGCACTCCGGGAACCGCTGTCGTGCGAGCCTTCCCGTGCCCCGTGCCCCGTGCCCCGTGCCCCGTGCCCCGTGCCCCGTGCCCCGTCTCTGGGCGATACTGCGCCCCCACCCGCACCGAACCCGCATGCGCCGACTCTCGCGCCGCCTCTATACGCTGGCGATGTACCTGGCGATGCCGGTGATCCTGTATCGCCTGGCGTTTCGCGGGTTGCGCAACCGTGGCTATTTTTCGCGCTGGCTGGAGCGTTTCGGCTGGTTTGCCGATCCGGGTTTCGCCTCATCGATCTGGGTGCATGCGGTGTCGGTGGGCGAGTTCAATGCGGCGATTCCGCTGATCCAGGAATTGATGCGGCGCCACCCGGATCAGCCGCTGGTGGTGACCACGATCACGCCGACCGGTTCGGACCGGGTGCTCAAGCAGTTCGGCGACCGCGTGTTCCATGTCTATCTGCCATATGACCTGCCGGCCGCGATCGAGCGCTTTTTCGCGCGCGTCAAGCCGCGCATCGCGGTGGTGATGGAAACCGAGATCTGGCCGAACCTGTATTTCGCCTGTCAGGCGCATGGCATCCCCATCTTCATCGCCAATGCGCGCCTGTCCGAGCGCAGTCTCAAAGGCTATGGGCCAGCGATTTCCTTGATCGGCGACGCCGTGCGCTGCGCCACGCTGGTCGCGGCCCAATCACAGGTCGATGGCGAGCGCTTCCTGCGCCTGGGCGCCAGCCCTGAGCGCATGCGCGTGGTCGGCAACATCAAATTCGACATGGCGGTACCCGGCGGACTCGACGAGGTCGCGCGCGAATGGCGCGAGACCTGGGGGGCGCTGCGCCCGGTCTGGATCGCCGCGAGCACGCACGAGGGCGAGGAGGCGGCGGTGCTGCAGGCGCATGCGCGCATCCTCGGGCGCTTTCCGGACGCTCTGCTGATCCTGGTGCCGCGCCATCCGGAGCGTTTTCGTGCCGCGATCTCGCTGTGTCGCTCCTATGGATTCCGCACCAGTTGTCGCAGCGAGGACCACATCGCCTCGCTCGATTCGCAGTGCTTCGTGGTCGATACCATGGGCGAGCTGTTGAAGTTCTATGCCTGTGCCGACGCCTGCTTCGTCGGCGGCAGCCTGGATCGCATCGGCGGGCATAACGTGCTGGAACCGGCAGCACTGCGCAAGCCAATCCTGATCGGACCGCACACTTTCAATTTTGCCGAGATCACCGATACGCTGGTCGCCGAGGACGCGGCTGTGCGCGTGGCGAACGGCGCGGCGCTCGGCAGTCAGGTGGTGCGCATCCTCAGCGATCCCAGGCGCGCCGCGGCAATGGGCGCGGCGGCGTTGGCGGTGGTCGAACGCGAACGCGGTGCGGTACCGCGCACATTGGCGGCGATCGAGGAGATTCTGGCGGTGACCACACCTGGCGCCGAGCCACCTGTGGTCAGGTTGGCCCGCAGGGCCTACGTGACAGCGCCGCGAGTCACTGTGGGAGCGGATTTACTCCGCGAGCTTTTCGCTTTGTGTGGGAGCGGGTTTATCCCGCGAAAGCTATCGCGGAGTAAATCCGCTCCCACAAAATCAACGACAAACGGCACGTTCGGTGCGAATGCGCTGCGTACCTAAGCTACTGCAGCACCGCGTTGACCGCCTGCAGATCGGCCACAGTGATGGTGCCGGCGGCCTGCTTCAGGCGCAGCGAGTTCAGCAGGTAGTTGTGGCGCGACAGGGCGTAGTCGCGCTGGGCCTGGAACAGCACCTGCTGGCTGATCAGCACGTCGACGATGGTGCGCGTGCCGACCTCGAAGCCAGCCTGGGTTGCGTCGAGCGCGCTCTGCGCCGAGACCAGCGCCTGACTGCGGGCCTCGACTTCGGTGATGCCGGCGGCGACCGCGCGATAGGCCTTGCGCGTGTTGCGCACGATCATGCGCAACTCCTGCTCGTATTGATCGGCAGCGACATCCCGGTTGTGGCTTTCCTGACGTACCTTCGACTGCGTGGCCAGGCCTTCGAAGATCGGTACGTTCAGCACCACGCCGAAGCCGTGGTCGGCGAAATCGCCGTCGGCCGGAAACGTCACGTCGTTCGAGAAGCGGTCGCCCGAGGTGGTCTGGTCGAGCCAGGTGTAATCGGCGCCGAGCGTCGGCAAATGGCCGGCCTTGGCCGTCGCAACGGCCTGCTCGGCCTGTTCCAGCGCGAAGCGGCGCACCGACAGCAGCGGATTCTCGGCTTCTGCGGTCTTCACCCACGCTTCGGAGTCGTCCGGCACCGGACTGGTCAATGCGAGCTTCTCGGCGACCGGGCGCAGATCGCTGACGGGCTTGCCGGTCAGTTCATTGAGTGCCTCATAGGCGTCGTCGAGCTGGAACTGGGCCAGGATCGCGGCGGCACGCGCGGCGTCGTAGCGCGCCTGCGCTTCATGCACGTCGGTGATCGCCGATAGTCCAACCTCGAAACGCTGTTGCGCTTGCTCCAGCTGACGCTTGACCGCGGTCTCCTCGGCCTTCACGGCACCCAGGTTGGTGGTTGCGGTCAGCGCCTCGAAATACGCGGTGGCGACGCGCACGATGAGCTCATCGTTGGCGCGATCGTAGGCAGCTTCGCCCTGCGAGGCGCCGGCGCGCGCGCCGCGCAAGCGCGTGTAGTTGGAATGATCGTAGATGCTCTGCGTCAACCGCAGCTGGTAGGTGCGGGTGGTGGTGTCGCCGCCTCCATCCGCCTGGCCGAAACTGACCGTGCCGTCTTCGTTCGGAATCGAGGTGATCGACGAGCTGTCGCTGTTGGAGTCGCCGTACGATGCCGAGGCGCTGAGGTTCGGCAGCAGCGCGGAGCGCGCCTGCACCACGCCTTCGCCCGCCGCGAGCATCTGCGATTCCGCTGCCGCCAACTGCGGGTCGCTGGCGCGCGCCATCTCGTAGATCTGGGCCAGATCGGCGGCGGATGCCGCGCTGCTCAGGGCCGTCAGGCCCGCGATCAGGGCAATGGTCAATTGATGGCGACGCATGGTAATCCTCTTGCAATGGTCTTTTAGAATTCGAATCGGGACGCGGGTTCCGCGCCCTTCAGATAGGGCAGATCGGTTTCGAACAGGCTGCGCGTGTCGATCAGGTCGGGGCCTTGCCGGGTCAGCAGCAGCGCCTCCATCATCGGCGACAGTCCGCGCACGATGAACATGCGGCCACCTGGCTTCAGCCAGCGGGTGAAGGCCTCCGGCACGGCGGCGACGGCACCGGTCACGGCAATCGCGTCGAAACTCTGCGACGGCTGGTAGCCGAAAGCATCCTGGGCCAGCACCTGGCAGTTGCGGATGCCACTGGCGCCAATGCGACTGCGCGCACGCTCGGCCAGATCGGCATGCAGTTCGATCGACACCACCTGCCGCGCCAGGCGCGCCAGGCAGGCGGCGATGAAGCCGCTGCCGGTTCCGATTTCCAGCACGTCCTCATCGCCGGTCAGTTCCAGCGCCTGCAGCAAGCGGCCTTCAACCACCGGTTTCATCATGAACTGGCCGTGGTCCAGCGGGATCGACAGATCCGCGAAGGCCAGCTTGCGGTGCTGCGCCGGCACGAAATCCTCGCGCTTGACCTCGCCGAGCACGTCGAGCACGCGCGGATCGAGCACCTCCCAGGGGCGCACCTGTTGCTCGACCATGTTGAAACGAGCACGTTCAATATTGAGCGATCCGGCCATGGCGCTGTCTAGCATCCCGAAGTGAAAAGGAAAGAGGTCAAGGGTAGCGGTCCGGCGCTCGATTGCTCAAGGGCGAAGACTGGTATCTGGGGGCATTTGCGAAAAGTGCCAGAGGTCATCGGAGAGCGGTGAGTAGTGAATAGTGAGTAGTGAGTAGTGAGTAGTGAGTGTGGTGGTGGTGTGGGTGAGTAGGAAGAGCCAGCAAAGTTGCGCCGTTCGCCTTGTCCCGACCCAAGGCTGCGCAAGTGCCGGGTGTTACTCACCGCTCACTATTCACTACTCACTGCTTTCAAGATCAATCCAACGTCTTCCTGAACCGCTTCGCCCCCAACGCCACTACCACCAGGGTAAACACCAACAGGGGCCAGAGGTTAGGCCAAACATCGGCCGGGCCATTGACCTTGAGCAAGATGCCGCGAACGATGCGCAAGAAGTGGGTCAGCGGCAGCACCTCGCCGATGTTCTGCGCCCAGCCCGGCATGCCGCGGAAGGGAAACATGAAGCCGGACAGCAGGATCGACGGCAGGAAGAAGAAAAAGGTCATCTGCATGGCCTGCATCTGGTTCTTCGCCAGGGTCGAGAACAGCAGGCCGACCGACAGATTGGCGATGACGAAAGCGAGCACGCACAGCAGCAACAGCGGGATCGACCCCAGGATCGGCACGCCGAAGACGAAATGCGCGGCCGACAGGATGACCGTGACCTGGATGTAGGCGACCAGGATGTAGGGCACCAGCTTGCCGATCATGATCTCCAACGGTCGCGCTGGCATTGCCAGCAGATTCTCCATGGTGCCGCGCTCGCGTTCGCGGGCAATGGCAAGGCCGGTCTGCATGATCAGGGTCATGGTCAGGATCACGCCCATCAGGCCGGGCACGATGTTGAACTGGGTGATACCTTCGGGGTTGTAGCGGCGCTGCACACGCAGCTCGATCGGTCCGGCGCGTGCGGCCAGGCCGGACAACGGCCCTTTGAGTTCGGTGGCGATCGCTTGATCGACCAGCGCGCTCAGCGCCGCCATCGCATTGCCGCTGGCCACCGGATCGGTGGCGTCGATCTCGATCAACAGCTGCGGGCGTTGGCCGCGCACCAGATCGCGCGAAAACTGCGCCGGGATGCGCAACAGGAACAGCACGTCGCCGCGTTCCAGCATCTGCCGCGCGGCGTCGATGGTGGGCGGGGCGGGTTGCAGATCGAAATAGTCGGAGTTGCTCATCGCCGAGATCAGCCGCCGCGAGAACTCGCTGGACTCGGCGCTGACCACCGCCGTCGGCAGATGTTTGGGATCGGTGTTGATGGCGAAGCCGAACAGCAGCAGTTGCATGATCGGGATGCCGACCATCATCGCGAAGGTCAGCCGATCGCGACGCATCTGGATGAATTCCTTGGCCAGAACTGCCAGCAGACGGTGCATCGAGAAGCGGCTCACAGGCTTTCTCCGCCGCGCATCAGGGCGATGAAGGCGTCTTCCAGCGAAGACTCCACTGACTCGAAACTGATCCGGTGGGTGGCCGCATACGCGCGCAGGCTGGCTTCTAGCAAATCCGCCTTGCTGCCGGAGACATGCAGACGCAGGCCAAATGGGACGACCTGCTCGACCCCGGCCAAGCGGCCGAGTTCGCCGACCGCATCCGGCGGGGCGCCGGTCAGCGAGAAGGTGCGCAATCCCACCTGGGCCAGGATGTCTTCGGGCGTGCCCTCGGCCAGCAGTTTGCCGTAGGCGATATAGGCGAGCCGATGGCAGCGTTCGGCCTCGTCCATGTAGTGAGTGGACACCAGCACGGTCAGCCCGTTGCGCGCCAGTGCATGGATTTCGGCCCAGAAGTCGCGTCGCGCCTTGGGATCGACGCCAGCGGTGGGCTCGTCGAGCAACAACAGGCGCGGCTGGTGCAGCAAACACGCCGCCAGCGCCAGTCGCTGCTTCCAGCCGCCGGACAGCGAGCCGGCGAGCTGCCGGCGGCGGCTGGTCAGTCCCAGGCGTTCCAGCGTCTCGCCGACCACTTTGCGCGGTTCGCGCAGCTGATGCATGCGTGCGGCGAAGCGCAGGTTTTCCTCGATGGTCAGGTCTTCCCACCAACTGAACTTCTGCGTCATGTAGCCGACCTGCTGCTTGATCGTGGCGCTGTCGCGCAGCACATCGAGCCCGAGGCAAGTGCCGCTGCCGGCATCCGGGGTCAGCAGCCCGCACAGCATGCGGATCGACGTGGTCTTGCCACTGCCGTTGGGCCCGAGAAAACCATAGATCGCGCCGCGCTCGACGCGCAGGTCGAGGCCATCGACCACGAGCTTGTCGCCGAAGGACTTTGTCAGGCCGCGGACGTCGATGACGTAGTCGGTCATGGGTCGCGCGTCACTGGCAAGGAGCCTTCGCGCGCAAGCGCGCTCCTACAGTTCCTGCGTGAACTTTCGGCAACTTTGTAGGAGCGCGCTCGCGCGCGATCGCCGTCGGGTCCGCCGAGCGTCACGGCCGCCGCACCTTCACCGGCAAGCCCGGCGCCAGCAGCGTAGGCGCATCGAAGCGCGCCTCGACGCGATAGACCAGATCTTCGTTGCGCGATTCGCTGAAGATGATCGGCGGCGTGTATTCGGGCGCGGCGGCGATGAATTCGACGCGGGCACTTTGCGCTGCCGGGCAACCCTCGCAATCGACGGCGATGAGCATGCCGGGCGTCCATTGCGACAGCTCGGTCAGCGGTATGAAGAAACGTACATAGGGTCCCTGGGCCGGCAGCAGCTTGAGTACCGGCGCACCGGCCGGCACCCATTCGCCGACCTGGTAAAGAGTGTCTTCGACGCGCCCGGCGGCGATGGCATCCACATGGGTCTGCGCTACACGCCAACTGGCCTGACCGACCACCGCTTGTGCGGCGGCGGTGGCCGCATCGGCTGCCGCCAGTGCATCGGGACGGCCGGCCAGCTCGGCGCTGCGCTGCTCGGCCAGGGTCGATGCGAGTCGCGCCTGTGCCTGCGCCAGCGTCGCCGCCGCGCGGTCGCGCAGCTCGTCCGAACCCAGGCCGCGCTTTTGCATTTCTGCCGCGCGCTTGAGTTCACGCTCGGCCAGCGCTACTGCCGAGCGTGCCTCCCTCACGCGCTCGGCGATCACCTGGATCTCATCGGGACGGCGCCCGAGGTTCAGATCGGCGCGTTGTGCTTGTGCCTGCTGCAATCGGCCCTGTGCCTCGGCCAGTTGCTGGCGTTCCAGCTCGCCGTCCAGCGCGAACAGCGGCGCGCCAACTTCGACCCTGGCGCCACGCTGGACCGGCATCTCGACCAGGCGCCCGGCGACCGGGGCGCCGATGTAGGCGTAATCGGCTTCCAGGTAGCCCTGGTAATCGACCGACGGATCGCGTTGACAGGCGCCGAGCAGCAGAAGGATCAGGACGCCGGACAGGCGGGCTGGTGCAAGCGTGACTTTCATGTTGCAGCTCCCGGGGCGCGCAAACCGCGCAGGGTCAGGTCCAGCCAGCAATCGAGATAGCGCTGCGGTTCGAGTTCACGCGGGTCGACTTTGCCCAGCGAATGCAGCCACACCGGCATGAACACCAGTCCATGGATCAGCACACGCACCGCGTAGGGCACGTCCATCGGTGCGAATTCGCCGCGTGCGATGCCCTTGCGCAGCACTGCTGCGAGCACCTCATCTTGCATCCGGGCGATGAAATTGACCACGAAATGGCGCGCCAGCTCGGGAAAATTTCCGGATTCGGACACCATCAGCTTGGGTACGCCCTGCAGCTTCGAAGCGCTCAGCAAGGACCACCAGCGGCGCATGAAGATCTCGATCAAGGCGCTGGCCGACAGTGACTCGTCGTCGATCCGGCGTGCAAATTCTCCCAGCATCGGGCCGATATCGCGTCCCACCGCTTCCGCCAGCAGGGCCTCCTTGCTGTCGAAATACAGGTAGACGGTGCCCTTGCTGACCCCGGCACGTTCGGCCACGTCGTCGAGGCGCGTGGCAGCGAAGCCACGCTCGACGAACAGCGACAGCGCCGCATCGACGATTTCCCCCGGTCGCGCGTCCTTGCGTCGGCGGTGTGTCGGTGCTGGCGTCGGCGTCTGCGCTTCGGCTTGGGGTCGAGATCTGGCGGAGGCCGGCATGAGTGGGATGGCATTAATAACTGACTGGTCAGTAATTTACTCCCGAGACAAGGCGCTGGCAAGTGCGCCATGGCATGGCGAAAGGCATCGCGCGCAAGCGCGCTCCTGCAATTTCGCCGTGAATCCACGCCAGACTTGTGGAGAGCGGCTCGCGCGAGCGCTTCAACCAACAACCAACAACCAACGACCAACAACCGACCCCACAACCCACAACCAAGACCCCACAACACCCGGCCGAACCCCCCGGACCTCCGACCCATGGACGCGGCGCGCGCAGGAGACTAGGGTGCCCGCCTTACGCCAGTTCGGAGCCGCGACGTGCGCCCGTTGACCTTGATCGTCCCCTTGATGCTCGCCATGAATGCCTATGCCGACACGACCGCAGCCGATCCGAATCAATGGTTGGAGGGTGTCGAGGACGCCAAGGCGCTGGATTGGGTCAAGCAGCAGAACGCCGACAGTGTCAGTGAATTGACGCGCTCGGGCGACTTCAAGCGCATCCAGAAGCGCACGCTGGAGATCCTTGATTCGGAAGAGAAGATCGCCTACGTCGGCAAGCAGGGCGAGTACTACTACAACTTCTGGCGTGACGCCGAGCACGTGCGCGGCATCTGGCGGCGCACCACGCTGGCCGAGTACCGCAAGGCCGACCCCGTCTGGGAACTGGTGCTGGACGTCGATGCGCTGGCGACGGCGGAAAGCGAGAACTGGGTGTTTTCCGGTGCCGATTGCCTGGAGCCGGAAAACCGGTTGTGCCTGCTGTCGCTGTCGCGCGGCGGCGCCGATGCGACCGTCGTGCGCGAGTTCGACACCGTAGCCAAGGCTTTCGTCAAGGGCGGCTTCGAATTGCCTGAAGCCAAGAGTGGCGCCAGTTGGATCGACGCCGATACGCTGTTCGTCGGCACCGATTTTGGCACCGGTTCGCTGACCAATTCCGGTTATCCGCGCATCGCCAAGCGCTGGAAGCGCGGTACGCCGCTGACGGCCGCGCAGACCGTCTACGAGGGCCAGGTGGAGGATGTGTGGGACGGCGCCTTCGCCGACACCACGCCGGGTTTCGAGCGCCAGGGCATCCTGCGTGGAGTCACTTTTTACAGCAACGAGATGTTCCTGCTCCAGGATGGCAAGCTGGTCAAGATCGACAAGCCGGACAGCGCCAACGCCAATCTGCACCGGGAGTGGCTGCTGCTGGAACTGCGCGATGACTACGCCGTTGCCGGCAAGACCTGGCCGGCTGGATCGCTGCTGGCAACCCGGCTCGACGATTTCATGGCCGGCAAGCGCGAGTTCGAATCGCTGTTCACGCCCACCGATCGTTCCTCGCTGGCCGGCTACTCGCCGACGCGCCATCACATCATCGTCAACGAACTCGACAACGTGAAGAACCGCGTCTACGTGTGGACGCCGGGCGAGAAGGGCTGGACGCGCGAAGCGCTGCCCGGCTTGCCGGAGTTCGGCACGGTCAGTGTCAACGGCGTCGACGCGCGCGATTCCGACGCCTACTTTGTCACCGCGACCGATTTTCTGACCCCGACCAGCCTGCTCTACGGTGAAGTGGGCAAGGGCAAGCCGGAACTGCTGAAGTCGCTGCCGGCCTTCTTCGACGCCAGTAAACTGACAGTCAGCCAGCACGAGGCCAAATCCGCTGATGGCACTCGCGTGCCGTATTTCCAGGTGGCGAGAAAGGACCTGGTACTCGACGGCAGCAATCCGACCGTGCTCTATGGATACGGTGGCTTTGAAGTGTCGATGACGCCCAACTACTCTGGCCAATATCGGCGATGCCTGGCTCAACAAGGGCGGCGTCTACGTGCTGGCCAATATCCGCGGAGGCGGCGAATTCGGGCCCAAATGGCATCAGGCGGCGCTCAAGGCCAATCGCCACAAGGCCTATGAGGATTTCGCGGCGGTCGCCATGGATCTGATCGCCCGCAAGGTCACCTCGACCCCGCACCTGGGCACCATGGGCGGTTCCAACGGCGGCCTGCTGATGGGCAACATGCTCACGCTGTACCCGGAATTGTTCGGCGCCATCGTCTGCCAGGTGCCGCTGCTCGACATGCAGCGCTACCACACGCTGCTGGCCGGTGCTTCGTGGATGGGCGAATACGGCAATCCCGACGATCCGCAAGAATGGAAGTTCATCCAGACCTTCTCGCCGTACCACAACGTCAAGGCGGACGTGAAATACCCGCGCACGCTGTTCACCACCTCGACCCGCGACGACCGCGTGCATCCCGGCCACGCGCGCAAGATGGTGGCGAAGATGAAAGCCCAGGGCCACGACGTGCTCTATTACGAGAACATGGAAGGTGGCCACGCCGGTTCCGCCGATAACCCCCAGCGCGCCTTCATGACCGCGCTGGCGTGGACCTTCTTCGCGCGCGAGTTGCGGTGACTCGGGTGCGCGCATGAACCGCCCGCGCCCCGGGGCGCCCCCCCCCCCCCCCCCCCCCCCCCCTCCCGCACCGCGCGGTGCGCTACCAAAGCCGCGCGCGCCGCCAACGGCGGCGAAGTCTCCATGCGGCGGGCCGGATCGCCGCTGCCAGTCCGCTGCGCTACAATCCGCGCTCTGAAGCGGGGGTGCCGGGCGCGAGCCGGGCTGAGACAGTCCCTTCGAACCTGATCCGGTTAGTACCGGTGTAGGGAAGCTTCGGGTGCGCAGCCCAATGCCGCGCATCCGCCGCCACCGCTTCGTCCTTGCCCACTGGAGCGCGACGATGAATGCGGTGACCGCCGATCTGATGCAACAAGCCGAGCAGCTGTCCGCTGACGTCATCCGCCCGATTCCGGGCTCGCGCAAGATCTACGCGCATGGTTCGCGCGACGATCTGCGCGTGCCGCTGCGCGAGATTTCGCAGTCGCGCACGCCCAAGTCCTTCGGCGCCGAGATCAACCCGGCGCTGGCGGTGTACGACACCAGCGGCCCGTATACCGATCCCTCGGTCAAGATCGACTTGCGTCGCGGCCTGTTGCCGATGCGGGCTGCCTGGATTGCGGAGCGCGGCGACACCGAATTGCTGACCGGGCCGACCTCCAGTTTCGGCCATGCGCGCCTGGTAGATCCGGCCACCTCGCACCTGCGCTTCGAGCACCTGCACATGCCGCGGCGCGCCAAGGCCGGCGCCAACGTCAGCCAGATGCACTACGCGCGGCGCGGCATCATCACGCCGGAGATGGAATACATCGCCATCCGCGAAAACCAGCTGCTCGACCAGATCCGCGATCAGAACCTGCTGCGCCATCACGCCGGCGAGAATTTCGGCGCCAACATGCCCAAGCTGGTGACGCCCGAATTCGTCCGCGAAGAGGTCGCCCGCGGCCGCGCGATCATCCCGTGCAACATCAATCACCCGGAACTGGAGCCGATGATCATCGGCCGCAACTTCCTGGTGAAGATCAACGCCAATATCGGCAATTCGGCGGTATCGAGTTCCATCGCCGAGGAAGTCGAGAAGATGGTGTGGTCGATCCGCTGGGGCGCGGACACGGTGATGGACCTCAGTACCGGCAAGCACATCCACGAGACGCGCGAGTGGATCATCCGCAATTCGCCGGTGCCGATCGGCACCGTGCCGATCTACCAGGCGCTGGAGAAGGTCAACGGCAAGGCCGAGGAGCTGACCTGGGAGATCTTCCGCGACACGCTGATCGAGCAGGCCGAGCAGGGCGTCAGCTACTTCACCATCCACGCCGGCGTGCGCCTCAAGTACATCCCGCTGACCGCCAAGCGCGTCACCGGCATCGTCAGCCGCGGCGGCTCGATCATGGCCAAGTGGTGCCTGGCGCATCACAAGGAGAGTTTCCTCTACACGCGTTTCGAGGAAATCTGCGACATCATGAAGGCCTACGACGTGTCCTTCTCGCTTGGGCGACGGCCTGCGCCCGGGCTCGATCGCCGATGCCAACGATGCCGCCCAGTTCGGTGAGCTGGAGACGCTGGGTGAGCTGACCCAGATCGCCTGGAAGCACGACATCCAGACCATGATCGAAGGCCCCGGCCACGTGCCGATGCACCTGATCAAGGAGAACATGGACAAGCAGCTCAGGGAGTGCGGCGAGGCGCCGTTCTATACCCTGGGCCCGCTGACCACCGATATCGCGCCCGGTTACGACCACATCACCAGCGCGATCGGCGCGGCGATGATCGGCTGGTTCGGCACCGCGATGCTGTGCTACGTGACGCCGAAGGAACACCTGGGTCTGCCCAACAAGCACGATGTGCGCGATGGCATCGTCACCTACAAGATTGCCGCCCACGCCGCGGATCTGGCCAAGGGCCATCCCACGGCCCAGGTGCGCGATAACGCGCTTTCCAAGGCACGCTTCGAGTTCCGCTGGGAAGACCAGTTCAATCTCGGGCTGGATCCGGAAAAGGCGCAGGAATTCCACGACGAGACGCTGCCCAAGGACGCCCACAAGGTCGCGCACTTCTGCTCGATGTGCGGGCCGCATTTCTGCTCGATGAAGATCACCCAGGACGTGCGCGACTACGCCGCCGAACACGGTGTCGCCGACGAAGCCGCGGCGCTGGAGCAGGGCATGGCCGAAAAGGCCGCGCAGTTCCGCGAGCAGGGCGCGGAGATCTATCGGCCGGCGTGAGAATGGTAGGTTGGGCACGGCTCCATCGTGCCCAACGTCGGGCGGCTGCCGTGTTGAGCAGGTGAAGCGCTGCCCAACCTACGGGCACGGGCCACGACGAGCCGTAGGTCACGTTGGCCCGAAGGGCCTACGTGACACCGGCCGCGGTCATTGTCACGTAGACCCTTCGGGCCAGCGTGACCTACGAGTGAGGTGTTCATGCTGCTCTATGCCGCTGCGGGAACCGGCTCCGCCCTCGCCGAAATTGCACTCGATTGGGCGGGGGTTCCCTACGAACGCGAGGTCATGACCTGGGAGCAAGTCCAGGCGCGCTCGCATTCGCGCCTGCTCGTCGCCAATCCCTTGCATCAATTGCCGACGCTGATTCTGGACAACGGTCAGGTGCTGACCGAAAGCGCCGCCATCGTGCTGTGGCTGGACGAGACCTGTCCCGACGCCGGGCTATTGCCCGCGCGCGGCAGCGCCGAACGCCTGCATGCGCTGCGCTGGCTGATGTTCCTGGTGACCACCGTCTATCCGACCTTCAGCTACGGCGATTTCCCGCAGCGCTACGTAGCCGATGAGACGGCGCAGCGCGAACTGGTGGCGTCGACCAAATCGCGGCGCAAGGCACTCTTGCAACAGGTGGATCAGGCCGCGCTGTCGCCATGGTTCTGCGGCGAACAGCCGAGCATGCTCGACGCCTACGTCGCCGTGATGAGCACCTGGAGTCCGCGCCGACCGTGGTTCACGCAGAATGCGCCGCGCCTGTACGCCATTGCCCAGCGCGCCGATGAGTTGCCGCAGGTGGCACCGGCGATGCGGCGCAATCGCGTTGAGTAGGATGCGTTGAGTGGAACGAACCGCATCGATTGGTGCCGGTTCGCGATCGATACGGTGCGCGAGCTCACCGCATCCGACGTGCTGCTTCTGACAACGGAAATGCCGCGTTCCATCTCCGCGGATTCCGCCGTTCGGACCGCCGCGAGCCCACGGTAATGTGCGCGAATCGGTGGAATCCGCACGGTGAAGCTGTGTGCGGGTACCACCCAACATCCGGGGGGCACGCCTTGCGCGGGTTTCGGCGCTTCGCCACAGTCAGGGATTAGCCCGATGGCGCGTAGGAAATTTCCGAAACTCGACAGTCCCTGTTGTTGTCCCCTGTTCTCAAGGCGCAGCGGAAACCCTCATCGATCCTCGCAAACCAGCCCACTGGGCGCCGTCGCGACTGCGCAAGCCTGCTCTACCACGTCGGCCGCAAATTGGACGGTCGATTCCGGCGCCGAGTCAAGACCCGCCAGGACGCTTTGCATCTGCACCGCCGTGGTGATCGCCTCGTCGACACGCTGCTGCGCGAGGCGCGCCTCCACCAGCGCGGCCAGCGCGTTGATCTGATACGGATGCGCCGCCTGCGCGTACAAACGATCCGCCATGGCGACCGCCTGATCAGCCCATTCGACGCCCACTGCGGTGTCGCCCACGTCCAGCGCCATCCGGGCCAGATTGGTCATCGGCACCAGAATCATCACGTGATCGCCACGGAATGAGCGCTGGTGCATGGCGACCGCCTGCTTCTGCAAATCGATCGCCTCTTCCGGGCGATCGCGCTCCCACGCCAGACGCGCGCGGTTGTTGAGCAACACCGCCAGGTGCGGTCCGCCGTCCGGGTAAAGCGATTGCAGAATAGGCTGTGCTTCGCGATAGAGCGCCTCGGCGCGGTCAAGATCACCCACACCGCGTGACGCTTGGGCCAGATTGGCCACCGTGCGCGCGCGCTCCTCGGTGGCTCCCGCAGCGACGGCAAGCGCACGTTCGAGATACTTCCGTGCAGTCTCGAAGTTCTCGTTCAACAGGTGCATCACGCCGAGGTCGTTGAGCACGCTGGCGTATAGCGGATCCCCGGCATGGCCGGCCCGCTCCAGCCGCGCCAGCGCATCGTCGAACAGCGCCTGCGCATCGTCGATGCGGTTACTCTCCTTGACCACGCTGGCAAGCGTCGCCAAGGCCTGCACGGTGCGAATGTCGTCGCGCCCGAACAAGCGCTCGCCGTCGGCAGTCGCCCGACGCAACTGCGCTTCGGCCGCGTCCAGGCGATAGCGTGCGAACAAGCTTTCGCCCAATGCCGTACGGATGCCGACGGCCAGGTCGGGTCTTCCACTGAAGCGCTGATCTACCAGCGCGCTGGCCTCGTCGAGCGCCTGCGCCAGCGTGATCTCCGAGCCGCTGGCGTAGGGGTTGGAAACCCGCATGATGTCGAGCAGGAAGGCGTTGACCTGAGTCGTGTCCTGCGCCGCACCGGTGGCCTCGCGCCATTGCCAGGCGGCGATCGACCCGGCGGTCAGCAGCAGGACCAGCGCGACCGCCGCCGCTGCGCTGCCGAACTTGTGTCGCCGCAAGAACTTGCTGGCTCGATAGGAGAGCGAATCCGGATGCGCCAGCACCGGCATTCCCGACAGGTAGCGCCCAACATCGTCGGCAAGCGCCTGGGCCGATCCATACCGCAGCAAAGGATCCTTGTGCAGCGCCTGGGCGACGAGACGCTCGAGGTCACCGCGCACCGCGCGCGTGCGCGCCTCGCGTTCCTGCGGCGCCAACTCGCCCTGCGTCAGCGCGCGCCGCAAGGTCGGCGGCGTGGTCTCGCAGACCAGGCGTTCACTTTCGGCGGGGCTCAATCCCGCCAGTTCGTAAGGTCGCGTGCCGCTGAGCAACTCGAACAGCACCACGCCCAGCGAATACACATCGGAAGCCGTCGTCAGCGGTTCGCCGCGCAACTGTTCAGGGCTGGCATAAGTCGGCGTCATCGCCATGCCGGTGGTCTGCATTTCGTCGCCGCCACCCTCCGCGAGCAGGCGCGCAATGCCGAAATCGAGCAGGCGCGGCTCGCCCTCGCGATCGACCAGAATGTTCTGCGGCTTGATGTCGCGGTGCACGATCAGATGTCGGTGCGCCGCTTGAACCGCCTCGCACACGCGACGGAACAAGGCCAGCCGCGCCGGAATATCGAGTCCGCCGCGATTGCAATATTCCGTCAGCGAATCGCCATCGACGAACTCCATCACCAGATACGGTACGCCGGCCTGGCTGCGACCACCATCGAGAATACGCGCGATGTGCGGATGGTCGAGGCGCGCCAGAAGGCGCCGCTCGTTCTCGAAGCGCGCAATCAGGTCGGCACGCATCCACGCCGGCAGCATGGGATCGACGCGGACGAACTTGATCGCCACCTGTTTGTCGTAACTCTGATCGGCTCGCCGCGCCAGGTAGACGACGCCCATGCCGCCAGCGTCGAGTTCGCGGATGAGTTCCCACGCACCCAGCCGGGCGCCAGGCCTGGGTAAATCCGCAGACGGCGCAGCGTCGAATTGAGGTGCAGTCGCCGGGCTTTCAGCGGTGACTTCAGCCAGCCGCAACTGGCGGAGTACGCACTCGATGACCGCAACAGGGGCCGATTGCCCGCGCACCCAGCTCGCGCGCTCGGCAGGAGCGTGTTGCAATGCCTGAATGAGCAGCCGATTCGCAGCGGTTTCGAGGGTGGGATCCAACGCGCCTGGCTCCGTAGCGGTCGGGGCGTAGTCTAATCGACCCCAGTGCGGACGCACGAACCGTGAACCTTGGCATTGCGAGGAGCGCAGAGACGAAGCCATCCAGCGTTTCTGCGGTGCATCGATCCGGTGAGCGGGAAACCAGGGTTCGTCACTGGATTGCTTCGCTGCGCTCGCCGAGTTATGAGCGAAGCGAGCCGCATCGATCGCGCCAGTCGAGGGGAATCATCGCGAACGACGCGGTTCGCTATTTTCACCGCATGCTGCTCGGGCTACCATCCGTCGAACTCCCGGGCGCAAGGACCAAATCCTTGATCACGAGAACCAGCTGGTTTGCTGCTGCCATTTGGTCAGGCCTGCTGGGACTTTCGCCGGCTCTCGCGCAGTGCGACTGGCGCGCCGATTTCGTCGGCCGTGGACTGGATGGTTTCGGGTTTGCCCTGACCACGCACACCGACGTCAACGGCTCGTCATTGTACGTGGGTGGCGGCTTTACCCAGCCCGCCAGTCGCGTCGCGCGATGGGACGGCAGCGCTTGGCACGCGTTGGGTGCGGGTCTCAGCGATGAGGTCTATGCACTGGCGTTCTATGATGACGGCACCGGCGCGAAGCTCTACGCCGGCGGACGTTTCAACACCGGCTCCGGCGCACCCGGCAACCACATCGCACGCTGGAATGGCAGCAGTTGGCAGCCACTCGGTGCGGGCACCAGCGGGCCCGTTCATGCGTTGGCCGTGCACAACGATGGCAGCGGTTCGCAACTCTACGTCGGCGGGCGCTTTCTGGAAGCGGGCGGGCAGACCGTCAATCGCATTGCGCGATGGAACGGCAGCGACTGGAGTGGTGTCGGCGGTGGCGTCACCTGCGAAACCCTGATCGCCACTTGTGAAGTTCGTGCGTTGCGGCCGATGCTGCACAACCAGACGCAGCAGTTGTTCGTTGGGGGCTTTTTCACCGATGCCGGCGGCGTGGACCTGAGTCTCGGCACGCCGCAATACCTCAACTACGGGCATATCGCCCGCTGGAATGGCAGCACCTGGGGCAATGTCAACTTCGGTGTGAACAGCGTGGTGCGCGCCGTTACGGCCTTCGACGAAGAAGCTGGGTCGTCGCCGTTGCGTATCGGCGGACAGTTCACGCTATCGCTGAATCCACTCAATCGCGTTGGCCGCAATCGCTTTCTGCAGTGGCTGGAAATGCGCGATGGCTTCAATGGACTTGGCGTCTACGCGCTCGAGGTGATCGACCCCGGCAACGGCCCGGCCCTCTTTGCCGCCGGAGATCTGAGCAGCGCACCGAGCACCAATCCCAACATTCCTGGCGTCAATTTGCGCAACATCGGGCGCTGGAACGGCGCCTCATGGGAGCCCCTGGGAAGCGGTCCACTGAACGGCGTCAACGGCGAAATCTACGCATTGGCCGAGTACGACGATGGCAGCGGCAAGGCGCTCTATGCCACCGGCGCTTTCTTGAGTGCCGGCGCGTTGCAGTCGCCCCGAATCACCAAGTGGCAATGCCTGGACCCGCCGTTGTTTGCCAACGGCTTCGAGTAGGTGCGCCGGCGAAACCGGTGACTGCCTGGCGTTCCCCGTTCCGCGAGCAAACGCTGATCGTGTACAAGTCCGATCCCCAAGAACAGTCGAGTTGTTTGTGCGGATCGAGTCGAGTCGCGAGCTTTGGCAACCCGCGTAAGGCGTATTCCCGCCCGACGTAAGGTGGATCCTGCACACGCGTCATCGTGGGGAATCCACCGCCACGCGCACGGCACAGCGGACAGTGCTGTGTCGCGACCCGGTCGGCGGAATCCGCGCGGGTGGACATCGGCATTACCGTTGTTTTTCGATGCGCGGGTTCTGCCCTACATGTTGACCCGCGAAATTGAATCAGCGATTGAGGTTTGGACTTTCAATCTGCCATGCGCTTCTGATCCGGGCGCGCGAATCCAGCGCGGGTGCAATGCCACAGCAGCTGAGGAAGCTCCGCTCTACGAGGAGCGACAGCAGCGGCGTAGCATGTCTCAGTGGCTTGCTTGCCACCGTATCGCCACCGCCGCGATCACGCTGCCGGCGAAGTTCGACACCAGATCCCAGCCGGTGTTCTCGTAGCCGCCGACGTTGGTGTTGGGGATGGTCAGCACGGCGATGAACTCGACGATTTCATTCGCGGCGCCAAATCCCATGCCGGCGGCGGCGCAAATGGTGAGTACGCCGAAGGTGGGCTGCAATTTGCCGCCGACTGTTGCGGCCGCGCTGGACAGGCCATGCCAGCACACCCAGGTGGTGACGCCGAATCCATAGGCGTGCACGATCTGGTCGTACTTGAGCAAATCGGGGATCAGCCACCAGCTGTAGAGCACTGCGTGCGGCCCGTCGTATGGCCAGCCCGGCGGTAATCGCACCAGTCCACCCGCCATGTGCAGGGCACCCCATATCGACAGTGCCCAGAGCAAGCCATTGGACAGCTTGACGCGCGCATGGACGTACAGCACCACGCCGATCAGCACCGCCATCACCACCAGGTAGAACACGAACTCGCGGTTGCCGGTGACGATCACGCCGATCACGGCGGCGGTCAGATAGGCCAGGGTGAATGCGGCAACCGGCCACAGCGAGCGATGCAGATGCGGCATGACGGATGGCTCCTGTGAATCAGTGTTCCAGTCTAATCGGGTGGGCTTCTGTTGCGGGTCGCAAGTTGTGCCGGGGACTCCGACGTAGCGCGGCTCCGGCGCGCGCGGTGTTGACTGGCGCATCAAGGTTGGATCGCGCCGGCGGCCGCGGCTTTTCGTCGCGCTGACGCAAGAGCGCCGGGCGTCGCGCGTAACCACCCCCCAGCATTGGCGAAGCCCAAGGACGCGCGTGCCCGGCCTACCAGAGCGGCGAACGTCGCGCGTAACCGCCCTGCAGCGTTGGCGGAGCCCAAGGATGCGCGCGCCCGGCTTACCCAGGGCTTCAAGTCCTTAACCCCATTCGTGGCGTCGGGGCGTTATTGCCTGCACACCGGTCAGATCGACCGGCTCGACCCTCGAGGAATGCCGCCATGATCACCATTCGTCCCCTGCCGCTGGTATTGGCCATAGCCGGCGCCCTTGCACTCGGCGCCTGTGCGCGCAATTCGGCGACGCCGGAAGTCGGCGCCGCCCAGCGCAAGGAACAGCCTGAGCGCACCCGGATTGCGGAAGAGGCAGATGCAAGCAAGGTGTCGACCAGCGGCGCAGCAATGCCCAAGCGTGAAGCGCAGAACCAGTTGGCGCTCAAGCCCACGAGCCAGCCAGCGGTGGCGCCAGCGCCGATGGTTGCCGATGCCATATCGGCCCAGCAGTCGGTAGCCACCGGCATGATCGCCCCGGCGTCGCCGCCGGCCGGCCCGCCCAACCGCGCCGGCATCGACCAGCCGACCGATACCGAACGCTACGCCGACCTGGCGCCGAACCCGGTCATCGCCGCGGCGGAAACCCCGGTATCGACCTTCTCGATCGACGTCGATACCGGTGCCTACAGCAACGCGCGGCGTTTCCTCGACCAGGGCCAGCTGCCGCCGAGCGATGCGGTGCGCATCGAGGAGTTCATCAACTACTTCGACTACCAGTATCCGACGCCGGACAGCGTGGATCAGCCGTTCACCGTCAGCACCGAGTTGGCCAAGGCGCCGTGGAATGCCGACCGCTGGCTGCTGCAGGTCGGTCTGAAGGGCTATGAGGTGCCGTTCGCCCAGCTGCCGGCGAGCAATCTGGTGTTCCTGCTGGACGTCTCCGGTTCGATGATGGAACCGAACAAGCTGCCGCTGGTGAAGACCGCGCTGGGCATGGTGGTCGAGCAGATGCGCCCGCAGGACACCATCGCCATCGTCGTCTATGCCGGTGCCGCGGGTCTGGTGCTGCCGGCAACCAAGGGCAGCGACAAGGCGACCATCCTCGCCTCGTTGGCCGCGCTGGAAGCCGGCGGTTCGACCAACGGTGGCGAGGGCATCCAGCTGGCTTACCAGGTGGCGCGCGAGCAGTTCGTCGACGGCGGCGTCAATCGCGTGATCCTGGCCACCGACGGCGACTTCAATGTCGGTCTGGTCGATCAGCAGGACCTGGAGGACCTGGTCACGCGCGAACGCAAGAGCGGCATCGCGCTGACCACGCTCGGCTTCGGTCAGGGCAACTACAACGATGAAGTCGCCGAGCGCCTGGCGGATCTGGGCAATGGCAACCACGCCTACATCGACAGCGAGCGCGAGGCGCGCAAGGTGCTGGTCAAGGAACTGGGCGCCAACCTGCTGACCATCGCCAAGGACGTCAAGATCCAGATCGAATTCAACCCGGCGGTGGTCGCCGAATATCGCTTGATCGGCTACGAAAACCGCATGCTGGCGCGCGAGGATTTCAACAACGACGCGGTGGATGCCGGCGAGATCGGCGCCGGCCATACGGTCACTGCGCTGTACGAGCTGACGCCGGTCGGGTCACAGGCAACGCGCCTGCCGCCACTGCGTTACGCAGCGAACGACCAGGCCAAGGCAGCCGGCAACGAGATTGCCTTCCTGAAGCTGCGCTACAAGAAGCCCGACCAGGACCAGAGTCGCTTGATCGAGCAGGCGGTCGCCCGCCCGCGTGAGATCGGAGCGGGTTCGGCGCAACTGCAGTTTGCCGCGGCCGTGGCAGCCTTCGGCGAGGCGCTGCGTGGCGGCAAATATCTGGATGGCTACGATTACGCGGCGATCGCCGCGCTGGCGCAAGCGCACCTCGGTCGCGATCCCTATGGCATGAATGCCGAACTGGTCGAACTGATCGGCAAGGCGGCGGCGATCAACGGCGAGGCGCCGGCGCAAATTGCGGTTGCGAAATAAGACGTCGCGCGGGTGACGAACGGGGCCTCAGGGCCCCGTTTGCGTGGTAGGAGCGACGCGTGCGTCGCGATCGGTGATGCGGCGAGTTCGTCGGTCGCGACGTACACGTCGCTCCTACGCATCCACCGCCCGGAACGCGTCGCGGGTCAGGTTCTCCGGGGCGCCACGCGTGACATGCACATCGTCCTCGATGCGAATGCCGCCAAAAGGCAGCAGCGCCTCGACCTGATTCCAGTTGATGGACTGGGCGTCGGCCGATTCGCGCAGCTTGGCGAGCAGCATCGGGATGAAATAGATGCCGGGTTCGATGGTCACCACGTGCCCGGCTTCGAGCTTGCGCGTCAGCCGCAGATACGGGTGCCCGACAGGCCGCTCGATGAATCCACCGCTCTCGTCGCGCTGGAAGCCGCCGACGTCATGCACCTGCAGTCCGAGGAAATGCCCCAGGCCGTGCGGGAAAAATACGCTGGTGACGCCGCGTTCGAGCTGCGCTTCCGCGGACATGCGCACGATATCGGCTTCCTTGAGGATGCCGGCAATCTGGCGGTGGCATTCGACATGCAGGTCGCCATAGTCACGGCCGGCGCGCGCTTCTGCCGCCAGGCCGATCTGCATCTGGTCGACGCGCGTGATCAAATCGGCGAAAGCGCCGGATTCTCGCGCGTAGCTGCGCGTAATGTCGCTGGCGTACCCGGCATCGCTGCCGCCGGCGTCGATCAGGAAACTGCGCGAATGCGGTGGCCTTGGCGTCGGCGAGTGATGGTAGTGCAGGATGGCACCATGCTCATTCAACGCGACGATATTGGCGTAGGGCAGATCATGCTCGGTGTGCGCGGCGGCCGCGCAATATTCCAGGTGGATCTGATGTTCGCTGGCACCTTCGCGAAAGGCTTCGAGCGCCGCCAGATGGCCGCTGGCGCCACGCCGGCTCGCATTGCGCATGCGCGCGAGTTCGTAGGGCGTTTTGCAGGCGCGGTGGTAATGCAGGTAGTTGATCACCGCGTCCGGGTTGTTGGGCACGCAGTCGCCGATTGCGGCGTTGGCTTCGCCGATGATCGCGGCGCGGTCGAGCGTTGCGGGCAAATGCTGGCGCGCTTGCCCGGGTTCGCGGATCACGCGAAGGTCGAAGTGCTCGACCCAGAATCCGGCCGGCGCCGCCGGCGGTTCATGCCAGTAGTCTTCCGGCTGATAGTAGGTCAGCACCGGTTTTTTGCCCGGCGTGTAGGCAATCCAGCAGGACGGGTGCCGGGTCAGCGGCAGCCACGCCAGAAAATGCGGATTGGCGCGGAAGGGGTAGGTCTGGTCGTCGAGAAAACCATAGTGCTCGACGCCGCTCGGAATCAGCAGGTGTTCAAGGCCGGCGCGCTCCAGCGCGGCGTCGGCGCGGCGCATCTGCTCGCGCAGGTGATCGAGGTACAAATCGGCCAACGGCATGGGCTGTCTCGACGAAGGGCGGAGTGGGTACGCGACTTTACGAGAGCACGCGGGCAAGAGCCAGTGAGGACGGGCGGCATGTGCGTCGTCGATAGCGCTTGGGCCCTGATCCGGCACCCTTGCGAAGTCCCGCCTATCGTCGCATCGTCATCGGCAAACAACCCTTCTGGAGCCTGGACATGACCGTGACTTCCCTGTTGATCCTGCTGCTGATTGGCGCGATTGCCGGATGGCTGGCGGGTTTGCTGATGCGTGGTCGTGGATTGGGTCTGGTCGGCAACATCGTCGTCGGCATTCTTGGTGCATTCGTCGGCAGTTGGCTGCTGGGCGGCGTGCTCGGCATCGCCATCGGCGGCGGATTGCTTGCGGCGATCATCAACGCAACTATCGGTGCGGTGATCGTGCTGGCGGTGATCGGCGTCCTCAAGCGCGCCTGACGCGCAGCATCTGCGGTCAGCCGCGCAAACCGCAGACATCCACGAACCTGAGTCGCGTACGGTTGCGCCTTCGCCTGTTGCAATGCAACATCGGCGACCCGGAGGACCTCATGCCTGATTCGATGCCCGATTACCTGCGCGCGGTACTGACCTCGCGTGTCTACGAAGTGGCGATCGAGTCGCCGTTGACCGTGGCCAGTCGCTTGTCGCGACGCATCGGTCATCACGTGCTGCTCAAGCGTGAAGACCTGCAGCCGGTGTTTTCCTTCAAGCTGCGCGGCGCCTACAACAAGATGGCCAGCCTGACTCCGGCGGAACGCGCGGCCGGCGTGCTTGCGGTTTCGGCCGGCAATCACGCGCAGGGCGTGGCGCTGGCGGCACGCGAACTCGGCTGCAGGGCGACCATCGTGATGCCCTCCACAACGCCCTCGATCAAGGTCGATGCGGTTGCCGCCTATGGCGCCGAGATCATCCTTGAGGGCGATGGCTATGACGCGGCAGCGGCGGTGGGCAAGCGCATCGCCGTTGAACGCGGACTGACCTTCGTCCATCCCTACGATGATCCGGCGGTCATTGCCGGGCAGGGCACGGTGGCGATGGAACTGCTGCGCCAGCACGCCGGCAGGCTCGACGCGGTGTTCATTCCGGTCGGCGGCGGCGGCCTGGCTGCCGGCATGGCGGCCTACATCAAGGCCTTGCGTCCGGAGATCAAGGTCATCGGTGTGGAGCCGATCGACGCTGCGTGTCTGGATGCCGCACTCAAGGCGGGTGAGCCGGTCACACTCGACCAGGTCGGGTTGTTTGTCGACGGCGTGGCGGTCAAGCGCATCGGCGACCACACCTTCAAGGTGCTCAAGCAACACATCGACGAGATGGTGCTGGTCAATACCGACGAGATCTGCGCGGCCATCAAGGATGTGTTCGACGATACCCGGGTGGTGCTGGAGCCGGCGGGCGCCCTGGCCCTGGCGGGTCTGAAGCGCTACGCCGAGCAGCTGACGCATCCGGGCGCGACGCTGTGCGCGGTGGCCAGCGGCGCCAACGTCAATTTCGACCGACTGCGTCATATCGCCGAGCGCGCCGAGATCGGCGAAGCGCTTGAAGCCGTGTTTGGCGTTGCCATTCCGGAACAGCCCGGCAGCTTCCTCGGCTTCTGCCGCGCGCTGGGGCCGCGCAGTGTCACCGAGTTCAACTACCGCTATACCCCGGATGCCTCGGCGCAGATCTATGTCGGCATTGCGTTGCGCCGTGGCGCTGCCGAACGTGCCGAGATCGCCGCGCAACTGAGCGGCGCCGGCTACGCGGTCAGCGATTACACCGACAACGAGCTGGCCAAGCTGCACGTGCGCCACATGGTCGGCGGCCGCGCCGCGATCAATGGCCGCGAGCGCGTCTACCGCTTCGAGTTTCCCGGAGCGCCCCGGCGCGCTGCTGCGCTTCCTCGAACAGATGGGCACGCGCTGGAACATCACGCTGTTTCACTACCGCAGCCACGGCGCCGCCTATGGGCGGGTGTTCGCCGGCATCGAGGTCGCCGACGCCAGTGATGCGGCCGAGCTGCGCCAGAGCCTGGATGCGCTGGGCTTCGATTGCGTCGACGAGACCGATAACCCGGTGGTGCGGCAGTTCTTGCGCGTTTGCGGATTTCGCCGGTGACGGCGAAAGTCAGGCTCTTGCGTTCTCGCGGAGGACGAAGGTCGCGGGTGCGCGTCGCTCCTGAGGTGCGACGCTTGCGGGCGCGCGTCCGACCACAGGCAAAGGCCACCTGCAACGATCTGTCCACGCGCTCTGCCGCGGGCTGCATCGGGCTATATTCGCGCTACTACGCTGCGCGGGTGCACCCATGTCGATCGACGCCAGTCAGCTCAAGCACTTGTACCCGCTCGACTCCTTGCGCCCGGATCATCTCGACGTGATCGCGCGCGAGGCGGAATCGGCCGAATACGCGCATCAACAGGCCCTGTTTCGAGCGGGCGATCAGGATGAAGTCACCCATTACCTGCTCGCCGGCATCATCAGCGGCGCTTACCCCGACGGCAAGCGCAAGGACATCAGCGCTGACTCCTTGCAGGGGCGCTATCCGATCGGCGATCTGATGCCGCGGCGCTTCACCGCGACTGTCGAGTCGCTGACCGCGACCATCGTGTCGCTCGATCGCCGATTCCTGGAAAAGGTGATCACCTTCGACCAACTGACGCGCACTTCCGGTTTCAAGCTGCTCGACAAGAACCCCGAAGGCAATCGCTGGATATTCCGTCTGCTGCAGAACAACGCGATGCGCCGGGTACCCGCGGGCAACCTCGAGCGGCTGTTCGCGCGCTTCGAGGAAATCAGCGTCAAGGCCGACCAGACGATCGTTCGCGAGGGCGACGACGGCGACTACTTCTATGTCATCAAGGATGGCGCCGCCAGTGTGCTGCAGTCGGGCGACGGCGATCCGGCGGTGGTCGCCTATCTGGTGCGCGGTGACAGTTTCGGCGAGGACGCGCTGCTATCCAACAGCGTACGCAACGCCTCGGTCACGATGATGAAAGACGGCAAGCTGATGCGCTTGCGCAAGAGCGATTTCAGCGAGTTGCTGAAGCAACCGACGGTGGAATGGCTCACCCCCGGCAAAGCTTCGATCCTGGTGCGCCAAGGCGCCGGCATCGTCGATGTGCGCCTGCCCGAAGAATTCGACGAGCGCGCCATCAAGGGTTCGATCAACATGCCGCTTTACCGCTTGCGCGAATACACGCCGGATCTGGACAAGGATCGTTCCTACGTCTGCTACTGCAACACCGGCGAGCGCAGCGCGGCGGCCGCCTACATCCTGACCAAGCTCGGCTTCGAGGCGTTCGCGCTGGCCGGTGGCATGTCGGGCATGGTCAAGCAGATGGACAAGAAGGCGTAGTCCGCGCTGTCTGTGGGCGGTCCCCCCCCCCCCCCCCCCCCCCAACCCCCCCCCGGCCCCCCCCCCGGGGGGGCAGCGAGCGCTGCCTACAACCTCGCCAGGACGCAAGAATTGCAGGAGCGCGCTCGCGCGCGATGGCGTTGTTCCGTCAACCGAAATCCGAAATCCGGCAACCGATAGCGCTACTGCCCTTCGCCAATCCGCACCTGCACGTCCAGGGTTTCCGCCAGCCCACCCATGCGCACGCCGCGCACCGGGGCGGCATCGCGATAATCGCGGCCGACGGCGACGCGCACGTAGCGCTCGTCGGGGCACATCTGGTTGGCGGCGTCGAAGCCGACCCAGCCGAGGTGGTTGACGTGGATTTCGGCCCAGGCGTGGCTGGCAGCGGCGCCTTCGGCATTGGCGCACAGATAGCCGCTGACGTAACGCGCGGGGAATCCCAGCGCGCGCGCGGATGCAATCAGCACGTGGGCGTGGTCCTGGCAGACACCGGCGCCGTTGGCCAGCGCTTCGGCCGCCGAGGTGGCCACATGCGTGCTGTCCGTTCGATAGTCGACGCGTTCGCGCACGCTGGCGCAAAGCCGGTGCAACTGGGCGATCTCGCCGCCGCTGGGGTCGGCCTGTTCATCGGCCAGTGCTTGCAGCGCGGGGTCGATCGCCGTCAGCTCGCTCGCATTGAGATAGAACAGCGGCGGCAGCGACTCGATGGCATCGCCGAGCACGCCCTGGCGGTCCTGGGTGTCGACTTCGGCGTGGACCACGATCGACAGCGCCGCCACCGGCCCGTCGATCACGTGCGTAGCCGCCGGATTGCCGAATCCATCGCGACAGGTGGGGCGCAGCTTGCGACCATCGATCTCGACGCGCCAGTCGCGGATCACCTGGCCACCACCCGGAATCGGCCACAGGCGCAAAGCCTGGAACACCCGATGGGCGGCCTCGCCGTAGCGATACAGCGTGTCGTGGTGGATGGTCAGGTGCATCGGGCGCCTCGGGGCTGGGATGGGCGATGCCAGGGCTTCCGCCCGGCTGCAACCCGTAGGGCACGTGCTGGCGCGCGATGGCCGACGCGGGCACCCCGTTCGCGCGCAAGCGCCCGGCTCGCGCATGCAGCAACGAGTTGTTCGACGCTACGAACCGCCGATGCTCAGAACAAATACCCATTGGCAATCTCCCGCCCCAGTTCGTCGCTGCGCTCGATGACATCGGTCAGATACTCGTGCAGCCCGCTGCTGAAGATGTGGTCGATGCGGCCAAAGCGCAGTTGCGCGTAGAGCGAGTGCGCCAGGCGCTTGCCCTCGGCGCTACGCAGCGGATCCTGTCCATTGATCTGATCCAGTTGCATGGTGATCTGCTCGAAGCAGAACACCAGCGAGCGCGGAAATTCCGCGCGCAGAATCATCAGTTCGGCGACGTGGATCGGGGTCACCTGGCCCTTGAACAGCACGCGGTAGGCGCGCCTGGCGCCGACCACACGCAGGATCGCCAGCCACTGGTAGTAGTCGACCAGTCCACCGACGTCCTCCGGATTCGGCAGGCGCACGTGGTACTTGACGTCGAGCAGGCGCGCGCTGTTGTCGGCGCGCTCCAGGAATTGTCCGAGCCGGGTGAAATGGAAGCCGTCGGCGCGCAGCATGGTGCTGGTGTAGACGCCGTGGAACAGCCGCGAACGCAGCTTGACCCAGTCCAGGAAAGCCGCCACGCGATCGTCGTCGAGCTGGCTCGGATCGAAACCTCGCAGTTCCAGCCAGGTGCCGTTGACCGCGTCCCACATGTCGGCCGTCAGCGCCGTGCGCACGGTGCGCGCATTGCGCCGCGCGGTCTCGATGCAACTGACGATCGACGACGGATTGCGCGTGTCGAAGGCCAGGTAGTGGATGACCGCTGCCGCCGAAACCTGTGCATGTTCGGCAGCGAATGCCGGTTGGCAGCCGGCGGCGATGATCGCCGACTCCCATTCGCTGCTGCGATCGGCATCCACGCGCGCCGCGCTCATGTGCGCGGCACCTTGCAGCAGACGCGCCACGTAGTCGGCGCGCTCCAGGTAGCGGGCCAGCCAGAACAGACTTTCGGCGGTGCGCGCGAGCATCAGCCCTCCAACACCCAGGTGTCCTTGGTGCCTCCGCCCTGGGAGGAATTCACCACCAGCGAGCCTTCGCGCAATGCCACCCGCGTCAGTCCGCCGGGGACGATGCGGATGCGATCACCGCCTGACAGCACGAAGGGACGCAGATCGACATGGCGCGGCGCGATGCCCTGCTCGACGAAGGTGGGTACCGTCGACAGCGACAGCGTCGGTTGCGCGATGTAGTCGTATGGACGCGCCTTGAGCAGCGCCCTGAATTCCGCCAGTTGCCCCTGCGTGGCGTGCGGGCCGACCAGCATGCCGTAGCCGCCCGAGCCGTGCACCGCCTTGACCACCAGTTCATCGAGGTGCGCCAGCACGTATTTCAGGTCATCCGGCAGCCGGCAATCGTAAGTCGGTACATTCGACAGCAACGGTTCCTCGCCGAGATAGAAGCGGATCATCTCCGGCACATGGATGTAGACCGCCTTGTCGTCGGCGATGCCGGCGCCGATCGCGTTGGCCAGATTGACGTTGCCGGCGCGATAGGCGAAGTACAGCCCGGGCACGCCGAGCATGGAGTTGGGGTGGAACACCAAAGGGTCGATGTATTCGTCGTCGATGCGCCGGTAGATCACGTCGACGCGCGCCAGGCCGCGCGTGGTGCGCATGTAGCAGACGTCGCCCTGCACCAGCAGGTCCTCGCCCTCCACCAGTTCGATGCCCATCTCGTCGGCGAGGAAGGCGTGCTCGTAGTAGGCGCTGTTGTGAATGCCGGGCGTCAGCAGCACCACCGTCGGTTCACCGCGACAGTTCGGCGGCGGCACCGAGCGCAGCGTTTCCAGCAATTCGTCGGGGTAGTGGGCCACTGGCGCTACCGCGGCACGGCGGAACAGGTCGGGAAACAGGCGCAACATGACCTCGCGGTTCTCGACCATGTAGGACACGCCGGACGGCGTGCGGCAGTTGTCCTCCAGCACGTAGTACTGGTCGGGGCCGGTGCGCACCATGTCGATGCCGGCGATGTGCGAATAGATGTGGCCGGGCAGATCGAAGCCGGCCATTTCCGGTCGGAACTGCGAGTTGTGCAGCACCAGGCGCTCGGGCACGCGGCCGGCGCGCAGGATCTCGCGGCCGTGATAGACATCGTGGATGAAAGCGTTCAGCGCCTTGACGCGCTGTTCCAGACCGAGCTTCAGGCGTTGCCATTCGGCTTGCGCCAGTACGCGCGGGATCAGGTCGAAGGGAATCAGGCGCTCCGGATCGCCACCTTCGGTGTACACCGCGAAGGTGATGCCGATGCGCCGGAACAGGCCTTCGGCTTCACGTCGTTTCAGTTCCAGCTGATCGCGCGGCAGCGACTTCAGCCAGGCATCGACCAGCGCATACGGCGCCCGCGTGCCATCGTCTCCCAGCATCTCATCGAAACAAGCTGCTTTCTCGAGCATGGGACGTTTCCATCTGCCTGATCCGAGCGTGCCCAGCCGCGGGCGGCGCGTCAAGGAATGAACGAGGCATGCACCGTTCTGGTGCGCTTTCTTGTGCGGCGTCGGCGCAATGCACCACGGTTGCACCCGAGTCTGGACGCGTTCGCAAGCTCCCGTCGAGCAATCGCACCAGAGCCCACGGACTACAAGTACGCCAAGCCGAAATCGAAAGGCAATCCATGAACGCGAAGACTGAATCCACCACACGCCCGCCGCATACGCGGCGCCACGGCGATGACCTGCGTGGTGTCGGTCGTCTGGCGATCGACGCCGTGCACGGTGTCACGGATGTGGTCGAGGCCATGCATCGCAATATCAGCGGACGCGCGCTGCCGGTCGGCAAGCCGCTCTCCGGCCCGACCACGGGCATCGCCGGTCTGGTCTACAAGAGCGTGCGTGGTGTCACCCGGCTGGTAGGCGAAGGTGTCGATGCCGCACTGGCCGCGGCTACGCCCCTGCTGGGTCAGTCGCAGCCGGCGCCGCTGCATGCGGCGGTGGTTGCCGCGTTGAATGGTGTCTACGGCGACCACCTGGAGCGCAGCGGCAACCCGCTGGCGCAACCGATGCAATTGATCTGGCGTGATCACCCGTTGGACTTGAGTGGACCCGCCCCCGCCGAGCTGGGGCCGCATCCGCTGATCCTGATCCACGGGCTGTGCATGACCGATCGCCAGTGGCTGCGCCAGGGCCATGACCACGGCGCGGCACTGGCCCGCGAGTTTGGCTATGCGCCGCTGTATCTGCGCTACAACAGCGGGCGGCATGTCGCCGACAACGGTCGCGATCTGGCGCATTTGCTGCAGCAACTGATGGATCGATGGCCGTGCCAGGTCGAATCGCTGACCCTGCTCGGTCACAGCATGGGCGGGTTGGTTGCCCGCAGCGCCGTGCACCAGGCCGAGCTTGAAGGATTGGCCTGGGTCAAGCAGTTGAGTGCGCTGGTATTCCTGGGCACACCGCATCACGGCGCGCCGCTGGAGCGGGCCGGCAACTGGTTCGAGACGGCGATTGGCGTCAGCCCTTACAGCGCGCCGTTGATGCGCCTGGGCGAAAGCCGCAGCGCCGGCATCAAGGATCTGCGTTTCGGCCACGTCACCGATGCGCAGCCGCGCGGGCGCCAGCGTCGCGACACGCGCCGGCCAGTACCGCTACCGCAGGGCGTGCGGGCGCATGCGATCGCAGCGACTCGCGGCCGCCATGGCGTGGACGTCGCAAAACTGCCCAGCGATGGTCTGGTGCCGATCGAAAGCGCGCTCGGCCAGCACCACAATCCCGAACTGGCGCTGGCCATCCCACCGTCGAATCAATGGCTGGCACACGAGTGCAGTCATTTCGATCTGCTCAGCCGGGCGGATGTCTACGAGCGGCTGCGCGAGTGGTTGGCGCTTGCAGCGGATTGACTAGAGCATCGCGCGCGAGCGCGCTCCTACAATTCTTGCGTGGACTTCCGGCAAGCTTGCAGGAGCGCGCTCGCGCGCGATCGCACTTGCGGCTAAGCGCCCGCCCGCGCCACGCACTTCAACTCGATCGCGATTGGCGTCGGCAGGGCGGTGATGCCCAGCGTCGTGCGGCACGGCGCCGTCGCCGGATCGGGGAAATACTCGGCCCAGATGCGGTTGTAGACCGGAAAATCGCGCGCCATGTCGGTCAGGTAGACGGTCACGTCGATCAGATCGGTCCAGCCGGCGCCCGATGCCTCCAGCACCGCGCGCACATTGGCGAACACCGAATGGCATTGCGCGGCGATGTCGTAGCGCGTCAGGCTGCCATCGGCGGCGTATTCGTTGCCCGGTATGGCATTGCTGCCCGGCGTGCGCGGGCCGATGCCGGACAGGAACAAGAGCTCGCCCACGCGGCGTGCGTGCGGGTAGTTGCCGACGGGTTTGGGGGCGTTGGTCGCGTTGACGCTCTCGCTCATGGCTCGCTCCTGAATAAGTGAGTAGTGAGTAGTGAGTAAGAGCCGGCACAGCCGTGGGCATCCCGCTTCGTCGCGATTACCGTAGGCGCCGATATCACCGGGTTTTACTCACCACTCACTACTTACTACTCACCGCTTCAACAATGAATCGCCACATTCTTCGGCTCAGTGAAAAAGCGCATGCCGTCCAGGCCACCTTCGCGACCCAGGCCGGAGTGCTTGACTCCGCCAAACGGCGTGCGCAGGTCGCGCGCCATCCAGCAGTTGATCCAGACCACGCCGGCTTCCACGGCGGCGGCGAAGCGATGCGCACGGGCCAGGTCGCGCGTCCACACGGAACAGGCCAGTCCGTACTGGGTGCTGTTGGCAAAGGCCAGCGCCTGGGCCTCGTCGTCGAAGGGGATCAGCGTCGCCAACGGGCCGAAAACCTCTTCCTGATTGACCCGGCAATGGGCGTCGAGCTGGTCGAACACCGTCGGTGCCAGGAAATAGCCCTCGCCGCAGCGGCCATCGATCTTGAGCCTCTCGCCGCCGGTGAGCAGTCGACCACCTTCTTCGTGTGCCAGCGCAATGTAACTCTGTACCTTGGCCAGATGCGCGGCTGAGACGACGGCGCCGATATCGCTGGCCGGATCGCGCGGATCGCCGACCTTGAGCTCGGCGACCTTGGCCAGGAAGGCCTCGCGGAAACGCGGCAGCAGCGAGCGCTCGACCAGGATGCGCGAGCCGCACAGGCAAATCTGGCCCTGATTGGAAAATGCGGCGCGCACGCTTTCGGTAACGGTGCGCTCGAAATCGCAGTCGGCGAACACCACGGTGGCATTCTTGCCGCCCATCTCCAGCGACAGCTTCTTGAACTGGGTGGCGGTGGCTGCGGCAATGGCGCCGCCGGTGGCAGTGCTGCCGGTGAACGAGACCGCCTTGATTCTCGGGTGGGTGACCAGTGCCTGACCGCAGCGCGGCCCGCCGCCCTGGACGATGTTGAGCACGCCCGGCGGCAAGCCGGCTGCCTGCACGATCTCGCCGAGCAACCAGGCGCTGACCGGCGTCACTTCGCTCGGTTTGGCGATCACGCAGTTGCCGGCCGCCAGCGCCGGCGCGATTTTCCAGGTCAAAAGGTACAGCGGCAGGTTCCACGGGCTGATACAGCCGACCACGCCGAGCGGCTGGCGCAGCGTGTAGTTCAGCGTGCCGACCTCGCCCTGATGGCTCTCGGAGACGAAGCTCTCGGCCATCGCCGCAAAGAAACGGAAATTGCTCACCGCGCGCGGGATGTCGACGCTGCGCGCCACCTTCACCGGCTTGCCGCTGTCGCGCGATTCCTCTTCGGCCAATGCGTCCAGGCGCGTTTCGATCACATCGGCAATGCGTCTGAGCAACGCCGCGCGCTGACTCGGCGCGGTCTGCGCCCAGGCGCGCTGCGCGCGGGTCGCCGCTGCGACGGCGGCATCGATATCCGCGGCGCCCGAATCGGGCACCTCGGCAAAGCTCTTGCCGGTCGCCGGTTCGACCACCGGCAGATAGGCGTTGCTCAACGGCGCGCAGTAGTCACCGTCGATGAAATTGGTCAGTCGCAGCAGGGAATCGCGCATGGGTAGTTCGCGTCGAAAGGGAGCCTGAATCCTTCTCCCCGCGCGCGGGGAGAAGGTGGGTCCAAAGGACCCGGATGAGGGGGATTCCCTCACGAAGCGTTTGCTTTGTCAGGACAGCCCCTCACCCGTCGCCTGCGGCGCCACCCTCTCCCCGCTCGCGGGGAGAGGGGACCAAAGCAGCATAGCGCGCCGCTACAGCGCCAGCGTACGCCCGCCATCCACCGCGATGCTGACTCCGGTGATGTAGGAGGCCGCCGGGCTGGCCAGGAAGGCGATCGCGTTGGCCACTTCGCTGGCATCGGCAAAGCGGCCCATCGGCACCACGCTCATCATGCCTTTGGCCACGTCATCCTCACCCTGGCCGCTGCTTTTGACTTTGCCGTCGATCAAACCCTGCAGCCGCGCCGTGCGGGTGAAGCCGGGCAGCACGTTGTTGACGGTGATGCCCTCCGGTGCCAGTTCAGTGGCCAGCGTCTTCGCCCACGACGCCACGGCGCCGCGCACGGTGTTGGACACGCCGAGGCCCTTGATCGGTTCTTTCACCGAGGTCGAGATCACGTTGACAATGCGGCCGTATCCGGCGGCGCGCATACCGGGCAGACAAAGGCGCGTCAGCAATTGGTTGCACAGCAGGTGCTGGCCGAAGGTGTCGAGGAAGGCCGCTTCGCTGGCGAGCTCGATCGGTCCCGGCGGCGGACCGCCGGTGTTGTTGATCAGGATCTGCGCCGGAGATTGCGCCAGCCAGTCGCCGACAATGCGCTCCAGACTGGCGCGATCGGCATAGTCGGCCAGCAGGGCGTGATGATTGCCCGCGCGGACGCCATTCAGCGCGGCCAGCGTGGCGTCGAGCCGTGCCGGGTCGCGACCGATCACGCTGACGTCGGCGCCGAGCGCTGCCAGTTCCAGCGCGGCCGCCCGGCCAATGCCCTGGCTGCCGCCGCCGATCAGCGCATGGCGGCCGGTGAGGTCGAGTTGCATGGGGTGGGTTCCGGTGAGGAAAACCGTCAGTCTACTGGGGCGGAGCGGCGCTGTCGTTGCAGGATGCCGCTTCGGATCGGGCCGGGCGCGTGGCTGCCCGAGGTCCTACTCGCGCTGACCGAGGGTCTTGCGCAGCGTCGATGTGCCCGCCTGGAAGGTCCAATCGCCGCCGTATTCGATGTCGTCGAGCAGATAGGCATCGCCGACGCGCTTGAGCACGGCGCGGTCCTGCCATTGCACCCGATCCGCGCCTTCGCCGTAGCTGCGATCGAGCGTCACCACGATCCGATCCTGATCGGGCTGCGACGACACGGCGCGCGCGGACTGGGCGCCCTCGAACAGGCTGCTGAACAGATCGCCTTCGACAAACGGCGGTTTGTCCTCGCTGCCCGCGCGCTGCATGCGCTCGATCTCGCTGCGTTGCCAGTCGCGCGCGGCCTCCAGGGCTTGCCGCAGTTCGGTCGTCAGCAGCGGGGCCAGCACGCCCATCTGCTCGTCGCTCGGCAAGCCATCGACATGCAGGGTCGTGATCTGGTCGAAGATGCTTTGGGCGGTCTCCACCGCAGTGGGCACCGCCTGCGGCTGCGCGCGCGGCTCGATCCGCGGTGCGCACGCCGCCAGCAGAATAACCAGAGTGGCTGCGAGGGCACATCGAAGTGCGTTGCACATGGCGGGTGGACTTTCGAGAGGGACGGGGACTTCGAATGCAGGCGGGCGGCACGTCACGAGAAGCGCCGCGGCAGGCCACGTTGGCCCGAAGGGACTAGTGTAGTGCGGCATAAGGAACTGCCACTATTTCCGCGCCTTTTGACCCGATGCGTCGTTGTTCGTCGTCGCCATAGAAGAGCTATGACCTTCGGTCCCGGCCCGCAACAAGTTGCGTGCGTTCGAGCAGTCGCGCCGCATGCGGCGCAAGCTTGACTGCTCTCACCCTCCTCTCGCCTAGCCTCGGGCCAAAATGCATCGGAAACAAAAGTCAGTTACTTACGCCGCACTACACTGGGTGCCACTCGCAGCTCCGAGGATGTGGTGAGCGCAGCGAACCGCATCGATTGGGTGGCGGATTGCCGCTGCCCTTGGTCAGCGCACGCTGCCGATCACGATATCGACCTTGCCGGCTTCACGCCAGCTCATCGCGGCCGTCAGTCCTTCGAGATCCCCCGGCTGCGGCATGGCATTGCCGGAGCGGGAAATCCGCGCGCCGATGATCACGCGCGGAAACTGCGCCATCGACATGCCGGCGATCATGCCCATGGATTCGTCCAGGCGCAGCGTCAGCGGCAGTTCGCTGGCGGTGCGGCGCTGGATCGCCAGCGGCGCCGGCGGGCCAGCCTCGGCGCGCGCAAACACGAACAGGGTGTCGCCGGGTTGCACCAGATCGGCGAGTTCCGGCGCGACGCTGACGCTGACGTCGACGCCGGCGGCATTCGGGTCCGGCGCCTGGTTGCCGGCGGCCATCGGCGCAGCCGCGGGCGCCGCCATCGGCGCTGCAGCGGGTCCAGCGGCCGGTATCTCCATCGCTGCCTTGCCCAGTCGCTCGCGGACGATGTTGAGCTGTTCCACCACCGCGATCTGCGACGGTGAGCCGGCTTCCATCAGCCCCAGCAGTTGCTCCCACGTGGCCTCGGCACCAGCCGGATCATCCGCCTGAGCGCGCGCCAGTCCTTTCAGGAACAGCGCGTTCTGGTTGTTTGGATCGAGTTCCAGTGCGCGCGCAATCAGCTTTTCCGGTTCGCCGGACAGGCTGCGTGGTGTCGACGACAGGCCCATGGCCTCGGCCGATTCGGCCAGCAGATCGGGCTCCTCGGGCAGCAGCGCGCGTGCCTTCGTGTAGGCGTCGTTGGCCTCGGCGAAGCGCTCGGTAGCTCGATAGGTGCGCGCCAGCAGGGCCCAGCCGGCGCCGTCCTGCGGATTGTCCTTCAGTTTTGCGGCCAGCGTGTCGGCAGCCTTGTTCAGATCCGGTGCGCTGTTGGCATCCATCGCCGGACCTTCGGGGGTCTGCAGCGTGCCCGCACCCGGGCCGCTGAAGCCGATGGCATTGGGCGTGCCGATGCGCTGGTACAGCTGCATGGTCGCGAACGGGATCACCAGCAGCAGCACCAGTGCGGTCAGCTTGGCGGCGACTGAAATGCCGGGCCGCGCGCTTGCGGGCGCGTCGATCAGCGCCAGTGCGGCGGCGCTCAGCGTCTGTTGCCGCGTCTTGAACGTGGCGTCGTCGATCAGGCCGCTCGCATGCGCCGACTTGAGCGCGTCGAGTTGTTCGCGCAGCAACGCGGTCTGCGTCGCCACTGCCCCGGCGCGCGGCTGGCGCAACAAGGGCCACGCGACAAAAACCAGCGCCACCACCACGGGAAGCGCTGCGGAAATCCAGAAAGCTGTGGTCACCAATCTTCCTCGTCTCGGGCCGCGGTGGCAGCCGGCGCAGTCGCACCGGTGCGGCGTTTACGCAAGTGCAGGACCAGCGCCAACGCGCCGCCGGCAAGAATCACAAAAGGGCCGAACCAGAGCAGCCAGGTGCCGCTCTCGACCTTGGGCCGATAGAGCACGAATTCACCGTAGCGCGCGGTCATGAAGTCCTTGATCTCGTCGTCGGACTTGCCCTCGCCGATCATGCGGAACACTTCATTGCGCAGCTGGCGCGCGATGTCGGCATCCGAGTCGGCCAGCGTCTGGTTCTGGCACTGCAGGCAACGCAATTCGCGCAGCAGGTTCTGATAGCGCACTTCCTGCGCGCGATCGGCGAACGGCATCGGGTCGATGGCGAGGGCAGGGTTGCGGCAAGGCCAGTGCGAAGGCGAACAGGCTGCCAGCGGGTGCGAAGCGGGGCGGGGCCAGGGGGCGGCGCGAATGAGTCTGGCGGCGGGCCTCGTCGCTGAAATGGCACGCAACTGCTCGGGGGCCGGTTGCGGCCATCTCGTGCCCCAGCCCCCCCGTTTCTGCTCTCATCACGGCTTCCCCGCCAGCAACGGCAATATCTCTTTCTCGATGGTCTGTGCATCCAGCGGCCCGACATGCTTGTGCAGCACCATGCCGTCGGCGCCGATGACGAAGGTTTCGGGGGCGCCATAGACGCCAAAATCGATGCCGAGGCGACCGTCGAGGTCGGTGAAAATCTCGGCGTAGGGATCGCCGAACTGCTGCAGCCAGCGCTCGGCGTCGGCCTTTTCGTCCTTCCAGTTGAAGCCGACCAGCTTGAAGGCGCCGCGGCGGGCGTATTCGGCCAGGATCGGGTGCTCGACACGGCAGCTCGGGCACCAGCTGCCGAATACATTCAACAGGTAGGGCGTACCGAGCAGGCTGGTCTTGCTGACGATGCGCGTCGGATCGTGCAGCGCCGGCGCCGAAAACTCCGGCATCGGCTTGCCCACCAGCGGCGAGGGCACGTAGCGCGGGTCCTTGCCGATGCCGCTGTAGAGGAAGAAACCGATGGCAACGAATACCACCAGCGGGATGAGTGCGCGGGGCTTCATGCGGACTCCGTCGCTGGCCTGCCGCCGATGGCCGCGTTGTCCTTGTTTGGCACGAGATCTGACTCGCGTTCAACCACCGTCTGGCGCAATCGGCGTTCGGTGGCCGCAATCAGTCCGCCCAGCATCATCATCAGGGCGCCGAGCCAGACCCAACGGATCATCGGCTTGTAGTACAGGCGCACGGCCCAGGCCGAACCGTTGTCGAGCGGCTCGCCCAGCGCGATGTAGAAGTCGGCAAAGAAACCGGCGTCGATGGCCGCCTCGGTCATCACCTGACCGCGCAGGTACTGGCGCTTCTGCGGATGCTGTTCGCTCAGCACCTTGCCGTTCTTGCGGATCTCGAAGACGCCCTCGTCGGCGATGTAGTTGGCACCCTTCTCATTGCGCAGGGCGATGAAGGCGATTTCGAGTCCGGCAATCTCGGTGGTATCGCCCGGCTTCATGCGCAAATCGCGTTCGACATTCAGCGATTCGGTGACCATCACGCCGATGACGAACATGCCGACGCCCAGATGCGCCAGGCTCATGCCGATCATCTCGGCGGTGAAGCGGCGTCCTGGCTGGGCCTGGCGCCAGCGGCGGACGATAAAGGCCAGCGTGCCCAGCAGCACCCACGCACCCGCGGTGATGCCGAGCACGGCCTTGAGCGGCAATTCACGCTGGAAGATCCACGCCAGCGCGGCAATGGTCGCGGCCAGTGCCAGTGCCGTGCGCAAAGCGAGCATCACCGATTTGGCCGAATCTGCTTTCCAGCGCGTCAGCGGGCCGAACGGGATCATCAGCACCAGCGGTGCCATCAGTACGAAGAACATCAGGCCGAAATACGGTGGGCCGACCGAGATCTTGCCCCAGCCCAGCGCTTCTGCCACCAGCGGATAGAGCGTACCGATCAGCACCATGGCGGCGGCGGTGGCGAGCAGGATGTTGTTGAGCAGCAGCAGGCTCTCGCGCGAATACAGGCCGACCGGCGGTGCCGACTTGAGCTGCGGCGCGCGGATGGCGTAGAGCGTCAGCGCACCGCCGGTGACCACGCCGAGGAACACCAGAATGTAGGTGCCGCGGGTCGGGTCGCTGGCAAAGGCATGCACACTGGTGAGTACGCCCGAGCGCACCAGGAAGGTGCCGAGCAGGCTCAATGAGAACGCGGCAATGGCCAGCAGCAGCGTCCACGCGGCGAAAGTGCCGCGCTTTTCGGTGACCGCTTGCGAGTGAATCAGCGCGGTGCCGACCAGCCAGGGCATGAACGACGCGTTTTCGACCGGATCCCAGAACCACCAGCCGCCCCAGCCCAGTTCGTAATAGGCCCACCAGCTGCCCAGCGCGATGCCGATGGTCAGGAAGGACCAGGCGACGTTGGTCCACGGGCGCGCCCAGCGCACCCACTGGCGATCCACGCGACCATCCATCAATGCGGCGACGGCGAAGGCGAAGGCCACGGCAAAGCCGACATAGCCCATGTACAGCATCGGCGGATGCACGATCAGGCCGAAATCCTGCAGCAGCGGATTGAGGTCGTTGCCGTCCGGCAGCGGCGGCACATGGCGCTCGAACGGGTTGCTGGTGAAGGCGGTGAAGCTGATGAAGCCTACCGCGACCACGCCGAGGGTGGCCAGCGCACGCGCCATGAAGCGTTCCGGCAACTTGTGGCTGAGCGCCGCCAGCGCCACGGTCCAGATGCTCAAGGCGAGCACCCACAGCAGCAGCGAACCTTCGTGCGCACCCCACACTGCGCTGATGCGGTAGCCCTCGGGCAACTGCAGATTGGAATTCTGGGCCACGTAGGCAATCGAGAAATCCTGGGTGATGAAGCCCCAGGTGAGCACCGCATAGGCACTGACCACGAACACGAACTGGCCATAGGCGGCCGGGCGGGCGACCCGCATCAGTGCCGGATCATTGAGCTGGGCGCCGATCAGCGGCACCACCGCCTGCACCGCGGCGAGCAGCAGCGCCAGGATCAGGAAGACTTGACCGAGCTCGGGCATCATGGCGTGGGCGATCCTTGCGAGGCTTTCTGCGCCTTGCCCTTGGCGATCGCCTCGGCGACTTCCTTGGGCATGTAGTTCTCGTCGTGCTTGGCCAGCACTTCGCTGGCGACGAACACGCCGCCAGCCTGCAGCGCGCCGGTGGCGATCACGCTCTGGCCTTCCTTGAACAGGTCGGGCAGGATGCCTTCGTATTCGACCGGCAGGTCCTTGAAACGGTCGGTCACCACGAAGTGCGCCTTCAGCGAGGTGCCGTCGCGCCGGGTACTGCCCTCCAGCACCACGCCGCCGAGGCGGAAGGTACGGCCTTCAGGCGTGCCGCCGGCGAGCACTTCGCTCGGGCTGTAAAAATGGTTGACGTTTTCCTGCAGCGCGGTCAGCGCCAGCCCGGTGGCGGCGCCGATGCCCGCAACCAGACCCAGGATCAACAACAGACGGCGGCGGCGGATGGGGTTCATGACTCACTCCGATGTTGTTCGCGACGAGCGCGGGCGCGTAGATCGTTCTGCAACTTGCGCTGTCGCAACCACGGCGGCAGCAGGTCGGCGAGTACCAGTACCACAGTGACCGCCAACGAGGCGTAGATGTAGCCCCAATGACCGTGTGCTTCGAGGAAAGCGAGCATCAGGCGGCCTCCACCATGGCTTCGCGCACCCACTGCTTGCCGCGTTCCTGCTCCGCCAGCGCGCTGCGCGTGCGCAGCAGCAGCGCGAACACGAAGTACAGCTTGGTGGCCAGCGCCATGATCAAGAGCGGCCACAACATCGAGGAATCGATGCTGCTCTTGCCCATGATGCGGACGGTTTCGCCCTGGTGCAGCGTGTTCCACCATTTAACCGAGAAATGGATGATCGGAACATTAACCACGCCAACCAGCGCCAGCACGGCGGCGGCGCGCGCACCCTGACGCAGATCGTCGTAGGCTGACGCCAGTCCGATCACGCCGAAATAGAGGAACAGCAGCACCAGTTCGCTGGTCAGGCGCGCGTCCCATACCCAGTAGGCGCCCCAGGTGGGCTTGCCCCAGAACATGCCGGTGATCAACGTGATCGCCGTGAACATGGCGCCGATCGGCGCGCAGGACAGGAACAGCAATTCCGACAACTTGATGCGCCAGATCAGCGCGATGGCGCCGTTCAGCGCCATCACGCCGTAGATGAACATGCTCATCCACGCCGCCGGAACATGGATGTACATGATGCGGAAGCTGTCGCCCTGCAGGTAATCGGCGGGCGCCTCGACGAAGCCCAGGTACATGCCGATCACGGTCAGCAGCAGCGCGCTGATGCCGAACCACGGCATCCAGCGGGTCGCGAAACGATAGAAATAAGGCGGCGAACCAAGCTGGTGAAACCAGCGCCAAACAGGATTCATGGTGGATTGTCCGATCCGATTCTCAGGGCCGCGGCGGCAGCCGGTGGCGCCAGGGTCAACAGCAATACGGTCTGCGCGGCCAGCAACAGCAGTGCGCCCTTGGGCGACTCGCCCAGGCGCACCGCATCCACCGCGCCGCTGCCAAAGATCAACAGCGGCAAATACAGGGGCATGACGATCAGCGCCAGCAAAATACCACTGCGCCGCAGACGCGCCGTCAACGCCGCCGCGATGATGCCGATCTGGGTCGCGCCCAGTGTGCCGATGGCCAGCGCGGCCAACATCACCGGCAACAGATCAACGGGCAGGTTCAGCAGCATGGCGAGCAACGGGGTCGACAGCGTCAAGCCGACACCGTACAGCAACCAGTGGGCCAGAGCCTTGGCGTACATCAAGCCGACGATGGACGTCGGTCCGGCCAGCCATTGATCCAGCGTGCCGTCATCGACATCCGGGCGAAACAGGCCGTCGAGACTAAGGAAACCGGCGAGCAATACCGTGACCCAGATCACCGGCGCCGACACCGGCGCCAGCCGTTCCGGCGTGCCACCCAGGGCAATGCCGAACAGCAGCACCACCAGCACGGCGAAACCGAGCGGCAGCAACAAGTCGGCGCGGCGGCGGAAAGCCAGGCGCAGATCGCGCGCGAGCAGGGCCTGATAGGGGCGCAGGGCGGTCATCGCGCATGCTCCAGCCGCACCGTGGTCGCCGGCAGGGTGATCGGCAGTACGCCGTGGCTGGTCAGCATGGCGCTGCCGCCGCGCGCCAGATGGGTGGCGAGCAGGCGTTCGACTACCGCCATGCCGGGGCCGTCGAGATTGGCGAAGGGTTCGTCGAGCAACCACAGCGGGCGCCGGCTGGCGGCCAGGCGCGCCAATGCGGCGCGCTTGCGCTGGCCGGCCGACAGCGAGCGCGTCGGCGTGTCCTCATAGCCGGCGATGCCCAGATTCGCACACAGCTCATCGACGTCCTCTGCTGCGTCCTCGTCGCCGATCGCCAGGTTGTAGCGCAGGTTCTCGCGCACCGTCAGATCGCCCTTCAGCGCCAGCAGATGGCCCAGCCAGAGCGCACCCGAACACAGCGCGTGGCGCTCGCGCAGCACGTCGGTGCCGCGAAAATGCAGCGATTTCGCGGTCAGCGGATGCAAACCGAGCAATGCGCGCAGCAAGGTCGTCTTGCCGGCGCCGTTGCGGCCTTCCAGCACCAGCAAGTGGCCGGGCGGCAGGTCGATGTCGATCGGCGCGAACAGCGCTTCTTCATCGCGCAGACAGGTCAGCGACTCGGCCTGCAGCAATGCCAGCTGAGTCGAAGGTGGGGAAGTCGTGGTCAAGCAGGCGCGTTCTGGCGGTCAAAGGCAGCGCGCATCCTACCGATTTGCGCCGCGGCTGGGTCAAATCGGGCTGATGCGACGTGCGCGATGCCTTTATGAGCGTCAACTCGCCGTCGGCACCCATACGACGTCCATTCCCTCCCATTGCGGGGGTGGCTCTGCGCCAGCGAAGGCCGTATAGACCCGCAAGCTTGCCGCGCGCGCCGCATCGGGCGCCAGCCATACGGCATGCTGCCGGTAGTCCCGGGCCCAGATGTCGACCTGGGCCAAGGGTGCCTGCACCAGGAACCCGGGCTCGATCCACGATGCATCGACCGAGCGCCCGCGCGCCGGCCAGCAACGGTGACCGCCGGCCTCGATCTCACGCTGCAGACGCAGATGGCGCTGCGCGTTCTCGCTCTCGGGCAGGAGTTGCGAGTACGGATTGCAGGCACTGATCAAGGCAGCTGGCGTTGCCACGTCGGCAAGTGGCAACGCCGATGCCTCGATCCAGCGACCGTCGATCTCGACTTCATAGACCGCCGCCACGTAGGCGTCGAGTTGATCTTTGCTGAGCGCGGTCATCGAGACTTCCTTCGCTGGGTCGCTGGATCTGGCGTTGGCGCTTGGTTGCGCGGGTAGGGCGCCTGGTGCCGCTCCGGCGCGGACTCCGCGCGCGGCGGCCGGCTGCCCGCGCGCCGCGCGCGGGTCCTTGTCCGCCCCCCGGCCGTGGCGCTCCGGCGCCGCGCTTACCCGCTGCGCGGCACGTCTACGCGTCGGATGTCAGACCGGTCGGTGGCCGGTGTGGGCCCCCGCGCGGTGGCGTTCGCCGGCGCTCGGGTCACCTGCCGGGGGGGCGGCGCGGGGGGCGGCCGCCGCGCGCCGGCGGCCGCCCCCTCGCGTGCTCCCCCGCGTGACCGTCTTCCCGGAACGCCCGACTCGCCGCCAATCTCGGCCTATCCAGTCAAATCCTGCGCCGGCAACGATTTGACCAGCGCGCAGGTCGAGCCCGCGTGGGCTGATGCATGACCGGCGTTGGATGCTGGTCGATGCCGAAGGTCGCTTCCTGACCGGCCGGCAATTGCCGCAGTTGGTGATGGTGCGCGCGACGCCGATGGAACCCGATCGCTTGCGCCTCGACGCGCCGGGGATGCCGGCCATCGAAATCACGCCGGCTGTCGGCGCTGCGCGGATTGCCGCGACCGTGTGGGACAGCAGCGTCAGTGCCGCCGATGGCGGTCCGGAGGCAGCGCGCTGGTTCAGTGACTATCTCGGCCGTCCGGTGCGCCTGGTGCATGCCGATGCAGCCATGCAGCGAGCGCTGGATACGGCTTACAGCCTGCCCGGCGACGAGGTGAGCTTTGCCGACGGCTATCCGCTGCTGCTGTTGACGCGTGCGGCCGCTGATGAACTGTCTGCCCGCGCCGGCCGCGAACTCGGCTGGCGCCGCTTTCGGCCGAATCTGCTGATCGACGGCGCGCCGGCGCATGCCGAGGACGGCTGGCGCCGGGTGCGCATCGGCAAGATCGCGTTCGACGTGGTCAAACCCTGCGTGCGCTGCGTCTTCACCACCATCGATCCGGACAGTGGAGTGGCCGAATCCGACGGGCAGCCGCTCACCACCCTGAAATCCTATCGGCGCAGCCCCAAGGGGATCACCTTCGGTCAGAACCTGATCGCGCGCGGCAGCGGCACGATCAGGGTGGGCGACCCGGTCGACGTGTTGTCGCCGCGGGACTGAGGCCAATCGGACCGGTAACTCAGGCGCTCGCGCGCTGGCCGCGCTTGACCAGTTCCGCGGCATCCAGACCCTCGAACGCGCACAGCTCCTTGAGGCCGTATTCCATCACCGCCCGGGCGTGGCCGGTGACACGCGCCAGCAATCGGTGCATCTGCGCGTCCTTCTCGTTCTTGTTCTGGCATTGCGCCGAGTACTTCTCGAAGGCCGTCAACTGCAGCACCAGATCGGCAACCTGGTTGGGGCATTCGCAATCGACGATGCTGCGCACGTCCTGCAGCGCTGCCAGTTGCATGTCGCTGTAGCGGCGCATCGGCGCCTGCTGCTCCAGACGCATGAGACCGGTCTCGAAGGGTTCGACCGTCTTCGGCGGATTCTGCGTCAGGTGCTTGACGATCAGCCCCAGCATATTCGAACGCAAGGAACGCGCGCTGACCGGTGCCCGCATCAGCTGACGCTGCGGTCCGCGCAGGCGCTCGATGACGTCCCATTTGGCAAAGGAGTAGACGATCACGGTCAATTCCGGCTTCAGCGCGCGCTCGAGTTCGACGATGGAGGTGTCTGGCGTATCGCCGAGCAGAGCGAGATCGGCGACCAGCGCGTCGACCTTGACCTTGGCGGCGGCATTCATCAGCACCGCGCGGTCGTCGGTCGCCACGGCCACCGTCATGTTGCGCTGGTCGGCTTCCTGCGCGGTAGCGCTCAAGTACTGCGGCAGGGTGGAGTGAAAGATTGCGAGATTGATCACGTGGAGACTCCGGGGTTGGGCAGGCGCGCACCTTCACATTGGTGAAGTCAATGCCCGGTGCAGTCGGGATCAACAGCGCGTGAGGGTGGGGCTGTCGGTGCAACACGTTACGGTCGCAATGCATTGCGCTGACCTTGACCGACGCTCGTCTGACTTCGCCTATGCTCGATGGATGAGCCGTACTCGCTTCGAAAGTCCTTTCCGATCGCTAGCTTGCGTCGAATGCCGCGATCCGGCGGCATTGGGTTTCGCCTTCACCATGGCGTTCCAGCCCATCGTCGACCTGCGCACGCGCAGGCTGTTCGCGTACGAGGCGCTGGTGCGCGGTACCGATGGCGCATCGGCTGCCAGCGTGCTGGCCCTGGTCAACGATCGCAATCGCTATCGCTTCGACCAGGCCTGCCGCATCCGCGCGATTGAACTCGCTTCCCGGCTCGGCCTGCAGCACAGTGTTTTGCCCTTTTTACGGTTGCCTCCGCCCGGTTTTCTGTTTTTGCCTCGCTTGTTGCCGCCGTGTGGTTTTTTTTCCGCTCGGCCGGCTGTTGTTTCTGGGGTGGCCGGGGTTGAGCGGTTTGTCGTTCCCTCGCTTTTGTTTTGGCTGGTTTTTTGGCGTGGTGCGGCTTGCGCGGCTTTTTTTCCGCCTTTGTTTTTGGCGCCGGCTTTTTTGGGTTGCTTTCTGCTGGCGTTTTTGGCCGCTTTTTTTCTTGCTTGTTGCGGCGCTGGCCGCCGTTTTTTTTGTGTTGTTGTGTGCTGGGGGTCGCCGGCATCATCCAGGTCGCCGTGCGACTGAACATCGAGGTGATCGCCGAGGGCATCGAGAGCGTGGACGAGCGCGAGGTGCTGATCGCGCTTGGGGTGCGCTACATGCAGGGTTACCTGTTTGCCCATCCCGGGTTCGAGGCTCTGGTGCAGCCGGTATTTCCCTGAACGGCGAGAGCTCGTCGTCGTGCAGTGCCCGATGGACCTGTCGCAGTCACCGAATCGGACGGCTTTGTCGCGACAGCGTGACGCCTGCCGAATAACTGCTCTAGCGCTGGGCCAAACAATCGCCCCCGCGTGCACTCCAGGTACGCGGTTGATGCTGCGGTGCAGCATGTAACTGATTGATCTGGAAAGCGTCAGCGCGATTCGTCACAGCTCGCGCACGTCCCTTCAGGCCATGCCCAACAGCGGGAGTTTGCGTGTACGACTACATCATCGTCGGTGCCGGTTCTGCCGGTTGCGTGCTGGCCAATCGCCTGAGTGCCGACGGCAAGAATCGCGTCCTGTTGCTGGAGGCGGGCGGTCGCGACTGGCATCCGTTCATCCATATGCCCGCTGGCCTGGCCAAGCTGATCAACATCAAGTTTCTCAACTGGAGTTACCAGACCGAGCCGGAAGCGGAACTCAACGGCCGCCGCATGTACTGGCCGCGCGGTCGTGTGCTCGGTGGCTCCAGTTCGATCAACGCCATGTGCTACATCCGCGGTCAGCGCGCCGACTACGACGCCTGGGCGGCTGCCGGCAATCGTGGCTGGAGCTGGGCCGAGGTGCTGCCGTACTTCCGCCGTTCCGAGGACAACCAGCGTGGGTCCGACAGCCTGCATGGGGTTGGCGGGCCGCTGTCGGTCGAGAATCTGCGCTACGTCAATCCTCTCAGCCTGGCCTTCCTCGAGGCTGCCGCCGCCGCCGGGCATGCCCGCAATGGCGATTTCAACGGCGTCGAGCAGCAGGGTTTTGGCCGCTACCAGGTCACCCAGCGCAATGGCGCCCGCTGCAGCACCGCCGCCGGCTATCTGGCGCCGGCGCTGCAACGCGCAAATCTGCGCGTGCTCACCCATGCACAGGCCACCCGCGTGCTGTTCGACCGCGACCGCGCCATCGGCATCGAGGCGCGCGTGGGCCGGCGCATCGAACGCTTCGAAGCGCGCAAGGAAGTGCTGCTCAGCGGCGGGGCGATCAACTCACCGCAACTGTTGATGCTGTCGGGTGTGGGCCCGGCCGACCACTTGCGTCAGCACGGCATCGGCGTGCGCCTGGACGCGCCGGGTGTCGGCCGCAATCTCACCGACCATCTGGATGTGTGCGTGCTGCGCAAGTGCAAGCAGAAGATCACCTATGACCGCACCAACGATCTCAAGATCGGCTTGCAATACTATTTCGGTCGCACCGGCGCCGGTACCTCGAACATCGCCGAAACCGGCGGATTCGCCACATCGCGCTGGTCCACCGACGGGCGCCCGGACCTGCAGTTCCATTTCGTGCCGGCGATGCTCGACGATCACGGCCGCAATCGCCTGCCGGGTTACGGCTTCACCATGCACAGTTGCCAGTTGCGACCGAAGAGCCGTGGCTACATCGAACTGGCGTCGGCCGATCCCTTCCTGGCGCCACGCATTCACGCCAACTACCTGAGCGCACCCGAGGACCTGCAGATGATGCTGGAAGGCGTGCGCATCACCCGCGAGATCTTCGCGCAATCGCCATTGGCGCCTTATGCCGGCGATGAAATCCTGCCTGGTGCAAGCACCACCAGCGCCGCCGATCTGAGCGCCTTCATCCGGCGCAAGGCCGAAACCATCTACCACCCGGTCAGCACCTGTCGCATGGGTGTCGACGGCGAGGCCGTGGTCGATCCGGAACTGCGCGTGCGCGGCCTGCACGGCTTGCGCGTGGTCGATGCTTCGGTGATGCCGACGCTGATCAGCGGCAACACCAACGCACCTGCGGTGATGATCGCCGAGAAGGCGAGCGATCTGATTCTGGCGGATGGCCTGGCGGTCGATGCGTGCGCTGCGCACGGGGGGGGGGTTTGGGGGGGGGGGGGGGGGGGGGGGGGGTTTTTTGGGGGGGGGGGGGGATTCGGCGGGGGCGCGCGCGGCAAAACCCCCCCCCGGGGGGGGGGGGCGGGGGGGGGCGCCGGCGCGGGGGCCGCCCGGACGCCCGCCCCCAAGGGGCCGCTGGGCGCGGAAGCGGTCGGCGCCGCGTGCCCAGTGCGGCACGACTTTCCTTACAATGCCGTCTGGTCGGGCCGTCGATCGATGTCCAGTCCATCCGAGCGCCAGGGCGCCGCGTTGCCGCGGTTGAAGATTGCGCCGCAGCAGCGGGGATTCTCCACCCATGTCGGGCCGTTTTACGAGATCGTGCTGGAGCACGGCGTGCGCCGCGCGCTGCTGCTCGACCAGCGCCATCTGTGTCCGGAGGACGTCGTGCATGGCGGCGTCATCAGCACCTTCGCCGACTATGTGTTGTACCGTGGGATCGGCGACGAGATCGGTCATGAACAGCGTTTCGCGACGATCGATCTGCATTGCCAGTTTCTCGCCGCGGCATTCCCGAATCGCTGGATCTACGGCGAGGCGCACGTCCTCAGACGCACGCGCTCGCTGATCTTCGCGGCCTGCGAGATCTTCGACCAGAAGCGCCGCATCGCGTTCGCCAGCGGGATCTGGAAGTGATCGATCGGGAGCCGGTTAGGTGGAGTCGGCAGCGACCTTCGCCGGCCGCAAGTCCGTTGCTGCGTTCGCTGCGGTTACCACATCCTACGCCCCCAGAATCGGCGGCAGCGGGCAGTGCAGCAGGGTGCAGGTCAGGCGCAGCAGCTCGGCCTCGGAGACGGCGATCTGGCCGTCATGGCCGACGGTGGTGGCCAGCGCCAGCACCAGGGTTTCCTTGCCGACCGGCACCAGCGCATCGAGCGCGGGTAGCGCGCGGTCGAGTTCGGCTATCCAGTCGCGGGGTTGGGCATAGGCGTCAGCGTCGCCCGGGAACAGCACGCCGGCACCGGCGATGTAGGCGCGGCGGGCGCTTTCGCTGTCGCCATGACCGTGATGGGCGAGGACCGCCAGCAAGGCCAGTGCCTCGCGGCGTACGCCAGGCAACTTGGCATTTCCTGCCCGGGCCCGTGCCGGCTCCATCGCTTCGACCATCTGCTGGCGCAGCAAGCGCGCAATGCCATATTCGAAGACATCCACCCGGCCATCGCGCTGGATCAGCTTGTCGATGGTGTCGATCAGCAGATGCACTTCGGTCGCCGGCCGACGCTTCAACGCCGGCAGTGCCAATGCGGCCAGCGGCATGCGCTGGGCCGGATGCAATTGGCGCGCGATGTCGACCAGATCTGCCGTGCCCTTTGCGCGGACCGGGCCGAGCCTCTGGCCGATCTCGGCGAGATGCCCGGCCGGATCGCCCTCGCGGGCGGTGAGCAGCGCCAGCACGACATCGATGGCGCGCTCGCGCATGTGCGCGGCTGCGGTGAGGATGGGCGGTAGCGACTGGCGGATGGCGATCGCGTATTCGACGTGAAGGGCGCCCGGATTGGCGACATCGGCGAGCACTTGTTGTGGCTGCGGGGCGTTGATCCGTTGATCGAGTGGCCTGGTGACCGGCGGTTGGCCCGCGGCGTAGCGCCGAATCCCGCCAGCAAGGCAGACGCCGCCGGCGGGTCGGTTCCTTCGTCCACGCCTTCGAAGCTGCGCTCGGTCGCGGCCAGTCGCGCCAACAACTGTGGGTCGAAGCGCGGATCGATACGCCGGATACGCTCGATCAGTGGCGGATGTGTGGCGGTCAGGGCGCCATAGCCCACGCCGTCGCCGAACAGCATGTGGGCGACTTCCTCGCCGTCATTGGCGGTCAGCCTGGAGCCTGCCTCGAAGGCAGCAATCTTCATCAACGCGCCCGACAGGCCGTGCGACAGTCGGGTGAACTGCACCGCCGACGCGTCGGCCAGATACTCGCGCTGGCGCGAGATGTAGGCCTTGATCATCCTGCCGAGAAAGACGCCGAGGTAGCCGAAGATCATCACCGCCAGGGCGATCAGCAAGATCGCATTACCCTCTTTCTTCGAGCCGCCCAAGCGCATGTGTTCGAGGACTTTGCGCCCGGTCAGGCCGAGTACCAAGAGGCCGAAGATCAGCCCCATCAGGCGCAGGTTCAGGCGCATGTCGCCATTCAGGATATGGCTGTACTCGTGCGCGATCACGCCCTGCAGTTCGTCGCGACTGAGGCGATCGAGCGCGCCGCGGGTGACTGCGATGGCCGCATCGCTCGGGGCGAAGCCGGCGGCGAAGGCGTTGATGCCGGATTCGCGGTCGAGCACGTAGATCTCCGGGACCGGCACGCCGGAGGCGATCGACATTTCCTCGATCACGTTGCGCAGGCGCTTGAGCTGGAAATCGCGCGGATCGCCCGGCACCAGCGTGCCGCCCATCGAGCGCGCCACGCTGCCGCCACCGCCGCGCAGACTCAAGGTCTTGAACAGGCTGCCCAGCCCGATGACCGCCAGCGTGACCGCCGTGGACGCGACCAGCGCTGGAACCAGCGCATCCCGTTGCTCGGGACTTTCCGGTACCACGGCGATGCCGAAGACCAGCAGCACGACCACATTGATCGCGGCCACGATGGCCAGTACCGCCAGCGCAAACAGCCACAACATGCGCCGGCTCTTGGCGCGCGCAGCGGCCTGGTGCGCGAAGAAGTTCATCGCGTTTCCGCAGGCTTGCGCCGGATGCACAACCGGGTTGCGCTCATGGCCGGCTCGACGAGGTTCCCGATTGTCGCGTCAGGTGAAACTCACCTTTGGCACTTCGCGCTTGGCGCTGTCGTCGAGTTCCAGGAAAGTGGCCGGGCCGAAAGCAAACATGCCGGCGACCAGGTTGTTCGGGAATACTTCGCGCTTGTTGTTGTAACCGAGCACGCCGTCGTTGTACGCCTGACGCGCGAACGCGACCTTGTTCTCGGTGCTGGTCAGTTCTTCTGACAACTGCATCATGGTGGTGTTCGCCTTCAGATCCGGATAAGCCTCCGACAGCGCGAACAGCCGACCGAGCGCGCCAGTCAGCTGGTTTTCGGATGCCGCCAACTGCTGCAGGGCACCCGCATCTCCCGGATTGGCGCTGGCCGCACGCAGACCACTGACCGCCGAGTTGCGCGCCTGGATCACCGCCTCCAGGGTCTCGCGCTCGTGCTTGATGTAACCCTTGGCGATCTCGACCAGATTGGGAATCAAATCGTGTCGGCGCGTCAGTTGCACGTCGATCTGGCTGAAGGCGTTCTTGTAGCCGTTGCGGGCGGTGACCAGCCCGTTGTAGATACTGACGAAAAACAGTGCAACGACGACCAGAAACACCAGCAGGATCACAGTCGAGAGCATCGCAGTCTCCACTCATGCAAGGGGAAACGCGCTACGATTCAACGCGTTGTCAAAAAGAATAACATGAGGGGGCGAATGCTTCGGAAGCTTGCCAAGGCGGTACTCTGTGCGCTGGTGTTCGGCGCCACCGCAATTGACGCCGCGAGCGTGGATTCGGCAGCGCCTGCGCTGGTTGTCGATGCGTTGCCGGCCGAGGTGCAAGGCTGGGTGGACGTGGTCTCCGCCAGCGGCGCCACGCCGGCGCTGGGTGTCGCCATCGTTCGCAGCGGTCAGCCCAACTTGCTGTTCACGGCAGGCGAAACCTACAGCGGGTCCGGACAGGTCGTCGACGTGCACACGGTGTTCCGGCTGGCTTCGGTCTCCAAGGGCTTTGCCGCGACCTTGTGCGGTCTGCTGGCCGACGCCGGTTTCCTGTCCTTGCAGCAGAGCGTGGTGGAACTGGTTCCCGGCCTGCAACTGGCGGATCCGAACGCGGCGACGGCGCTGACCCTGGAGCGGCTGCTGAGTCACCAGACCGGGCTGCCGCACCATACCTTCGACATGAAACTCGAAGCCAATGCGCCGCTGATCGACCTGATTCAATCCTTGCCCAGCGTGCGGCCGGCCTGCGCCGTCGGCGGGTGTTACGCCTATCAGAATGTGATGTTCAACGTCGCCGCCGATGCGGCCTTTGGCGCCGTCGGCAGCTTCTTCCCGGTCGAACTCACGCGCCGGGTACTGGTGCCGCTGGAAATGAACGATACCTCGGTCGGACGCGAGGCCCTGATAGGTGGCAGCAATTGGGCGCGCCCGCACGTCTATGCCCGCGGTGGCTGGGTGCCAGTCGAACCCAAGCCGACCTATTACCAGTTGCCGGCGGCCGCGGGTGTGAATGCCAGCATCGGCGACATCGCCACCTGGATGCGCGCGCAGCTCGGCGAGCGCCCCGACGTGCTGCCTTTGCCGGTGATCCAGATGGTGCAGACCTCGAGGATCGACACGCCGGGCGAACTGCTCGGCCCGCAATGGCGGCGCCAGCGCGTGCGCGCGGCCGGGTATGCGCTCGGCTGGCGCGTCTTCGACTACGCCGGTTCGCGTCTGGTCTTTCATGCCGGCGCCGTCCAGGGCTATCGCGCGATGATCGGCCTGCTGCCGGAACAGGGCTTCGGCGTGGCCATCCTGTGGAATTCGAACAGCGGCGTTCCGGCGGGTTTGTTGCCGCGCATCCTCGACCGCCAGTTGCAACTGGAAGGGCCCGATTGGCTGGACCTGAATCGCTTGCAGATCGCCGCGCAGCGCCAGGTGCACAAGCCGCGAGGTGAGGGTGTGCTCGCTCCGCGGTGCGCTGTTTGCGGGGCAGCGGCATCCCGCGGCCCGCGGGTCACCGCTCCCACGAAATCAATGCCTTACGGCATGTTCGCCGAGGTCAGGTCGCTCCTGTCGGTGCGCTTGTTCGACGCACCAACTGGGGCAGGGCCGCAAAGCTGTTGTTGTCGCAAAGGACGCTAAGGACGCAAAGGAGCAAAGTTTGTCAAGGCCCACCGGCCTCCGCGCGCCTCTTGCTTTCCTTGCGTCTTTGCGTCCTTGACAAATATGTCGTTCAGGTGTTGCGAGTTTGGTGGACGCGGTCCGCTCCGTCAACGGCTGCCCAGCACAAAAGGGGGCGCCCTGCGGCGCCCTTGATTGCTACCTGTCCAAGCGCTGGGCTCAGTTCAGGCTGAAGGTCAGGCGCTGACGCGCCTTCGCCGCTACCGGCTTGCCATTTTCCATGCGCGGCGAGAACTTCCACTGGCCGAGTGCGCGGGCAGCTTCGCGATCGAACACGCGGCGCGGCTCGGCATCGACCACCTCGACGCCTTCGACATCGCCGGTCGTGGTGATGGTGAACGAGAGCTCGACCCAACCCTCGGTGCGGCTGCGCAGGGCCTGCGTCGGATAGGTCGGATTGACCTTCTTGACCAGTTGGAAATCCTTGCTCTTCGGTGCGGTCGAAGCGGCAACCGAGGTCGCCGGAGCCGCCGATGCCACCTGGGTCGGCGCGGTCTGCGGCGGCGGTTCGACGACCGGTTCTGGCGGCGGAACCTGCGTGGCGGCCGCCGGGGCGGGCGTCGGCGCCGATGCCACCGGCTCTGCTGCCGGCTGGGAGGCGGCCTGCGCCTGCGCCGCAGCCTGATCGCGCGCCTGGCGTTCGGCCAGCTTTGCAGCCTCTTCCTCGGCCTTCAACTTCTGATCTTCGGCGCGGCGCTGGATGACGATGCGCTGCTCCAGATTGGTGACCACCACGGAGGTTGGCTGGGCGCGCTTGAGCAGGCCGACCGCCGCCTGCGCCTCGTCCAGGCGGGCGTCGTCGATCATCTTTTCGGCGACACCCTGGGCCAAGGGCATCAGTTCGAGAATTGCCAATTGGGCCTGGCGATTGTCCGGCTCGGCATCGAGCACCTTGAGGTAATACTCGATGGCATTGTTGCCGACCGGCTGAATCAGCCGTTGCTCACGCATCGCCGCACGGGCGGCGTCGAGCAGTTCGGCGACGGTCTGCGGTGCCACTTCCGCCGGGGCAGCCGGAGCTGCCTGCTGCGCTGCCGGAGTCGGAGCGGCGCCGGCCGGCGAGCTGGTTTCCGGTGTTGCGGATTCTTCGCCGCCGCAGCCCGCGAGGCCCGCAATCGCGGCCAGCATGAGGACAATCGGCAGAAGTCTGGGTTTCTGCGCGCGCGATGCATTCATAGCCTTCACCTCAATCAACAGGAACCCGAGCGGACGGCGGCATCGGCATCCCCCAATGCCGTGCTGCGAATCTGGTCACAGATTCATACGCCCACTTCAAGGTTACACGAATCACTTCGTTGTATGAAAATCTCTTAACCTCGGCAAAGCGCCGGGTGGCACGTCTTTCACAGAGACGTTCCCATGTTTCACAACTGTACGGGCGCGCAGAGGGTCCCTACCCCCCCCGCTCCGGCCCCCCCCCGGCCCGCCCCCCCCTCCGGCCCCCCCCCCCCGGCGGGGCCCCCCGCCCCCCGACCTCTTCGGGGCCCCCCCCCTAGCTCTTGCCGAGCAGTGCATCCAGCGCCTGGGCGCGGTCTTCCTGCTGTAGCGGCGCAATCACCTGGTCGAGGTCGCCTTCGACGATGGCGCCAAGCTGATACAGGGTCAGGTTGATGCGGTGATCAGTCAGGCGCCCCTGCGGGAAATTGTAGGTGCGGATGCGCTGCGACCGATCGCCGCTGCCGACCTGCAGCTTGCGGTCTTCCGATTGTGCCTGCGCCTGCTTGCTGCGTTCGGCGTCGGTCAGGCGCGCCTGCAGCAGACTCATTGCCCGCGCCCGATTCTTGTGTTGCGAGCGCTCGTCCTGGCACTCGACGACGACGCCGGTGGGCAGATGGGTGATGCGGATCGCCGAATCGGTCTTGTTGACATGCTGTCCGCCGGCGCCGGACGCACGAAAGGTGTCGACCTTCAGGTCCGCCGGATTCAATGGGGTGGCGTCGATCTCATCCTGCTCCGGCAAGATCGCCACGGTGCACGCCGAAGTGTGGATGCGCCCCTGGGCCTCGGTTTCCGGGACCCGCTGTACGCGGTGGGTGCCGGACTCGAACTTCAGCGCCGAATAGGCACCGGGCCCTTCGACCCGCGCGATCACTTCCTTGAATCCACCGCGTTCGCCCGGGCTCTGGCTGAGTAGCTCCATGCGCCATCCACGGCGCTCGCCATAGCGCGCGTACATGCGGTAGAGGTCGCCGGCAAAGATCGCAGCTTCGTCGCCGCCGGTGCCGGCGCGAACCTCCAGGAACAGGCTGCGTTCGTCGCGCGGATCGGCCGGGACCAGATTCTGCGCCAGCGAATCGCCCAGCGCCTGCAGATGGCCCTCCAGTTCGGTGGCTTCCGCCTGCGCCATCTCGCGCATTTCGCCGCGTTCGGCCTCGGCCATTGCGCGCGTGGCGGCAAGATCGGCCTCCAGCCGCTGGAACTCGGCGTAGTCGCGCGCCAGACCCTCCAGCTGCGAGCACTCGCGCGACAGTTCGCGAAAGCGCGTGCCGTCCGACAGCGTCTCCGGCTGCGCCAGCAGCAACTGCACTTCCTGCAGTCGCTCGCTCATTTCGTCGAGTTTGTGGCGGATGCGGGGGTTCATGGCCGAAGAGCAGTAAGTGGTGAGTAGAGTGTGAGTAGTGAGTAGTGAGTAAAACCCGGCGCTGCCGAGGCTTTGTGGAGCGCGCAGTGCCTGCTGCGCTGCCTTTCATGTCAGCCCGAGGAATCGCAGGACTCGTGGCGAGCCGTCTCTGCAATGTTTGACGCGCGGAAGATAGCAAGGTCGGCGAGTGCTGATAGGAGATTCGACCAGCACGTCGTTGGGAGGACAAAACTATTGCCCAGCTCGCTCGGTGCCGTGCGTTCGGCAACGGGCAGCGCCATACCATTTCCCCGCTTAGGGGGCGAAGGACATAAGCGGCGTCGCAGGCGCAGCACCCTCCGCAAAGCTGCGGTCGCGCCGGGTTTTACTCACTACTTACTACTCACTATTCACTGCTGTTCAGGGGCTCCAGCGCCAACAACCTCGACGCGAATTCCAGAAACTCCTCGTCGCCCAGGGCGGCGGCGCTGCGCAGGCCCACCGTGGGGCGGTGCAGCAGGCGATTGGTCAGTGCATGCGACAGAAATTCCAGTGCTTCTTCCGGCGTGGCGCCATTGTGCAGGCGCTTGATGGCGCGATCGAGGACGTCGCTGCGAGCGCGGTCAGCACGTTTGCGCATGCTGACGATGGTCGAGGCGGCGGCGCGTTCGCGCCACCAGGCCATGAACTCCTCGACATGCAGGCTGACCATCGATTCGGCTTGCACCGCGGCCTCGCGCCGACCGCGCAGGCCCTCTTCGACCACGTTGCGCAGGTCGTCGACGGTATAGAGATAGACGTCGTCGAGGTCACCAACGGCAGCTTCGATGTTGCGCGGCACGCCAAGGTCGACGGCAAACAGCGGTCGACGGCGACGGCCGATGAAGGCGCGCTTGACCGCGTCGGCGCGGATCACCGGGTCGTTGCCGTGGGTGGCGGTGACCAGAATGTCGCAATCAGCCAGATGCGTCTCCAGATCCGCCAACCGCGCGGCCTGGCCGCCGATGCGGTCGGCGAGCGCGCGGGCACGCTCCAGCGTGCGGTTGACCACGGTGGTGCGGCGTACGCCGGCACCGAGCAAATGGCGCGCCACCAGTTCGATGGTTTCGCCGGCACCCACCAGCAACGCCTGGCGCTTGGGCATCTCGTCGAACACCTGGCCGGCCAGACGCACCGCCGCATAGGCCACCGATACTGCATTGGCACCGAGCCGGGTTTCGGTGCGCACCGTCTTGGCCACCGAGAAACTGCGTTGCAGCAGTTGCTCCAGCGGACCGGACAAGGTGCGCGCGTCCTGGGCGATGCGATAGGCCTGCTTCAGTTGACCCAGGATCTGCGGCTCGCCGACCACCAGCGAATCGAGGCCAGTCGCCACGCGGAACACATGGCGTACTGCGTGCTCGTCCTGGTAACGATAACTGACGGTGAGCAGTTCGGCGTGCCCGAGGCCGTGGAAGCGATCCAGACAGCCGAGTGCCGTATGTTCGGACCCCGGCTCATGATCGACGTACAACTCGGTGCGATTGCAGGTGCTGAGGATGGCCGCCGCACCTACGCCCGGCAGCGTGCTGAGATCGCGCAGGGCATCCGGCGTGTGCTCGGGCGCGAACGCCACGCGTTCGCGCAGCGCGATCGGTGCCGTCGCGTGATTGATGCCCAGTGCCAGAATGGCCATAGAATGCCGGATGCTCTATTCAACCAACGGATTGTCAGTGGCGACCGCCATCCAGATCAAGCGACCATGGTCGATAGCCCCAGGCAACGCTGGCGGTTCACGGCGAGCGGTGCCGATCGTGCAGATGCTGGCGCTGTCGATGGCGCTGTTCCTGACGCAACTCCAAGCGGCCGATGATAGCGCGCGCGCCGACGTGCTTGGCTCTGCCCTGCAGGCTGAATTCGCCCTGCAGGGTGGCGACCTTGAAACGGCTGCACGCGGATACGCCGATGCGGCCGTGGCCAGCGACCAGGTTCAGCTGATCGAACGCGCCGCAACCGTGGCACTGTATGCCAAGGATTATCCGGCCGCCGATCGCGTCGGTGCGCGTTGGCTGGTCGTCGAGCCGCAGTCGATCGGTGCGCGGCGGACGCTGGCGTGGTCGGCACTCGCGCGCAATCGCAGCGAACTGGCCGATGGCTATCTGGCCGAGCTGGCGGCGATCGGTGGACTGGAGGCGCAGCGTGCCATCGCCCAGGTGCTGGTGGCAGCCGAGAACCGCGAGAGCGCGCCAGCCAGTCTGCGGCGGCTGGCCGATGCCGGCGTCCTGGTGCCGCTGAGCAACGGACCGGGCTGGTCAGCGGTGGCGAGCAACCTTGGCGACTACAGCACGGCGGTGCGCCTGGCCGAACTGGAAACCCGGGCGCAACCCAAGAGCGCCGAGGCCTGGCGCCGCAGTGCCCAGGCATCGCTGGCGGCTGGCGACAAGGCGGCGGCGCGCAAGGCGCTGGAGCGCGCCCTGCAACTGACGCCGGAGGATTTCGAGCTGCGCCTGGCTCTGGCGAGCGTGCATGCCGACGCCGGACGGCCGGACCTTGCCGATCGTGTTCTGGCGCAGGCCAGGCCGCAGGACGACCGTGCGCTGGCGGCTCGTCTGGCCAATGCGGCCGGCAAGTCGGACCCGAAAGCACTCAAGCGCATCGAGCGCGTCCTGCTCGGCAGCAAGACCAGCGAGGTGCAGTCGCGGGCATTTTTGCTGGGCCAGCTGTATGAATTGCGCGAGCAACCCGACAAGGCCTTGTCCTGGTATGCGAAGGAACCCGCAGGAGCCGCCTGGCACGAAGCGCAACTGCGCCGCAGCGTGTTGACCGCCCGCGAGCTCAAGGACATGGCCGGAGCACGGGTCTTGCTGGCCGGCCTGCGCCAGCAGGTCGACGATGTCGATCAGCGGGTCGATGCCTGGCTGCTGGAGGCCGAATTGCTGACGCCGGACGATCGCCCCGCCGCCGGTGCCGTCTATGACGAGGCCGTCGATCAATACCCGCGCGATCTGCGGCTGCGCTACGCACGCGCGCTGTTTCGCATCGGCGACAACGATGTTTCCGGTCTGGAGCAGGATCTGCGCAGCATTCTGAACGTCGATCCCGACAACCCGCAGGCGCTGAACGCGCTTGGGTATACCTTGGCCGATCGTACCGATCGCCATCAGGAAGCGCTGGGGTATATCGAGCGGGCTATCGCGCGTCATCCGGACGACGGTGCTTTCGTCGACAGCATGGGCTGGGTCCAGTTTCGCTTGGGAAATCTCGACGAGGCGCTGCGCTATCTGCGGCGGGCATTCTCGATGGCGCCGGACGGTGAGGTCGCTGCCCACCTGGGCGAAGTGCTGTGGGCTGCCGGCTTGCACGAAGAAGCGCGCACGCATTGGCGCGAGGCCCTGAAACGCTGGCCCGACAGTGCTCCGCTGCACGACAGCGTGCGTCGGCTGCAGCCGGAGCTCCTGCCTTGAAGAACTGGCTGTGTCTGTGCGCGGCCCTGCTGATGTTGCCGGCGTGCGCGCCACGCGTGGTCAAGCCCGATGCCGGCGTCGATGTCGTCGCTGGCGAGGGCCGACTTTCGGAGCGCGAATCGCGCATGTTCGAACGCACGGAGTTCGATCTTGGCGGTCGCATCGCCATCAGCGATGGCGACGATGGTGGCAGCGGTCGTTTCGAATGGCAGCAGCGTGGCCAGGCCTACACCTTGCGCTTCGTCGCCCCGGTCAGCGGTCGCAGCTGGCGCCTCGAGGTGCAGCCGGGACAGGCGCTGCTGATCGAATCGAACGGTGCGGTGCGTGTGGCCAACAGTGCCGAGGAGTTGTTGCAACGCGAGTTGCACTGGCATCTGCCGGCGGAAGCGCTGCGCTACTGGGTGCTCGGCATGCGTGCGCCAGGTGCGAGCAGCGAACTTGAATTTGGCGACGACGGCGAACTGGCGCTGCTGCGGCAATCCGGCTGGGAGATTCGTTACGTCGAGTTCGATCGCAGCCAGGATCCACCGCTGCCGCGCAAGGTTTTTGCCCGTTCCGGCGAGCATCAGGTGCGCATCGCGGTGCGCAAGTGGACGTTTCGGTAGAGCGGTGAATAGTGAGTAGTTAGTGGTGAGTAAAGGCCGGCAAGCCCGTGGCGCCGCTTCGCACAGCCGCCAATACACAGAGCGGCCGAACAGGCGCCCGGCCCCTTCGAAGCCGCTCACTCCGCAGCTGGCTTCCGGGCTGTCGACCGTGATTGGCCGAAGACCGACAAAAATCCGAAAACCGAAAACCCAAGTGCTCCTCCGCCCGCCCGCCAAGCTCAACCGCTTCCTGCACATCGTCGGCCGTCGCGCCGATGGCTATCACCTGCTGCAAACGGCTTTTGAGCTGATCGACTGGACCGACGAACTGGTCATCGAAAACCGCGCCGACGGCGTGATCGAACGCCGCGGCGGTGCCATCGGGGTCGAGCCCGAATCCGATCTGGTGGTGCGCGCGGCGCGCTTGCTGCAGCCGTTGGCCGCCGAGGGCGCCGGCTGCACGCTGACCTTGACCAAGCACATTCCGACCGGCGCCGGGCTGGGCGGTGGCAGCGCAGACGCCGCGGCGGTGCTGCTGGGGCTGAACCGCTTGTGGCGACTGCGCCTGGATGTCGAGGAATTGCTCCGGCTGGGCCTGCAACTGGGCGCCGATGTGCCGGTGTTCATCGGCCAGCGACCGGCTTTCGCCGAAGGCATCGGTGAAATCCTGCGCCCGCTGCCGTTCGCTGCGCGCAGCTACGCCGTGATCCATCCCGGCGTGGCCCTGGCCACCGGCCCGATGTTCGGCGATCCGCTGCTGCGTCGGGATTGCGCACCGATTGGCGTCGCCGACTACCTCTCTGGCGTGCCGCTGAGCAATGTATTCGAGCCGGTGGCACTGATGCGCTCGACGGAAATTGCCGCTGCAGCCGCCTGGTTGCGGGCGCGTCTGGGCCATGCACAGCTGACCGGCAGCGGTAGCGCGGTGTTCGCGCAGGCCCCGGATATCGAAGCCGCGCACGCGGCACTGGTCGGCGTTCCCGAGCACTGGAGTTGCCGCGCCGCGCGCTCGATCACGAATTGGTTTGACAATGACCAAGGCGGCGCTTGAAAATAGCGGGCTCCGTAGCATGCGTTGCGCCGAGTCGACAGACGAGGCAAGAAGCCGCTGCGGACGGCTTGGGGCGTCGCCAAGTCGGTAAGGCACGGGATTTTGATACCCGCATTCCTAGGTTCGAGTCCTAGCGCCCCAGCCAATTTCAGATCATGAGCTCCAAGCGAACCGATCTCTCCCCACCCGGATTGATGATTTTCACCGGGAATTCGCATCCGCGCCTGGCAAGTTCCATTGCCTTCGAACTCGGCGTGCCCCTGGGCAAGGCCAACGTCGCGCGCTTCAGCGATGGCGAAGTGGCCGTCGAGATCATGGAGAACGTGCGCAGCCAGCACGTCTACCTGATCCAGCCCACCTCGCCGCCGGCTGCGGAAAACCTGATGGAACTGCTGGCGATGGTCGATGCGCTCAAGCGCGCGTCGGCGGCGTCGGTGACCGCAGTGATGCCGTACTTCGGCTATGCCCGCCAGGATCGTCGCGCCCGCAACGCGCGCGTGCCGATCACCGCCAAGGTGGTGGCCGACATCATCGGCACCGTCGGTACCGATCGCGTGCTGACGGTTGATCTGCACGCCGACCAGATCCAGGGCTTTTTCGACGTGCCGCTGGACAATGTCTATGCCTCGCCGGTGCTGCTCGCCGACATGTGGCGCAACTACGCCGGCGACGAGTTGATCGTGGTCGCGCCCGATGTAGGTGGCGTGGTGCGTGCCCGGGCGATGGCCAAGCGCCTCGACGATGCGGATCTGGCGATCATCGACAAGCGTCGTCCGAAAGCCAACGAGTCGGTGGTCATGAACATCATCGGTGACGTCGCCGGCAAGACCTGCATCCTGGTCGATGACATCGTCGACACCGCCGGAACCCTGTGTTCCGCGGCGCGCGCGTTGAAGGATCGCGGCGCCAAGCGCGTCGTCGCCTACTGCGTGCACCCGGTGCTCTCCGGTGCGGCGGTCGACAACATCAGCAACTCGGCGCTCGACGAAATGGTCGTCACCGACACCATCGCCCTGCGCCCGGAAGCGCGCGCCTGCACGCGCATCCGCCAGCTGTCAGTGGCGGAACTGCTGGCCGAGACCATTCGGCGCATCGCCGGTGGGGAGAGTGTGAGTTCGTTGTATGTGGATTGAGGCACCTTCGTGCCTCGTCGAATGGGTGAAACGTGAAATGTGAAACGTGAAGTGGCCGGCGCTTCAATCTGCGTTTCACACTTTCCTCTGCTTCTCCGAGAGCTGAGTCCTGGGGCTGCTAGCGCGGCCCCAGCACTCACCCTCGGACCGTCTGGTCGCGGACGGTGGCGTGGTGGTGAGGCGTGGCGAACGAATCGCTGCGACCTTTCTTGCAACGGTGTTCCGGGATGGAATGCCTCTAAATGAAGGACTATGAACATGGCCAAGGTTAGAAACGTGCCGGTGGAATTCCGCGCTGACGAAGGGAAGGGTGCGAGCCGCCGCCTTCGCGCGTCTGGAAAGGTACCGGCGATTCTTTACGGTGGCGGTCAGACGCCGCGCGCGCTGCAGATGGACATGCTGCTGGCGTACCGCTACGCCCAGAACGAGTGGTTCTACACCTCGATCCTGGAACTGGATGTCGGCAACGAGACGCAGAAGGCGCTGCTGCGCGATCTGCAGCGTCATCCGTACAAGCCGATCCTGCTGCACATCGACTTCCAGCGCGTCTCCGAGACCGAGCCGGTGCGTCTGCGCGTGCCGCTGCACTTCCTCAACCAGGAAGTCTCGCCGGCCGGCAAGACCGCTGGCTCGCTGATCCTGCACGAGCTCAACGACGTCGAAATCAGCTGCTTGCCGAAGGATCTTCCGGAGTTCCTGGAAGTCGACCTGTCCGAACTGAAGATCGGCGACACCCTGCACGTGGCCGACATCAAGCTGCCGGAAGGCGTCGAGATTCCGTCGCTGAAGCTCGGTCGCGAGCACAACGTCGCGCTCGTCGTTGCCCGCCTGGGTATCGAAGAGGCGCCGGAAGTGGCGCCGGATGGGGCGGCTGTTGCGGCACCTGCGGCTGCTGGCAAGAAGCCGGCCGCTGCGGCTGGCAAGGCCCCGGCCAAGGCTGCGGCTCCGGCGAAGGCGGCTCCGGCCAAGCCTGCGGCGAAGAAGTAAGCTCGATCGTCGCGTTGCGCATCGGCCGACCGGAGACGGTCGGCCGATGTTGTTTTGGGGGCGGTGAAACGTCAAACGTAAAACGTCAATCGAAGCGCGCTGCGAATTGACGTTTTACGTTTCACGTTTGACCTTTCCGCATGTCCAATTCTCCTTCCATCCGCGCGGTCTTCGGCCTCGGCAATCCGGGCCCCGAACATGCGCGGCAACGGCACAATGCCGGGTTCTGGTTCGCCGATGCGCTGGCGGAACAGCTCGGCGTGCGCCTGTTGCACGAATCGAAGCTCAACGCGGAGGTTGGCAAGGCACCGGGCGGATTGCTGCTGGTCAAGCCAACCACCTACATGAACAAGAGCGGTATTGCGGTCAGTGCGGTGCTGAACTACTACAAGATCGATCCGTCCGAAGCACTGATCGTGCACGATGAGCTCGATCTGCCGCCCGGCGTGGCGCGCTTGAAGTTCGACGGCGGACACGGTGGGCAGAACGGTCTGCGCGACACCATGGCGCAACTCGGCCACGGCAAGTTCTACCGCTTGCGCATCGGCATCGGCCATCCCGGCCGCAAGGAACTGGTCACGCCGTGGGTGCTTGGTCGGCCGAGCGTAACCGACGACCAGGCGATTCGTTCGGCCATCGATGCGGCCATCGCCGTGTTCCCGCTGTGTCGGGAAGGGGCGATGGAGCGGGCGATGACGTTGTTGCATACGCCTCAGAAGCAGTGAGTGGTGAGTAGTGAATAGTGAGTAAAAGCCGGCATTTCCGTGGCACTTCGGCGCCTTTGTAGGAGCGACGTGTCCGTCGCGACGGGCAAAGCGCGGATTCGTGGGAGCGGCGCACCCGTCGCTTCTGCGCATTTGCCGCTGCTTTTGAGTCGCGACGTGCACGTCGCTCCTACAACGACAACGCCGGGTTTTACTCACCACTCACTACTCACTATTCACTGCTCCAAGAAACCTCAATCCTCAACCAGCCGCGCAACCCGCGGCGGAGAACCAAATGGGCATCAAATGCGGCATCGTCGGCCTGCCGAACGTCGGCAAGTCCACGCTTTTCAACGCGCTGACCAAGGCGGGCATTCCGGCGGCGAACTATCCCTTCTGCACCATCGACCCGAATGTCGGGGTGGTGGGTGTGCCCGATCCGCGCCTGGAGGCGCTGTCGAAGATCGCCAAGCCGCTGAAGATCATCCCGACCACGATCGAGTTCGTCGACATCGCCGGCCTGGTCAAGGGCGCCGCGCAGGGCGAGGGCCTGGGCAATCAGTTCCTGGCGCATATCCGTGAGGTCGATGCGATCTCGCACGTGGTGCGCTGCTTCGAGAACGAGGACATCGTCCACGTCAACGGCAAGATCGATCCGATCTCCGACATCGACACCATCGACACCGAGCTGGCGCTGGCCGACCTCGACAGCGTCGACAAGGCGCTCAATCGCGCCGAGCGCGCCGCCAAGGCCGGCGACAAGGACGCCATCGCCCGGCGTCCGGTGCTGGCCAAGGTCAGCGCTGCGCTCAACCAGGGCAATCCGGCGCGCACCGTCGATTTGAGCGCCGAAGAGAAATTGCTGATCCGCGATCTGTTCCTGCTGACGCTGAAGCCGGTGATGTACGTGGCCAACGTCAAGGAAGATGGCTTCGAGAACAACCCGTACCTGGATGCCGTGCGCGCCCGCGCCGCCACCGAAGGCGCCGAAGTGGTGCCGGTGTGCGCGTCGATCGAGGAAGAGCTGGGACAACTGGACGAAGCCGACCGCGAGGCTTTCCTGACCGACATGGGCCTGACCGAGCCGGGCCTGAACCGGGTGATCCGTGCCGGCTACAAGTTGCTTGGCCTGCGCACCTATTTCACCGCCGGCGAGAAGGAAGTGCACGCCTGGACGATCAAGGCCGGCTTCACCGCGCCGCAGGCCGCGGGTGTGATCCACACCGACTTCGAGAAGGGCTTCATCCGCGCCGAAACCATCGCCTACGACGATTACATCCGTCTGAAAGGCGAAGCCGGTGCCAAGGCCGAGGGCAAGCTGCGCCTGGAGGGCAAGGAGTACATCGTGCAGGAAGGCGATGTGCTGCACTTCCGCTTCAACGTCTGATCGCAGGCGCGACCGGCGAAAAGCAAAGCGCGCGAGTGCCTCGCCGAACATCCAGTGCCGTGGGTCCAGGCAAGCAATTGTAGGAGGCGCTCGCGCGCGCGAACGCATGTTCGTTGCAGCGACCGACAGGGGCGACGAGCTGTTGCTGTCGGAGCTCGCGACTCGCGTGCTTGCCGCAACCGTTGGCGTGCTATGCGCGCCGCCAGCCATACACGGTCGCTGCGGCAGCAAAGCCCAGCATCGCCGCGCCTACGCTCGGCAGCAGCATCAGGAACGGAAGTCCGAGAACCGCAAAGCCCAGACCCAGGGCATAGCCATCCATGCGCGGCGCCGGTTCGGGTCGGCTGATCAATACGCGAACCAGGTGGTCCAGGCTGAGCTTGCCGGCGCCGTTGAACACCAGCGGGATCAGCATCACGGCAAACAGCAGCGGCAGCTTGAAATTGCCGTGGCCGTGGTCGGACACCGAATAGCCCTTGAGCAGATCGCCCCACATGCTCCACATGTCCGGCCAGTGCACCGCGGCGGTGGCGACGAAGGTCAGAAACAGCAGCGAGAAGGCGAAGAAGCGTGTCGCCAGGCCCAACCACAGGGCAATCGCACCGAGCAGTTCGAACCAGGTCGAGAGCGTCCAGCTGAAGTCCGCCGGGACCATGTTGAAGGGGAACGGGAAGTCGCTCTGGATATTGCTGAACCAGTTTTCGCCACGGAGTTTTTCCAGTCCGGCCTCGAAGAACTCCCAGCCCATGACCACGCGCATGACCAGTCGCGGCACATACTCGCCCATGCCGCGAAGGCGTTCGACAATGGCGTCGTAGCTGTTGAGGATCAGCGGTGTCATGGCGGTTCTCGGGGCCTGGGTGCTGATCAAGACCCGAAAAGCTGTCGTCGGCTTTCATCTGATCTTCACTGGCCGGCCAGCGAACCATCGATCGTCACCGGCATGGCCAGCGCCCGCACCACGCCCGCATTCGCCCGCTCGCAGACCGTTCGCGGCCAGACACGGCATGCAGGAAAGGCGCATGTTGTGCTCGACTCCCGCCCTGAGCGCGCCCATGTCCCGCATCGCCTTCGCCTCCTCGACCACCTTCAAGCTGTTCGTCCTCGGCGTCCTGTCGCTGTTGCTGCTGATCCCGCTGGGTCTGATCTACGACCTGGTGCAGGAGCGCGCCGGTCTGGCGCGCGAAGCGGAAGACCGGATTGCCGCGGGCTGGGGTCGTGAGCAGCAACTGCTGCTGCCGCTGCTGCGCTTCGAGTACTTCCGGGATCGCCTGGACAAGGATGGCGCGGTGGTGCGCGAACGTCGCGAGCGCTTGTTGTCAGCCGCCAGCGCCGAGGTCAAGGCCACCCTCAAGGTGGAAACACGCAAGCTCGGCATTCACGCGTTGCCGATCTACACCGCGCAGATGCGCATCGACGGCAGCTTCCTGCCGCAACTGGTGACCGCCAACCTCGACGAACCGGACACCTGGACGCTGCAGCAGCTCAGCTTGCTGTTTGCGCCGGGCGATCTGACCGGACTGCGCGAGATCCGACGATTCGATGTGGCCGGCGTCGCCCTGCAACTGAAGCCCACCGCCGAGCGCTGGAATCTGCAGGCCGGCGACTACGCGCAGAACCAGAGACCGGTACTGGCCGGTGTGCTGGCGCCAACGACCGCGACCGCCGAGGCGCTGCCTTTCGCCGTCGAGCTGGAACTGGCCGGCGCACGTGCGCTCGACGTGATTCCCAATGCCGCCGAGTTCGCGGTCGCCATCAGCGGCGACTGGCCGCACCCCGGATTCGCCGGTGGCGCCTTGCCGCGCCAGCGCGAGGTCAGCGACGCCGGCTTCAGCGCCGACTGGCGCCTGATGGACTTGTCGACCGGCATTCCCGCGGTGATCAGCAGCGCCGATGCGCTGGCCGGCTGGGGCGCGCAGGCGGTCGGCGTGGCGCTGGTCGAGCCCGGTGGCCTCTACCAGCAAAATGAGCGCAGCGCCAAATACGGCATCCTGGTACTGGCGCTGACGATGGCGGCGCTGTTCCTGACCGAGGTGCTGGTCGGCGTGCGCCTGCATCCCTTCCACTACGCCCTCGTCGGCCTGGCGCTGGCGGTGTTCTACCTGCTGTTGCTGGCGCTGTCCGAGCACCTCGGCTTCGTCCTTGCCTACCTGCTGGCCGCAGGCGCGGTGGTGGCGATGGTCGGCGGCTACTCGGCCGCGGTGCTGCACGGCTGGGGGCGCGGCGCCCTCAGCGCCACGGTGCTGGCGACGCTATATGGCTTCCTGCTGGTGTTGATCCGTGCCGAGGAACTGTCCCTGCTGCTCGGTGCGATCGGCCTGGCGTTGCTGCTGGCCCTGGCGATGTACCTGACGCGGCGTCTCGACTGGTACAGTGCCGCCCCCACCGAGCAGTCGAACGCTGACACGCCATGAACATCCTCGCGATCGAATGCTCGACCGAAATCCTGTCGGTGGCGGTGTATGCCAGCGGGTCGATCCACGAGCAGATCGAGGACCGTGGAACGCGTCATGGAGACCACCTGCTCGCCCTGATCGACCAGGTGCTGGCGGATGCGCGGGTGTCCAAGCTCGACCTCAGCGCGGTGGCTTTCGGTTGCGGACCGGGCGCTTTCACCGGTGTGCGCATGGCGGTCGCCGCGGCGCAGGGCATCGCCTATGGCCTGGACATTCCGGCGCTGCCGATCTCGTCGCTGGCGGCGCTGGCCCAGGGTGCTTTCGATCGCGACGCGGCAACGCCGATGCTGGCGCTGGCCGATGCGCGCATGGGTGAGGTCTACGCCGGCTACTTTGCGGTCGACGAGGACGGATTGGTGGTGCCGATCGGCGATGAGGAACTGGTGGCGCCCGATGCGCTGGCGCTTCCCGGCGACGATGTCTGGTGCGCGCTCGGGCCGGGCTTTCGCGTGCATCGTGCCGCGCTGGAGCGGCGCTTTGGCTACCGGCTGGATGCTTTCCGCCACAGTGCGATGCCGCATGCCGCTGCCGTTGCCCGCCTCGGCGCGCGCGCGCTGCGCGCGGGTCTGGGCGTGCCGGCGCACGCGGCGTTGCCGATGTACCTGCGCAACAAGGTGGCGCAGACCGAAGCGGAGCGCGGCGTCAGCCGCGCGCCGATGTACCCCTGGGCCAGCAGCTTTCTGAGTGCTGCGCCGGCTTGGCCTCGTGGCCGACGGCTGGGATCCCACTTGCGCGGCAAGAGCCGCCGGAGCGGCGGCAAGCCGGCGCACGCCAAAGTCGCCGCCAGGTCAGTGCCGCCGGGCGGCTATACTCCACGCCCCACTTTTCTGGTGCACCCGATGTCTGCTGTCGTTCCCAAGATCGGTTTCGTCAGCTTAGGCTGCCCCAAGGCCCTGGTCGATTCCGAGCGCATCCTGACGCAGTTGCGCGCGGAAGGTTATGCCATCGTGCCCAGCTACGATTCGGCCGATGTGGTCGTGGTCAACACCTGCGGCTTCATCGATGCGGCGGTCGAGGAATCACTCGACGCCATTGGCGAGGCGATGGCGGCGAACGGCAAGGTGGTCGTCACCGGGTGCCTGGGCGCGCGCGCGGAATTGATCCGCGAGAAGTTTCCCGGCGTGCTGTCGATCTCGGGGCCGCAGGACTACGCTTCGGTGCTCAACGCGGTGCACACGCAGAAGCCGCCACAGCACGATCCCTTCATGGATCTGGTGCCGCCGGCAGGATTGAAGCTGACGCCGCGTCACTACGCTTACCTGAAGATTTCCGAAGGCTGCAATCACCGCTGCAGCTTCTGCATCATCCCGTCGATGCGCGGTGACCTGGTGAGCCGGCCGATCGACGAGGTATTGATCGAGGCCGAAAAGCTGGCGCGGAGCGGCGTCAAGGAACTGCTGGTGATCTCGCAGGACACCAGCGCCTACGGCGTCGACCTCAAGTACGCCGAGCGCGAATGGCGCGGGAACAAGCGGCAGACGCGCTTTCTCGATCTGGCCAGCGCGCTCGGCGAGCTTGGCATCTGGGTGCGCATGCATTACGTCTACCCCTATCCGCATGTCGACAAGGTGGTGCCGTTGATGGCGGAAGGAAAGCTGCTGCCGTATCTGGACATCCCGATGCAGCACAGCAATCCGCGCATCCTGAAGTTGATGAAGCGCCCGGCCAGCGGCGAGAAGAACATCGAGCGTGTGCGCGCCTGGCGCCAGATCTGCCCGGACATCACGCTGCGCAGCACCTTCATCGTCGGCTTTCCCGGAGAGACCGAGGCCGAGTTCGAGGAACTGCTGGATTTTCTCGACGAGGCCCAGCTCGACCGCGTCGGCGCCTTCGCCTATTCGCCGGTTGCAGGCGCTGCGGCCAATGCCTTGCCCGATCCGGTGCCCGAGGAACTCAAGCAGGAACGCCTGCAGCGCTTCATGGAGAAACAGGCCGCGATCAGCGCGCAGCGCCTGCAGGCCAAGATCGGCAGCGTGCAGCGGGTGCTGCTCGACGAAGTCGGCCCGAGCGTCGCCATCGGCCGCAGCAGCGCCGATGCGCCGGAGATCGATGGCACGGTCGTGATCAAGCTCGGGCGGCGCAGCAAGGCCAGCAAGTCGGCACCAGCGTCGACGGCGCGCAAAGCCGAAATCGCACGTGGCGACGGGGTCTTGCAGGTCGGCCAATTCGTCGACGTCAGGATCCTCGACGCCGACGAGCACGATCTGCACGGTGTGCTGGCGTAGGGTGCCGGTGAGCGCAGCGAACCGCATCGATCGAGAAAGGCGGCCATCGATGCGGTTCGCTGCGCTCACGACGTCCTGCCTCGCTGCCTGAACATGGATTCCAGCCCAACGCCGACCAGTCCGCGATTCCCGGCTTCAGATCCGCTGTTCGCGCAACTTGCCGAATTCGCCGGACTGTTCGAACTGCCCTGGGACGCAGCCCTCGCGGAGTTCAATCGGCGCGCACAGACGGCGATGCCGGGCGATTGCGTTTTGTCGAGCAGGACGGGCGTCTGCTCGACGACGGTCTGAGCTACGAGCAGCGCATCGGCGAGCGGCGCCAGATCGCGATGCGCCGCGACTCGCTGCACGATCTCTACGGTGCGCTGATGTGGCTGCAATGGCCGTGCACCAAGTGGGCGATTCATCAAGCCCAGCTGGACGGTATCCGCGCGGTCGGCCCCAAGCAGCGCACCCGGCGCCAGCAGGCGCTGACCCATATCGACGAGGCCGGGACGGTGCTGGTCAGCGCTGATGGCGCGCTGATCGAGGCCTTGCAGGCGCACGATTGGCTCGGTCTGCTGACCGAGCGGCGCGCGCGCTGGGAACGCGCGCAGGTCTACGTGATCGGCCACGCGCTGTTCGAGTTGCGCCATTGTCGCCCGCATGATCTGCAGGCCAGCAAGGTGATCGCAGTTCATCTTTGCGATGCCGGCTGGCATCGGCTGGATGCCAGCCGACGGCTGGCCATGCTGGATCGGCGCGTTGCGCTGGCGATTGCCTCGGGACAGGCGGCGGCCGATCCCAAGGACCAGTCGACGCTGCCGCTGGCGGCGGTTCCGGCCTGGGATACGCGCAACCATGATCCCGAGTTCATCGCCACGGCGCCGTGCTTCCGTCCACGCCCAGCCGGGCGCATCTATGCGCCGCCGATCACCCTCAGCCCAGCTCACGCAACAGCGGCACCGTAATGCGCCTGCCGCGCGCGAGTGCTTCGCGATCGAGTTCGGCCAGTCGCGCCAGCAGCGAGCGCAAGTCGCGATGCGCGTGCCGCATCAGGTAGTCGGCTGCGGCGGGCTCCAGCGGAATCCCGGCGCAGCTGGCGCGGTGCAACAGGATGGCTCTGCGCGCGGCATCGTCCGGCGAATTCAGGTACAACGCCTGCGCCTGCGCCAGGCGTGATCCCAGATCCGGCAGGACGGCGTCGGAGACCTGACCGCGCGCGGCCAGCAGCAGTGCGTGGCCGCGGTCGTGCTGTCGATTGATCTGGGTGAACAGCCACTGTGCCAATCCGCGCCCGGCCAGGGCAAGGTCGACATCATCGACAGCGATCAGGTCGGCATCGACCGGTTCGGTGAGCGATTCGGGCTCCAGCCGGGACAAGGGCAGATAGGCGACGCTGCATCCCGCCTGGCGCGCCGCGTCACAGGTGGCGAGCAGCAGATGCGTCTTGCCGCTGCCCTCGGCGCCGCCAAGCAGCACCTGATCCGCGCCCGGTCGCTGCGCCAGTGCGCGCAGGCGCGCCAGCGCCAGCTCGTTGTTGCCAGCCCAGAACTGCTCGAAACCCGGCGGACCCAGCCCGCTCAGGGCGAGGGGGAGCTGGTTCATTGGGTGTCTGCCGGCGTGCCGTCGCCGGGACCCGGGACCCGGGACCCGGGACCCGCCGCTCCTGAATCCGCGGGCATGCCGAGCGTCTGGACGCTTGGGCTTGGCGTGTCACTGGTCTCTTGCGGGCTCGGACCGGGTCCCGGGTCCCGGGTCCCGAGTCCCGGCTGTTTGGTCGCTCCCTCCCGATACAAATCGCTCTGCACATAGCGCTCATGCACATGGCGCAGGATGACCATCAGCACCGCGGTGACCGGTAGCGCCAGCAAAACGCCGATGAAACCGAACAGTTGGCCACCGGCGAGGATGGCGAAGATCACGGCTACCGGATGCAGTCCAATGCGATCGCCGACCAGCCACGGCGTCAGCACGAAGCCTTCCAGTGTTTGGCCAATGCCAAAGACGATCAGGACGTAGACCACGTGGATCACGTCATGATGCTCGACGAGCGCCGCGATCACGGCGCCGCCGACACCGAGGATGCCGCCGAGGTAGGGCACGAAACTGAGCAGGCCGGCACCCATGCCGATCAGGAATGCCAGCTTCAGGCCGGCCAGCCACAGGCCGATCGAATAGATCAGCCCCAGCGCCAGCATCACCGCGATCTGGCCGCGCAGGAAGGCGCTCAGCACCTCATCGGACTGCCGTGCAAGTTCGGCCACACGGGCCTCCACGTTGCGCGGCAGCAGTTCGCGTACACGCAGGATCATCTGGTCCCAGTCGCGCAGGAAATAGAAGGTGACAACTGGAATCAGCAGCAGATTCATGATCCAGCCGATGATGGCGAGACCCGACTGCGACACCGACTTGATCACCGTGGTGGCGATGCCGCCGGCCTGTTGCCAGTGCGCTTTCAGCATGTCGACGATCTGGTCGGTGCCGAGCAGCGCCGGGTCGACGCCGAGGCGTTCGACCAAAAGTGGCATCAGGCGTTCGCGAATCCAGCCCAGGTACTGCGGCAATTTCTCGACCAAGGTGGTGATCTGCGTTTCCAGCAGTGGAATCAGGATCAACGGCAGCAGCAGCAGCGCCAAAGTCATCGCCGCAAACACGATCGACACCGATGCGCTGCGGCTCAGGCCGCGCGTCTGCAGGCGATCGACCAGCGGGTCGCCGAGATAAGCGAGCAGTGCCGCCATCGCAAATGGCGTCAGCACCGGCCCGAGCAGATACAGCAGGACGCCGATGCCGATGAGGATGGCCAGCAGTTGCCAACGATGGGTCGCACTCATGGGCGTCTCTCCGATTGGTTTGCCGCATGCCTGGCAATGCGGCGCGCCTTGCCGCTCCAGCGGCGCACGTAATCGATCCCGCTGGCGAGCAGCAGGGCGGTACAAACATAGATCAATCCGTCGACCAACCAGACCACCACGTCGCCGCTGATGTTGTGCCACAGAAGGGTGACCACCAGCAGCAGCATCGCCAGCGTGGTCAGTTTGCCAAGCAAGGTCGGCGCGGCATACAGCGGCGCAAAATTGAAGTGAAACGCCAGAGCCCCGCCGACGATCACCGCATCGCGGATGGCGATCAGCGCGAACAGCCAGGGCGGCAGGTCGCCGTGCAGCATCAGCGCCGTGCACACCGAGAGTACCAGGGCCTTGTCGGCCAGCGGATCGAGCCAGCCACCCAGTTGGGTCTGCCAGCCGTAGCGTTTGGCCAGCCAGCCGTCGAGGCCATCGGAGATGCCGGCGGCGATGAACAAGGACATCGCTGCAACGCTCTCGTCAGCCACCACCAGGGCTGCGATCGGCAGCGCCATCAGCAGTCTGAGGATGGTCAGCGCATTGGGCAGGTGGCGCAGTCGGCTTCGGGCTTGCGTCATCGGCGCCGTCGGCTCACTTCAGGTCCAGCACGACCGCGCCGTCGCTGGAATCGCCAGCGACTGTCAGAACCGCGTTGAGGGCCACGATCTGGCGCAGGCGTTCGGCGCCGCCGGCTACCATCAGGTCGAGGTTCATCGAGTCCGCCGCCGCACTGCTGAGGCGGATTTCGCTGACGACCGACAAGGACGCCAGATACGCTTGCACCCGTGCGAAATCGCCGGCACTGCGGATATTGCGGACGACCGCCGAGACCGCCGCCGGGGTGCTGTCGGCGGCGGCAAAAGCGTAGCGCGAAGCGAGTCGATTGGCGGTTTCGTCGGCGGCAGCGCGCAGGGTCTCGGCCGGATCGGACCCGCGCACTTCGAAGCTCTCCTCGCGCTCGCCGTCACCGTAGGCAAAGCGTCCGAGTACGCCGTCGGCCGTGTGGTACAGGCGCCCGGCGAGCACGCCCGGCGCGCCGTAGCTGCTGGCCACCGGGCGCAGGTTGGCGATCGATCCGCGCTCCACATCGAGCACCAGCGCACTGCTGGCGTCGTCGTCGCCGATGGTCGCCGCGGTGAGTTCGATGCCGCGTTCGCCGGCGCGGCGCAGCAAAGGCGCCAGTTGCGGGTCGTCAAGGAAACGGGTCGTGCCGCCGCTGTCGCTGACCACCCATACCATCAGTTTCGGACGCTCGCGGGCCCACTGCGACAGGCCGCTGGCCGCCAGCAAGCGGGTAATCGCGCGCGGTTCGAAGTTGGCGGCGTAGTAGAGCTTGAGCGCCGGCGTCGGCCCGCTGCGATCGACGTCCTGGCGATAGTAGAAGGCCTGGATCAGCGGCGCGGGATTGGCCAGCGCCGATTGCACCGCGGGACGCTCACCCGCCGCCGGGTCGCCGGAGACCTTGACCAGCACCTGCTTGAGCGCCGCGGCCATCGCTTCCGTGCGCGCGCCTTCATCCTGGCTCGCTACCGGCACTTCGCCGGTGTAGAGGTCAGAAGCCGCCAGCGGGGCCGACAGGGACAGCGTGAGCAACAGCAGGCAGAACCAGCGCATGCGGACAACCGGGCGGTGACGATGCGTGAAGTATGGCAGTCGGGTTGGGTTTGCGCTAAATCGTCGCGCTGTTGTAGGAGCAACGTGTACGTCGCGATTTCCGGGCGAACCAATGCGCCGGTCGCGACGTACATGTCGCTCCTACATCACTGCCGGTCGCGACGTACACCTCGCTCCTACCCTATGCTCCGCGCCATCAAATTGCGGGATCTACAGTCGATGAGCCAGAAGACCCCCATGACTTACCGTGACGCCGGGGTCGATATCGACGCTGGCGCCAGCCTGGTGGAACGCATCAAGCCGGCGGTGCGGCGTACCATGCGCCCCGAGGTGCTGGCCGGCGTCGGTGGCTTTGGTGCCTCGGTGCGGGTGCCGCTGGAGCGCTACCGCGAGCCGGTGATGGTATCCGGCACCGATGGCGTCGGCACCAAGCTGAAGCTGGCGCAGCAACTCGGCCGCCACGACACCATCGGCATCGATCTGGTCGGCATGTGCGTCAACGACGTGCTGGTGCAGGGCGCCGAGCCGATCTTCTTTCTCGACTACTTCGCCACCGGCAAGCTGGATGTCGACACCGCCGCCGCGGTGGTCGCCGGTATCGCCAGGGGTTGCGAGGAATCCGGTTGCGCCCTGGTCGGCGGCGAGACCGCCGAGATGCCGGACATGTATCCGCCCGGCGAGTACGACCTGGCGGGCTTCTGCGTCGGTCTGGTCGAGCGTTCGAAGATGCTCGATGGCAGTCTGGTGAAAGCGGGTCAGCGACTGGTCGGTATCGCCAGTTCCGGCCCGCATTCGAATGGTTATTCCCTGATCCGCCGCATCCTGACGCGCGCGCAGGCCGATCTTGCCAGTGAAATCGGCGGCCAGACGCTGGGCGACGCGCTGATGGCGCCGACCCGGCTGTACGTCAAGCCGGTGCTGTCGCTGCTGGCCGATCTGCCGATCGCGGCGATGGCGCACATCACCGGTGGCGGCATCACCGAGAACATCATCCGCGTCGTCCCCGACGGCCTGGGTTTGCACATCAACGGCAGCGCCTGGCCGGAACCACCGGTGTTCGTGTGGCTGATGCAAGCCGGTGCCGTGGCGCGCAGCGAAATGTGGCGCACCTTCAATTGCGGCATCGGCTTCGTGCTGGTGCTGCCCGAGGAGTCTGTCGCCGACGCCATCGCGCGTCTCGCGGCGCAAGGGCTGCCGGCCTGGGATATTGGCCAGGTCGTGGAACACGCGGGCGAGGGCGAACGTGTCCGCATCGACTGAGCCGCTGCGGGTTGCGGTGCTGCTGTCCGGGCGCGGCAGCAATCTTTTGGCCTTGATCAAGGCCAGCCAGCGCGATCTGCCGATCGCGCTGGTGGGGGCCTTTTCCAACAAGGCCGACGCGCCAGGTCTCGGGCTTGCCGCCGCGGCCGGAATTCCGACCCAGGTGTTCGAACCCCGACTTTACCCTGACCGGGCGGAGTTCGAGCAGGCACTGTTTGCGGCAGTAGCGGCCAGCGGTGCCGAACTGCTGGTACTGGCCGGGTTCATGCGCGTGCTCGGCGCCGCGAGCGTCGAGCAGTGGCGCGGCCGCCTGATCAACATCCATCCTTCGCTGCTGCCCAAGTACCAGGGGCTGCATACGCATGAGCGCGCCATCCAGGCCGGGGACAGCGAACACGGCGCCAGCGTGCACTTCGTCACGCCGGTGCTGGATGGCGGCCCGGTGCTGATGCAGGTGCGCGTGCCGATCGAGCCCGGCGACACCGCCGACAGCCTCGCCGCGCGCTTGTTGCCTGAGGAGCACCGCTTGCTGGTGGCAGCCGTGCGCCTGTTTGCGCAGCGCCGCGTGCGCCTCGACGACGGGAGAATATTTGTGGATGGCGTTGAACTCGTCGAGCCGCTCCGCTTTCTGTAGAGCGGAGCTTGCGCCGCTGCTTTTTCTGCTCTTGTAGGACGTAGGTCACGTTGGCCATGCTTCTTGGCCTACGTGACATCGCGCCCTCAATGTCACGTAGGCCGAAAAGCACGGCCAACGTGACCTACATTGATAAGCGCCCATTCATGCGTCAGGGGCTCGAATGCACATCCATCTCCTCGCGAGTCGAAAACCCTGATGAAGGCGCAACCCTGGATCGTACTGGCACTTCTGTTTGCCGCGGCAGCACCCGCCGCGAGCATCGATCCGTTCCAGGCCAGCTTCACGGTCAGCCGCAATGGCAAGGACCTCGGCGTCATGCGCATGCAGCTCACTGAGCGCGAACCAGGCGAACTGGAGTTTGTCAGTCGCACCGAGGGCAAGCAGGGGCTGGCCGGATTCCTGGGGGTGACCATCGAGGAGCGCTCGATCCTGCGCCAGGACGAATCCGGCCTGACGAGCTTGAGCTACGGCTACCAGCAGGACATGTTTGGTCGCCACCGTTCGCGCAAGCTCAGCATTTCGGAAGGCGCCGTCAGCGAGTCCGATGACGACAAGTCATGGAACTACGCAGTGACCGGCCCGGTGCTCGATCGCCACGTCACCGTGCTTGGCATCGCCGCGCGCCTGCGCGAAGGCGTTGCCGACGGCTCCTTGTTCGATCTGCCGGTAGCGAGCAAGGGCAAGCTCGAGAGTTGGCGCTTCCTGGTGGTGGGTCCGGAGGAGATCGATACCGCCAATGGCCGCATCAGCGCCATCCGCGTCGAGCGCGTGCGCGAAAACAGCGACCGCAAGACCGTCAGCTGGCACGCGCCGCAGTTTGGCTACCTGCCGGTCAAGGTCGAGCAGATCGAACCGGATGGCGAGCAGCTGCTCAGCGTGCTGCAGAAGTTCGAGGAGTAGCCGGCGGCTGTCTTTGCACGGGCGGCGGTTGCCTCCGTCGGTGCCCTTGTTCGCGCATCGAACACGCGGAAGTAGGTCACGTTGGCCGCGCAGCGGCCTACGTGACAGCACCGCGAGTCACGTAGTCTGCTGCGCAGACAACGTGACCTACTTTCCGGTTACGGGAAGTTCGGTGAGGTCACGGTCGCCCGCCGCTTATTCGCGCCGGGAGCGGGTTTAGCCCGCGAAAGCGCTCGCGGAATAAGTCCGCTCTCTCAGTTAAATCAATACCTTACGGCATGTTCGGTGAGGGCGGCGTGCGCCTCGCTACTGCAACCGGGGAATCGTCGCAACCCGCCGGCTGCTACTCACCACCATGCACTACGCTCAATTCGGCAAGCGCCGGATCTTCGCACCGAGCGCCCCGAGCTTCTCCTCGATGCACTCGTAGCCGCGATCGATGTGGTAGACGCGGTCGATGGTGGTCTCGCCGCCCGCGGCCAGGCCGGCCAGCACCAGGCTTGCCGAGGCGCGCAGGTCCGTGGCCATCAGCGGCGCGCCGGTCATGTGCTTGACGCCGGTGATCACCGCGGTGTTGCCGTGCAGGCGGATGTCGGCGCCGAGCCGGCGCAGTTCCTGGACGTGCATGAAGCGGTTCTCGAACACCGTCTCGGTGACCATGCCGACGCCTTCGGCGACCGTGTTCAGCGCGGTGAACTGCGCCTGCATGTCGGTCGGGAAGGCCGGATAGGGCGCGGTGGTGACCGAAACCGCCTTCGGACGGTTGCCGCGCATGTCGAGTTCGATCGAATCGTCGGTGGTGTTCATGTGGGCGCCGGCGTCTTCGAGCTTCTGCAGCACAGCGTCCAGCGTCTTCGGGCGCGCGCGCTTGAGCAGCACGCGACCGCCGCTGATGGCGCCGGCGACCAGGAAGGTGCCGGTCTCGATGCGGTCGGGCAGCACTTCGTACTGGCAGCCCTGCAGCCGCTCGACGCCATGCACGGTAATCGTGTTGCTGCCGGCGCCTTCGATTTGCGCGCCCATTTCGATCAGGAAGTTGGCCAGATCGACCACTTCCGGTTCCTGCGCGGCGTTCTCGATGATGGTGGTGCCCTCGGCCAGCGTGGCCGCCATCATGATGTTCTCGGTGCCGGTCACGGTGACCAGATCGAGCACGATGCGCGCACCGCGCAAACGCTTGGCGCGCGCCTTGATATAGCCCGCCTCGACGGTGATCTCGGCGCCGAGCGCTTCCAGCCCCTTGATGTGCAGGTCGACCGGGCGCGTGCCGATGGCGCAGCCGCCGGGCAGGGACACTTCGGCATGGCCGAAGCGTGCGACCAGCGGGCCGAGCACCAGGATCGACGCGCGCATGGTCTTGACCAGGTCGTACGGCGCAAAGCACGAGGTCGCCTTGGTCGAGTCGGCATGGATGCGCATGCGCTCATCGACCACCAGTTCCACGCCCATCTGGCCGAGCAGTTCCATGGTCGTGGTGACGTCGTGCAGGTGCGGCACATTGCTGATCGTGCACGGGCTGTCCGCCAGCAGGGTTGCCGAGAGGATCGGCAGCACAGCGTTCTTGGCGCCGGAAATCCAGACTTCGCCATTCAGCGGCGAGCCGCCCTCAACGATGATCTTGGCCATCGGTGTGTCCTTGTCAGTGTTTGCGCGCAGCAATCAGCCGCGTGCTGCCCATTCCTCGGGCGTGTAAGTCTTGAGCGACAGCGCGTGGATCTCGCCGCCGAGCTTGTCGCCGAGTGTGTCATACACCCGACGGTGGCGTTGCAGCGGGCGCAATCCGGCGAATTCGGAGGCGATCACCAGCGCTTCGAAGTGCACGCCATCGGCGCCCTCGACCGAAACCTGCGCATTGGGCATTCCTGCGGCGATCATGGATTGGACTGTGGCAGCGTTCATGGGTTGGTCCGGGTTGGGTCAGGGGTTTCTGGGGTCGGGGGGGCCCGGGGGGGCCGCCAAGAGGCACGAGTGTGTTGCGGGGCCAAAAAGGAACAAAGGGGCCACAAAAGCAAAAAAGAGAGGGGGGGGGGGGGGGCCCCCACCACCACCCGTGTCTGCGGCCTCCGCCCCCCGCGCCCCCTTCGCGCCCCCATCCCCGCCCCGGGGGGCCAAAGAAGGTTGGGGTGGGGGGGGTTCCCCAGTTCAGGGTGCACCGGTGTAGACTTCAGGCGGTTTCCGGGACACGTCTGCATGTCCCAAAAGGGGCGCTGATGCTATCGGATGCCGCCTGAATAGAGAAACGACCGATTCAGCCGTGGAACTTTAGTTCATGAATGCCATCGTCTCCCGGCCGGTCCAGGATCTGCCGGTCGCTGCTGTCGCTGCCGCCGGGCGGCGTGTCATCGAAATCGAAGTCGCCGCGATCAGCGCGCTGGCTGCGCGCATCGATGGTGCGTTCACCCGCGCCTGCCAGTTGATGCTGGCTGCGAGGGACGCGTGGTTGTCAGTGGCATCGGCAAGTCCGGCCATATCGCACGCAAGATTGCGGCAACCCTGGCCAGCACCGGCACGCCGGCGTTCTTCGTGCATCCGGCCGAAGCCAGTCATGGTGATCTGGGCATGATCACGGTGAAGGATGTGGTCCTGGCCTTGTCCAATTCCGGCGAGACCGACGAATTGCTGACCATCCTGCCAGTGGTCAAGCGCAAAGGTGTGCCGCTGATCGCGATGACCGGCAACGAACGCTCCAGCCTGTCGCGGCTGGCCGATGTGCATCTCGACGTTTCGGTTGCCGAAGAGGCCTGTCCGCTGGGTCTCGCACCGACGTCGAGCACCACGGCCGCACTGGTGATGGGCGACGCGCTGGCGATCGCGTTGCTGGAAGCGCGCGGATTCACGTCGGATGATTTCGCCGCCTCACATCCCGCCGGCCAGTTGGGCAGGCGTCTGCTGGTGCACATCAGCGATGTGATGCACACCGGCAAGGACATTCCGCGCGTCGAGCCGAGCGCCAGCGTGACCCAGGCGCTGATGGAGATGAGTCGCAAGAACCTCGGCATGACCGCGATCGCGGGTGCCGACGATCGTTTGCACGGCGTGTTCACCGACGGCGATTTGCGGCGCACGCTGGATGATGCCAGCGTCGACCTGCGCAGCACTCCGGTGTCGGCGCTGATGACCGCCAATCCACGCACCATCGGCGCCGACAAACTCGCCATCGAGGCGGCGCAGATGATGGAAGCGCACAAGATCAATGGCTTGCTGGTGGTCGATGGTGAAGGGCTGCTGGTCGGCGCGCTGAACTTCCACGATCTGCTGCGCGCGCGGGTGATTTAGTGGATTTTCGCTTCCGACCGAATTTGATTGCGCTGCATCCGGCTGATCGGCTTCGACGTCGATGGCATCCTCACCGACGGGCGCCTGCTGTACGGGCCGGATGGCGCCGAGAGCAAGGCCTTCCATGTGCACGACGGTCTCGGGCTCAAGCTGTTGGCGCAGGCCGGCATCATCACCTGCGTGATCAGTGCGCGCGCCAGTGATGCCGCGGCGCGGCGCCTGGCGGAGTTGGGCATCCAGCAGGTGCATCTGGGCGTACGCCACAAGCGGCCCGCGTTCGAGGCGCTGCTCGCCGAGAACGGACTGAGCTATGACGACGCCGCGTTCATGGGCGACGACCTGCCCGACCTGGCCATCCTCGAGCGCGTGCAATACGCGGCGACCGTCGCCGAAGCGATCCCGGCAGTGCGCTCGCGCTGTCATTGGGTGGCGACACGGCCGGCCGGTGGTGGCGCCGTGCGCGAGTTCGCCGAATTTGTGCTCGCCGCACAGGACAAGCTCGACGATCTGATCGCACCCTATCTGGACCTTGGGCAATGACCCCGGAACGTACCCGATTGTGGATGCTGGTGCTGGGGGCGACGACGCTGGCCAGCTACGGCCTGATCCGCTGGCTGGCACCACCGGCAGCGGAGCCGGCCGCGCAGCGGGTGGCGCGGCAGGACAACGAGATCCGCAATGTCGAGATGCGCGTCTACGACGCCGCCGGCCAGCCGAATCTGGTCCTGGTCAGTCCACTCATCACCAGCCCGCGTCGCGGCGACGAATACCTGATCGCCGCACCGGTCTTCGATGTGTTGAGCGCCGATGGCGGGCGCTGGAACGGGCGTTCATCGAGCGGTCGGCTGGATGTCGCCAAGGATCGCATGTGGTTGCAGGACGACGTGGTGCTGCAGGGCGTCAAGGCCAAGCGCGAGCCGGTCACGATCCGCTCCGAGCGCATCGAGTTCGGCATCGAAGAGCGGCTTGCAAGCAGCGACGAAGCCGTGGAGATTGTCAGCACCGGAAGTGAGATTCGTGGTGTCGGCTTGCGCGCCGACCTCAAGAAGGATCACTTCGTGCTCCGTAGCCAGGTGGAAGGTGAATATGTACCCAAACGCAAGCGCTCCTGATCGTCGTTGGCTGACCCTGTTGTGCCTCGCCGTCGCCTTGCCTGCCGGCGCGCTGGAAGCGGATCGCCAGCAGCCGATGCAGATCAATTCCGATCGTTTCGAATCGGGCATGGACACCAATACCACCGTGCTGACCGGCAATGTGCGCATCACCCAGGGCAGCCTGGTGGTGAACGCCGCGCGTGCCGACGTGACCCAGGACAAGGGCGAGGTCGCGCGAGCGCTGCTGACCGGCAAGCCGGCGACCTTGAAGCAGGCGATGGATGGCGGCGGCGAATTGAACGCCCAGGCTGCGACCATCGACTACAAACTTACCGACGAAACTGTCGAACTGAGCGGTAATGTCGTGCTGGAGCGCCCGCAGGGCACGCTGCGCTCGCAGCGGGTGGTGTATTCGGTCAAGACCGGCAGACTGGCCGCGGGCGAGGGCGTCACCGGCGGCGTGCAACTGGTGATTCCGCCGAAGGCTCCCAAGCCGGTTGAAGTGCCGAAAGAGGCGCCGAAGTCGAGTGCCCTGGCGCCTTCCGACGCCGCACGCCTGATCGGGCCCTGACCCGCCGATGCTGCTGGTCGAATCCCTGAGCAAGCGTTATCGCGGCCGCGAGGTCGTCCGCAGTGTTTCCTGCCATCTGAGCGTTGGCGAGGTGGTCGGACTGCTGGGCCCGAATGGCGCCGGCAAGACCACCTGTTTCTACATGATCGTCGGCATGATCGCCGCCGACCGCGGGCGCATCGAACTGGATGGCCGCGACATCACCGCGCTGTCGATGTCCGATCGCGCGCGCATGGGCATCGGCTATCTGCCGCAGGAACCCAGCGTGTTCCGCCGTCTGACCGTCGAGGACAATCTGCTCACGGTGCTGGAGATGCGCAAGGACTTGACCAAACGCGGTCGCACCGTGGTGCTCGAAGCGCTGCTGGAAGAACTGCAGGTGACGCACCTGCGCGGTCAGCTCGGACAGAGCCTGTCCGGCGGCGAGCGCCGTCGCGTCGAAATCGCCCGCGCGCTGGCCGCCAAGCCGCGCTTCATCATGCTCGACGAGCCCTTCGCCGGCGTCGACCCGATCTCCGTCGGCGAGATCCAGGAAGCCATCGCGCACCTCAAGGATCGCGGCATCGGCGTGTTGATCACCGACCACAACGTGCGCGAGACGCTCGACATCTGCGACCGCGCCTACGTGCTCAACGCCGGCCAGGTGCTGGCTGAAGGCACGCCGCAACAGATCCTGGCGCATCCGAAGGTGCGCGAGGTGTATCTGGGTGACAAGTTCAGGTTGTGAGAAGGAAGAGGCTGGGGAGTGGGGCGCGCGCAGCTCGCGTCGAGTGGCGGCGCGCGGTGGTCTCACGGCGCGCGCGAGCCGCTCTTGCCATTCACCACTTACCCCCCCATTCACCACTGCCTTTGCTTGTTCGGCTGCACAATGCCCCCATGAGCACCGTGCCCAAATTCGCCACCTACGAGGATGTTCTCAACGCACCCGAGCATCTGGTCGCGGAGATCCTCAGCGGCGCGCTGTACACGCATCCGCGGCCGGCGCCGAGGCATGCGCGCTCCACCAGTTCCCTGGTGGGCTCAATGTACGATCCCTTCGACCGGGGCCGCGGCGGCCCCGGTGGCTGGATCATCCTGATCGAACCGGAATTGCACCTCGGCCGCGACGTGATCGTTCCCGACGTCGCCGGCTGGCGTCGCGAACGCATGCCGAAACTGCCGGAGACGGCGTGGTTCGAGCTGGCGCCGGACTGGGTCTGCGAGGTGTTGTCGCCGTCCACGGCGCGCATCGATCGTCAACTGAAGATGCGCATTTACGCCGCCAACGGCGTGCCGAATCTGTGGCTGGTCGATCCGATCGCGCAGACGCTGGAGTCGTATCGACTGGAGGGTGGGCGTTGGTTGCTGCTGGCTACGCACGGTGGCGACGAGACGGCCGCCATTGAACCGTTTGAGGCGGTACCGACGGCGCTGGCCGAGTTGTGGGCGGAGTAGCTCTAGCTTCCTGTGGGAGCGGATTTATTCCGCGATCCTTGGGGTGGAAGCGAAGCAAAAGCTCGCGGGGTGAACCCCCTTCGCAAAAGCCAGGCAAGAGCTCGCGGGGTGAACCCGCTCCCACACGTGTAGCTACAGCCCGCCCAGGAATGCGTCGCTGGCCTTGATCACCCCGCCACCGAGGCACACCTCGCCGTCGTAGAACACGATTGACTGGCCCGGCGTAATCGCGCGTTGGCGCTCGTCGAACAGCACTTCGACACCACTGCCGTCATCCAATCGCCGCACCTGGCAGGTTTGGTCGGCCTGTCGATAGCGAATCTTCGCCGTGCATGTGAACTCGGCCGCAGGCGCCACACCGGCGATCCAGTTGATCGCCTCGGTGCTCAGGCGTGAGCCGTACAGCGCCGGGTGGTCGCCCTGGACCACGATCAGCGTGTTGTCGGCGATCGACTTGGCGGCGACGTACCAGGGTTCGCCGCTGCCGCCCTTGCGGCCGCCGATGGCCAGGCCGCCGCGCTGGCCCTGGGTATGGAACTGCAGCCCGCGGTGCTCGCCCATCAGTTCGCCTTCCGGCGTGCGCATCGGCCCCGGATTGGGCGCCAGATAGCGCGCGATGAAGGGGTCGAAATTGCGCTCGCCGATGAAGCAGATGCCGGTCGAATCGCGCTTGGCGTGGGTTGGCAGGCCGGCTTCGGTGGCGATCCGACGCACCTCTGGCTTCAGCAGATGGCCGACGGGAAACTCGGCCCAGCCCAGTTGCTGCTGGTCCAGTGCGTGCAGGAAATAGCTCTGGTCCTTGTTCGGGTCGACGCCACGCAGCAGTTCGACCTGGCCATCCAGTCGACGCAGGCGCGCGTAGTGGCCAGTGGCGATGCGCTCGTAACCCAGATCCTGGGCGTGCTCGACGAAGGTCTTGAACTTGACCTCGCGGTTGCACAGGATGTCCGGATTCGGCGTGCGCCCGGCCTTGAGTTCGGCCAGGAAATGCTCGAACACGCCATCCCAGTACTCGGCGGCGAAGTTGCGACCAAAGAACGGTATGCCGAGCAGATCGGCGATGGCGCGGGCGTCGCGCGCATCGGCTTCGGCGCTGCAGGCGCCGCCGACGTCGTCCTCTTCCCAGTTCTTCATGAACAAGCCACCGACCTCGCGTCCGGCGCGTTTGAGCAACAGCGCGGTGACCGAGGAGTCGACTCCGCCGGAGAGGCCGACGAGGATGCGCGGCGGTTTCATGCCCGCGTGGGCTTTTGCGGGTGGCGCGCCACGTCGCGGCAATCAGCGGGGCAGAGGGCAGGGGGCAGGGGGCCCACTTCGGTGCGCGGATCACGTTCGACAAGGGAGTGAGTCTCGGCGCAATGCCGTACGCATCCCACGGAAGCCACAAACGGCGACGTGGCCTGTCTGGGCGAGCAGCCAGGACCCCTGCCCCCTGCCCCTTGCCCCGCTTTTGCGGCGCTCAACTGAACGGCTCCACGATCTGCTCCAGCGGCCACAATCGACCCGCGAGATGATCGTCGATGCAGCGCAACACCAGCGCACTGCGCTGCGGGACGACGTGACTGGCAATCTCATCGCGCGTCAGCCAGTGCGTACGCACGATTTCGGTGTCCAGAGCCTGTTTCGAATCGTGCTCTAGTGCTTCGCAGAGGAAGGTCATGCGCACGAAGTGCACTTGCGGCAAGAGCAACTGGTAGATGCCGATCAGCCCGACCGGGCGCACCGCCCATGCCGTTTCCTCGCGCGTCTCGCGAATCACGGCGTCGATCAGCGACTCGTTCGGGTCGAGGTGACCGGCTGGCTGGTTCAGCACCAGGCGCTGATCGATGCGCTCCTCGACCAGCAGGTAACGGTTACCGTTCGGCACGACGGCGGCAACGGTGATGCGCGGGAGTCGGCTGATGTCTCGCATGGGATGGCGCAGCCAGCTCTGGGTCTGGCCGGGTTGACAGCGGTTCATCCTGGGCAGAATGGGCCGGATCAGCGCGCTGCCACCCATCAGAACCGCTGGCCCGGAACCGGACGTTGCGGGGCCGCGGCGGCCTGATCCGGCCCCACCTGACCCGCCGCCGCATACGGTTCAGCTGGCTATACTGATCACCATCTAGTGTATGACCGGCGAGTGCAAGCAAGAGCCATGAGCGAGGAGTCGAATACGGAAGGTCGTGAGGATCTGGGCGTTGCCGTCCAGGAGTCGCGTCCGGAACTGAAGAAGCCACCCCTGTTCAGGGTGGTGATCTTGAACGACGACTACACGCCGATGGAGTTTGTGGTGATTGTGCTGGAGACGTTTTTTTCGATGTCGCGCGAGAACGCGACCCGGGTGATGCTGCACGTACACACGCAGGGCAAGGGCGTGTGCGGCGTCTTCACGCGCGACGTGGCAGATACCAAGGTGGCTCAGGTCAACGCGTTCTCCCGTGCTCATCAGCACCCGTTGATGTGTGCGATGGAGGAAGCTTGATGCTGGGAACCCGCTGAATGGGGTTTGCGAGGCCAGGCAACAGTGAAATTCGTCACGCTTGATTTCGGCGGCAAGCGGGGCCATGTGGTAGAACGAATCAGCGCCCAGCGCAGGAGTAAAGGAAGTCCATGTTCAGCAAGGACCTGGAACTGACCATCAGTCAGAGCTACAAGGAAGCTCGGGCGAAACGGCATGAATTCATGACCGTCGAGCACTTGTTGCTGGCTCTGATCGAGAACCCTTCCGCGGCGCAGGTGCTCAAAGCCTGCGGTTCCGACTTGAAGAAGCTCTCGGACGAGACGCGATCGATCATCGAAGAGACCGTGCCGATGTTGCCGGCCGACGATGAGCGCGACACCCAGCCGACGCTGGGCTTCCAGCGCGTGCTGCAGCGCGCGGTCTACCACGTGCAGTCCTCCGGCAAGAAGGAGGTCACCGGCGCCAACGTGCTGGTGGCGATCTTCGGCGAGAAGGATTCGCACGCGGCCTATCTGCTGCAGAAGCAGGACATCACGCGGCTGGATGTCGTCAACTACATCTCCCACGGCATCGCCAAGATCCCGCAGGATCCGGTGCGCGATGCCGGTGGCGATCGCAACGCCGAAGGCGGTGGCGACAACGAAAAGCAAAGCGCTCTGCAGGCTTACGCCAGCAATCTCAATGACTTGGCGCGCCAGGGCAAGATCGATCCGCTGATCGGTCGGGCCGACGAGATCGAACGCACCATCCAGGTGCTCTGTCGCCGGCGCAAGAACAACCCGCTGTACGTCGGCGAAGCCGGCGTCGGCAAGACCGCGCTGGCCGAAGGCCTGGCCAAGCGCATCGTCGACAACGACGTGCCCGAGGTGCTCAAGGACGCGGTGATCTTCGCGCTCGACCTGGGTGCGCTGGTCGCCGGCACCAAGTATCGCGGCGACTTCGAGAAGCGCCTGAAGCAGGTGGTGGCCGAGCTCAAGCGCATCCCGCGCGCGATCCTGTTCATCGACGAGATCCACACCATCATCGGCGCCGGCTCGGCGTCCGGTGGTGTCATGGATGCCAGCAACCTGATCAAGCCGCTGCTCGGTTCGGGCGAGATGCGCTGCATCGGCTCGACGACTTTCCAGGAATTCCGCGGCATCTTCGAGAAGGACCGCGCGCTGACGCGGCGCTTCCAGAAGATCGACGTGGTCGAGCCGACCATCGCCGACACCATCGAGATCCTGCGCGGGCTGAAGACGCGCTTCGAAGAGCATCACAAGGTCGAGTACGCCGCCGAAGCGCTGAAGGCCGCGGTCGATCTGTCGGTCAAGCACATCCACGACCGCTTCCTGCCGGACAAGGCGATCGACGTCATCGACGAGGCCGGCGCGCGCCAGCAGTTGCTGACCGAGGACAAGCGCAAGCGGATCATCGACATCGAGGAAGTGGAGTACATCGTCGCCAAGATGGCGCGCATCCCGGCCAAGCATGTGTCGGCCTCCGACAAGGACGTGCTGCGCAATCTGGAGCGCAACCTGAAGATGGTCGTATTCGGCCAGGAGCAGGCGATCGATGTGCTGACCGCTGCGATCAAGATGTCGCGCTCGGGCTTGGGCGACCCGAACAAGCCGATCGGCTGCTTCCTGTTTGCCGGTCCGACCGGTGTCGGCAAGACCGAAGTCACGCGCCAGCTGGCGATGATCCTGGGTATCGAGCTGATCCGCTTCGACATGTCCGAGTACATGGAGTCGCATTCGGTGTCGCGCCTGGTGGGCGCGCCCCCGGGTTATGTCGGTTTCGATCAGGGCGGCCTGCTGACCGAAGCCGTGACCAAGCATCCGCACGCGGTGCTGCTGCTCGACGAAATCGAAAAGGCGCACCCGGACGTGTTCAACCTGCTGCTGCAGGTGATGGATCGCGGCGTGCTCACCGACACCAACGGCCGCGAGGCCAACTTCCGCAACGTGGTGCTGGTGATGACCACCAATGCCGGCGCCACGCAAGCCTCACGGCGCAGCATGGGTTTTGTCGAACAGGATCACTCCACCGACGCGATGGAAGTCATCCGCCGCGGTTTCACGCCGGAGTTCCGCAACCGCCTCGATGCCGTCATCCAGTTCACCGCGCTCGATCGCCCAACCATCCTGCGCGTGGTCGACAAGTTCGTCATCGAACTGGAATCGCAACTGGCCGACAAGCATGTGACCCTGCACGTCGATGAGACCGCGCGGGCGTGGCTGGCCGAAAAGGGCTTCGACCCGCAGATGGGCGCGCGGCCGATGTCGCGCGTGATCCAGGAACACGTCAAGCGCAAATTGGCCGACGAACTCTTGTTCGGGGCGCTGGTCGGCGGTGGGCGGGTAACTGTAGGCGCCGTGGACGGCGAGCTGACGGTACGGTCCGAAGCCACTACCGCCGAGGCGCCGGATGCGGCTACGGCGTAGAGCGATTCGTAGGTCACGTTGGCCCGCAAGGGCCTGCGTGACGGCAATTCCCGATGTCACGTAGTCCGCTGCGCGGACAACGTGACCTACGCCAGACTACTTCTGCCGGAAGGTGATGCGACCCTTGCTGAGGTCGTACGGCGTCATCTCGATCTTGACCTTGTCGCCGGTCAGGATGCGGATGTAGTTCTTGCGCATGCGGCCGGAAATATGGGCCGTGATGACGTGCCCGTTTTCGAGTTGCACGCGGAACATCGTGTTGGGCAGGGTCTCCAGGACCGTGCCTTCCATTTCGATATGGTCTTCTTTGGACATTCGGGAGTCGCACGGCCAGATGGGCGCAAGGCCGCGCATTCTGCCCGAAGCCCCGCCGCACCGCCAGCGATGCAGCTCTAAACATGCGCTTCGGGTTCATCGTCGCCTCGGCGCCTCAAAGTGGGTAGCCCGGTGTGCGCGCGCAGCTGTGCACCGGGTGTTTGCGGAACTGAAGTACCCGGTGTGCGGCTGACGCCGCACATCGGGCTACGAGGCGTTCAGCCACAACTAGCGGCAAGCCTCTGACAGCGCGGAAATTAACCCGCCCTTCACCCCGCGTTAGCTGCTTCCTAATGAGTTCCTAAGCCAGTCTTAAGCGCCGCTGCCTAACTTGAGTCCATGCACCACGGCAAGGAATCGACATGGACGGTGATGGCTTCGGGTTCCACGAGAACTGTGCGGTGATGGCGCGCCGCCCCGCGGATGCGCCGATGTTGCTCGAAATCGCTGCCGGTCATCCGCGTCGAGCGGAAGTCGAAGGCTTCATTGCCGAGCGCTATCGCGAGGCCTACAACGCGCAAGTCACCGAATTCATGCCGACCCTGTTCGCGATGCTCAGCCCGCTCGGCGACGTGATCTCGGCGGCCGGCCTGCGTCGCGGCGGCGAGGGTCCGTTGTTTGTCGAGCACTATCTCGATGCACCGGCTGAAGTCGTGCTCGAACAGTACTTTGGACCACCGGTGCGGCGCGATCGCATTGCCGAGATCGGCCACCTGAGCGGACTCGGCCACGGCACCGGGCGTCGCTTGTTCCCGCTGCTCGCCTGCTGGTTGCAGGATCACGACATCGATTGGGCCCTGTTCGCAGCCACCGGTGCCCTGCGTCAGATGTTCGAGCGCATGGATGTGCGCCCGCGGTCGCTGGCGCCGGCGCGCAAGGAACGCCTGGGCCTTGCCGCCAGAGCCTGGGGTAGCTACTACGACACCGATCCGTGGGTGGTGGGTGGGCCGCTGCGTCTGGGCAAACCTCTGCTGGAGCGGGCGCCTTGAGTCTGCTGGATCATCTTCGCGGGCGTTCGGCGCAGGCGCCGAACGCCGCATGTCTGAGCGATAGCCAGGGAAGTTGGACTCTGGCGCGCCTGTGGGCGCGCGTTGAGCAACTGGCGGAGGCGCTCACGCGCCTGGACGCGACGCGCGTTTCCAGCCAGCTCGACAATGGCGGCGAAGCCGTTGCACTGGATCTGGCGCTGCGCCGGATCGGCGCCGTGCATCTGCCGCTGCCGGGTTTTTTCACCGCGGCCCAGGTGGCCCATGCCCAGCGCGACGCGGGTGTCGATACCCACATCACCGCGCGCAGCGGCGCCTGGTGCGTCGAATTGCCGGGTGGTTTGCACGCGCAGGCGATCCGACGCGAGGGCGAACTGCCGACCTTGTCAGCCGCCACCGCGCTGATCACCTACACCTCCGGAAGTACTGGGGCACCCAAGGGTGTGTGCTTGAGTTCCGCGCATCTGGATCAGGTGTCCGCCGCAATCGTCGATGCTCTGGCCGGCGCCACCCCGCGGCGCCACCTCGCGCTGTTGCCTTTGTCCGTGTTGCTGGAACAGGTGGCGGGCGTCGGCGCGGCATTGTTGGCGGACGCCGAAGTGGTATTGCCACCCTCGCTGAAACCGGACTGATCGGCGCTGCGCAGCTCGATCCGATGCGCATGGCGGCCTGCATCGATCGCCATCGTCCGGAAAGCTTGATCCTGGTGCCGCAGATGCTGCAGGCCTGGCTGGGAGCGCTGGCGCAGGGCGCCACGGCTCCCGACAGCCTGCGCTTTTGCGCCGTCGGCGGTGCCAAGGTGGGTACGCAACTGCTGGCTGGTGCGCAGAACAGGGGTATGCCCATATTCGAGGGTTACGGTCTCAGCGAATGCGGTTCGGTGGTGTGCCTGAATCGTCCCGGCCAGGTGCGCGCCGGCAGTGTCGGCAGGGCGCTTGGACACACGCAGGTCAGCATCGACGCGGATGGTGAGATCGTTGTCGACGGACCCTGCTTCCTCGGCTATGTCGGCGACGCCCTGCACGCCGGCAACCGCTATCGCACCGGCGATCTCGGTGCGATGGACGCCGACGGATTCGTGTCGATCAACGGCCGTCGCCGCAACCTCTTCATCACTGCCTTCGGGCGCAATGTGTCGCCCGAGTGGGTCGAGACCGAACTGACCCAGCACCCGCTGATCGCGCAGGCCGTCGTGCACGGCGAGGCACGCGAGTTCAACTGCGCGGTGATCGTGCCGCGCCGCGCCGAGGTCAGCGAAGCGGCACTGTCCGGCGCCATCGCCGAGGTCAACCGCGGCTTGCCCGACTATGCGCAGGTCTCTCGCCACCTGCGCGCCGACGAGGCCTTTGCCCCGTCCAACGAACTTTTGACCAGCAATGGCAGGGTGCGCCGCGATGCGGTGATCGCGCGCTACGCCGTTGCCATTGAATCACTCTATTGCACTACCGACTGACGAGATCACCATGGCTTTTTTTGCTGAACTGCTCGATGAAACCGCCGCCGAGCGCGCGTGCCTGCAGGCATTGCCGGTCATCCGCGATGCGCTGGCCGGGCGCGTGACCCTGGCCGAGTACCGGCGTTTCCTCACCGAGGCCTATCACCATGTCAAGCACACGGTGCCCTTGTTGATGGCCTGCGGGTCGCGGCTGCCCGAGCGCCTGGAGTGGCTGCGCGGGGCGGTGGCCGAGTACATCGACGAGGAATACGGCCACCACGAGTGGATTCTCGACGACATCCGCGCCTGCGGCGGCGACGCCGATGCGGTGCGCAAGGGGCAGCCGTCTGCCGCAACCGAAGTGATGGTGGCTTATGCCTACGACACCATCGCGCGCGGCAATCCGGCCGGGTTCTTCGGCATGGTGCTGGTGCTCGAAGGCACCAGCACGGCGCTGGCGCTCAACGCGGCCGCCGCACTTGGCGAGCATCTGGGCATCGACAAGAAGGCGCTGCGTTACCTCACCTCGCACGGCACACTCGACCAGCAGCACATCGGCTTCTACGAGGGCCTGATGGATCGCCTCGACGATCCCGCCGACCGCGCAGCGGTGGTCCACGCCGCGCGCATGTTCTATCGCCTGTATGGCGCCGTGTTCGAGTCGATCCGGCAGCCGCCGCTGGCGCTGCAGGAGGCGGCGTGAAGCTCGCCGGCCAGACCTTTCTGGTGACTGGCGCCACCGGTGGCATCGGCGGCGCACTGGCGCGCGCGCTGGCGCAGCGCGGCGCACGCCTGCGCGTGCATGGCCGCGACCCCGGACGCATGGCGGAGTTGCTGCGAACCCTGCCGGCGGGCACGCTTTCGCTGCTGGCCGACCTCAGCACTGCCGAAGGACGGGCGCAGCTGGTCGACTTCGCCAGCAGTGGCGGCATGGTGGATGGTGCGATCCTGAACGCCGCTGGCGGCCACTTCGGCCTGTTCGAGCAGATGCGCCCGGGCGAGATCGAGAAACTGATCGGCATGGACCTGATCGCTCCGATGCTGCTGACACACGCGCTGCTGCCCAAGCTGGCGCCGCGCGGACAGAGCGCGCTGGTGTTGATTGGCTCCACGCTGGGCCAGATCGGGCACCCGGGATTTGCCGCCTATGGTGCGGCCAAGGGTGGCCTGCGGACTTTTGCCGAGGCGCTCGCGCGCGAGCTGGGCAGCGAAGGTCCGCGGCTGCTGTTCGTGTCGCCGCGCAGCACGCGCACGGCGATGAACAGTGAGGCCGCCAAGGCCATGAATGCCGAGCTCAAGGTCGGCGAGGACACGCCGGAACAGGTTGCCAGCACCGTAGTCGCCGCGCTTGAACGCGACCGACCGCGGGTGCAGATGGGCTTCGCGGAAAAGGTGTTCATCCGCGTCAATGCCGTGCTGCCGGCATTGGTGGATCGCGCCATGTCCGGCAAGTTGTCGACCATCCGCCGGCATGCGGGCGATGCCCGCCGCAACGGTTATCCATGAGCGGACGTAGGTCACGTTGGCCATGCTTCCTGGCCTACGTGACATCGAAACGCCACCGTCACGTAGCCCGCATCGCGGGCAACCTGACCTACGATCACTGCCAGATTCCGAATTGATTCAAGGAGAAACACAATGAACGATCGTAGTGAGATGTCTCGCCTTTACGGGCTGATCGGCTTGCTCGCCGTGCTTGCCGGGCCGCCCGCATTCGCTGAAGTGATGGACGATGTGACGCCCTTGCAGCAGCGCTGGGCGCAGGTGAAGTACCAGACGCCCGAGGACAAGCAGGCGGCAGAGTTCGAGCGTCTGGCGCAGGAGGCGCAAGGCGTCGTGCAGAAAAACGCCGGCGCGCCGGAACCGCTGATCTGGCAAGGCATCATTCTGTCGACCTGGGCCGGCGCCAAGGGTGGGATGGGGGCACTGAAGCTGTGCAAGCAGGCCAAGGCCAGTTTCGAAGAGGCGATGAAGATCGACCCCAGCGCACTGCAAGGTTCCGCCTACACCAGCCTCGGCAGTCTCTACTACCAGGTGCCCGGCTGGCCGGTGGGATTTGGTGATGACGACAAGGCCGAGGAACTGCTCAAGCAGGCCCTGGCGCTCAACCCGGATGGCATCGACAGCAACTATTTCTATGGCGACTACCTGATCGAACAGGATCGCTATGAGGAAGCGGTGAAGGTACTCGAACACGCCGCCGCAGCTGCGCCGCGACCGGGTCGTGAAGTGGCCGACGAAGGTCGCCAGAAGGAAATCGCCGCCAAGCTGGCGCTGGCCAGGGCCGAGTTGTAGAGCGGCTCGCCTGCCGCTGTGTAGCGGGGTCGTGTGCGTGGCGGCGCTTTTGTGGGAGCGAGGTTTATCCGCGCCCGATCTTTCGCTTGTGGCTCTTGTGGGTCCAGACCTGCCCGGCCGCCGCTCTTCACTCGCCTGAAATTTCATAACGAGCCGTATAGACGTCCAGACGTCTATACGTTTAAGCTTCCGGACACGCCCTTGTCGTCGCCGGAGTCATACCGTGAGCCAGTGTAGCCAGACCACCACCGCCGTCCGTGCCGCCATCGACAGCGACAAGGCGCACGGCGCGATCGTGCCGCCGCTGTGCCTGTCGAGCAATTTCAGCTTCCAGGGCTACGCCAAGCCGCGCCAGTACGACTACACGCGCTCGGGCAATCCCACCCGCGATGCGCTGGCCAACGCGCTGGCCGATCTCGAAGGTGGTGCTGCGGCGGTCGTGACCTGCACCGGCATGGCGGCGGTGACCCTGGCGCTGCAACTGGTGCCCGAAGGCGGTCTGCTGGTGGCGCCGCACGATTGCTATGGCGGCACCTGGCGCTTGTTCGACACCCTGGCCCAGCGCGGCCGCTTTCGCCTCAAGCTGATCGATCAGGGCGATCTGGCGGCGGTCCAGGCGGCATTCGCCGAAAAGGTCGACCTGCTGTGGATCGAAACGCCGAGCAACCCGCTGCTGCGCGTGGTCGATATCAGCGCGCTGTCGGCGCTGGCGCATCGCCATGGCACGCGCGTGCTGGTCGACAACACCTTTCTGTCGCCGGTCTGGCAGCAGCCGCTGGCGCTGGGTGCCGATCTGGTGCTGCATTCGACCACCAAGTACATCAACGGCCACAGCGACGTCGTCGGCGGCGCGATCGTCAGCAAGGATCGCGTCGTGCATGACGAACTGGCGTGGTGGAACAACTGCCTGGGTCTGGCCGGCGCACCCTTCGACAGCTATCTGACGCTGCGCGGCGTGCGCACCCTGTCCGCACGTTTGCGCGTGCATGGCGAGAATGCGCAGGAACTGGCGCAGGCCCTGGCCGATCATCCAATCGTCGACCGCGTCTACTTCCCTGGACTCACGAACGACCCGGGCCATGAGTTGGCGCGTCGCCAGCAGCGCGGCTTCGGCGCCATGCTGAGCTTCGAGTTGCACGGTGGCGAAGCGCAAGTGCGCGCGTTGCTCGATGGCCTGCGCTGCTATTCGCTGGCCGAATCGCTGGGTGGCGTGGAAAGCCTCATCGCCCACCCGGCAACCATGACCCACGCCTCGATGACCCCGGAGGCACGCGCGGTGGCCGGCATCAGCGATCGCCTGCTGCGGCTGTCGGTGGGTATCGAAGAACTCGCCGATCTCAAGGCCGATCTGCTGGCCGGCCTGGACCGCGCCGAGCAGGTCGGGGCAGGGCAGTTGCGTCGGGCGGCGTGAGCAGGCATTGGTAGGCCGGTGTACCGCGCAGCGGTTCACCGGCTCAGGCGACCGCAAGTCACCGGTGAATGCGCGGCGCGGATTCACCGGCTAGCTTTCTGCCCGGGATGCAACCCGCGCCCGCCTTTGGAGGCCGCCGCTGGCGCCGCTCTTCGGCAATCGGCGGCGCGGCGGCCAGCGGCCCTGGCCTGCTCGCGTCGCCGTGACATGCTCGCCTCCCTCGCGCGCATGCCACCGGAGCCCTCGTGACCTCATCGTCTCCCGCCAACGAACAACTGCTGGTGCGTACCTTCGGCACGCTGCTGCTGGCGGCGGCGATCGTCAACATCATCGTCGGCGGTGGCATCTTCGCCTTGCCTGGCCGCCTGGCAGCAACGCTCGGACCGGCAGCTCCCTATGCCTTCGGCCTCGGCGCGCTGCTGATGATTCCGGTCGTACTGTGTTTCGCCGCTGCCGGCAGTCGCGCCACCGTGACCGGCGGCCCCTACAGTTACGGTCGCGAAGCCTTCGGCCCGTTTGCTGGTTTCGGTTTTGGCGCGCTGACCTGGCTTTCCAACGTCACCGGATGCGCCGGTGTCGCCGCAGCGGTGGTCGATCAGGCGGCGCGGGTGTGGCCGATATTTGCCGATACCCTGGGTCGCTCGCTGCTGCTGATCGGACTGTTCACGCTGTTCGCCGGCCTGAATCTGCGCGGCGTGCAACTCGGCGCGCGCGCGATTGGCGTGCTGGCGGCGATCAAGCTGACGCCGCTGGTGCTGCTGGTGCTGCTCGGCATCTGGTTCATCGACCCGGCACAGCTTTCGGTGCCGCAATGGCCGGAGTGGAAGCACTGGGGGCAGGCGATGGTGCTGGTGCTGTTCGCCTACGCGGGCATGGAAAGCGCGCTGGTCCCGACCGGCGAGGTGAAGGACCCCGGCCGCACCGTGCCGCGCGCCGCGTTGATCGCCATCCTGTTCGTGATCGCGCTCTACGTCGGTCTGCAAGTGACCGCCCAGGGCATGCTCGGCGCCGCGCTGGCCGGCGACAAGGCGCCCCTTGCGAGCACTGCCGGGGCGCTATGGGCGCCCGGATTCACGCTGCTGCTGATCGGCGCCGGCATTTCCATGCTCGGCTACCTGCAGGGCAATATCCTGGGAAACTCGCGCCTGCTCTACGCCCTCGGTCGCGACGGCTTGCTGCCGGCGGCCTTGGGCCGCGTGCATCCGCGCACGCGCGTCCCGCATATCGGCGTGATCGTGCATGCCGGAGTTGCCCTGGCGCTGGCCCTGAGCGGCGATTTCGCCACGCTGGCGCTGGTGTCCGGCGGCTCTGTGGGCCTGCTGTATCTGCTCGTGTGCCTGGCCGCGTGGCGCCTGCAACGGGTCGACTCGCGCACCCACGAAACACCGATGCATCTCCCCGGCGGGCCGTTGATCCCGCTGATCGGCGTTGCGGCGATGGGCGTGATCCTGGCCTCGCTGACCGCGCAGGAGTGGATCGCGATTGGCGTCGCGCTGGCGATCAGCGCAGTCATCTACTGGGCGTCCGCGCCGCGGCGCTAACGGGAGTGCCGAGCCCCCGCTGGGAGGGCTGGCAGTGCGGATGCGCAGCTCTGGTAGGCCGATGTACGGCGCAGCCGTTCACCGGCTCGGACTCGCGGCAAGCACCCGGTGAATGCGCTCGCGCGCATACATCGGGCTACTGAGCTTGGCTTCGCTTCACCTGTGCCGGGGCGCCCCGCGAGCTGGTCTGGTGGGCAGCACAGTCCCCCCCGCTGCAGCGAAGCCGCCCTACATCTCCACCGGCTGCGCATGCTCCTTGGTCGCGGCAAACCGCAGCTTCGGATAGCGTTCGATGGTCAACTGCAGGTTCACCCGCGTCGGCGCCAGGTAGACCAGCGCACCGGATGCATCGCGCGCCATGTTCTGCATCGCCTTGGATTCAAGGTCCTCGAGCGACTTCGCATCATCGCCGCCAATCCAGCGCGCCGTATGGATCTGCACGTTCTCGAACACGCAATCGACGCCGTACTCATCCTTCAGCCGGTAAGCGACCACCTCGAACTGCAGCGTACCGACCGCGCCCAGGATCAAGTCGTGCCCCAGCAACGGCTTGAAGAACTGCGTCGCGCCTTCCTCCGACAGCTGCGTCAGTCCCTTCTGCAACTGCTTCAGCCGCAGCGGATCGCGCAGGCGCGCGCGGCGGAACAGCTCCGGCGCGAAATTGGGAATGCCGGTGTACTTCAGCAACTCGCCCTCGGTGAAGGTGTCGCCAATCGACAGCGTGCCGTGGTTGTGGATGCCGAGGATGTCGCCCGGATAGGCATTCACCGCGATCTCGCGGTCGCTGGCCATGAAGGTCAACGCATTGGCGATGCGGAACTCCTTGTTGGCGCGCACGTGCCAGGCTTTCATGCCGGACTCGTAGCGCCCGGAACAGACGCGAAAGAAGGCGACGCGGTCGCGGTGCATCGGATCCATGTTCGCCTGGATCTTGAACACGAAGCCGCTGAACGCCGCCTCCGACGGATCGACACTGCGCGTCTCGGTGGCGCGCGGACGCGGCGACGGCGCGTGTTCGACGAAGAAATCCAGCAGCAACTGCACGCCGAAATTGTTGATGCCCGAGCCGAAGAACACCGGCGCCTGCTTGCCGGCCAGATAGGCTTCCTGGTCGAAGGGATGCGAGGCCCCCTGCACCAGTTCCAGTTCTTCCTTGAGCTCGGCCAGCACATCGGCCCCGATGCGTTCGACAAGCCCAGGCGCATCGAGTCCCTGGAAGATGGTCGAATCCTGGCGCGAGAAATTGCGGCCGGACTCGAAGATGTGCACCTCATCCAGCAGCATGTGGTAGACGCCCTTCAGGCGCGAGCCCATGCCGATCGGCCAGGTGACCGGCGCGCAACTGATCTTCAGCACGCTCTCGATCTCGTCGAGCAGATCGATCGGCGAGCGGCCCTCGCGATCCAGCTTGTTGATGAAGGTCATGATCGGCGTGTCGCGCAGCCGGCACACATCCATCAGCTTGATCGTGCGTTCCTCGACGCCCTTGGCGCAGTCGATCACCATCAGCGCCGAATCGACCGCGGTCAGCACGCGGTAGGTGTCCTCGGAGAAGTCGGCGTGGCCCGGCGTGTCGAGCAGATTGATGATGCGATCGGCATACGGGAACTGCATCACCGACGACGTCACCGAGATGCCGCGCTCCTTCTCCAGCGCCATCCAGTCGGACGTGGCATGCCGCGCCGCCTTGCGCGATTTCACCGACCCCGCCATCTGGATCGCACCGCCGAACAGCAGAAGCTTCTCGGTCAGCGTGGTCTTGCCGGCATCCGGATGCGAAATGATCGCAAACGTGCGCCGGCGCTCGGTTTCGCGCAGGAGGTCGGACATGGGGGAAGCGCATCAACTACTGGGGCGCGGATGATCGGCAGGACGGCGCTGTGGGGACAGTCCGCGTTTCTGGGGAACGCACTTCGTCAACAAAGCCAATCGGCGCGATGGCGCGCGTTGGTGATGCCGGCTTTCTGGTCTCGTTGTGGATCCCGATGGGCAGGTCGTCGCCCGTCGTGGCTCCGCTTCCAGCGGACGGTCCCGATCGACGGTTGGTATGCTTCGAATCCCGACACTGTCGAAGGGTAAATACTTGCCAGTACTTCTCTGCTCCGTCGATTTACTGGCGCCCAGCCGGATCCACACGTTTACGGCCAAGCCCCTGTGTGGGTCAGCTGCGCGCATCCATGCCCGGCACCTTGCGCACGGTTTCAGGGCCGGATACTTTGCAACGTCGGTTAGCAACCGTGCCACGTCGCCTCGGTCCCTGCGGCGGGAATCGGCAGATCACGCTGCTGGTGGTTAGTGACGCGAGGATTCCATCGGCCGTGCCCGCCGAAGACGCCGCATGCCTCGATAGACATCACGCCCGGAAGAGTGCTCTTGCGTCGCGATTGGCTGGAGTCATCGACCACTGTAGCTTAACCCCTTCGCGGGTCGCCAACGGTCTGCTGTTGGCGTCCTATGACCATATTCTCCTGGCGCATCCATCGCTTTCCCGGCCGGGAAGTTCTGCGACGACTACTTGTTGTTGCTATTTCGGGCTGTTGCAACCGCCGCTGGACCGTTCGGTTTTCGCTGACATTCATCAAGTCATGCCCGGCGCTGGTATCGTGCTGACACGCGACGCGACACAAATCGATGCCGAGATTCCTGCGCCGAATAGACTTCATGCTCATATAAGCGACGAGCAGGCGATTGCGGCAATTCGGGATTCGCTCGGAATAGCTTGTGCCCGCAGTTGCGAGGCGCGGGGCGAATTGGATTGAGCCTCAGTAGTGGCATCGACTCGACGAGTGTGTTGGCTTTCTTGCCGCAGGTGCCACTGCCGCCACTGGCGATTACGTTTGGGTCGTCGACGTTGCCGGAAATGGACGAGCGTGCTGTCACTCGCTCGCTGTGCGCACACTTTGGTTTGGAGAATGTTTCTATCGAGGCGGACTTTGTATGTGCCCATGGGTTCGATGGCGAGCGCCTCGTTTTCCCGGGTTCGCCATATTCGTCAAATGTACCGTGAACTGAAAATGGCACTCTATCGCGGACTTGCCGCGGGCGGGGGTCGATACGGTCCTGGGCGGCTACATGGGTGATGGGCTGTGCAAACCGCAGCACGTGGCTGATCAACGCATTGCGTACAGCGCATTGGAGACATGGTCTCCAATTTTCGTTACCTCATCGCTGCAGGGCCCACGAGCGCTCTGGCGCGACGGTGGCTGGCGCGCGGCCGCTCGTCGCTTTTTCCCTCTCGCAGTCAACGCCGCCGCCATGGCTGCAGCCACGTTGGCACGACCGCTACCGGGAGATCCTGGGTGCTGAGCGCTCGCGCTTTCGCGCCTGGCCAAGGCCCGAGCAAGCCGCGAACGTCTTCGGCGGCATCTCCGCTCTCGACGGGATGGAGAGCTTCTTCGCCGAGCGCTGTGGCCTCGAAGTGCGGCAAACCTATGCCGATCCAGACATGATCGAGCTGATGCTGACGCTGCCGACCTCCATGAGCTGGCGCAGGGGCACGTACAAGTGGGCGGTCGAAATGCCCTCGTTGGACGCCTGCCAGACCATGTCACATGGCGGAAAAATGCGGGAACATGTCGCGCTTCTACGAGACGGGATGCGCGCAAGCCGGTAGCGTGATCCATGGGTGCATCGAGGACGCTGCGCCGCGACACTTTGAGCGCTACGTGCATCCGGACGCCCTCCGGTGGCGCGAGACGCAATGACTGACTGGGCTTTGCGCGGCTTTGGTGTCTGGATCCGCGCGCTGGGATCTGCGATGAACCTGCAGCAAATGGATTGTCGCGATGTTGCTGCGGGGAAGGAGTTGCTGAGCTAGAAGGCGGGAGTCGAGCGTCGTGCGCCGATAGGCGTGGAATCAGTTGAACTTCCGGTCGGCGAGTTCGGACTCGGGCGCTTGCCCACCGCGTCGGCGATTCCTGGGTCTCGATAATTTGGGGTGGCCGCTGTCACCGAAGTCAGCTACCATGAGTGTTTCACGCGTGCACGGAAAGAGGTACATCATGATTCGCCTCTCCTCGGACTCTTGACAGCCGCAAGCTTGTTGTCGATCAGCGTGACCGCCAATGCGGAAGGAAGTGCAACCGAAGAGCGAGGGGGGAACGTTCCCCGGTACGCCAGGGCTTCAAGTCAGGACGAGTATCCTTGCCTGCCACCCTTGTAACCAATAATGCTTTCACCATCGTGAACTTCCTGTTGCTTTCGAAGCGATTCGGTTGTCGTCATTTTGCCGAGTGGTCAGGGGTGGCGATCCGCCGGCACTGTGCGCATCGAAACGTCACCACAACGAGCTTTGAGGTCATTTCAGGTCGAAGCGCCAAACTCGACCGGAGCTGGCGCGGCGATGGCCGGGCTTTCATGGATCGCTGCGTTGCCCGGTGAATATCGCCTTCCTCTCAACAGTGCTCCGTTCGATCCGAATATCGGGCCGCTGGTCAAGGTGGGTGTGATAAATACGACTTCGATTGTTTATAATCCTGCGGCATTCCCGCTCGCCGTGGCGGCTGAGGGCGAGAATGCGGTTGGTGGCGCTGCGTTGGTTCCCAATTGCAGTGCGAACCGGCGCCAGCATCCGCTCACACACCGGTCAGTTTGCGACCGCATTTGCTGGTGCGCCGGTCGTCCTGTCCATGGTGCAAACCATGAACAACGAAGGGCCAACCTCAATACCGGAGTCGGGCCGCCAGCCCAATTGACCGGCCCAAGTGCTCCGTTCATGACGACCTCGACGGTCTCGATCACAGCATCCGGTTTCGACGCTGCGATTGAGCTCTCACGCGTGCGCCGGGCGGTTCCGTGTTTGGGGTTGGCAGCCGCAGGGCGCTCGGGTTCATTACAATCGAATCAGGGCTTGATGTCCTGCTTTACAACCCCTGACGAATACCGCAGCCCGGTGGGACTGTTCACGGGCGCTTTCGCCGGGAAGAACCTCGATAGCTGTGCGGCCAGTGCCGAAACGGTGACGATGAACAATCCTGCGACGCTCCCGGTAGCGAGCAGCTTCCGACCCTTTTATGGTTTCCGCACACGCGCCGAAGCGGATGGCGGTTGGTTGCGCCGATGTAGCACGCTCACCGGCAATTCCGGTGTAAGCGTTGTCGGCAATCAGGTCACGGTTCAGGTGGAAGTCGACGAGGACTCACGGGGTGGGGCCCGCGGACACCCTGCTTTGGAAGATTTGTCCATGGTCCTGTTCACCGGAGACTTGGCGACAACCCCGTGACCTTGGAATACGTCTCCGCACACCGTCAGGGCCAATTACTTGAAGTCGCGCTCTCCACGGAACTCGAGGTCGGGCATTCGGCACTTCTGGTTCAGGGCCGCGCTTCGGGCGGGGCGTGGCGTGACCTGGGTCCGGCACTGAGCAGTCCGCGCCAGGAGTAGCTTCGCGGGAGAAAGCTATCGGCAGTGGTTCCCGAGGCACCCGATGTCGAAGAGATCAGGATAGTCGACATCGACATCCGTGGTCAGCGCCGCAACCACGCTCCAGTTCGAGTGGGCAGCGAGATGGGTGGTCGATTGACCAAGCCGTTGATCGACTGGCAGCGTGTCGCCGCGGAGAACAGCCAGTTCACGATTTCCAGTGCCCGCGGCAGCACGCAAGTCGCCATCGCCCGTGTTGCGACAAACGGGATCCAGCGCGTGCAACATGCGCAGTTGGTCGCAGCCGGAGTCGATTTCACAGGGTCACCGGCAGCTTCGATCGCAGTCCGAACGAATGGCGAATCTGTGCTGCGCCACATTGGCGGCGGCAGCACCTGGGGCGCGTCGAGCTTTATCGAGTGGGTAGGCAAGGAGTCGGAAAGTCCATACGACGCGGCGCGCGCTACGAGATCAAATTGGATCCGGCGTCAGCACAACCAGTTCTGGCGGGCTCCTGGGCTGATGCTGCGCCCGCTTCGCGAACCATTGTCGCCAGCAAGCGATTCGAGACCAACTCACTCTACGAACCATCATCCCCGATCGCCAATCCCTGGTACGACCAACGCCTGTCAACGACCGGCAATCAGTTTCCTTGACACGGAGCTTCGTGCTGCCGAATCGTCTGCCCGGAGCAGTGACAATCGATGTCGACCTCTTTGGAGGGCTCGATCACCCCGAGTCTGGCGATGATCACAGCGTCGAGATTCTGGTCAATGGCACGTTGCGTGCCGCGCAAACCTTCGACGGTATTCGCCCCGAGACCATTTCTTTCAGCGTTCCAGACGGCGGCTTGCGGTCCTCCAACACGCTGACGTTGCGCGTCATGCGCAACGCGGGACATCCTTCCACGGTCGTTTATCTTGACGGCTTTAGCGTTGCTATTCCGCAGCGTCGGCGTTCGATGGCGGAATCAGTAGCCATGGCGCGCTCGGTGCGGCCGTTTCCGACGTGGTTACCCAAGTTGGGTTCGAGACAGAGGAAGGCTTTTCGATCTCGGGCGGCACAGAAGGGTCTGTGTTCTGGACCGATGGGGTCGATGGCGTCCGACGGATGGAGCGCCAGAGCGGAACGCCGCTGCTGAAGCAGACGGTGACTGCTTGGGTGGGGGCGCAGATTGCGTCCATCGGCCAGCCGCCGGTCGAGCCCGCTGCAACCGCAATTTCGCCGCAGGCGGCGGATTACGATTATTGCCCACCCGCAGTTCGTCGATCATCTGGGCCCGTTGATTTCACTCCAGCAAAGTCGCCGGAATGACGGTTGCCGTCGCTCACTGACGAGATCTATGCCGCCTACTCCAACCACGAGCGCCGGCCTTCGGCGATCAAGGACTTCATCGCCGCTCAGCAGGCCGCGCGTTATGTCCTGCTGGTGGGTGGCGACCATGTCGACTACCGCGGCCGCGGCAGTTCAGTCGGCAGTCTCGGGAAGCGTCGACTGGGTGAGCTACATCGGACACTCCTCGCCCAATCGGTGGGGTTTCGACAACGTCCTCACCTACGCGCAGGTCAATGCGATGGGGCGGACCGGTGCGCCTGCGGTGGTTGCCCAGTGGGGCTGCTGGAACAACTACTTCGTTGACCCGGCACAGGATTCGATGGCTCACGCGTTGATGTTGGGAGCGACGGTCAAGGCGTCAGCGGTGCTCGGCTCGGTTTCATTGGCCGAGGACGCCGAACACCTGTCATTGGCTATCGACTTCCACAATCTGGTTGCCATCGGCGCGCTTGACGAAGCACCCGGGACAGTGAAAACCATTGGTGACGCCTTGCTGCAGGCTCAGTTGCACGCGCTCGGTGGAGGCGGTTCAGATTCAGGCGCAGCCCGCAGTGTCGTGCTGTTTGGCGATCCGGCCCAGCCTGTTCGCAACTAGGAAAGGACGGGTCACTATCCCGGTCGAAGACTCGCCCCGAGCAGATTCATACGTACCGCCCAAGTTGACGCCACTGGGCGACGTACGCGTACTGACATTGGGGGGTCGCCAGGAACGCGCGATAGCGGAACATCCACAACAAAAACTGGCCAAACTGAGTCAGCAGCGTGTATGTGGGGCGTGGCTCGGCCTTGGTCTCCCGTGCCCACGCCCCCATTGGCATGACGTGAGTTCTCGTGATCGTGACGGTTAGCGCGAAGCCGAGGAAGTCACGCTCCGTCTCGACTGCGTCAGGTGCGCTCACCGCGCAATGTTCAGTCGTTGCCACGGTGCTAACCGCCGCGGGCCGGCTGTTCGCACTCTCAACGGACGTTGGCGCGCTGCCACCCGCGTGCGAAGTGCTCCAGGTGAATGCCGAAATGCTTGGCATCGAAGTGCCCGTCGCCCTGGCGGACTGCGGGGAGGCCTCGTGGATCGATTTGTTCGATTACGGTGCATACCAAAGCAGTACCCCGAATCCGCGTCGCCGGCCGTTGCGGTTGCGGCTCTGATTCGCTTGGCGCGCGCAGATGAGGCTCAGTTTCGGCCCATGTCCCGAATGGGCATAGTGAGACTTGTTCTGGAGAGCACGGTTGCAGCCCGCGTCTATTCGAAGCGGTCCTTGGCGCGGCATCTCGAATTCGCCGTCGCTGTCGCCGCGGGCATCGACGCCGGTCGCCTGCGCGCAGGCGAGCTCGCGCTCGCGGACACCCCTCAGGATCTGCCCGGTGCCATCAAGCGAGGGCTGGACCTGCTCGATGCTGCCCATTGAGCGCTGGATTCGAACCCTTCACATCTTCACGATCTTCCCCCGCGTATCTTCACATCTGTGAAGGCGCCCGACGTCCGGGCCAGGAGAATCGAGATGAACAAGCGCGATGAGCAATCGGGTCTGGTGCTGCTGGTCGAGGACAACCGCGGGATTTCGGAGACGGTGGGTGAGTTTCTGGAGCGGCGCGGGTATTCGGTCGATTACGCGGCAGATGGCGTGTCTGGCCTGCATCTGGCGATCAGCAACAGCTACGACGTGATCGTGCTCGATCTGATGCTGCCGGGCCTGGATGGTCTGGACGTCTGCCGCAAGCTGCGCCAGGAGGCGAAGAAGTCGACGCCGGTGCTGATGCTGACCGCGCGCGACACGCTGGAGGACAAGGTGACGGGTCTTGATGCCGGCGCCGATGACTATCTGGTCAAGCCTTTCGAGGTGAAGGAACTGGAGGCGCGCGTGCGTGCACTGATCCGACGCGACCGGCGCCAGGTCAGTCAGGAAGTGCTGCGCGTGGGCGATCTGGTCCTGGATACGGCGACCCTGCGCCTGACCCGCGCCGGCAAGGATCTGGCGGTGTCGCCGATTGGCCTGCGCCTGCTGACCATCCTGATGCGCGAATCGCCGCGTGTGGTTTCGCGCCGCGACATCGAGCGCGAGGTCTGGGGTGACATGCTGCCGGACAGCGACACGCTGCGCTCGCACCTGTACAACCTGCGCAAGGTGATCGACAAGCCCTTCCAGTCGCAGTTGTTGCACACGATTCACAGCGCCGGTTATCGATTGGCGGATCTCGATTCGGAGTCGGCGGCGGCGTGAGGGTGAGTGGTTGCGACGCGAACAGAGGTGGGTTGAGCGGGCTCCGTCATGCAAAAGCTTCTGGGCACCAGGCTTTTGTACAGCGGAGCTTGCTCAGCTCGCCTCGATCGTGTCTCAGTACTGATTGTCGCCGAAGTCGTAATCCAGCTGCGCCCGCGGCGCGCCGACAAAGTTGCCCATGCCATAGTCCACGCCCAGCGCAAACAGGCGCGCGAGAGTGTTCGCATCCGGAATGAAGTGCGCCACCAGTTCGGCACCGCGCTCGCGGGCGAATCCGACGATTGCCGGTGGGTTGACGGTCGCGCGCAGGGTGCTGGCGTCGACGGCAAGAATCTCGGGTCTTAGTGAGTCGATGACATCGCCGCCCTTGGCGTCGACGCTCACGCGCTCGAAGCACAGCAGGACCCGCGCGAGTTCAAGCTGACGCCGTGCCGCGGCCAGCCGGTTCTGCACCATCATGGCCTTGCCGTGGTCTATGCACAGCACCAGACCGGGATCCGCCAGGCTGCGCTCGACCAGTCCGGACAACAGCGCTTCCATGAACACGGGATCGGCCATGCTCGCGGCGTCGATGGCGACGAAAATTCGCAGGCCCACCATCGACTTGCGTGATTCCTTGATGCAATCCATGGCGTGTTCGACAGCGTAGCGATCGAGCGCGCTGGTGCAACCGATCTGACGTGCCATTTCCAGCCACTGCAGTCGGGTGATCCTGCGTTCGCCGCTGTCGCCGATGGGGACGTCGAGGTGCAGGTGGTACTGCGGACGTAGCGCGCCATGCAGCGAAACGATGGGCTGAAACAGCAAACTGATGGTATTGGGGGATGGGGCGACCGCCAGCGCCTTCTCCAGTCCGAGAGCGATATCGGCCGGCAGATCGGGGCTCAATTCGGTGAGCGCGCGCTTGACGCGCTTGCCGCCGGCATGTCGCGCCACCTCGATGGTGCGCTCGGCCAGATCGATCAGAGTCTCGGCGGATGGCAGTGCGGTGGTGGGCAGCAGCACCACCGACAGACTGACGTCACTATGGCCGGCCGCCCGCGTTGCTTCCGACATGTGCTGCCGCAGGACTCGGGCGCGCGCCATCAGTTCCTGGTCTGATGTCCGGTCCAACAGAAACAGGTAAGAGCCGCCTTGCCATGGGGTGATGCGTTCATCATCAGCCAACTCGCCCTCGGCCAGTCTGGCGATCTGGAATTGCGCTTCAAGCTCCGTCGCAACGTGGTTGTTGCTGCCGTTCGGTCGCGCGTGGTCGGGTGCGCACATCAGCAGTGCATTGTGGCAAGGCTGCTGCACACCCAGAGTGCGCAACATGGCGACGAACTCGCCCGCCAGTAGCAGGCGCGGTTTGCGCGTATCGGCTGGACGTGGGGCAAACTGCTGTTTCAAGTGACGCGCGCGACGCGCGCGGCTGACCACGGCGGTGACCAGGTGGCGCGGCCGGACTGGCTTGACGATGTAGTCATCGCCACCGGCGCGCAGCGCATTGAAGCGACTTGTCTCGTCCTGCTCGCCGGTCAGGAAGATCACCGGCAGCAGCGCCAGGTCTGGCTCGTCGCGGATCAACTCGGTCAATTGCATGCCGTCGATTTCCGGCATGTGCAGATCGACAAGGACGAGATCAGGCAGGAACTCCTTGATCGCCGCCATGGCGTGTCTGGATTCGCTGGCCACCTGCACGTCGATACCCTGCTTGCGCAGGATCAATTCGCAGTACAAGGCCTGCGAACGGTCGTCCTCCACGATCAGCACTCGCAGATGTTGCTGACGCTCGCGCACCTTGATCAGTTCACCGACGCGGGTCAACAGATAGTCGAGGTCCTCGCCCTCAAGCGTGGCATCGGCGCCACCGGAGAGGGCCCGATTGCGCGCACGGGTGTCACGGTTGCGGTTGAAGTAAAGTACCGTCGCACCCAGCGTTCCGGCCTCATGCTTGCTCTCCAGACGATCGGCAACCGCTCCCAGATCGGACAGGAAATGCTGATCGATCAGCACGGCAGCCGGCGTCACCGCGTCGAGCCTCAGCACCAGCTGTTGCGCTTGAGTGAAGCACTCGATCCGAAATGACTCGACATCCAGGCGACTGACGAAGGTCTGCCAGAACGGGTCGTCCGGCGCGAGCAAGAGAATCGCCTTGCGCTGATCGGGTGCTGCGGCCGGCTGGCGCTCGTCACGTTCGGCGCGCAGCAGCGCCAGTACGCTCTCCTCGAGTTTTCCAAGGCTCTGCAACTGCGATGGATTCGGCGCCGACACTTCGCTGTCGACCAGGTAGCGAAGGTACAGCGAGAAGGCGTCAAGTGCGCGCGACAGGGATTCGCGCCCACTTTGCATGGCCATCTCACCGGCGCGCATCAGGCCGTCCAGTGTGGCTATCGCCTCAGGCAGCAGCCATTCGCTCTTGCGCAGTTTTTGCCATCGCGAAAGGGCGACAACGATTTCGCGCGGCAGCGGCATTGGCTGGGCTGTCGGCATGTTGGCCTGCTTCTCCCTGGAAAACCGTTGGCGGCGTCGGTCTCCAGAAAGCTAACACTACGTAGAACCATTCAACCAAGGATGTCCAAGGGTTTGACGCGATCCGGCGCAAGAGCAACGGAGCAGGCTCCGCTCCATGGAAGCTGCGCGGTGCCGGGTGTCTGTAGAGCCGAGCTTGCCCGGCTCGGGTGCCTCAGGCTGATTCGGCCTGACCCGCGCCGGCAGATCGCGGTCCGGCGTCGGCGAGGCCGGTCCAAGCGACCTCATTTGCGATAACTCAGCAAAGTAAACGTGGAGCGCGCCGGGCATAGTCGTGCCCGCAGCGCAAAGCCGCGCGCTCCTGCCAATTCTTGCGTTGGTTTCCGGAGAATTTGTAGGAGCGCGCTCGCGCGCGATGCTGTTCAAAGCGCCCTCAGCTCATGAACCCCAGGTCATTGCTGGCGAAATTCCCCAACAACGGGAAGATCGAGCCGAGTGCCGCGCTGTCGGTGACGCCCATCCAGCGTGCCAGCGTGGCGGCGACCTGGTCGACTGCGGTCGTCGGGATGTACTGACCACGCGAGAAACTGAAGTCGCGCGCCGCGTTGTCGTTGGCGTTGACCACCAGCTTCGGATAGCTGCCATAGATCTGGTTGCCACGCACGGCATCGCCCACCACCAGCAGATTGCCACCCCAGGCGTGGTCGGAGCCGCTGCCGTTGCCGGTCAGCGTGCGGCCGAAATCGCTCATGGTGAAGGTGGTCACCAGATCGCGCGCATTGATCTCGCCGAGCGCGCTCCAGAAGGCGCCGAGGGCCTGGTTGAGGGTGGTCAGCAACGCGCCATGCCCGGTGCTGGCGACCGCGCCACCGGCCTCGAACATGCCCGAATGCAGATCGAAGCTGCCCATGCGCACGTAATAGACCTGGCGCGTGGCGCCCAGCGTGCGGCTGACCTTGATCATGCGCGCGACCATCTTCAACTGATCGGCCAGGGTGTTGCCGGCCGGGAACACGGCGCTGACATTGCCGCTGCCATCGGGTGCATCGAGAGAAGCGGCGAGGCTCTCGCCAATGTCGAGCGAGCGCCGGGCGATGGCCGAGTAACCGCGCGCGAACGGGTGTGCGGCAGTGTCATCGAGCAGATCGTTGAGCACCGCGCGGCGGGCATTGGCGTAGTTGCTGGTGCTGCTGGCCGAGTAGTTGTCGATCAGGTCGACGCCGCCGCTGGAGAGCTGGTAGGGCAGGATGCCGTCGCCGATCAGGAAGCGTGCGGCGCCGGCGACCGAAATGGTCGGCGACAGGCCGTTGGCCAGCGCGCCACCGGCGGTGGACTTGGCCACGCGACCGCCCCAGCCGTAGCGCGCCATCGGGTTGTTCGCCGCCGACATGCCGATCTGCCACTGCAGTTCCTGGTCGTTGTGCGAGAACAACTGCGCCGGGCGCGGCGCGCCGGCGTCGTACTCGGCCTTGGTGATCGGCTGCACCAGCGTGCCGGCGTTGGCGACGAAGGCCGCCTTGCCCTGGTTGAACAGCGTCTGGATGCCACTGTGCGCCTGCGTCGCGCCGCCGTTGGTCGCGGTGTAGTCGGCGCTCGACGGGTGCAGTCCGAAACCGACTGTCTGGTTGCTTGGTGCGATCGGCAGCAGATCGTTGAAGCCGAGCGCCAGGCCGTTGCTGTTGCTGGCGCTGTAGACGCCGCCGCGCGCCGTGCGATAGGTGTCGTAGCGGCTGCCGGCGGCCTCGCTGTCGCGCGGCACCAGCCAGTTGTACGAGTCATTGGCACCCGCGAGGTAAATGCACACCAAGGCCTTGTAGCCGCCGGCGGATTGGGCGTAAGCGCGTGGCATCAGCGCCAGTTGCGGAATCAGGCTGGCGAGCGAGCCCGCGGCGAAGCTGCCGCCGAGTTTCTTCAGGAACTCGCGACGGCTTTTGCTGTTGTCGTATCCCATGACGGCGCTCCTACTGTTGCACCGCGAACTCGGACGAGATCGCGATCAGGTGGATCAGGCTGAGGACTTTGCGGCGGTGGTCGGCGCTGGCCATGCTGGTATTCAGCAGCGCGACCAGCTTGGCGCGCATGCTGTCGCTCATGGCGCCGTTCAACAGGCGCTGGTTGAGCGTTTCGACCATGGCGTCGTGGGCGGTCGGAACGGCGTCGATGGTGGTCGCCGGCAGGAACGCGGCGTTGGTCGGCGTCGTAAACGGCGTCGTCGTGGCGCTGGTGGTGGTGTAGCCGGTGAAGATCCGGCGCCAGAACTCGTCCGACATCATGATGAAGGTCGACTCGTTGAGGATCTCGAACTCGGGCGAGTACAGCCCGCTGTCGGCGATCTCGCCGGGTTGCTGGTAGTCCGGTTCGTAGAAATTGAACACCGACGGCGCGCGCAGCGGCGCCTGCGGGAATCCGCGTTCGATGTTGGACAGGCCATTGGCGCCGTTGGTGCCGTTCTGCACGCCAAAGGCGCGGTAGATGGCGGTCAGGCGCAGCAGCGGTTCGCGCAGCTTGCCGAAATTGGCCGCCGGCAGATTGGTGCGCGCTTCCGGATCGAGCAAGATCGCCTTGACCACCGCGCCGAGGTTGCCACGCACACCGGCGCCATCGTTCTCGAACACGGCGGCGACGCGATCGATGTATCCGGCCGAGGGATTGCTGGTGGTCAGGCGCTGGATCAGCTGCCGCGAGACCATCGGCGGCACATTCGGATGATTGAACAGCGAGTCGAGCAGGGTGTTCATCTGGCCGTTGCAGTAGTCGATGCAGGCCTGCTGATCGATCGCCGGCGTCGAGGTGTAACACGCAACCGGGCTCGGGCCGATGCTGATTCCGGCCAGCAGCGTCTTGCGGTCATTCGGGGCCGGCAGCACCGCATAGTTGTTGTTGCCGGTGGCCGAGCGACCGGTGTCGGCGTAGCGCGGGTAGCAGACCATCGGCTTGTAGGTGTCCGGGTGTGCCAGCGCGGTGACGGTGCCCGGTATGGCGTAGCGGCCGGGCGTCGAGAAGAACAGCGTGGTCGAGAACTGCGCGGCGGTGCCGGTTGCCGTGCCGCAGTTGCGCGCCAGGGTGATGGTGCCGATGGTGGCCGGGCCGGTGCAGGCATAGGCATGTCCGGTCAGCACGCGCGCGGTGTTGGTGACCAGATCCTGGGTGTAGGTGGGCGTGGTCTGGCCCCCGCTCAGAATCGGCGAGAAGTCGCGATTGCGTTCGACCAGACCGATCGAGAACAGCTGCATCACCTCACGGGCGTAGTTCTCGTCCGGCTGGATCAGGCCGGCGACCAGATTGTTCGCGGCGTCCAGCGTCCAGTCGGTCTTCTGGTTGCGCAGATGGGTCAGGAAGGCACCCATCATCGGGCTCAGCGTGACCTCGCGCAGCAGATCGCGGTAGTTGCCGAAGGCGCCGCGCAGCAGGATGTCGTTGTATTCGGCGACGCCGATCGGATTGTTGTCGAGCGCGCCGACTTCGGACAGCACGAGGATCTGCGACAGCGCGAAGGCCACGCGCTGGCGCAACTGGTCAGGCGCGTACATCGCCGTGTTGAACCAGCGTTCCAGCCGATAGGCGCGGTAGAACTGCGCATTGCGCGGATCGGTCAGCACCTGGGTGGCGATCTGCGTCTCGATGGTGGGGCGATTCAGCGTCGGCGCCAGCGCCATTTGCGCGTCGATCCACCCGGCGTAGCCCAGCGTGCGCACGCTGGCGATGTCAGTCGTGGTCGGTCCGAAGCTGGCCTGGGTCAGGAAGCGCGCCGCGTGCTTGTCGCTCGACGGTCCGCAATCGCTGCCGCTCAAGGCACTCAGTCGGGTCAGATTGAGCGCGCCGCTGCCAAATCCGCTGACCGTGCTGTTCCAGGTCCAGCTGGCGTGGTCGGCGTCGACGCCGGTGAAGGTCATCGTGCCCCAGGGTTGGCTGACGACATCGCCAGGACGGAAGGCGGGCGGAAAGTCGGCGCCGGAGGTGATCGTGGCGGTCATCGTTGCGGTGTTGCCGGTGATCGGACCGAGCGCGGTCATCCAGCGCTGTTCGCCATTCAGGTAGGCGTACCAGATCGCCAGCATCTGCCGGTTGGCGCCGCTGCCGAGCACCTCGGTGAAGATGCCATGGCCGTTTTGCGCCGGGTCGTACCAGGAACCGCTGTGGCAGGCGGCGATCTGGCCGGTGGTGGCTTCGAAGGCGGTCGACGGCGTGGTCAATCGTTCGATCGGCATGCTGCCGTTGTTGAAACCGGCGAAGCTCGAGGTCCAGGTCGCCGTGCCGCGATTCTTGTCGGCGAAGTTCAGCACCAATTGGCCCCAGGGCTGGATCTGCGCCGCGCTGGCGACGAAGCGCGGCGGAAAATCGGCGCCGCTGGTGATCGACAGTGGAATGCTCGCCCCGGAGCCGGATGGCGTGCCGACGCCGATCAGCCAGCGCGCCTTGCCGTCGAGGTAGGTGAACCAGGTGGCGAGCAGCGCCGGCTGGCCATTGCTCACGATGTGCTGGATGACGAAGCCCTGGCCGTTCTGCGCCGGGTCGTACCAGGTGCCGCTGATGTCGGGGCCCAGCGCGTAAACGGCGTCGACCGCGTCCGGCGGCGACTCGGCTGCCTGCGCGGTGAGCGCGCCAAAGCCAGCCAGCAAGGCGAAAATCCAGGCAACTCCGATCCGTAGCGCTTTCATGCGGCCTCCTGCTCGAGCAAAAGTGAATGGACGCCAACACTGAATCTGCTGCTGTCCACTCAGGCGTCAACGATCATGGACCAGTTCCGTTGACACGCCTGAAAACTTTCGGTGTCGCCGGGCCGCCCCGCGACAACGGCCCGGCAAAGGTCCATTTGCCTGGCAAAGGCCATTCTGCGGCGCCCAGGTCGGCGCGGCGCACGGACGTGAAACCGGGGCACGCCTGTCCGCAGATTTGCGGGACAAATTCCTACTTTGCCCGCCGGTGGCGATCGCCTAACATTGGGCCCATGAGCCTTCAGCCCATCACCATCCTGTTCGCCGACATCGCCGGCAGCACCAAGCTGTTCGAAAAGCTTGGCGACGTCGGTGCGCGCTCGATCACCTCGAGCGTGCTCGGCGTGCTGACCGAAATCACCAAGAGCCATGGCGGCCGCGTCATCAAGACCATCGGCGATGAGTTGATGTGTACTTTTCCTGGTCCGATGGCCGGGCTGATGGCGGGCATCGACATGCAGCGCCGGGTTGCCAGCGATCTGGTCTGGCAGCGCGATTTCCTCGCGGTCAGGATTGGTCTGCACCATGGCGAGGCGCTGCTGGAAGAGGGCGACGTCTACGGCGACGCGGTCAACACCGCGGCGCGCATGACCCAGATGGCCAAGCGCGAACAGATCGTCACCACGCTGACCACCGTGCGCGGGCTGACCAACAGTTCGATCATCCGTACCCGCCACCTCGGCGATGTGCGGGTTGCCGGCAAGCACAATCCGGTTGAGATCGTCGACGTCATCTGGCAGGAAGACACCTCCAACGTCACCATGGTGGCGCGGGCGATCCGCCTGGAAGATGCGCCGGCCGGCGCCAAGCTCAGCCTGCGCTATCGCGGTCAGCTGATCGAGATCTCCAGTCTGGCGCCGCCATTTGGCCTGGGGCGCGATCCGCAGAGCTCGCTGGTGATCGACAACGAATGGGTGTCGCGCAATCACGCCACCATCGAGTTCCGCCGGGGTTATTTCGTGCTGACCGATCGCAGCACCAACGGCACCTACGTGCGCCTGGGTGACGACGACGAATTGCGCCTGCACCGCGACGAGCTGCAGCTGCGCAAGAGCGGCAAGATCAGCCTTGGCCAGGCGGTCGACAAGGACCCCAACGACGTCGTCTATTTCCAGTGCGTCGGGTGAAGAGCGCTCAGCGGCCGAGCGGCCCGAGCAGCCCGTGTGTGGCGGGCTTAGATAGTCCGCACTGGTAAGGGGCAGGCGTCCGGACGTTGGGCCAGCCGGGCTAGCCCAACCTACTCAGCTGTCTCCGACGCCGCGTTGTTGATTTATAGGGGTGGAGCGGCTTTCTCCGCAAAGCTCGCGGGTCGGCCCGCTCCCGCTGGGGTGGTGTCGCCCTTGGGTGAGCTACTTGAGCGTTCGCCAGATCCACCGTCGACTTGTCGAGCCACTCCACCAGCACCTTGTCGATGCGGGCGCCATCCAGGTCGACCACTTCGAAGCGATAGCCTTCGAAATCGTAGGTTTCGGCGACCTTGGGAATATGCCCGAGCACGGCGATCAGCATGCCGGCGAGTGTCTGGTACTCGTGATCCTCTTCGCCGGGCAAGGCGCCCAGTTGCAGCAGGTCGCGCAGGTCCTCGATCTTCAGCGCACCATCGAGCAGGTAGCTGCCGTCGGCGCGACGCACGATCTTGGCGTCGTCATTGTCGTGTCCGCCTTCATGCACCGCGGCGCCGAGAATCGCGCCGAGCACATCGTTCTGGGTCACCAGTCCCTGCAGATCGCCGTATTCGTCGACCACCAGCGCGATGCGTGCCTCGCTGTCGCGAAATTCGTTGAGCAGATTCAGTGCGCGCGTCGATTCCGGCACGTACAGCGGCGTTTCCAGGCGTTTGAACAGATCAAACTGGCCGCCGGCGCCAATGCGGTCGATCAAGGTCTTCACCGGCAACACACCGAGCACTTCCTTGTCGCTGCCGCGCATGACCGGATAGCTGGAATAGGGTGTGGTGCGCATCACCGCCAGGTTTTCCGGCAGCGGCGCTTCGGCATCCAGCCAGGCAATGCGATTGCGCGGCGTCATCAGGCTTTCGGCGGTGCGATCGGACAGGCGCAGCGCACGATTGATCATGCTGCGCTCGATGTCCTCGATCTCGCCCTGCTCGGCGCTCTCGGCGACCAGCAGGCGGATTTCTTCTTCCGTGACTCGCGAATCATTGCTGTTGCGCGCGCCCAGCAGGCGCAGGGCGGTGCGCGTGGTGACCGCCAGGACGATGACGAACGGGTGCGTGATGCGGCTGAAGATCAGCATCGGCAGGCCGACGATCACCGCGATCTTCTCCGGCGCCAGCAGCGCCAGGCGCTTGGGCATCAGTTCGCCGAGAATGATGCTGAAGATGGTGATGCCGACCACCGCGATGCCCAGGCCGAGCGGCTGCGCGTACTTGGCCAGCGGCGCAAAGTTGTCCAGCCAGGCAGAAATGTGGCTGCCAATGGCGGCGCCGCTGACCAGGCCGGTGACGATGCCGACCAGGGTGATGCCGATCTGCACCGCCGAGAGGAAATTTTCCGGATGCTCGGCCAGCGTCAGGGCGGCGCGTGCCGCGCGGCTCTTTTCTGCCAGTTGCTTGAGGCGACCCTTGCGCGAGGTGACGATCGCCATCTCGCTGAGCGCAAAGAATCCGTTGAGCAGGACCAGGCTCAACAGCAGAAGGAGTTCCAGATGCATGGATCTGTGGCGCGGAGTGGCGTCTCGGATCGGAGTCGCATTAAAACACAGCGCGACTGCCCAATCCGACCCGCCTACATCCGGTCCTCGCCCTGCGAGACCAGGGATTCCAGTCCATCGGCCAATTCGCCGAGTTCGCTCAATACCCGGTCGAGTTCGCGCGTGGTCAGCGAGCCATAGCCGCGGTTCTCGCACAGATGCACATAGGCGACGCCATCGAGATCGTCGACCGCGAGGAAACCGACACGTTGCGCCCAGTTGAAGCGCAGACATTTCTCGGCGGGCAGGTGGGACAGCGCGCCAACCGGTGTCGACATGCGCAGGACGCGGCGCCCGTCTTCGGTTTCGAGGTCGGCCAGGAATAGACTCTGTACGCGCCCGGCCGGCAGTTTCAGATCGAAACTGATGACAAAGGGATCGTTCTGGGTCAGTTTTTGCCGGCTCGCGAGGTGCGACCGGATGTCCTCGAAGTTGTGCACGGGATGAATCTCGGGAGAAACGATGCGCTTGATGTTAGCAGTCTTGGCGGGTACCACGCGGGCTTGCGGCCGATGAACGCCGATCAGGCGCGCGCGGCGATCCTGGCTGCCGTGGCGGCGATCCCGGCGGGCGCGGTGCAAAGCTACGGCCGGGTCGCCTAGCTTGCCGGACTGCCGAAACGGGCGCGGCTGGTGGCGCGCACGCTGTCGCAGTTGCCGGCGGACAGCGGGTTACCCTGGCATCGCGTGGTCCGCGCCGGCGACTGCATCGCCTTCGCGCCCGGAAGCGCAGACTTCGAGCGTCAGCGGGCTTTGTTGCTGGCCGAGGGCTGCAAGGTGTCTGCCAGCGGTCGCGTCAGTGCTCGGGTGGCGCCGGCGACGACGCTGGATGAGCAGCTTTGGCGCGGGCTGTTTGATTGATCCGCCATGTGCGCCGGCCGCACTTGCCTCCCGCGGAGCGGTCGTTGGCCCGAAGGACTACGTGACAGCGCGTCCGAGTCCCTGCGGCCAACGGACCTACCGCTGATCGTGGCCGTCACCGGAGCGCACCGGCAACCCCAAATTTCGCCCACTCGGACTCTCCATGCGCATACCCCTGATCACCCGCAGTCTGCTGATAATCTGCGCCGTCGTTTACGCATTGCAGCTGATGGATGAGCAGGCGTGGCTGATGATCCATCTGGCGCTGTGGCCGCTGGGCAGCGGTGAGCTGCCGGTGAGCCTGGGCGGCTGGCCGGAGTTTCGGCCGTGGCAATTGCTGACCTACGGTTTTCTGCACGGCAGTCCGCCGCACCTGTTGTTCAACGGCCTTGCGCTGTGGATGTTCGGCAGCGATCTGGAGCGCTTCTGGGGACCCGGGCCTTATCTGCGCTTCGTGCTGGCGGCGATCATCGGTGCCGGCGTTGCGCAGTTGGTCGTCGCCAGCCTTGGCGGCGAGCCGTATCCGACAGTGGGCATTTCGGGCGGCGTTTACGGCGTGCTGTTGGGGTTTGGCATGATGTTTCCCAACCGCATCATCATGCCCCTGTTCCCACCGATCCCGATGAAGGCGCGCACCGCAGTCATCGTGTTCGCCGGTATCGAGCTCTACACCGGCGTGTTCACCAGCGGCGGAGGCGTGGCCCATTTTGCGCACCTGGGCGGGCTGGCGACCGGTTTGGTGATGATTCTTTACTGGCGCGGACAGTTGCCGATCAAGCCCAAGCGGATCTTGCGGTATTGAAGGGCAGCGGTGCGACTGAGCCATGCTTTGGTAGGCCGGGCACGCGCGTCCTTGGACCTCGTTGGCGCCGCATGGTGGTTACGCGCGACGCCCGGCGCTCTTCGGCAAGAACGGCAAGAGCCGCGGCGCCGGCGCGAAACCCCTTGGCGCAACGGTGATTTTCAAGGCGCGCCGGAGCCGCGCTACCGCGGCAATCCATGAACACCGAGCCGCGCTCAACCCTCCCAGACCATCAGCCAGTCATCGAACTCCACATCGTCGATGTAGTACTTGATCGCTGCGGACTGGCGAAAGCCGTGTCGCTGGTAGAAGTTCACCGCGCGTGGCGCCAGTTGATAGACCGACAGGTGCAGAGCTGGTGCGCAAAGTTCGCGCGCGCGCTGCTGCGCCCGGGTCATCAACTGGTGCGCGCCACCGCTGCCGATGTATGCCGGGCGCATGTAGCAGCGCTGCACTTCCAGCGCGGCACGCCCGTTCAGTGCAGCCGGTGACGGCACGTTGAGACCCAGTTGCAGATAACCGGCATCGCGTGGCGCGCCGTTGGCGTCGCCGCGCGCCTCGACCAGCCAGATCTCGATGTCGCCCGAGTCGATGCGGTCAGCGATTCGCCTGGCGTCATAGCTGCGCGCTATGTGGCGCTGCAGACTGTCCTTGGGCGCCACATGGCCGTAGGCTGCCAGAAAGGTCTCGGTCATCAGCACAGACAGCATCGGTGCATCGCTGCTGGCAGCCAGTCTCAGGTTAAGATCGGGCGACATGAATCTCGTTCAGGTTGGGGAGGTGCTCGGCCTGCAAGCATGCGCATACGTCGCGCTGGCGCCAAGACGTGTTCGTAGATGCCCCGCCGCCGACTATGATGCGCACCATTCTCCAGGCCCTTGCTCCGCATGCCGTCGATTGTCAGGTTCGCTTTCATCGTGCTGCTGTCGCTGCTGGCTCTGTTGCCGGTCGCTGCGGCGACGTTGAAGGAGGCTATCGAGCAGGTTGAGCGCGAGACCGGTGGCAAGGTGTTGTCAGCAGATACCATTCGTACCCGTGGCACCGTGGTCTATCGCATCAAGGTGTTGATGCCCGATGGCCGCGTCCGCGTATTCCAGATCCCGGCCTGAGCGTTGTAGAGGAGTCTTTCCATGCGAGTCCTGTTGGTTGAAGACGAGGCGCCGTTGCGCGAAACGCTGGCTGCGCGCCTGCAGCGCGAGGGTTTTGCGGTGGACACTGCCGCCGACGGCGATGAGGCGGTCTACATGGGACGCGAGGTGCCGTTCGACGTCGCCATCGTCGATCTTGGCCTGCCCAAGCTGCCCGGACTGGAAGTGGTCAAGCGTCTGCGCGAGTCCGGCCGTCGCTATCCGATCCTGATCCTGACTGCCCGCGGCAGTTGGGAAGACAAGGTCGAGGGCCTCAAGTGCGGTGCCGACGACTATCTGGTCAAGCCTTTCCACATCGAAGAGCTGCTGGCGCGCATGAATGCGCTGGTGCGTCGCAGTGCGGGCTGGAGCAAGCCCTTGCTGGAGTGCGGTCCGGTGAAGCTGGATACCACCGCGCAGTCGGTGACGGTCAACGACACCTCGGTCGACCTCACCAGCTACGAGTACAAGGTGCTGGAATACCTGATCCTGCACGCCGGCGAACTGGTGTCCAAGAGCGATCTGACCGAACACATCTACGAGCAGGATTTCGATCGCGACAGCAATGTCATCGAGGTCTTCATCGGCCGGCTGCGCAAGAAACTCGATCCGGAAGGCGAACTCAAGCCGATCGAGACCGTGCGCGGGCGTGGTTATCGGTTCTCGATTCCGCGGACGTCCTGAGCGCGTGGACGACCTGGCTCCGGGCGCCACCGGGCTGCGCTAGGCCGAAGGCGCGCCGGATTGCCTGGCCCCGCCGATGCCTGTTCTGGTCGCGGGCGGGGTTAATGAGCGCCCGGCGCCAGTTCTCGCTTGCCGCGCGCTCTTTGCTGGCGGCCAGTCTGGTGCTGGCCGCGTTCATCGGAACCACCGGCTATGCGCTCGAGCGCGCGTTCGAGCAGTGGGCCTATTCGGTGCTGCGCGAGCGCCTGCAGTCGGTGCTGTACTCCTTCCTGGCGCGCACCGACACTTCGGTGCGTGGCGAAGTGCTGATTCCCGAACTGCTGCCGGAGCCGCGCCTGGATCGTCCGGGTTCCGGTCTGTACGCCTCGGTCTATGCCGAGAACTTCCGCTGGGAGTCGCCTTCGGCGCTGGATCGCGACCTGCCTTTCGAAGACGCCCTGAAACCCGGCGAGATCGCCTTCAATGGTCCGATCAAGACGCGCGTCGGCGGTGTCTACATGCTCAGCATGGGCGTCTTGTTCGAGGCGCGCTCGCCGAGCGGCAAGGACGTGCGCGTGACCATCAATGTCGGCGAGAACCAGAGCTCGGTGCGCCGCCAGATCGGTGCCTTCCGCGAGACCATGTGGGTGGTGCTGGGCGGACTGGGCCTGCTGCTGCTGCTGTTCCAGGCGCTGCTGCTGGTCTGGAGCTTGCGGCCGCTGCGCGCGGTGGCGCGCGATCTGGCCCAGGTCGAGCGCGGCGAGGCCGAGCAGCTGTCCGGCAGTTATCCGATGGAATTGTCGGCGCTGACGCGCGGACTCAACGACTTCATCAAGAGCGAGCGCGAGCACCTGCGCCGCTACCGCAACACCCTGGGCGATCTGGCGCACAGCCTGAAGACGCCGCTGGCGGTGATGCGCGGGCTGTTCGAGAACGAGCACGATGCCCGCCGGCTGCACGACGGCGGGCTGGAACAGATCGTGCGCATGGACGAGATCGTCGCCTACCAGTTGGCGCGTGCGGCCAAGTCCGGCCATCAGACCTATGCCGCGCCGCTGGCGATCCTGCCGCACGCCGAAGAGATCGCTCTGATGCTGGAGAAGGTCTACGCGCGCAAGGGCGCACTGGCCGAGTTCGAAGTCGATGCCCGCAGCGTCTTCCACGGCGACAAGGGCGACCTGATGGAACTGATGGGCAATCTGCTCGACAACGCGTTCAAGTGGTGCAAGGGCCGGGTGTTGCTGACCGCCGAACCGCTCGGACTGCCCAAGGCGCGCCGGCCCGGCCTGCTGTTGCGCGTGGAAGACGACGGCCCGGGCATTCCCGACGACAAGATCAGCGAAGTGCTCAAGCGCGGCGTGCGCGGCGACGAGCGCGTCCAGGGCCACGGCATCGGCCTGTCGATCATCGGCGACATCGTCAGTTCCTACGACGGCGAGCTCAAGGTCAGCCGCTCGGAGCAACTCGGCGGCGCCCAGTTCGAGGTCAGGTTGCCGCCGCTGGGGGGGTGACCAACCGGTCCGCAGGACGCGAAGGCCAAGAGAGCCGGGACGGGCCTGTTCGGCGAATCGCCCTCGCCGACACCTGAATTGCCATCGCGCGGGGTCCACCGTCCGCTGCGGATTAACAAAGGCCCGCTGTCAGCCGTGTCGCCTCCGGGCTCGGCGATCCTCAGCCCAGCCCAGCCAGCCACTCGTCATCCGAGCCCTCGCTGATCCCTTCGAACAGGAAGGTCGACAGGTAGCGCTCGCCGGTATCCGGCAGCATGCCAGAATGACGCTGCCGGGCGCCGCGGATTTCGCCACATCCAGCGCGGCGGCCAAGGTGGCGCCGGCGGAAATGCCAACGAAAATGCCTTCGTGTTGGGCCAGCAGACGCGCGGTATCGCGCGCGGTGACATCATCGATCGGAATGTTCTGGTCGAACACACTGCGGTCGAGCACGGCCGGCACGAAATCCGGGGTCCAGCCCTGGATCTTGTGCGGCGCCCATGGCTGGCCGGCGAGCAGTTGCGCGGCGGCCGGCTCGGTGGTGACGATCTTGATGTCGGGCCGCGCCAGTTTGAGCATCTGGCCGGCGCCGGTCAGCGTGCCGCCGGTGCCCCAGCCGCTGACGAAATAGTCCAGACGCCGATTGGCGAAATCGCGCAGGATTTCCGGGCCGGTGGTGTTGCGGTGATAGGCCGGATTGGCCTGATTCTCGAACTGTCGGGCGAGGAACCAGCCGTGCTTTGCTGCCAGTTCCTCGGCGCGGCGCACCATGCCCGAGCCGCGTTCGGCCGCTGGCGTCAGGATCACCCTGGCACCAAAAGCGCGCATCAGCTTGCGCCGTTCGATCGAAAAGGTCTCCACCATCAGCGCCACGAAGGGATAGCCGCGAGCCGCGCAGACCATCGCCAGGGCGATGCCGGTGTTGCCGCTGGTGGCCTCGACCACCGTCTGCCCCGGCTTGAGCTCGCCGCGGGCCTCGGCGTCCTGAATGATCGCCAGCGCCAGGCGGTCCTTGACCGATGCGCCCGGGTTGAAGGCCTCGACCTTGACGTACATGTCGACGCCTGGCGGTGCCAGTCGGTTGATGCGCACCACCGGCGTGTTGCCGATGGTCTCCAGGATGTTGGCGTAGATCATGGACCGCTCCGCGGGGAATGACGCGACATGGTGCCGCAGCCGCGGTCAACGCGCCAGTTCCCGATTGGCATGCCGATATGCCGCTCGAGGTTCCTGAAACCGGCGCCCGCCGACGGACGGTCCTTCGCGGTTTCGAGCATGTTCGCTCTACACTTGAGGCGTCCGGCTTGGGGACCCAGGGCAGCGAAAGCAGATGAAGGTGCATCCCGGCGACGCAGGGGCACGCGTGGCCAGCAGCGCCGGCTTTGTTCGCGAGCTGCTGCGGGTGACTGATCTCGAGACGCTCGGGCATCTGGTCGCGCGCGAGGCGCGCGCGGCTTTCGGCGTGTCGCGACTGGCGCTGGTGTGGTGGGCGCGGACGCCGCAGCCGGCCAGGCGGCGCCGATGCTGGCAGTCGCCGGCGGGCGTGCTGACGACAGCGGGGCGCCACTGGCTGGAGGATCTGGCGGCGCGCCGCGCGCAAGCGCCGCTTGCCGTGTCGATCTGATGTGCGGGCGTGATCGGGTCAGGCGGTGCTGGTGTGGCCGAGTGAGATCGTCGCGCCGCAGACGCCCGGATGGGCACCGTTTGGATCGAGGACATCGCCGGCGTTTGCGGACGCCTGCTGGAACTGGAATCGCTGACCCAGTCGGTACTGCGTCTGGAACGCGCCGAGCGCCTGCAGCGCTCACTGTATGCGATTGCCGACATGGCGAGTTCCGATCTGGACATGCCGGACATGCTGCGCAGCATCCACGATGTCGTCGGCGAACTGATGTACGCCGAGAATTTCTTCATCGTGCAGGTCGACCCGGATTCGACAGCCTGCGCTTTCTCTACTTTGCCGATACCGAAGACCCGGCCGCTGGGGCCCGACGAGGTGATTCCGATCCGGTCCATTCCCAACAGTCTGACCGTGGCCATGTTGCGCAGTCGGCAGTTGCAGATGGGGCCATCGGATCAGCTGCGTGAACGCCTGGGTGTGGCTCAGGACGCATCGGTAGGCCCCGACAGCGTCGACTGGCTGGGCGTGCCGCTGGTCGGCGGGGGTGTCGTACGCGGCGCCATCGTCGTCCAGAGCTACTATTCTGACCGCGCTCGACCGCAAGCGGGCCCAGGAGGAACTGGAGCGGCGCGTCGAGGAGCGCACGTGGAACTGGCGGCGGCGAACGCCTAACTGCGCCAGGCGGTCCACGAACGCCAGCGCAGCGAGCGCCTGCAGGCGGCCTTGTATCGGATCGCCGAAAAATCCAGTACCGCCGAATCGCTGGAGGAGTTCTATGCGGCGGTGCATTCCATCGTCGATCAGTTGCTGTATGCGCGCAATTTCTACATCGCGCTGGTATCCGATGACGGTAGCGAACTGGAATTTCCGTACTCGGTCGATGAGCGCGACGCCACCCGGCACCGGCGGCGACTGGCCACGGGATTGACCGAATATGTGCTGCGCACCGGCCAGGCGCTGCTCGCCGATCGCCACGCCATCGAATCGCTGGCGCTGTCGGGCGAGGTGGCAGCTTTTGGGCGCGTTCGGTGTGCTGGCTCGGCGTCCCGCTGATCTGCGACGAGCGCACCGTCGGCGTGGTCGCGGTGCAGAGCTATTCGGTCGAGATCTCCTTTACCGAGCGCGACCAGGAGCTGTTGACCTTCGTCGGCTATCACATCGCCAACGGACTGGAGCGCAAGCGCGCTCAGGATTCCTTGCGCAGCGCCTATGCCGACCTCGAACGCCGCGTCGAAGATCGCACGCGTGAGCTGGCGATCGCCAATCGCGATCTCACCGATCAGATCGTCGAGCGCGAACGCGTCGAGGACACCCTCAAGCATCAGGCGCTGCACGACACCCTCACGGGACTGCCCAATCGGGCCTACCTGCTCGACCGCCTGGCGCGCGCCCTGGCGCGCTTCCGGCGCAACGAAAGCCATGGCTTTGCGGTGCTGTTTCTGGATCTCGATCGCTTCAAGGTGGTCAACGACAGCGTCGGTCATCTGGTTGGCGACGAGTTGCTGAAGCAGGCGGCCGCGCGCCTGGCCAGCGCCGTGCGCGAACCCGACACGGTGTCGCGCCTGGGCGGCGATGAGTTTGCGATCCTGCTGGAGGATCTGCAGCATCCGGATCGGGCCACCCAGGTTGCCGAGCGCCTGATTGCGGCGCTGTCCGAGCCGATGCGCATCGCCGGCAAGGAGTTGTTCACCTCGGCCAGCATCGGCATCGCCTTCTCGCATCCGCGCTACACCCGACCCGAGGAACTGCTGCGCGATGCGGACGTCGCCATGTACCGGGCCAAGGCGCAGGGGCGACAGCGCTTCGAGTTGTTCGACGAGCATCTGCGCGCGGAGGCGGTGCGCGTGCTGGATCTGGAAGGCGATCTGCGCCGGGGATTGGCGCGCGGTGAGTTCGAGCCACACTTTCAGGCGATCGTGCGCCTGGACGATCGCCGCGTGGTGGGTTACGAAGCGCTGCTGCGCTGGCGTCACAGTGAGCGCGGGCTGCTGCTGCCCGGGGAATTTCTCAATGTCGCCGAGGACAACGGTTCGATCGAGCAGATCGACTGGCAGATGTTCGCACTGTCCTGTCGCGACGCCCAGCGGCTGCCGGTCAAATCGGCCTACATCAGCATCAATGTGTCGGCGCGGCAGATGCGCGCCTTCGATTTCGATCAGTCCGTGCTGCGCCTGATCGACGCCAGCGGCCTCGACGCGCCACCGGGTGCGTCTGGAGGTCACCGAGGGCGCGCTGCTGGAAAACCCGGACCACGTACGGCGCTTGCTGGAGGTACTGCGCGAAGCGGGCGTGCTGGTGCAACTTGATGATTTCGGCACCGGCTATTCCTCGCTGAGCTATCTGCAGCGCCTGCCGATCGACACCCTGAAGATCGACCGCTCCTTTGTCGCCGACCTCAAGCCGGGACAGGTGGGTGGCAGTGCGGCGGTGGTGAAGGCGATCCACGCGCTCGCCGATTCGCTGGACCTGGAAGTGATCGGCGAGGGCATCGAAACCCACGCCCAGTGTCAGGCGCTGCGCGACCTGGGCTGCCGATGGGCCAGGGCTTCCTGTTTGCCGGCCGCTGCCGGTCGATGACATCGCCGGCTCCTGGTTGCCGGTGGACCCCCGCGAGCGCCGACCAACGCCTCGCCGCTCGTCGGCAGACGGTTGCGCTGCGTCACATTCCGCGGCGATCCCTCTTGACGTCACGGGCGGAATCCCAGACTTCTGGGCCGCCGATACCACTAGATGTAGTGGTCGAGCTGCGGGCGGGCACCAAGAGCTAGTTGCTCAGCCGCAACACAATAAGAAAACGCGCCTTATGCCTGGGGAGGCAATATTTGATGAGCACCGTTCGTCTCGAAGCGGTACGCAGTGACGCCGTGGAAATTCCCTTGCAGCCCGCCTCCCAGGACATCTGGGACAAGAAGTACCGCCTGAAGAGCAAATTGGGCGACCCGATCGACCGCACCATCGATGACAGCTTCAAGCGCGTGGCGCGCGCCCTGGCCGACTCCGAAGCGACACCCGACAAGCGTGCGTACTGGTACGAACGCTTTCTGTGGGCGTTGCGTCGCGGTGCGATTCCGGCCGGGCGCATCACCAGCAACGCCGGCGCCCTGGAGCACAAGCCGGCGACCAGCACGATCAACTGCACGGTGTCCGGCACCATCGGCGACTCGATGGACGATATCCTCGGCAAGGTGCACGAGGCCGGACTGACGCTCAAGGCCGGTTGCGGCATCGGTTACGAGTTCTCGACGCTGCGCCCGCGTGGCGCCTATGTGTCGGGCGCCGGCGCCTACACCTCCGGGCCGCTGTCGTTCATGGATATCTACGACAAGATGTGTTTCACCGTGTCCAGCGCCGGTGGCCGTCGCGGCGCGCAGATGGGCACCTTCGACATCGCTCATCCGGACGTCAAGGAGTTCATCAAGGCCAAGCGCGAGGACGGGCGTCTGCGCCAGTTCAACCTGTCGCTGCTGATCACCGACGAGTTCATCCACGCGGTCGAAACCGATGGCGACTGGCCGCTGGTGTTCCCGGTGCACATCAAGGAACAGCACGAAATCGACGTGACCGATCCCACCCAGGTCATCTGGCGCGAATGGCCGACGAAGCACAATTACGTCAGTCGCGATGATGGTCTGGTCGCCTGCAAGATCTATGGGCACATCCGTGCCAAGGGTCTGTGGGAAATGATCATGACCTCGACCTACGATTTCGCCGAGCCGGGCTTCATCCTGATCGATCGCGTCAACGAGATGAACAACAACTGGTGGTGCGAGAGCATCCGCGCCACCAATCCCTGCGGCGAACAGCCGTTGCCGCCCTATGGCTCGTGCCTGCTCGGATCGGTCAACCTGACCAAGTTCGTGCGTGAGCCGTTCACGCCGCGCGCGCGCTTCGACTGGGACGAGTACAAGGAAGTGGTGCGCGTGTTCACGCGCATGCTCGACAACGTCGTCGAGGTCAACGGCCTGCCGCTCGAAGGCCAGCGCAACGAGATCATGCGCAAGCGGCGCCATGGCATGGGCTTTCTCGGCCTGGGCTCGACGCTGACCATGCTCAAGATGCGCTATGGCTCACCCGAATCGCTGGAGTTCACCGACGCCGTCTCGCGCGACATGGCGGTCGCCGGCTGGGAAGAGGCGCTGATCCTGGCCAAGGAAAAGGGGCCGGCGCCGATCATGCTGGAGGACTTCGAAGTCACTGGCGAGATGTTGCGCAAGCGCCCGGAAATGGCCGGCGACGGCTATCACGTCGGCGATCGCATTCCCGGCCGCCTGCTGCACAGCAAGTACTCGCGCTACATGCAGCGTCTGGCGTCGGTAGCGCCGGAGCTGGTGGCCGAGCTCAGCGAAACCGGCGCGCGCTTCACGCATCACAGCTCGATTGCGCCGACCGGCACGATTTCGCTGTCGATCGGTAACAATGCCAGCAATGGCATCGAGCCCTCGTTTGCGCACCACTACTCGCGCAACGTCATCCGCGAAGGTAAGATGTCCAAGGAAAAAGTCGAGGTCTTCAGTTTTGAGTTGCTCGCATATCGGCAATTGGTGAACTCCAGGGGCAATGCCTTACAGCGAAAAGGCCGACGAGAAGCTGCCGGACTATTTCGTCTCCGCCGACGACATTCACCCGAAGGAGCATGTCGACATCCAGGCGGCGGCGCAGAAGTGGGTCGACTCATCGATCAGCAAGACGGCCAATGTGCCTACCGACTATGCGTACGCAGACTTCAAGGACATTTACCTGTATGCCCACAAGCAGGGCTTGAAGGGCTGCACCACCTTCCGCTTCAATCCAGCTGCGTTCCAGGGTGTGCTGGTGAAGGAGCAGGACCTCGAAAACACGACCTATCGCTTTGAACTCGAGGATGGCAGCGTGGTCGAGGCCAAGGGCAACGAAGAGATCGAATACGATGGCGAAATGCATACCGCCGCCAATCTCTTCGATGCGCTGAAGGAAGGTTATTACGGCAAGTTTTGAGGACGCCTGCGGGTGGTTGACGGAGGTACTTGGGTTTGATGGACCCGCCGGGGCGCTGACTTGAGCGAGGGAGTGGTCGTCATGAAAGGCAAGAAAGCAGGTGCTGGCAAGGTCGAAACGTTGAAGGACAAAGCGGAAGCCATCGGCGAAAAGTTGATTGCCGAGGGCAAGGAGGTGGTCGCAGCGGCCGAGGCGCAGGTGGCCAAGGTCAAGAAGTCCGCGGCCAAGCAGATCGATGCCGCGAAGAAGGCGGTCTCGGCCAAGGCCACCGAGGTCAAGAAGGCGGTGGTCAAGGCTGAAGCGAAGGTGGAAAAGGCCGTCGCTGGCAAGGTGAAGGATGCCAAGAAGGCCGTCGCCAAGGTCGAGAAGGCCGTCGCCGGCAAGGTCAAGGATGCCAAGAAGGCGGTCGCCAAGGCCAAGACCGACGTCAAGGCAGCCGTAGCCAAGGCCACCGGAACGGCGAAGCCTGCCGCCAAGAAGGCACCGGCCAAGAAAGCTGCTCCGGCAGCCAAGAAGCCGGCCGCGGCCGCGAAGGCTCCGGCGAAGAAGCCAGCGGCCAAGCCTGCAGCCAAGGCAGCACCGGCCAAGCCCGCGGCGAAGGCAGCGCCCGCCAGCCGGCCGCCAGGGCCGCGCCGGCTGCCAGGCCGGCCAAAAAGCCAGCTGCAAAGAAGTAACCAAGGCTGTCATGCGTCCCCGGCCGGAACGCCGGCCGGGGAGCAAGCATTTGCGCACCCGCATTGCAGGTGCCAGGAGACCGTACATGAAGTTCTGGATGGCATTGGTTGTGGCCGTGACCCTCATCGGCGATCAGGCGTGGGCGCAATCACAGACCGCCAAAGGCGAAACCACCCTGGCGCCGCGCAGCCGGGATGCCTACGAGAAGCACCTGGCGGAGCTCAATGCCAAATATGGCGCCGACAAGTCGCAGCAGGCTCTGAAAGAAGCAGTGCTGTCCGCCAATGCGCCGCCGCCGAAACTGGAGCCGGGCAGCGGCAGCGCCAACAAGGTTGCGTTGCCGGCCGATCTGGTTCCCGGACAACGACTTCGGGTCGAACTCATGCCGCACGGAGAGGGTCAGTTCCTGTTCCAGGATCAGGTCTACGATGGCATGGCGCTGGAGGAGGCGCTGGCTGAGGTCAAGCGCATCTACGTGATCGATCAGGTCATCCTGATGAATGACTCGGAGCATCCCATCCAGGTCGACCATCTGCTCGAGTTGGCACGTATCGGCCGCGATCTGGAATTGCTGACCGCATACCAGCAGGGCGGCGAGCTCAAGCTCATTTCGGCAAAATGATGTCGCTGCGCGCGCCTGCGGGCCGCGCGCCAAAATCCATGCCGCCAGTGTGCGGTCGATATTTGATTGGCGCAGCCTGATCAGGCCACGCCCGGGAAGTCCGACGATGACGATCAAGATCAGCAAGAAAATCACCGGCTACGCGGTACAGATGCCGGAGGACCGGGCCAAGGCCGAAGCTGCAGAGGCCACACGCGCTGCGGCGACCGCCCCGCCGCCGGTGGAACTGCCGACCGCCGAAGTGATTCACATGCACGAGCGCGTCGAGCGTCCGGAAATGCTCGATGGCAGCACCTACAAGATCAAATCGCCGCTGTTCGAACATGCGCTGTACGTGACCATCAATGACATCGTGCTCAATCAGGGTACCGAGCACGAGTCGCGACGCCCGTTCGAAGTGTTCATCAACTCGAAGAACATGGACCACTTCCAGTGGGCGGTGGCGTTGACGCGCATCATGAGCGCGGTTTTTCGCAAGGGGGGCGATGTCACCTTCATCGTCGAAGAGCTCAAGGCCGTTTTTGATCCGCGCGGTGGCTACTTCAAGACCGGTGGCGTTTACATGCCGTCGATCGTCGCTGAGCTGGGTTTTGTCGTCGAGGACCACCTGAAGAAGATCGGCATGCTGATCGGCGACGAACTGAGCATCGAACAGCGTGAAGCGATCTCGAAAAAGCGCGCGCAATACGATGCGCAAAACGCCGATGGCGCAAAAAAAAACGCTGAAGTGAGCCGCGAGCCCGAAGCCAAGGCGGGATTGGTCATCGTGCCGATCGAGCCGACCAGCGCCTCCTTTCCGCCGAGCGCGTTGATGTGCGGCAAGTGCAATACCAAGGCCATGGTGCTGATGGATGGCTGCCAGACCTGCCTGAACTGCGGCTATTCCAAGTGCGGCTAAAGCTTGGCCTTGGGTAGGCCGGTGTACGGCGCAGCCGTTCACCGGCGGGCGCTTGCGCCAGTTGCCAGTCGGTTCACGGCAGCGTTGGCCCTCGGGGGCGTAAAGCCTGCGTAAAGTCGGCGGCGATTTGCTTGTTTACGTGTGGCGCGTCGGGCAGATTCCATCGCGATCCTGCGACCGCATCGCTCCCACGAAACCCGGGGTTGACGAGCGCTCCCTTGGAGCCAGCTCCGCCGATCGTCTGCCTCTGCGCCGAAGCGAATCCCATGCAATCGAAGAAACCTGCTCTGGTCCTGGCTGCCTTGGGCATCGTCTATGGCGATATCGGCACCAGTCCGCTCTATGCGTTCAAGGAAGCCTTCGTTCCTGCGCATGGCTTGGCGCCAACACCCGCCAATGTACTGGTGACGCTGTCGGCACTGTTCTGGGCGATCACGCTGGTGGTCTCGCTCAAATACGTCTGGGTGGTGCTGCGCCACGACAACGACGGTGAGGGCGGCGTGCTGGCGCTGACCGCGCTGGCGCATCGCGCCAGTGCCGCCAATCCGCGACTGGCGGCCATGGTGATCGTGCTCGGGGTGTTTGCCGCGGCCTTGTTCTACGGCGACGCCATCATCACCCCGGCGATCTCGGTGCTCTCGGCCATCGAGGGTGTGGCGCTGGCGGCGCCTTCGCTGGAGCACTGGGTGCTGCCGATCACGCTCGGCATCCTGTTCGGCCTGTTCCTGGTGCAGCGCCATGGCACCGGGCGCGTCGGCGTCTCCTTCGGACCGATCACGCTGTTATGGTTCATCGTGCTCGGTGTACTCGGACTGGTCAGCATCATCGAGACGCCGCAGGTACTGGCGGCGATCGATCCGCGCCATGCCCTGGGCTTTGCCATCGAGCATCCGTTCGCCGCATTTGTGCTGATGAGCGCGGTATTCCTGGCGCTCACCGGTGGCGAGGCGCTGTACGCCGACATGGGCCACTTCGGCGCCTGGCCGGTGCGCGTGGCCTGGTACGGCCTGGTGTGTCCGGCGTTGCTGCTCAACTATTTTGGCCAGGGGGCGCTGGTGATGCGCAATCCGGCCGCCGCGGAAAACCCTTTCTACGGCCTGGCGCCGGAATGGTTCCTGTGGCCGCTGGTGGCGCTGGCAGCGGCGGCCACCGTGATCGCTTCGCAGGCCACCATCACTGGCGCCTATTCGCTGACCCTGCAGGCCTCGCGCCTGGGTTACCTGCCGCGCATCCGCCTGTTGCACACCTCCGACAGCGAACGCGGGCAGATCTACGTGCCGGCGGTGAACTGGCTGATGCTGGTCGCGGTATTGCTGCTGGTGCTGGCCTTCGGCTCCTCCGGTGCGCTCGCCGCTGCCTATGGCATTGCGGTGTCGGGAACGATGATCGTCACCACCCTGTTGACCGCCGTGATCGCGGCGCAGGGACATTCGCGCCGACGCGCGCTGTTGCTCGGTTTCCTGGCGCTGCTGTTGCTGATCGAAACGGTGTTCTTCGCCTCCAATGCGATGAAGTTCATGCACGGTGGCTGGTTCCCGCTGGTGCTGGGTGCCTTGATCTTCCTGCTGCTGACCACCTGGCGGCGTGGCAGCGCGCTGGTCGCCGTCGAGCGCAAGCGCCTGGATCTGCCGATGGACGCCTGCGCATCGGCGCTGACGGCCGGGCGTGCCGCGCGTACCCGGCACCGCGGTCTACCTCAATTCCGACCCCAGCCTGGTACCGAGTGCGCTGCTGCACGGACTCAAGCACTTCCGCGTGCTGCACGAGCGCATCCTGTTCGTGCACATCGAATTCCTCGAAGTGCCGCGCGCGCCACCGCAGCAGCGCCTGGCGGCCAGCGTGCTCGGCGCCGGCTTGATGGACGTGCGCGTGCGCTTTGGTTTTCGCGACGAGCCGGATGTCCCGGCAGTATTGCTTGCCCACGCCGACCAGCTCGGCCTGACCGACGCCATCGCGGTGACCTACGTCGTGGCGCGTTCGGTCATCGATGATGGCCCCGGGCATATGGTCAGCTGGCGCGCGCATCTGTACGCGACGATGAGCCGCCAGGCCGACGACGCCAGTTCCTACTTCCGGCTGCCGGCCAACCAGGTGGTCGAACTCGGCACGCGCGTGCTGCTGTAAGGGCGCAAATCCGCACTGGTTGGCAGTTTTCGCATCGGCCAGGCGCGGCCGCTGTCATTTGCCGCGGCAAACGCGGAATCACTCAGGCAAGAGGCCAATCGTGGCCTGCCGGAGTGAACCTGTCATGGGCATCAACCGCAAGCTGCTGCCGCTGTTGGCGAGCGGCCTGCTGTCCGGGCTGACGGTGACGGTTGCCGTGCGCATGCCACAACCGAGCGCCGCGGATCTCCGAGCCCTGGCCGCGATGAACTCGGTGCCGGGGCCGCAGGATGGCGACTGCCGCGAGCTTCCTGCGCTACTGGATGTTCGGCGGGGGGCGGGGGGGGGCGCCGCACCTGATGACACTCATCACACAGGCGACGCCTTCCACCGATGTCTCGGCAGCTGCGGCGCCAGCTGGACGCGCCGTGAATTCGCGTACCAGCTTGCCGTGGTCGGGCACTTCGCGCAGATTCGCGCTACCTGCCGATCACGGCTCCAGGCGAGACCGTCACATGTCCCTGCGCCCTGGTGCTGTCGTTGCCTGCCGGCTGCTGGCCCCGTGCGCGTTCGCCGCGACTGCCGAGCCGGTCGCCGCGGTGCGCACCATCGTATTGGTGCGCCACGGGCACTACGCACCTGATCCGGCCGCCGATGCCAAGCTCGGGCCGGCGCTGACTGATCTCGGTATCGCCCAGGCGCACCTGGTCGGCGCGCGGCTGGCGGGTCTGCCGCAGAAGTTCGACACGGTGTACGCCAGTCCGATGACGCGCGCGCAGCAGACCGCGAAAGTCATTGTCGGCGACCTCGACGACGCCGCCATCGAAACCGTCGCGGACCTGGCCGAGTGCACACCGCCGACCCGGCGCAAGGACATCACCGCGACGATGAAGCCCGAAGAGCTGAGCGAATGCGCCAGCCAGCTGGATCGGCTGTTTGCCGCGCACTTCAAGCCGGCCAGTGGCGCGTCGGCGCAGGAGTTGCTGGTCTGCCACGGCAATGTGATCCGTTACCTGATCACCAAGGCGTTGGCGGTCGACACCGAGGCGTGGCTGGAGATGTCGGTGGGCCACGTCAGCATGACCACCATCCGCGTCGAGGCCGACGGCAGCACCAAGGTGATCGCCATCGGCGACGTTGGGCACGTGCCACCGAACCTGCGCACCGGCGCAAGCGGCGACCCGGAGCGGACGCTGGCGCTGCCGGAGTGATGCAGCGGGGCCGCGCGGGCTTCATCCAACATGGCCTAAGCCGTTGCTTTCAATGTGGGGATTCATTCCGCGATTGCTTTTGGCGGGATGAACCCGCCCCAGTTTCGATGCGCGACCAAGCGCACCGGCAGCGGCGCTCGCTCGCTGAGAACAGCCCCTGATCCTTTGAAAGTAGGTCACGTAGTCCGCTGCGCGGACAACGTGACCTGCGTCCGCATCAGCGGACGTTCGCATCAACGGTCTTTACGCAGACTTTGCGCCCGAGGCCGCCGCGCCGGCTGGTGACTTTACGCCATGGGCGACCAGACTGACGTCATTCCGCAATGGCGAGTAAATCCCATGTCCGCAGTACTGCTCTGGCTCCTGGTGGTCGCGATCGCCGGCTACCTGCTGGTGGCCATCGTTCGTCCCGACAAATTCTGATCAGGTGACCGTCATGTGGGAAGTTCTGGTTTCATTGGCACTGATCGTCGCCCTGGCCTGGCCGCTCGGCCGCTACATGGCCGTTGCGCTGGGCGACGCACCGTCGGCAGTCGATCGGGTCTTCGGGCCGGTCGAGCGGCTGCTGTACCGCTTGTTCGGCGTCAAAGCCGGCCGCGGCATGTACTGGCGCGGTTATGCGCTGGCCTTCGTTGCCAGCAATGTGGTGCTCGGCGCCATCGTGCAACTGATCCTGATGTTCCAGCACCTGCTGCCGCTGAATCCGGACGGCATTCCGGGAATGTCCTGGGATCTGGCGCTGCACACCATGGTGTCGTTCCTGACCAACACCAATCAGCAGCACTATTCCGGCCAGGCGCAGCTCAGCTATTTCTCGCAACTGGCGGGCATCGTGACCTTGCAGATCGTGACTCCGGCGATGGGCATGGCGGTCGCGCTGGCCTTCCTGCGCGGCCTCAACGGCGGACGCAATGCCAAGACCGCGGCCGAGGGACAGCCGCGCGATCTTGGCAACTACTACGTGGACACCACGCGCATGGTGGTGCGGGTGTTCCTGCCGCTGGTTTTCATCCTGTCGCTGGCGCTGACCTGGCAGGGCGTGCCGAGCACCTTTGCCGGTGCCGCTACGGCCACGCCGATCGATGCCAGCGCCGGGATGTCCGAGCAGATCATTCCGGTCGGACCGGTGGCGCCAATGGTGGCGATCAAGCAGCTCGGCACCAATGGCGGCGGCTGGTACGGCCCGAACAGCGCGGTGCCGCTGGAGAACCCGACGCCGCTGAGCAACCTGCTGGAAATGCTCGCGATCATGCTGATTCCGGTCGCGGTGGTGTTCATGGTCGGGCCGTTCACCGGGAGGCCGAAACTCACCGGCCTGATCTTCGGCGTCATGGCGACCTTCTCGCTGGCCTTCATCGGCATCTCCGTGTGGTCGGAAACCCAGCCGAACGCGGCGGTTGCCGAACTCGCGGCCGCGGGGCCCAACATGGAAGGCAAGGAGCAGCGTCTGGGACCAGACGCCTCGGCGCTGTGGTCAACGATCACCACGCAGACCTCCAATGGCTCAGTCAATGCGATGCATGACTCGCTGAACCCGGCGGCCGGGATGGTGGCCATGTCGGGCATGCTGGTCAACGCGGTATGGGGCGGCGTCGGTTGCGGCCTGGTGGGCTTTCTGGTGTTCCTGCTGCTGGCGGTGTTCCTGTCCGGGTTGATGATCGGGCGCACGCCGGAGATCTACGGGCGCAAATTCGATGTCGGCGATACCCGCCTGTTGTCGCTGCTGGTGTTGCTGCAGCCGCTGTTGCTGCTGGCGGCCACCGCGACCACGCTGGCGCTGCCGCAATTCACCGGCAATTCCAACCCGGGTTCGCATGGCATCAGCCAGGTGTTCTACGAGTACGTGTCGGCCTTCGCCAACAACGGTTCGGGATTCGAGGGGCTGGGTGATGCCACGAAATGGTGGAATCTCACCTGCGTCTTCATGTTGCTGGCCGGGCGCTACGCCTGCCTGCTGATTCCGCTGGCCCTGGTTGGCCGGCTTGCCGCCAAGCGCGTCGCGCCGATCAGCGCGGGATCACTGGATATCGAAACCCCGACCTTCGCGGTGACCATGATCGCGGTCGTCGTCCTGCTGACGCTGCTCTGCTACCTGCCGGTATTCGCACTCGGGCCGATTGCCGAGGGGCTGTCGTTGTCTGCACTCACTGATCTCCCGGTAACACATTGATTTGTATTTGCGAGGTATCCCTCTCCCCGCCCACGGGGAATGGGCAAACATCGGCCCCCGCGAACTCTCACCAGGACTGCAATGAACACGCAAACCCTGGTCGGTGCGAAGATGCGCACGGCCGTGATCGATTCGAAGCAACTGAAGCAGGCCGCCTGGGCGGCCGTGGTCAAGCTCAACCCGCTGTATGCGGCGAAGAGCCCGGTGATGTTCGTGGTCCTGCTCGGGACCGTGGTGACCGCCTGGCTGGCAGTCTCCGGCGGGCCGTCGGATCCCATGCTGGGATTCAACATCGCGGTCTCGCTGATCCTGCTGGCGACCGTGCTGTTCGCCAACTTCGCCGAGGCGATCGCCGAAGCGCGTGGTCGCGGGCAAGCGGCGAGCCTGCGTGCCGCGCGTGCCGAACTGACCGCGCTCCGCGTCCGCGGCGTGGTCGAGGAGCGCATCTCTTCGTCGCAACTGCGCAAGGATGACGTGGTGCGCGTCAGCGCCGGCGAGTTGATCCCGGCCGACGGCGAAATCATCCAGGGTATCGCCAGCATCAACGAGTCGGCGGTGACCGGCGAGTCGGCACCTGTGCTGCGCGAAGCCGGCACCGATCGCTCCGGCGTGGTCGGCGGCACCAAGGTGCTGACCGACGAGATCCTGGTGCGCATTGCCAGCGATCCGGGCCACAGCTTCCTCGATCGGATGATCGCCCTGGTCGAAGGCACCGCGCGCCTGAAGACGCCGAACGAACTGGCGCTGACCGTGCTGCTGTCGGCGATGACCCTGGCCTTCCTGGCGATCGTCGTGGCGCTGCCGTTCATCGCCGGCTTTGTCGGCGCCAAGGTCGACGTGGTGACCCTGGTCGCGCTGCTGGTGTGCCTGATCCCGACCACCATCGGCGGCCTGTTGCCGGCGATCGGCATCGCCGGCATGAACCGCGCGCTGCGCGCCAATGTCATCGCCAAGTCGGGCAAGGCGGTGGAAGTGGCCGGCGACGTCGACGTGCTGCTGCTGGACAAGACCGGCACCATCACCCACGGCGACCGGCAGGCGACCGAGTTCCATCCGGTGGCGGGCGTATCGAAGTCGCAGTTGCGCGATGCCGCGATGCTCGCCTCGCTGGCCGACCCGACGCCGGAAGGCAAGTCGATCGTCGCGCTCGCGCGCAAGCAGGGTTACACGCTGGCTGACCCGGTCGATCCGCACTACCTCGCGTTCAGCGCGCAGACGCGCATGTCGGGCGTGGACCTGCCCGCTAACCGGCAGATCCGCAAGGGTGCGGCCGATGCGATCGGCGCTGGACCATGGGCCTCGGGCGCGAGCAAGGCCAGCAACGGAGACTGCACGCCTGGGTCGAAAGGTGGCGCGCGGCGGCGGCACGCCGCTGGTGGTCGCCGAAGGCCGGCACCTGCTCGGTGTGGTCGCGCTGTCGGATGTGGTCAAGCACGGCGTGCGCGAACGCTTTGCGCGACTGCGCGCGCTGGGTGTCAAGACGGTGATGATCACCGGCGACAATCCGCTCACGGCAGCAGCCATCGCGGCGACCGCCGGGGTCGACGATTTCATCGCCCAGGCGACGCCGGAAGACAAATTGCAGCGCATCCGCGACGAACAGGCGCGCGGCTACTGGTGGCGATGGTCGGCGACGGCACCAACGACGCGCCGGCGCTGGCGCAGGCCGATATCGGCCTGGTCATGAACGCCGGCACGCAGGCGGCCAAGGAAGCCGGCAACATGGTCGACCTGGATTCGGATCCGACCAAGCTGCTGGCGGTGGTCGAGATCGGCAAGCAGTTGCTGATCACGCGCGGCGCCTTGACCACCTTCTCGCTGGCCAATGACGTCGCCAAGTACTTCGCGATCATTCCGGCGGTGTTCGCCGCACAGATTCCGGCGCTGTCGGCACTCGATCTGATGCAGCTGTCGAGTCCGACCAACGCGGTGCTGTCGGCGCTGATCTTCAATGCCCTGATCATCCCGGCGCTGATTCCGCTGGCGCTGCGCGGCATCCGTTTCGCCCCGTCGAGCGCTTCGGCGTTGCTGCTGCGCAATCTGCTGGTCTACGGTGTCGGTGGCGTGATCCTGCCGTTTGTCGGGATCAAGGCCATCGATGTGCTGTTGTCCATGTCGATTGGAGTCTGATGCCGATGAAGACCATGACCTCCACACTGCCCATGTCGACCCTCGAAGGGAATGCCAACTGGCTGGCCGCCCTGCGTTTTTCGATCGTTTCGATCATCTGCGCCGGACTGTTGTTTCCGGTCGTCACCGCCCTCGTCGGCCAGACCCTGTTCCCGGCGCAGGCCAACGGCAGCCTGATCACCCGCGACGGCGTGGTGGTTGGCTCCAGCCTGGTGGCGCAGCCCTTCGCCGACGCACGCTATTTCCAGCCGCGACCGTCGGCGGTCGGATTCGACCCGCGCGCGCTCGCCGGCAGCAACTGGGCGCCGAGCAATCCGGCATTGCGCGAGCGCATCGCGGCGACCAGCGCAGCGATCGCCGAACGTGAGGGCGTGGCCGCGAGCGCCATTCCCAGCGATCTGGTGACCGCCTCGGGCTGGGTCCGCGTCATATCAGTCCGCGGGTGCTCGCCTGCAGACCGCGCGCGTCGCTCGCGCTCGTGGCCTGCCCGAGAGTCAGGTTCAGGGGCTGGTCGATGCCAGCACGCAGGCGCGACTTTCGGCGTATTCGGACAGGCGCGCGTCAATGTGCTGGAATTGAATCTGGCGCTGGATGCGGTGGTTGGGCGGCCAGCGTTGGGTCCGCGGGCGCTCGCACTTCGGGCCCGACCACTGCGCCCACGAGTGACCGGCCATGAGCACCGACCCCGACCGCACCGCCCAGGCCGACGCGCTGCTCGGCACCTTGCAGAAAGAACGTGGCGGGCAACTCAAGGTGTTCCTCGGCGCGGCGCCGGGTGTCGGCAAGACGTTTGCGATGCTCAGCGCCGCGCGCGAGCTCAAGCGTCAGAACATCGATGTGGTGGTCGGACTGGTCGAAACCCACGGGCGTGCCGAAACGGCGGCACTGCTCGAAGGCCTGGAGCTGCTGCCGCGCAGGCAAGTCGAGTACAAGGGCCAGGCGCTGACCGAGCTCGACATCGATGCGCTGCTGGCGCGCAAGCCGCGCCTCGCGCTGGTCGATGAACTGGCGCACCAGAACATTCCGGGCAGTCGTCATGAGCGGCGCTACCAGGACATCGAAGAACTGCTCGACGCCGGTATCGACGTTTACACCACGCTGAACATCCAGCACATCGAGAGCCTCAACGATCTGGTGATGCAGATCACCGGCGTGCGCGTGCGCGAGACCGTGCCGGATGCCTTTCTCGATCGTGCGCGCGACCTGGTGCTGGTCGATCTGCCGCCGCGCGAGCTGATCGAGCGCCTGCAACAGGGCAAGGTGTATATGCCGGATCAGGCGGCGTCGGCGCTGCAGGCTTTCTTCTCGCCGGCGAACCTCACCGCGCTGCGCGATCTGGCGGTGCAGCAGGTCGGCGACCGCGTGGATGCCGACATGCGCGAGCACCGCGTGGCGCGCGGGCTGGGGCCGGTGCCGGTGCGCCAGCGGGTGATCGCGGCGGTCGATGGACTGGAGAACAGCGAATACCTGGTGCGCGTCACGCGCAAGATCGCTGAACGGCGCCAGGCGCCGTGGACGGTGACCTTTGTCGATACCGGCACCGTCGATGCCGCGCGCATGCCGCTGGTCGACGAATGCTTTGCGCTGGCGCGCCGGTTGGGCGGCGATTGCGTGATCCTGCGTGGGCTGTCGGTGGTCGACGAGATCCTTGCCTATGCCAGCAGCCATGCGGTGTCCACCATCGTCATCGGACGCACCCGCGAGCGACCCTTCGCGCGCATGTTCAATCGCACCTTGACCCAGCAACTGCTGCAGAAGGGCGCGCATTTCGAACTGACCATCATCAGCACGCCGTATGCACGCGCGCGTTCACGGCGTTTGCTCGGCAACGGCAACCAGGGAACGGCGGAACTCACTCAGGAATTGAGCTACGCGACGGTGACCACCGCGCTGGCCACGGTGATCGCGGCAGCCGCCGAGCGCTGGTTCGGGCTCGAAGACATGTCGTCGATCTTCATCACTGCGGTGCTGTTCGTCGCCGTGCGCACGCGCATGAGCGTGGCGGTATATGCGGCGACGCTGTGTTTCATGAGTTACAACTTCTTTTTCATCCCGCCGCGTTTCACCTTTTACATTGCTGCGGGACCGGGCGTCGTCACCGTCACCAGCTTCCTGATCGTCGCCCTGATCTGCGGACGGCTGGCCAACCGGCTGCGCAACCAGGTCAGCATGTTGCGCGCCGCCAATGCGCATACGGCGGCGCTGCAGGGACTGGGGCAGCGCCTGGGCGCCGCCGCCAACGAAGCTGAGGTGTACGCAGCCGCGCTGGTGGTGCTGCGCCAAGTCTTGAACGCAGACGTGGTCGTGCTGGTCGTAGACGAGTCGCTGCAGCGACTGAGCGAGGTTGCCTCCGAGCCGCGCAATCTCAGCCTGGACCTGCCTGCGCGTGCTGCAGCGGACTGGGCCGTTGCGCACCAGCAAGCGGCTGGGCGCACCACCGATACGCTGCAGGCGGTGCCCTGGTGGTGCCTGCCGTTGATGGCCGGCGAGCGTGCGCTGGGCGTGGTTTGCCTGCGCTTTCCCGACGGCATGGCGCGCGTCCCGCCGGAACTCAAGTCGCTGGCGCAGGCGATGGTGCAGGACCTGGCGCAGGCCCTCGCGCGTACCCGGCTGGTGGACCAGCTGGAAGCCGCGCGCGTGCAGGGCGAGACCGAAATGCTGCGCTCGGCCTTGTTGTCCTCGGTCTCGCACGACCTGCGCTCGCCGCTGTCGGCGATCATCGGCAGTGCCGAGTCGCTGAGCGCCTACCGCGACCAGCTGTCGCCGGAAGACCAGCGTGGTCTCGCCGAGGCCATCCACAGCGAGGGCCTCAGGCTCGATCGCTACATCCAGAACCTGCTCGACATGACCCGCCTCGGGCACGGCTCGCTCAAACTGGAACGCCAGTGGTCGGCGCTCGAAGAAATTGCCGGATCGGCGGTCGCGCGATTGCGCAAGTTGTATCCGGCGGTGCCGGTCGAGGTGCAGCTGAGTCCGGACATCGGCCTGATGCATGTACATCCGGCGCTGATCGAACAGGCGCTGTTCAATATCCTCGAAAATGCAGCCAAGTTCTCGCCGCCGGGTGCTTCAGTGACGATTCGCGCAGCGAATGTCGATGGCCGCTTGCGCATCGACATCAGCGATGCCGGTCCGGGCATTCCGGAAAACGAACGCAAGCGGATCTTCGACATGTTCTATTCGGTCGAGCGTGGCGATCGCGGCGCGCAGGGCACCGGACTCGGACTCAGCATCTGTCAGGGCATGATCGGCGCCCACGGGGGCAGCGTCAGCGCCCTGGCCGGCCCCCACGACCAGGGCACTACCATCCGTATTCTGCTGCCGATCAGCCCACCGCCGAATCCGGCGGCGGGCGAGGGGTAGTGGAAGGCCTTTTTTGTCCGCAAAGGACGCAAAGAACGCAAAGGAAAGCGGTTTGCGCAGATTTGTTGGCCAGTCTTGGCGGATTGCATCACGACCACCCCCTTCCTGGCTTTCTTTGCGTCCTTTGCGTCCTTTGCGGAAAATGATCTTCCTCAGTCAGTTACGAGTTGCAAGGATTCCTGATGCCCGGACGCCGCGGGCGCGAAGATTTTGTTGATCGACGACGAACCGCAGATCCGGCGGTTCCTCGGGATCAGTCTGCGCGCGCAGGGCTACGTGGTGGCCGAGGCGGCGACCGGCGCTGAAGGGTTACAGATGCTCGCCACCGGGGCGCCGGATCTGGTCATTCTCGATCTTGGGTTGCCCGACATGGACGGCCAGGAGGTGTTGCGCGATCTGCGCGCCTGGTCGCAGGTTCCAGTCATCGTGCTGTCGGTGCGTCCCAGTGAAATGGAAAAGGTCGCGGCGCTCGATGGTGGCGCCAACGATTACGTCACCAAGCCCTTCGGTGTCCAGGAGCTCAGCGCACGCCTGCGCGGCCTGCTGCGTCTGCGGCCCGACAGCGACGCCGCGGCGGTGTTCGACGACGGCCACATGCGCATCGACCTCGGACGCCGGCAGATCCAGCGCAACGGGCAAGCCGTGGTCATGACCCGCAAGGAGTGGCTGCTGCTGGCCATGCTGATGCGGCATGCCGGCCGCGTGGTCACCCAACCGCAGCTGATGCGCGAACTCTGGGGGCCGACCCACGCCGAGGACACCCATTACCTGCGCATCCTGGTCGGCAAGCTGCGCGCCAAACTCGGTGACGACGCCAGTGCGCCGCGCTACGTGCAGACCGAATCGGGTGTGGGGCTGCGCTTCATTCCGAGCGACTGGTAGGGTTCCGCGCTGCCGCGCTTCAAACTACGCGGCGCAAGCGCGGTGCTTCGATGCTGGGGAGGTCATCGAAGAGGCCGCGCGCGTCATCACTCAACACCTGGCGGTGCAGATCTTCAAGTGAGCTGGCAAAGCTCGTGAGGCGCTCGGCCGCCCGCTCGGCGAGGAACTGGGGAACTTCCCCGCCGGCGAGCAGTTGGCTGAGCAGAGCGCGATGGCCTTCGTTGAAGCTGGGGTCTTCAAACAGATCGGCCAAGGCGCAAACGACGGCAGCGAGCGGACCCGAAGTCGGGGAGCGCAGCGCAAATGCGAGTTCTTGGGGAGTAGATCGCATGTCCGTCCTTGCCGTTTCGAATCCCGTGGGGAGGCGGGATTCGTGATGGGATATGCAGTTTTGATGCCAACTGGGTCACAGAAGCAGGTTTTGGTGATGGGTTGGCGCGGCCCCCGCGGGGCCGCGCCGCGCCGGGCGCCAGGTTCTGGTTTGTTGGAAAGCCGCCGTCGCGCCGCCGAACTTGCTGGGGCCATCTGCGCCTTTGACCAGCAACCAACAACCAGCAACCAACAACTGGATTCATTAGACTCTCCCCATGACCCAGCGCAGCGAAGTCCTGATTCTCGGAGCCGGCGTGATCGGCCTGTCCAGCGCCTATTTCCTGGCCAAGGCCGGCCGCGAAGTGGTGGTGCTCGATCAGGGCGAGCCAGGCTGCGGCGCCTCGCACGGCAATTGCGGCACGATCACTCCCAGCCACGCGCCGCCGCTGGCCAAACCGGGCATGTTGCGTCAGGCAGTGACGTGGATGGTCCAAAGTGACGCGCCGTTCTACGTGCGGCCGCGCTTCGATCCGGTGCTGTGGCGCTGGCTGTGGCAGTTCGCGCGGCGCTGCAACTGGGCCGACTTCGAACAGGCGCTCAACGCCAAGGCGCGCCTGTTGCTGTCCTCGCGTCGATTGCTCGGAGAATTGATCAGGAGCGAAGTTCTCGACTGCGAGTTCGCCGAATGTGGTCATCTGACCGTGTTTCGCGATCCGGCGGCGCTGGCGGCCTTCGACTGGTGGCCGCGCGCGCTGGCTTCGGTCGGGATCGAGGTGCATGCGCTGGATGGCGACGCCCTGCGTGCACGGGAGCCCACCTTGCGGCCGGAAGTGATCGGCGGCTTCGATACGCCGATCGACGCCGAATTCAAGCCGGACCGCTTTGTCGCGGAACTGGCGCGCGTGGTGCGCGGCCTGGGCGTGCGTATCGTCGGCGGCACCCAGGTCACCGGTTTTGCGCGTGGCAGGGATCGGATCGAGCGCGTCAATGCCGACGCCGACGACTACGCCGCCGAGCACATCGTGCTCGCGCTGGGCGCCTGGAGTCCGCTGCTGGCAAGGCAGTTGGCTTTGCGCCTGCCGATCCAGCCGGGCAAGGGCTATTCGATCACCAGCAGCGTGCCCAGACGGGCGCCCACGGTGCCGATCGTCTGCCGCGAGCGCAGTGTGGCGATCACGCCATGGCGCGACAGCTATCGCGTCGGCAGCACGATGGAATTCTCCGGCTACGATGACAGTCTGAATCGCACGCGGCTGGAAGCGCTGGTGCGCGGCGCCGCCGAGTACGTGGTCGATCCGATCGGCGCCACGCGCATCGAGGAATGGTGCGGCTGGCGGCCGATGACCCATGACGACATGCCGATCATCGGCGCCGCGCCGGGACTGAAGAACCTGATGCTGGCGACCGGCCACGGCATGCTGGGCATGAGCATGTCGGCGGCGACCGGCTTGCTGGTGGCCGATCTGGTCTGCGGGCGACCGCCGCAAATCGATCCAGCGCCATATGCGCCGACTCGATTTGGCTAGGATTCCCCGGTGAGCGCGCCTGCGGCGCGCACACCGGGCTACAAAAGCCGGGGCGGGCCGCTGCTTTGGTAGGCTGGTGTGCCGCGCAGCGGCTCACCGGCGCTCTTTCGATTCGTGTCTCAAGGTACCGACGCAGATGCACGACACCTGGTGGGCCCCCTGGAACGCCGACGAGCACTTCCGCTACTGGCCGGGCTCGATCCCGCTGCTGATCAGCCTGCCGCACGATGGCAGCGAGATTCCGGCACAGATCGCCGCTGCGATGTCGCCGCCTGCACGTCGCTCGCCCGACACCGATTGGCAGGTCTCGCGCCTGTACGATTTCGCACGCGAACTTGGCGCCCATGTGCTGCGGCCACGCTGGTCGCGTTATGTGGTCGATCTGAATCGGCCGCCCGACGGCGCCGCGCTGTATCCGGGTCGACGCGAAACCGGCCTGTGCCCGACCGTGATGTTCTCCGGCGATCCGGTCTATCTCGATGGCCGCGAGCCAGATGCCCCCACCGTGGCGGAGCGCGTCGAGCGCTACTGGCGGCCTTACCATCAATGCCTCGCGACCACGCTGGCGACGATCCGCGAGAGGCACGGTCGCGCGCTGCTGTGGGAGGGCCACTCGATCCGCAGTGAGTGCCCGATGTTCTTTGCAGGACGCTTGCCCGACTACAACATCGGCACCGCGGACGGCAGCAGTTGCCGTGCGGCCGTGCAGCAAGCACTGAACCATGAGTTGCAGTCGAGCGGCGTCTCGTACGTCGTCAACGGGCGCTTCAAGGGTGGTTACATCACGCGCCATTTTGGCCGCCCGGAGCAGGGCGCCAGCGCGGTGCAGATGGAAATGGCCCAGGCCTGTTATCTCGACGAGTCCGACCCGGAGCGCTTTGATCCAGCGCTGGCGGCGGCGGCGCAGGCGGTGCTGCGCCGGCTGTTGCTGGCGGCAGTGGCGGCTGCGTAGGTCAGGTTGCTCGCGCAGCGAGCTCCGTGACAATGGGCAGCGTCACGTAGCCTGCTGTGCAGGCAACGTGACCTACTTCCATGTGTTCTTTGCGGGAATAGGTGCATCGCCGGGGGCGATCAAAGCTCCCACAGGTCAGAGCACGACAGCCGGTTCGCGCCGCTTGGTCCACGGATGCACGATCACCGCCAGCAGCACGATGGCCACGCCGAAGTAGAACTGCGGCGACAGTTCGCGTTGTTCGCCGAGCAGCGGGATCGCCAGCAGGATCGCGTACACCGGTTCCAGATTGATCGCCAGTTGCGCGCTGTAGGCGCTCAACTGACGCAGCGCGACCAGCGACAGCGCGAACGGCAGCAGCGTGCAGGCCAGCGCGAGCAGCAGCAGCAGCCCGGCGTCACGTGCCGAGGGCATGGGCAGCGGATCGCCGAGGGTCGGCACAGCGAAACCCACCGCGATCAGGAACAGCGTTCCGGCGCCGAGTTCCAGCGCAGTCACGGTCAACGGATCGGCATGCTCGATGTAGCGCTTGTTCAGTGACCCGAAGATTGCCACCAGCAGGGCGGAGACGGCGCCGACGGCCACGCCCAGATGCATGCCTGACGGCACGCCGCCAACCACCAGCGCGACGCCCGGAACCACCGCAATGCCCAAAGCCAGTTCACGCGGTTCGAAGCGCTTGGCGGTGATCAGCGGCTCGACCAGCGCCAGGAATACCGGTGCCAGCGCGATGCAGGTCGCCGCTACCGACGCATTGGCCAATTTGATGGCGCCGTAAAAGGTCAGCCAGTGCAGCGCGACGATCACGCCGATGCCGGCATAGATACCCAGCGTGCGCCGCGGCAGGCGCCCGAGGCCGCGCCACACGCGTGGCACCAGCGCCAGTACCGCGGTGACCAGCAGCATGCGCCAGATCACCAAGGCCAGCGCCGGCAGCGAGATCAACTTGCCGAGGATGGCGGTGAAGCCCCACAGCAGGACACAGAAGTGAATCTGCCACTGGGCGCGGAGGGTTGCGGCGGTCGACAAGGGATCGGACTGACGGGAAAGCTCGGGGCCATGATAGCGTCCCAGGTACTCTCACCGGACTTCCCGTAAGTCTTTGATTTTAAGGTGGGAGCGGATTTACTCCGCGAGCTTCTCGCCCGGGCGAGCAAATAGATCGCGGGGTAAACCCCACACAACAGCAAAGCAAAAGCTCGCGGGGTAAACCCGCTCCCACAACAGCAGGACGAACCCGCACCCACAGCTTCGATGCGCGAACCCGCGCAGCGGCAGGGGCGACCGCGGCTCACCCGGCGTCGGGCTGGCGCCTGCCGATCAACCCCAGTGCCGCCCGCCAAAGTCCCCAGAGCAGCAAGGTAGGCACGATCAGGGTCTGCAGCAGGAACACCACGATCAACTCGACCACATGCTCGGTGACCCGGGTCGCTGCGTCCTTGAGCGCGGCCAGGCGTTTGTCGACATCGAAGGCGTCGCTGGTCTCGCTCCACCAGCGGCGCATGCTCTCGGCAACGGAACTCGGTGCCGAGGTTTCCGGCGTCGCCAGTTCCACCACCTCGGCGCTGCTCAGCGTCAGCGCGGCCTGGCTGCGCTCATAGCGCTCGGCCAGGAACCAGCGGAAGGCGACGTCGCTGCCGAGCGCGCTCACCGGCACGGCGAAGCGCACCAGCAGCAGCAACAGCAGGATGCGCTGGATGGCGGTGGGCGCGTTGACACCGCGCAACTGACGCCAGGCCAGCGCGACAACTACGGACAGAGACAGGCACAGCGACACCAGCCAATGCCCACCGATGGCGACCATGGCGCTCTGCAGGCCGAAAGACACGCTGGCGGTCAGCATCAGCGTGGAGAACTGCTCGATCAGATCGTTGACCGGGTCGAGAATCTGCCCCGGTGCGAAGGTGACGCCGACACCGGCCGGTTCCAGCGCCACCTCGGTGCCCTGGGCGACCGAAATCACGCCGTTCAGCGCACGCGCTGCAGCGAAAGTGGCCAGCGCCCGCTTGAGGCCGGCCTGCGACTGTTCCTCGGCCAGGCGATCCAGCGGGCCGGTCCAGGCCAGCACCAGCAGCGCCAGAGCGAGCAAGGCATACAACCAGGGCGCAAGGCGATTCATAGTCGCATCATAGACTTGGGAGATCGTCGGCCAGCGATTTCAAGGCGTCGCCGCTGACCCGCTGCACCGTCCAGTCGTTCATCGGCTGCGCGCCGAGGCTGCGATAGAACTCGATGGCGGGGTGGTTCCAGTCGAGCACCCACCACTCGAAGCGGCCGCAGCCGCGCTCCACGGCAATCCGCGCCAATCGCTGCATGATGCTGCGGCCGTAGCCGCGGCCGCGGTATGCGGGACGGATATAGAGGTCTTCCAGGTACAGCCCCGGCTTGCCGAGGAAAGTCGAAAAATTGTGGAAATACAGCGCGAAGCCGGCGGTCTCGCCCGCCACCTGCGCGATCAGCACCTCGGCGCGCGGCTGCGCGCCGAACAAGTGTTCGGCGAGCGTAGCCTCGTCTGCGGCAACCTCGTGCAGCAGGTGCTCGAACTCGGCCAACTCGCGAATCAGCGACAGGATCAGCGCGCTATCGTCGCGGGTGGCGCTGCGCAGTTGCATGGCGGGACTTCCCCAGGGTGACCTGAAATCGCGGCAGGAACGCAGCGGAATATCGATGAGCGAGCAACAACCCGAACTGACTGGAGCGCACTGGCTTGCAAGCTGGGCGCGATGGTCGGGGCTGGCGCTGCCGATCGACCACGTGTTGCACGCTGCGGGATGGAGTGTGCTGGACCGGCGCATCGGCCCGGACATCGGTTCTGACCATCGGCCGCTGATCGTCAGCTTTGCTGCGGCCGAATAGACGCCCACAAAAAAGCCCCGACAGGCGGGGCTTTCTTGAATTGCGCAATCGCTTCGATATCGTGAAGAGATTGCTTGAATTGGTCGGGGTGACAGGATTCGAACCTGCGACTTCTACGTCCCGAACGTAGCGCTCTACCAGGCTGAGCTACACCCCGATGGGACTCTCGCCTTCGCGAGAGCCGCGAACTATAGCCAATCGAATGGAATGTTGGCAAGTCGGGAATTGCGGTCTTGTCTTTGGATATGCCTGAGGCGCCTTGACGGAGAGCATCGCGCGCAAGCGCGCTCCTACAAATCCTGCGTGGACTCGCAACGAAGTTGTAGGAGCGCGCTCGCGCGCGATGCTTCACAACCAACAACCAACAACCCGCCCTCAACTGGTCGACTCATCCCGATAGCGCCGCAGCCAGATCGCGCCGGCCAGGAAAGCCAG
>JADKFD010000002.1 GCA_016717705.1 Rhodanobacteraceae bacterium | reverse complement strand
GAGCCTGCGGCGCGCCTGCGTGCGCAGCCGCTGATCTATCCCAACCCCGCCAGATTATCCGCGCGCTCGACCACCTCGCCCGCGGCAATGCGGGTCAACCACGGCAACAACCACAACGCGCCTGCCGCTGCCAGGTGCGGTTGCCAACCCGCGAGCACTTCGGCCGCTGTGCAGGTTGTCGACATCGAGTGCTGGTCGTGGCCCTCCCACATGCAGAACCGGTGTTGCGCTTCCGAGATGACGTAGTCGACGCCGATGCGGCGCTTGCCGTCGGCGGTGGGACGGTTGGCTATTTCGATGGCTCGAGGGCTCACGTTGTCCTCATTGTCGCGTCGGCGAAGGCCGCCCATTGCGGTGCGGCCTTCGCCGGATGCCGCGGACTTACTCGGCGATCGGCGTACCCTGCGAGGACCACACCAGCCAGCGACCGTCCTTCTTCTTCCAGACGTCGGTAAACGCAATGTGGCGGGCGAAATCGGCGCCCTTGTCGTCCTTGCCACTGGCAAAGTACTCGCCAGTCACGACCGCGACATCGCCTTCCTTGCGCACGTTGACGTCGGCGACCCGGGCGGTCGCGGTGATGTTCTTGTTGGTCTTCATGTCGGCCAGGTCGTCGGCCTTCGAGCTGAACTTGCCGGTACGACTGCTGACGCCGACGAAGTCATCGGCATAGTTCTTCTCGATCCAGGACACGTCGCGGGCGACGTCCGCAGCCGCCCAATCGCGCTCGAGATAGCGCAGCGCGTCGGCGTCGTTCATCGGTGCAGCGAGCGTGGCCACCACCTGCCACTGGCCGTTGCGCTTTTCCAGCGTGTGTACCGAGCGGCGATAGAACGGCGCCATCATGCCCTGGGCGTTCTTGTAGTCGATGGTCGCGCGGTGGGTGATGGTCGCACTGACGGCGCTGCACTGGATGATGTAGTTGTCCAGCACGACCTTTGGCGCATCCGGGTTTGCGCGGCGCTCCGCGGCGCCTTTCACGTTGGCCGCGATATTGGCCGCCTTGTCGTCGCCGCCATCCGGCGACAGGTCGCGAAAATCGTCGGCCAGGATCTTGCCCAGTGCGGCGGCATCGCCGGTTTCGCTCGCGACTCCCCAGTCGCGGTCGAATTTCTCCAGTGCAGCCTGTTCGGCTGGTGGGCATTGCGCAGATACGGATGACGCGGCAAACGTCACGGCCAGAATGGCCAACGGCAGCAGTGCTTTCATGTGCTTCCCCTTCCCCTTGCGGCAGAGCGGTGTGCTCTGCCTGCGTCGAGAAGTGTGCGCCGTGGCGGCATGCAGGCCAAGAGAGTGGCGCAGAAAATTCGCCAAGCCCTGAGGCCTGATGACGCCATTCAGGGCCGCGGATCGCGCGCCGGCGGCGACGCGCTGACCTGCGCCAGCCACCAATGGCCAAGGTGGCCGCGCGCGTTGATCTCGTCGCCCAGTTGCAGACCCGCCTGCAATTCATTGGCCGGCATGTCGCGGGCCATGCAAGTGTCGGTGGTGCGTCCGGTACAGGTCCAGCTGCTGCCGGACACGCCCATGATCTCGATGCTGTAAGGCCGGAATTCGCTGAGCAGGAAGCCCATGAACCGATGGTCCGGATCCCACGGCGCGCCTTCCTGTATGCGGGTGTGGAAATTGCCCGCCAGCACCAGGGCCCTGACCTCGGGTTGTTGGTTCAGCACCGTCCTGAGCGCCTCGGCCATCTGCGCATCACGCTCGGCATCGGTCCCCGGCTTGTCCTTGGGATCGAGATCGAAGGCGAGCACGCGCACCGGAGCCTTCAGCGCCAGCGCCCGCAGGCTTTGCAGCAGATCAGCCATCGCCACACTGCTGCGGCCATCCTGGTAACTGCGTTGCCAGAATGGGCCGTCCAGCAGTTGCTGGCGATCCTCGGCAGTGCCGGCGCTGGCGATAAAGCGATCGATGCGTTCCTGCTCGGTACGCCAGATCTCCACGCCAACGATCAGTGGCCGCTCCTCAGACGCCATCGCCGCCGCGAGTTCGGCCACCCGGGCCGGCGTTTCGCTGGTGCCATGCACCTCGCCGACCAGCAGTACACGGTGTGCGCTGGCCTTGTCGACCAGTTGCTGCAGTTCACCGGCTGGATCGTCGGCATACGCAAGATTGCCGAGCGCCAGCGCGCCGACCAGTACCGCCAACTGCCAGATGGACATACGCGTACCCTGCGTGAAAAGGAATGCAATGGCTTGGTCGGACCTGCGTTGGGGGACTCAAGTTCCCGCCGCAAGGATCCTCGTGCTGCGTCTGACCCGCCACGCTACCATCCGCCGTTGCTGGAACGTCTGTGCCTCGGAGCCCTGCATGACCCTGGATCCCTCGCTCGAAACCACCATAGACCTGGTCGATCGCAGCCGCGGTGGCGATGCAGCGGCGCGCAACCGGCTGATCCAGCGCTATCTGCCGTTGCTGACGCGCTGGGCACATGGGCGCTTGCCGCACACCGCACGCGACCTCTCCGAGACTGCGGATCTCGTCCAGGTAACCTTGTTGCGTGCGTTTCAGAACCTGCCGGCGTTTGATGTGCAAGGACCGGGGGCTTTCTTCGGCTATCTGAGACACATCATGACCAATCTGCTGCGCGACGAGATGCGTCGCGTTGGACGCCGGCCGCTGATGGCCGAGCTCGACGAGCGCCTGGAGGAGCCAGAGCCTACCCCGCTGGCCAGCAGCATCACCTTCGAGACTCTGAAAGCCTATGAGTCGGCATTGGCGCGCATGGATCCGGAACAGCGCGAGCTGGTGGTGATGCGCGTCGAGCTGGGCATGGCCCATGAGGAAATTGCCGCGGTGACGCAAAGCCCGAGCCCCAACGCGGCGCGCATGCGCGTGGCGCGCGCGCTGGCCGAGTTGGCGCGGCAGATGAGCGATTTCAGGCCGGATTGAATCATGCGGCACGCGGCACGCGAAACGGGGCATGCGAAGAGCGCGCAAGTTCGCGAAGGACGGCTCAACCCGTGCCCCTTGCCCCGTGCCCCGTGCGCCGCTTTCGAGGCACTCCAATGACCGCACCCGCCCTTCCCGCCGCCGACCGCACTGACCGCATCCTCGCCGACGACCCCTTGCTCAAGTGGACCGAGCGCATCGCCGACGGCCAGTCGGTGGATTGGGCGCAGGTCGAGGCCGAGCTCGATCCGGCGCTGATCGCCGGTCTGCGCCAGATCGCGGCGCTCGCCGGTGGCTTTGGTGCGGTCAACACCGAACCGACGCCACCGCAGCGCGACACGCTGGCGCCGGGGGCAAGCTTCGGGCCGCTGAAGATTGTCGATCTGCTCGGTCGCGGCGCCTATGGCGCGGTCTACCGCGCCCACGACGCACAGCTCGATCGCGAGGTCGCGCTGAAAATCCTCGGCCACCCGACGCTGACCCGGGCCGAGTTGCTGCGCGAGGGCCAGCTGATGGCCCGCATCGATCATCCCAACGTGCTCAAGGTGTTCGGCGCCGTGGAGGATTCCGGGCAGGTCGGCTTTGCCTGCGAGCTGATGCCCGGCGAGAGCATGGAGGAATGGCTGGCGCGCCAGAGTCGGCTCGGTGCGCACGAGCTCATCGCCGTCGGCAGCGAGCTCTGCGCCGCGCTGTGTGCGCTGCACCGCGGCAACATCCTGCACGGCGACCTGAAGCCGAGCAATGTGCTGCGCCATGCCGATGGCCGCTGGGTGGTCGCCGATTTCGGCTCCAGCCAGTACGCGCATGACGCCTTCGGATCGAGCGGGACGCCGCTGTACATGGCTCCCGAGCGCTTCCGTCATCAGGCGCCGACGCCGGCCTCGGATCAGTACAGCCTCGGCGTGCTGCTGTTTCGCCTGGCAACCCGCCGCTACCCGTTCGAAGCAGAGACCACGCGCGAACTCGAAAACAAACACAACGCGGTGGAGCGCGCGCGCCTGCTCGACCTGCGCCCGGATCTGCCGCGTCCGCTGATTGCCGCGATCGAACGTGCGCTGGCCGTGGATCCGGCGCGGCGGCACGCCTCGATTGGCGCACTGGCCGAGGCGCTGGCCGACGCGGCTCAGGTGCGTCCGCGCCATGCACCGCGGCACCGCGCCTGGGCCGCAGCCGCCGCGCTGGTGCTGGCAGTCGGCGCTCTGCTCTGGATGCAGCACGGCACCGATGCCCAGCCTGAGGCCGTCTGGCTGCGCGCCGGCAACGGCGGCGATGAAGTGCTGCACCCGGGCACCGAGGTGCGCCTGGGCGATGCGTTGGCGCTGGAATTGCAGCTCGACCACGCCAGCCACGTTTACGTGATCAACGAGGATAGCCACGGCGAGCGTTTCCAGCTGTTCCCCCTGGTCGAATCCGAGCTGGTCAACCCACTGCCGGCCGGCCGCACGCGCCTGCCGGGCAGCGCCGCCGGGGCACCGGTCGACTGGCGCATCACCAGCCGTGGTGGCCGCGAGCGCTTCTACGTGCTGATTGCCGACGAACCCCTCGCCGACCTGCAACAGCTGGCCTTCAATCAAGCCACACTGGCGCAGGGCAGCGAACCGGGATTGCTGGCCGCCAGCGATCCCATCCGCGGCGTCGGCGGCCTCGTTCCCCGCCAGCCAGCCAGCAGCGGACCCGACGTCGAGTGGCTGGCGGGTCTGCGCGCGCGCTACCCGGCCGTCAGGATCGAGCGTTTCGAGCTGACGAATCCCTGAGCGCCCGGGAAATCGCGTCTTCCAGCGCGCGCCCCCCCCCCGCCGCAGTGAACCCCTGTTCGTCGCGCAACGGCGAGTTCGCCACCCGCTCGCGCAAGCTGGCGCGCAAGCCGGCCAACGCCGCTACGTCGGCCGCCAGATCCATGGCGATACGCTGATAGTCCGCCGCGTCTTTGGCAATCAGGTCCTGCAGTCCGACCGCCGTGAGGACACTGGACACCATTCGCCCGGCATGGCTCTTGCCTTCCAGCGTGATGGTCGGGACGCCCTGCCACAACGCGCTGCACGCGATCGTGTGGCCACTCCACGGGTGCACGTCCAGGTGCACGTCGATGTCCGCGTATTCCTCGAGGAAGCTGCGGCTGCCATCCAGCTGCCGCAGCAGCAATCGCGCCGCATCGATGCCATGCGTCGCGAATTCACGGCTGATTCGCCGTTGTTGCCAGGCGTCGAGTTCATCGCGGGCGATCAGCAGTCGCGCACCGGGAAGCGCCTGCAACAGCCGACTCCACAGCGCGATCACCACACCATTGAGCTTCTCCAGACGGTGCAGGGAGCCAAAAGTGAGCTGACCGGTCGCCAGTGCCGGCAGCGCGCTGACTGGAGGCGCGTGGCCGTGCGGGCGATAACAGGCGAACACTCGGGGCAGCCGCAGCAGTGCCTCGCTGCCCGGTTGGTCGTCCGCTGCGCTGTGGACGTCGACAATCCGATAGTCCATCGCCGACAGTCCCGTGGTGTTCGGATAGCCGATCCAGCTCAACTGCAGTGACGCCGGCTTGTGCGCGAACACCGCCAGCCGATTGTTCTCGGTATGTCCGCCCAGATCGACCAGGACGTCGATGCGGTCCTGGCGAATCTGATCGTGCAGACGGCGGTCGTTCCAGCCGGCCACCGCGTGCCAATGGTCGGCAAGGCCGCGCAGGCGTTCGGTGACCGCGTCGGGCTGCTCGGTATCGGAGTAGCACCAGACCTGAAACCGGCCACGATCGTGGTGCGCCAGTACCGGCTCGAAAAAGTGGACTACTGCGTGCGCCTTCAGATCGCGGGATACATAGCCAATCCGCAGCGGCTGAGTGTGCTCGGGCGGCGGCGCCGGTGCGGCGGATCGGGCGGCTTGATCCCAGCGTGCCCCGATGCGTCGATGTTCGGCAGCGATCGCATGCGGGTCCAGACCCGGAATCAGGTTGAGCAGGTAGAGCAGATTGCTGATCGCGCCGGGGTGGTCGGGATCGCGCCTGAGCACTTCGCGGAAGCTCGTCGCGGCGTCCTCGAGCAAGACTGCGTCCAGCTGTGCCAAGCCGAGGTTGAAGTGCGCTTGTGTCTGCTCCGGTGCCAATCGCACCGCCTCCCTGCCATGCTGCAGCGCCGCGTCGTGCTGCTTGACCGCACTGAAGCAGGCGCACAGATTGAGGTGCGCCCCGGCATAGTCCGGCCGCAACGCCAGCGCGGCGCGCAACTGCACGATCGCCCCGTGCGGATCGCCCGCCATGCGCAGCGCATCGCCGAGGTTGTTGCGCAATACCGGCTGGTCAGGAACCAGATCTACCGCGCGCTGGATATGCGCTGCGCCTTCGGCGTGAGCCCCCAGCTGGTGACGGACCAGTCCGTAGAGGTGCAGCACGTTGGCATCGGTCGGAGCCGACTGGAGTACGCGTGCGTAAATTGCGGCAGCGCGCTCCAGTTCGCCGTTTCGGTGCAGCGAAATGGCGTTCTGGAGCAGCGCCTGTGAGGCAGTATCGATGGGCATCATCCGGATCGGGTGCAATAGGGGCGGGAAAACCGGGCCGCAAACGGCAGTTTCCCCGTGGTCACCAGGGGTTTGCCGGCGACGATAGCGAATCCAGGGCACGAATGAAGGCAATGGCCCCGGACACGCCCACCGCCCTGGCGGGTCGGGCCACATTGATCAGCATCAGACTCACCATGCATTGACGCAGGTCATACTCGGGGCCTTGCGGCTCTTGACCGCGTCCCATTCGCAATAGCTCCAGAGGAGATCGATGATGTCCAGCCCGGCCAGCCCGGCAACACCCTTGGCCATTCCGAATTACCTCGAGCAGACCTACTGGTGGGCCTACGTTCATCCCAACGCGGTGTATGTGTTCGAGCGCCAGTGGCTGGTGAACCTGATCCTGTGGGGCAATTTCAACCGCCTGCGCGATGCCGCGCTGGAAATGCTGGGTTCCGACAGCCTGGACGGGCGCACGCTGCAGATCGCCTGCGTCTACGGCAATCTGACCGCCAAGCTGCGCGAGCGGCTGACGCCCGACGCGGAACTGCACATCGTCGACATCTTGCCGGTCCAGCTGGAAAACCTGACGCGCAAGCTGCCGACCGACTCGCGGATCAAGCTGATTCACGCCGACAGCGCCCATCTGCCGATGGAATCGGCCAGCTACGATCGTGCGCTGCTGTTCTTCCTGCTGCATGAAATGCCCGAGGACGTGCGCCGCAAGACCATCGCCGAGGCGCTGCGCATGCTCAAGCCGGGCGGCCAGCTGGTGATCGTCGACTACCACCAGCCGAGCAAGCTCAACCCGCTGTACTGGCCGATGCAGGGCATCCTGCGCACGCTGGAACCCTACGCGATGGACCTGTGGCGTCAGCCGATCGATGCCTGGCTGCCGACCGATGTCGCGCTCGCCGATGTGCAGCGGCGCACCGTCTTCGGCGGGCTGTACCAGATGCTCAAGATCACGGTTTGAGCGTGCACCCGCAGTAGGTCACGTTGGCCCGCTAGAGCATCGCGCGCAAGCGCGCTCCTACATTCTTGCGCGGTTCCAAGGCAAGGGTGTAGGAGCGCGCTTGCGCGCGATGCTCTTCCCCGGCCTTCCCAACGCACCTCTCGACACTTCCTGTGCACTCTTGCGGGACCCGGCGTTTTGGATAGCGCACTCCAAACGCTTGAGGTTCACCGTGAATCTGCGCCATCTCGCCTACCTGACTGCGCTGGCAAGCGCTTGCGCACTGTCGCAGCCCGCCCTGGCGACCACCTATTGCGTCAACAACGTCTCCAACCTGGCGGCTGCGTTCAACTCAGCCAACGCGGCCGATGAAGGCACGGTGCAGGAAATCCGCGTACGCCCCGGCACCTACGCCGTCTCCGCGGGCCTGGAATTCAATCCGGCCGGCGACAAGGACGGCAAGAACTTCTCGCTCACCGGCGGCTGGAACAGCGATTGTTCGGCGCGCACCATCAATTCCAGCGCCACCGTGCTGAATGCCGAAAATGGCAGCACCGACGGCGACTTCCGCTTCATCGGCAACAACAGTCGCTACGTGATCGAGGGCATCCGCTTCATCAACTTCGGCAATCTCTGGGTCGACGATGCCAACTGCGGTTTCGATTGCCCGGATACCGATCAGATCCGCGTGCGTTACAACGAGTTCCGCAACGGCACCGCAGTCAGCATTCGCGCCAAGGATGCGCAGACGCTGACCGTCAGCAACAACCTGTTCGCCAACCTGAGCCCCGGCTCCGGTATCGCGGCGGGGATTTCCTACGTCAACAACGAATCGGCACCGACGATTGCCTTCAACACGGTTGCTGGCGTCAACTGCAGCAGCGGTGCCGGTGACGCGCTGTATGTCTACACCCAGGCCAGCGGCGTCGTACTGCACCACAACGTCGTCCAGCAGGTCGGTTGTTCCGGCGACATCTCGGTGCCGACCGGCAGTGGCAGCCAGCCCGTCGCGCTGCGCAACAATCTCTACACCAGCTTGAGCGGTCTGGCGCCCTCGGTGCAGATCGGCAACGTCAATCAACCCGCCAACTTCGTCAACTCAGGCGGCGGTGATTACCACCTGAAGGAGTCCTTCCCCGCCTCGCCGGCGATCAATGCCGGGCTGACGCCCACCGCGGCGCAGGCGCTGGGTCTGGGCGCATCGATTCCCTCGCAGGATCTGGACGGTCCGGCGGGCGCTCGAATCGTCGGCACCCGCTATGACATGGGCGCCTACGAATCATCCATCAATGATTCCAGCGTGCTCACGGTGATCAACGAGAACGACAGCGGCGCCGGTTCGCTGCGCGCCGCCATCACCGCCGCCAATGCCAGCATCGGATTGCAGAAGATCGAGTTCAACATCGCTGGGGGCTGCACGACGACGCCGCACCTGATCCTGCTGCAGAGCCCGTTGCCGGACATCACCGACAGCCTGGAGATCGACGGCTACAGCGAGCCCGAATCGGCAGCCAACACGCTCAGCACCGGCAGCGATGCGGTGCTCTGCGTGATCGTCATTGCCGCGCAGTCCGGCACTCTGGCGCAGGCATTGCAGGTCCCTGACGCTGCCGCGGCAAGCACCAGCCTGGCGGTCAAGGGCATCGCCTTTGCCGGCAGCACCGGCTTCAATGGCAACTTCACGGTTGCCTTGCGCCTGCGCGGCGGCAGCGATCACGTGATCCAGGGCAATGCTTTCGCCGGCACCGGTCCCGGCGCCATCGGTCCGCTCGGCACGCTCGAATTTCGGCCTGCAGATCCGCGACAGCGCGCAGAACGTGCTGGTCGGCGGCGCCGACCCCGAACACCGCAACAGCTTTGGCGCGATGAGCAGCAGCGCGATCGTGCTGAATGACGCCACCAGCGGCGGCCACACCATCCAGAACAACTACATCGGCCTGACGGCGAGCGGCGTCAACGCGTCGGCGATCGGACTCAACGGCATCTTTGCGAGCAACAGCCCCAACGTCAAGATCCTCGACAACGTCATCTCCTCGGTCGCCACCAGCCCGGCCATCGCGATCACCGGCGCCACGGCGACGGGTTACCTGATCCAGCGCAACCGCCTTGGCGTGAATGCCTTCGGCGTGCCGACGGTCGCTTTTCGCAACGGCACCGGCATCCAGATCACCGGCGGCGCGGGCGATCACCAGATCGGCAGCAGCGGCGGTTCCAGCGCGTCCAACCTGATCACCAATTCGGACGACGCCGGCGTGTGGATCACCACCACCGCCGGCACCGGCAATCTGGTGCGCCCGAACCAGATCTTCGACAACGGCAAGAGCGGCGTCGGCATGGGCATCGACATCGGCGTGCTCGGGCAGTCGGTCAACGATCCGCTGGACCCGGATACCGGCCCGAACAACGGCCAGAACTGGCCGCAGATCACCGCTTCGCTGCCCAATCCGGATGGCACCCGCGAGGTCACGGTAACCCTCGACAGCAAGCCCAACACCAACTTCCGCATCGACATCTATCGCGCGCCGGACTGCCCGGCGGGCAACCGCGGCGGCAACATGCTCAATCGCATCGGCGGCTTCGCCGCGCCAACCAATGGCGCCGGCCAGATGACCACCACGGTCACCGTCAACGGCGGCGGCTCACCCGGCCTGCTGGTCGCCACGGCGACCAATCAGGTCACCGGCGACAGCAGCGAGCCCGGCCTGTGCTTCATCGAACCTGCCGCGACCACCACCACGATCACCAACGACAGTCCGGATGCCTCGCAATTCGGTCAGCCCTACACGGTCACCGTGCTGGTCAGCAGTCCGGTCGGCACGCCGAGCGGCAGCGTGACCATCAGCGATGGCCTGGGCAACCAGTGCACCGACGACACGCTCAGTGGCGGCATCGGTTCCTGCCAGTTGCTGTCGACCAGCGTCGGCAACAAGACACTCACCGCGAACTACCTCGGCTCGTTCACCCACGCACCGAGCAGCGACACCGAGCCGCATGCGGTGGTGGCCGCCACCACGACCACCACCATCGTCAGTGACCTTCCCGACCCGTCCGAGGTCGGCCAGCCGTACACGGTGAGTGTGCAGGTGCGCACCCTGGCCGGCAATACGGCGACGCCGGGTGGCCAGGTCGCGGTCAGCGACGGTACCGGCCAGACCTGCCAGATCGTCTCCCTGGTCAATGGCGACGGCTCCTGCCAGCTGACCAGCGTCAGCGTCGGCAACAAGACCTTGAGCGCCAGCTATGCCGGCGCGATCAACTTCGTCGCCAGCAGTGACACCGAGGCACACACGGTGGTCGCGGCGACGACGATCACGACGATCACCAGCGATGCGCCCGATCCCTCCTTGCCCGGCCAGAACTATGTCGTGGCAGTCACCGTGACCTCGGGCGCGGGCACGCCGACCGGCTCGGTGGCGGTCAGCGACGGTGCCGGCGCCAACTGCAACATCACGCTGTCCGGTGGCGGCGGTTCCTGCCAGCTGGCCTCGGCCACGCTCGGCAACAAGACCTTGACTGCGAGCTACACACCGAGCAGCCAGGCTTTTGCCGCCAGTAACGACACCGAGGCGCACGTGGTTGCGCTCGCGGCCACCACGACCACCATCACCAGCGATGCGCCGGATCCCTCAAACGTCGGCCAGGCCTATCTGGTGCAGGTCAGCGTCACCAGTCAGTCCGGCACGCCGACCGGTGCGGTGGCGATCAACGATGGCAGCGGCGGAAGCTGCAATGCCAACCTCAGCAATGGCGTGGCGCTGTGCCAGATCGTGTCGACCAGTGGCGGCAACAAGACCCTGACGGCCAGCTACGCTGGCGACGCCAGCTTCAGCGGCAGCAATGACACCGAAGCGCACACGGTGGCGGCGATCGCGACCACCACCACGATCACCAGCGATGCACCGGATCCCTCGCTGGTGGGCCAGGCCTACACCGTCGCGGTCACCGTGGCCGCCGGTTTCGGTACGCCCGCGGGTACGGTCAATGTCGGTGATGGCAGCGGCGCCGTGTGCCAGGTGACGCTCAATCAGGGCGGCGGCAGCTGCCAGCTGACCTCGACCAGCGCCGGGGCGAAGACGCTGACGGCCACCTACGTCGCCACGCCCAGCTATCTGAGCAGCAGCGACACCGAAGCGCACACGGTCAATCCGGGCCAGGCCGCGGCAACCACCACGCTGATCACCGCCGATACGCCGGAGCCCACTGTGCCCGGCCAGCCGTACACGGTCAGCGTTACGGTGAGCAGCCAAAGTGGCACGCCAGCCGGCACGGTCAATGTAAACGACGGCGCTGGCGCTGGTTCCGGCAACTGCCAGATCAACCTGGAGAACGGCAGCGGCAGTTGCCAATTGACCAGCAACTTTGCCGGTGGCCGCCTGTTGACCGCGTGCATGCAGGCCAATGCCAGTTTCGCCGGCAGCTGCGACAACGAGGAGCATCAGACGATCAAGGCGAACACGGATCTCAGCTTCAGCAGCTTCGCGCCGAATCCGGCCAACGAAGGCCAGGCCACCCAGGTGACGGTCGGACTCAGCGTCGCCGCGCCGGGCGCCGGCACGCCCACCGGCGTGATGACCGTCAGTGCCAGCGTTACCGAGCAGTGCACCATCACCTTGCCCGCCAGCAGCTGCGCATTGACCTTGACCAGTCCCGGTAACCGCCAGATCACGGTCAACTACCCGGGTGATGCCAACTTCAATGGCGGCACACGGCAGACCACGCTGACGGTGCAGCCGGACCAGTTGTTGCGCAACGGTTTCGAGTAGCCGCTTGCTCCCGAGCTGCAGCCAGTCGGCTGCAGCTCGGGGAGATTCTGACCGCCAGCAGAGTCTGGCCCGCGGCGTGGTGCGCTTGTCCGCGTTACTCCGTTTACCCGTGGAACGACCGCCAACTCCACGGAGCGCGACCCATGCTTGCCAGCTTCCACCTGCCGCGCCGGCCGATCGGCGCATATTCTCGGTTGGGTCACCCTCCGAGATGATGCTCAAGGTGCAGGGCATTTCGAAACTGAAGGGGCTCAGCGTGCTCGTGCTGGCCGCCGCGCTCGCCTCCGGCTCGGCCGCGGCATCGCCTTGCCGGGTCACCGTGACGGAGGCCAGAACGGGTCTTGAAGCGGCAGCTGCAGGCCTGCAGGCGGGCGATTGCATCCGCGCCTGGCGCCGCGGCGCCGACGGCGAAGCTCTCTTGATCGCTGACCCACTCGACCTGATAGTCGTTGAGCTGGAACAAGCGCCGCGTGGCGGCGTACAACTCAAGGTAGAGCGCGATGGACAGCCGTCCTGGCTGCCGATCGCCAGCGGCAACTGGGGCGTCCAGGCGCTGCCCGAACTCAATGCCGGGGACCGCACTCGTCTGCTCGATTGGGCACAGACCGTCGCGTCCGATCCCACGCTTCCATTCCCGCCGCTGCCGGTGGATGAACCACGTGCCCGGGCGTCGTTGGCGCTGTGGCGCGCGGGCCGCCTGGGCGAATCCGGCGCGCAAGCCAGCGATGCGCTGTATGGCGCGATCATCGAGGCGCTGCAGACCACTCTCGATCCGACTGCGATGGCGGTGCTTGGCCATTCCCGCTGCGTGCAGAACCTGCAGGGATGGCTGTTTGCGCAAGCCATCGAGCGCTGTGGCGCCGCCGCAGCCGATTTCCAGCGGCTCGACTTGCCAGTCGCCGCCTTGCGCGCGCGCCAGGCGCAGACCTCGGTGCTGCGCCAGAGCGGCCGATTCGCCGAGGCGGAGGCCGCGCTGACGACGCTGGAACAGACGGTGGCTGCGACGGTGCCCGAGTCGCTGCAGGCGATCGGCCTGATGCACGAACGCGCGGCTCTGCTGCGCCAGCAGGAGCGACTGGACGAGGCCCTGGCGGTGGCCGAGCGTGGACTGGCGCGGCTCAACCAGATCGGCAGCGCTGACCGCCTGCGCTTGAGTTTCACCAGCACGCTCGGCGTGATCCAGCGCGCCCGCGGCGAGCACGATGCCGCCGAAGCGCTGCTGCAGCAGGCGGTGGTGCTCAGCGAGCGTATCGCGCCCGACTCGATTCAGCTGGCGCGCGATCTGAACAACCTGTCGCTGATCCAGTGGGATCGCATGGACATGGCCAGGGCGCAGCAGACGCTGGATCGGGCGCTCGACATCAAGCGTCGCCGCGGCGCCAGCGCCGTCGATCTGGCGGCCACCCTGGGCAATCTGGCGCTGATCGCGCAACCACTCGGTCGCATCGACGATGCCGAGCGTTACATCAACGAGGCCCTTGCCATCTACCGCCAGGGCGAGCCGACGCTGGTGCTGGCCAACACGCTGACCACAGCCGGACGGATCGCCGACAACCGCGGCAACAGCGCGGCCGCCTACGCCGCCTTCGACGAAGCGCTGACGCTGTATCGACAACTGGCGCCTGGCGGCAGCCTGGAAGCCTGGGCACATCACTTCAAGGCCGGCAAGCTCGCCGAGGACGGCCGCCTCGACGCCGCGCTCGGCGAGGCAAAGACCGCAGTGAGACTGCAACGCCGCATCAGTCCCGGCGGACGCGACCTCAGCTTCGGCCTGCTGCGCCTGGCAGAAATCCAACGCGATCTGGGGCAGCTTAAGGCAGCTGCAGTCGCATTCGACGAGACCATCGCGCTGCGCCGCAAGCACTCGCCCGACAGCCAGTCGCTGGCCGACGCGCTATATGGCGCCGGCACTGTGGCCGGCGCGCTGGGCCAGCTCGATCAGGCACGTTCCAAGTACTGCGAAGCGGTGGCGATGCTGGAGCGTCAACGGCTGCGCTGGACCCAGTCGCGCGACGATCTGCTGGAGCTCGGCCGCAACAACGTCGACGTCTATCGCGCCTGCGCGGTGGCCTGGCTCGACGCCGACGATCCGGTCGCCGCCTTCGACGTGCTCGAACAAAGTCGTGCACGTCTGTTGCTCGACAACATGGCGCGCCATCGCGCCGAGCTGATCGCCGCATTGCCCAAGGCCCTCGCCGAGCAGTGGCGCGCGCTGCAGGAGCTTGCCGCAACGCTCGACAGCGAGCAGTTCCAGGCGCGCGAACAGGCATTGCAGCGTGCCGTGCAGGCGCAGGCCCCGGCGCAAGCCGCGCTGCTGCTGACGCGCCCGCTGCCCTGGGCGCAGCTGCGCGAGCGCATCGGCGCCGACACCGTCGTCATCACCCATCTGCACGACCACGAGCGCTTCTGGATCGTGGTTGCCCAGCGCGGCGAGCGCGCGCCCCGCTTCGTCCGGGTTGGCGCGCCTGCCGACGAGATCCTGCCACGCGCCCATCGATTCACGCAGATGGTACGCACCCCAGCTGGCGATCAGGACAGTCTGGATGCCGAAGGCCGCTGGCTCTACCAACAGCTGCTGGCGCCGGTTGAAGCCTTGCTCCGCGCGGGCGACCGCCTGCTGTGGATTGCCGATATCGAACTGAGTCTGCTGCCGCCCGGTGCGTTGATCGCCGCGGATGGCCGTTATCTGATCGAAAGCCGCGCGCTCAGGCAGGCGGCCTCGCTGTCGTCGGCGGCGCTGGCACGGCCACCGCGGCAGCTCGCCGCCGGCAGCCAATTGCTGGCGATTGCCGATCCTGCCGCAAATCGCCTGTCGCTACCGTCGATGGCGCGCTGGCGCTCCACCGGCGCCAGCGACGAACTGCCGGCACTGCCCGGCGCCGCCGCCGAAGCGCGCTCCATCGTCAGCCTCTACGGGGGCACTGCGCGCGCCCTGCTCGGCAGCGCAGCCACCGAGCGCGCTGTGCGCAGCCTGGCTCCGCAGGCGCGCCGGCTGCATTTTGCCGTGCATGGTTTGATCGATCCGTTGCGACCGCTGGATTCGGCGCTGGTACTGGCGCCGGGCGACGGCAGTGTCGAGGACGATGGCCTGTTGCTCGCCGCCGACCTGTTGGCTGGACCGCCGCTGACCGCCGACCTGGTCGCCGTCTCGGCCTGCGATCTGGGTAGCGGCCGGGTCTATCCAGGCGAGGGCCTGCTCGGGCTGCGTTACGCGCTGCACGCCGCTGGCGCAGCCGAAGTCGTCAGTTCGCTGTGGCCGGTGGTCGACCAGGCCGGTGCCCAGCTGATGACGCGCTTTCATCGCGAACTGCACGCTGGCCAGGGCACCGACCGCGCGCTGCAGATTGCACAACAGGACATGATCGATGATCACGGCGTGCGCGATCGCGTCGTCCGTGGCGTTGGCGGGCTGATCACCCAGGGCCGCGCCTCGGCACGCGTGCATCCCTTCTACTGGGCCGGTTTCGTGCTCGATGGTGGGCTGGACTGAACTGACCGATCCAGGTGCTGGTGCAGGAAGGCCAGCACCCTCGGCCAGCCATCGCGGCGTGCTGCCAGATTGCCCTGCGGGCTGCCGCCGAGCGCCGCCAGGCGTTCTCCGACGGGGCCGGCCGGATCGAACGGCAACCCCATCACCGCGTGGCCGGCGTCGACGTAACTCAGATGTTCGACGACCGCGTCCGGATGCGCGGCACGCACGCTCCGCGCGATGTCCTCGGACATCGCATGGGCCGGCCACATCTGATCCTTCTGGCCGGACAGCAACAGCAGCGGCGCGTCGATGCCGGCCACCGGGATGCGCGCCGCGGCCACCGCCGCCAGATTGCGCAGGCTGCGCGTATACATCTCGACCAGCGGCCAGAACGGCCCTTGATTGTCGTAACGCACGTAGGGCACCGGCGCGCCATCGTGTGTCCATGAAGGCACGTCGGACCACGCTGCCATGTCCAGCCCCTGCCAGGCAACGTGCGTGGGCGTGGCGGCCACCACGGCCGCCAGACCGGTCTGCGCGGAGGCGACCAACAGCGCGGCTTCTGCACCCTTGGACACGCCCACCAGCGCGATGGCCTCACCGCGCACCTCCGGCCGCTGGCGCAGCCAGGCGATGGCATCGTCGAAGCGTTCCAGCGGAATCGAGACGAGTTGCTCGGGCAATCCGTCCATCCCGAAATAGCCCACCGCCAGCGCGACGAACCCGGCATCGGCCAGCGCCGATGCCAATCGGCCAGAACTCTCGGTCCCGCCCTCCGAGCCACCAATGACGAGGATGCCGGGATGCGGTCCCGGCGTGTCGGGAAGGTACAGGGCACCGACGACCGTGGCGGTGCGAACATCGATTGCGGCGCGTGCGGCGGGCGCCGGACTGGCCTCCGGAGGCTTGCTGCAGGCGCCGGTCAGCATCGCTGCCAGGATGAGAACGGCGCCGACGAGAACGCGAGACCGTCGGTTGCGCGAAGTGGGGTGCATACGAGAGTCCAGGGGAATTCGAGGTCTCCGCATGTTGCTGACGCCACGCGATCTGCGGCAGTTACGGTTGTCACCCCCGACCATGACGAGTGTCACCTGTGGCATCAAGCGCGTGCGCTTGCCACCGGGCGGGCGTTTTCTGAACCACAACGCCCAGGTCGGGGGACGGGGTTTGCCACCATGACGGACGACGATTCGCGACGATGGACGACACCTTCTTGACACGACTGCGGCACTGGCTGACACCGGAGCAATCGCTGCCGATCCTCAGTCAGCCGCCGGCAACACTGGTGATGTGCAGCAGCTTCCGGCTCTACGTACTCGGCATCGATGGCTGCAGCCGGGCGCTGCTGGATCTACCCACGCGGCAACACGCGTATGAGCGCCTGCGCGATCGGCTGTTTCCCAACCTCAACGTACGCCTGGATGCCGGCGACATCGATGAGCTGACGCATGACGGCAGCGAGCTCTGGCTGACGCCGATGGCCAGTGTGCGCTGGCTGGCGGCGGCACGGCGCACGCCGGCGGACGTCAGCTTCAGCTTCCTCTACTCGCCGTTCGCGATCGCCTTCGACGGCAGCTGCCATGCCAGCGGCTGGGTAGTACCGCCGAGCAGCTGCTCGCCGTTTCCGCACACGCGCCTGCATGCAAGCTTCGGCGTGCAGCGGGTCAAGCTGCAGCTGGTCCCGGGACCGGGTTCGAGCGAACATGCTGCCGCTGCGCTGTTGCAGGCAAGGCTGCGCCACCCAGGCCATTCCACCGGCGAGCCCAAGCACCGGTAGGCCGGGTACGCGCGTCCTCACGACCCACAGCTGCCGCGGTGCGCTTACGCGCGACGCCCGGCGCGGTTGGCACAGGCACACCGAAAATCCGCGGCCGCCGGCGCGATTTCCCCAATCGCGCTACCCGGCACCGGGCGCGCGGGAGCCGCGCTACGTCGTAGCTAGCGCTCGAACGCGTCGAGAACCTCGTCTGTCAGACCGGCGTCGAGCCCTCTGACAACCATCTCGCGGAACGCAATCTCCTCGCCGCCAATGACCGCGCTGGCATCCTGACGCAGGCCTTGCGGATTGTCGTAGTGGAAGCGCAGGCGCGAGTCGCTCTCCTCGTCACGCACGATCGGCCGCTCCAGACCACGGCAGAATTCGAATTCGTTCTCGCGCGCAGCCTGCGCGTAGGACTCGAAGTACGCGGCCCCGGCACTGTAGGCGCAGCCGACGCAAGCACCGGTGCTGTGCGCGCGCAGCCGCCGCGCCTCGGGTGCCTTGGGATCCATCATGTCGATCACCCAGCTGCCGTCGACGCCGACGGACGCCACCTTGACCTCGAAGTCCACTGGCACCAGCAGCCAGCCGCTGGCCTCCGACCACAGCCAGCTGCTGCCCTGCTGGTGCGCCAGCGACGGCGGCGGCTCGTCCGGCATACCCGGCAGTCGCGCGCCCTCCTCGCCCATCGGATCGCCCATCGCAACCCCGCGGTAGCCGCCCACGACCTCGTGGACCAGGAAGTCGCTCGACCAGGCTTCATGCGACCGCGACAGATCGGGCAATTGACATGCCGGCGGCGGCGTATCGGCCAGGGCCAGCGACAACAGCAGGGCAGCAGCCCACATGGTTTCCACTCCGAACCGCGACTCGCGGAAGTATGCACAAGCAGCGCGGCGTCGTTTCAATCATGTTCGGACATCCCGTGTGCGCTTCGCGATCGAGCTGCGTTTGTTTCCCCGAACACGCACACCCACCACCCACCCGGAGCCCACCCATGTCGAAATTCCGCACCCTCGCCTGTCTGTTGCTCACCGCTGCACTGCTGCCAGGCTGCTCGAAATCCGAGCCGCCGGCAGCACCCAACAGCGCGGCCCCGGCCGCCGCAGCTGCCCCGTCGACGGCAAACGCCGTGACCGGCATTTCCGACTGCGACCAGTTTCTCAGCGCCTACGAACAATGCCTCAGCGACAAGGTGCCGGAACAGGCACGCGCGCAGATGAAACTGGGTATCGACCAATGGAAGAGCGCCTGGCGTGACATGGCCAACAACGCCGCCACCAAGGACGCGCTGCCGCAGATCTGCCAGCAGGCGCGTGCGTCCTCGAAGCCCACGCTGGATGCTTACGGCTGCAGCATCTGAGTGCGTTTGTCTTTCCGCCGCCGGCGCGGCCGCAGCGACCCCCTGCACACTCGGTCGCGCTGGCGCGGAACCTCTCACCGAACATGCCGTAACGCATTGATTTTAATGTGGGAGCGGATTTACTCCGCGAGAGCCTTCGCGGGATAAACCCGCTCCCACAGGTTCGCTGCGCGAATAAGCGCACCGCCAAGGGCGACTGGCACTCACAGGATCGTGCTGACCGACCGTCCCGTCTTCGCAACACCCGATCGGCTGACCATTGCCAGCCGACCTCGGAAGTGGGAATGTCCGCGTGCTTGAGTCTCCGCAACGGGCAGCTATGCCCGGGCGGCCACAGCCCGACGGCAGCGAGTGCACGATGACCACGTCTAACAGCTCCAGTGGCTCGGGGTCGACCACCATCCGCCACATGTTGCGGGAGCGTATCGAGTTGCTGCTCGCGCAGTGGCGCGAGCGCATGGCCCGCAGTTGGGACGACGATGCGATGGGTCAGATCCTGCGTGCGCTGGGTGAGCTTGCCAGCGCCGCCGGCAAGTTCCAGATCGAAGCGCCCGCGCTGGCGGCGCGCGATGCCGCCGCCTACCTCGGCTTTCTGATCGACTCTGCGGTTTCACCCAATCTGGTCCAGCGCGCGCGCCTGCTGCAGTACCTGGAGCGGCTGGCGGAGGCCTCGACCGAACTCGCCGAGCTGCTCTTGCGCGAGGAACTGGATCGCCCGGCGGTGCTCTACGTGCGCGCCCCGGAGCGCGCCATCGCGGGCCTCGATGCCGCCTTGCAGGCACAAGGCTGGCTGGCGCAGTGTGCCGATGGCCCGGCGAGCGTGGCCGCACTGGTCAAGGGTCGTCCGCTGGTCGCGGTGGTGGTGGATGCGACGGCGCTGGACCATCTGGGCGAGATCGTCGACGCGCTCGACCAGAATCGCAAGAGCGGCCCGACACCGCCCTTGCTGATCGCCACGCAGGATCCGAACATCGGCGAGCAGCTGCTGGGCATGACCGGCAGCGCCGACGCCTTCCTGGCCAGCGCCGATGCCGCGGGTGTGGTGCGCAAACTGAGCGAGCTGCAGCGGTCGCTGAGCTCGGCCGAGCCTCTGCGCGTGCTGATTGTCGACGACGACCGCACCCAGGTGATGATCTGCGATTCGGTGCTGCGCCGACGCGGCATCAGCACTCAGGTGGCAACCTCGTCGCGCGAGGCGCTGAGTCTGGTGCCCAGCTTTCGCCCCGACCTGATCCTGATCGACCTGTACATGCCGGACATCGACGGCATGGCATTGACCGCACGCATCCGCGAGATGCCCGACACGCTGCTGTTGCCGATCGTGTTCATTTCCGGTGAGCAGGATCTGGGCAAGCGCGTGCGCGCAATCAACGTCGGTGCCGACGATTTCCTGATCAAACCGGTGCGCCCGGCGCATCTGATCGATGTCGTCGTCGGTCGCGCCAAGCGCGCCCGTTCGCTGCGCCGCCAGGTGCTCGGCCGCTCCCAGGACACCTCCAGCGGTCTGTTGTCGCGCGCAGCGCTGGCGCTGCGCATACGCAACGTCGGCGAACGGCCCACGGCATTGGTCTCGGTTGGCCTGGAACAATCCGAGCTTCTGAACAGCAAGCTGCCCAGCCTGCTGCGTTTCGAGGTGGAACAGGCGCTGGCCGGACGCATCGGCGCCCGACTCGCCGCAGGCGATGCTTTTGCTCCCTGGTTCGACCTGCACTTCCTGGTGCTGGCCACGCGCGACAAGGAAAGCGAACTGCACGAACTGGCGCAGAGTTTCCGCAGCGGCATCGACGTGCGTCCGGCGGTGGTTTCCCGCGGGCAGATCAAGGTCACCGCGCGGGTGCAACTGATTCCCGCCATTGCCGATCCGCAACGCTGGCTCGACCACACGCTGAACATCTGGGCGCAGCGCACGACCACCTCGCCTTCGGCCAGTGGCCAGCGCCAGATCGTCACCGCGCGCATCGAAACCGTGACCGCGCCCAGCGCCAGCCAGGCGGTGCTGCAGCCCGAACTGGCCTTGTGTCTGGCCGAATACCAGCCGCTGATTCCAGCCCGCGGACTGATTCCGGATCAATGGCAGCAGCGCCTGCGGCTGCGCGCCACACCGACCCAGACCAGCGGCGGCGTACTGCGTGCCGATATCACCGAGGCAGCGCGCCATGCCGGCACACTGGCAACGCTCGATCGACTCGCCCTGCAACTGGCTCTGGCAACCGTCCGCTCGCATCGCGATGGCGGACGCAGCGTGCGCATCCAGGTCGAGGTCGATCTGTCCACGCTGATCGATCCCGGCTTCCTGACCCACATGGCCGAAGAATGCCGCAAGCTCGGTCGCGGCGATCCCGGTCTGACGCTGGAACTCGACACCGACAGCGTGATCGAGCGCCAGGCGCTGGTGCGCCCGGTGCTCGACGGCCTGCGCCAGCTCGGCATCCAGTTGTGCCTGCGCGACTTCGGCATGCAGAAGGACGCCGCCCGCCTGCTGCAGCAGATCAACATCGACGCCATCAAGCTGGAAACCGATCTGGCGCTGCAGCCATCGATCGCCTTCGCCACGATCATGGCGCAGATTCGCGACAGCGGCGTGCCGATCCAGGTCGAGGACGTCCCCGACCGCGCCGCCATCAGCAAGTTGTGGGAACTTGGCGCCGACTACATCCAGTGCGAGTTGCTGCGCGGCTACGGCCAGGGCTTCGACTACGATTTCGAGTCGGCGCACGCTTGAGTCACCTAGGGCGATGATCCGGAGCCGCGCCGCGACACGGATTCGCCTTGGCCTGCTGTTGCTGGCGCCGGCCATGGCCAGCGCGCAGACCGCGGTCACCAGCGGTGCCGGGATCGACTACCAGCCATCGATCCTGCGCGCGGCCGACAGTTCGCTGCTGCTGGTTTTCGAACGCCTCGACGGCAGTTTCTCGGGTGATCTGTACCTGACACGCTCGCTCGACGACGGCGAAAGCTGGAGCACGCCGGTGGCGATCGAGGCGACCGCGGCCAACGAACGCCATCCCGCGCTGCTGCAGCTGGGTGACGGGAGCTACGCGCTGTTCTACCTCAAGGGCAGTGGTGCCGCTTCGAGCTTTCGCCTGCATCGCGCGACTTCGGCCGATGGGATCGGTTTCACCGAACAAGGTCAGCTGCAACTCGGCTGGGTCACCGGCGGCGAGGTCAATCCGCACCTGATCCGCCATCCCGACGGCACCCTGACGCTGACCTACCACCGGCTCAGCGGCAGCTCCTACGTCGCGCAGTCGAGCGATAACGGCCTAAGCTGGGATCAGCTGAAGACCGCTATAGCCGCTGGCAACAGCCAGTTGCCGCGCATCGCCTTCCGCCCCAGCGACGGGCGCTACCTGCTCACCTACCAGGTCGGCTCCAGCCCGCTTTCGATGTACGCCAAGACCAGCACCGATGTGCGCGACTGGAGCGCGGCGCCGATCGATTTCGCCGTCAGCGGCGACAACCACGATTCGCTGCCGGTGCTCATGCCCGACGGCGCCTTCGTGGCGTTCTACATCCACGCCAACGGCGCGCAGTACGACATCTATTCGCGGCGTTCGACCGATGGGATGAACTTCGAATCGCCGCTGGCGCAGATCGAAAGCGCCGACGCCAGCGACGTGCAGCCACACCCGCTGGTCGGCACCTCGCCGGACGTGGTCCAGCTCTATTGGGGTCGCGAATCGCCGGTCGGAAGCAGTGCATACGACATCTATCGCAAGCGCGAGGCCATCGTCGCTGACGGCGTGTTTCATGGCGGCTTCGAGTGAGCGGGGACGACAGCAAAGCAAGCTGCAGGAAATACCGCGCCGCGTTTGGAACGCGAATCGGTGGCAGCGTTTCACCAACGCAGCGCATCCGCTCGATGAAACGAGCGCGGGTCCTCGCCCCGTGCAGGCTCAAGTGGGCTTGGCGAGCGGATCGATGGCGGGGACCCCCGTAAAGCGCGAAAAATCACCGTCCGCAGTGTGTACGACCGCCCGGTTTTCCAGAGCATAGGCGGCGATCTGTGCATCGGTCGTAAGATCGCGCGAAGTTCCTGCGGCGCGAAGCAGATCGAAGGCCAGCGTGACATGGCGCGGTCCGGGGCGCAGCAACTGCACATTGGGCAGCGCCAGCCATTCCTCGACGACCGCCAAGGCCTGGGTCAATTCCATCGGCTGAACAAATACGCGCCGATTGGTTGCGATCCGCACGAAACCGAACAGCACCGGCGGGGCAATGCCCACCAACTCACCGCTCGCCGTAGTTCCTTCCCACCAGCGCTTTGACGTTTCGTGCAATGGAAACACCGAGAAATAGGCATAGAGCAAGAGGTTGATGTCCGGAACAATCATCGACCCTTGTCGTCCCGCCGGCTCAGCGTGCTCTCGTCCTCGAGTTCCTCGGCAAGCTGATTGAACCCGCGCGGATCGAGACCGGCTGCAGTGCGCTCGAATGCGCGGTGACTCGAATCCCTGCCTTGGCTTGCGCGGACGCAAGCCGCGGCGCAAACCGTCGTTGATGACGTCCTTCAAGCTCATGCGCTCGTGCTCGAGCGTCTCGCGAACGAGGCTGGCCACATCAGGATCAAGGGTAAGCGTGGTTCTCATGCAGACATCATGATGTCCATGAATTTTGATGTCAAGATGTCTGGTGCCGCTCCAGCGTGCAATGCTCGCGGCTGTAGAGGCGCTCAAGCCAAGCCAGCAGATGCGGATAGCCCTCGCCCCAATTGAACTCCTGGCCGAAGTTGACGGTGTAGCCGACGATGATGTCGGCGACGGTAAAGCGGTCCTCGATCAGATAGTGATGTTCGGCGAAAAACGCGTCGAGCACCGCTGCGCTCTTGCGGTAGAGCTTGCGGCACTGCGGCACGATCGCTGGAACGTGCTTCTCCTTGGGGAAGACATACTCCAGAGTGTTGAGTTCGGCGGTCCATACCCACGCTTCCATCTCGGTCAGCGCGAACAGCACCCACTGTTCGTGCAATGAGCGCGACCAGCTCCCGGGCGGCGGAATCAACTCGCGCTCAGGCACCAGATCGGCAATCGCCGCGCAGATCGCGGCGGACTCGAACAGTGGGCGGCCGTCGATGATCACCGCCGGCAGCTTGCCGAGCGGATGCACCCGCTTCAGCTCCTCGCTGCCGATGATCGCTGGCGCGTTGCCGATGGATTCATAGGCCAGTCCGGCTTCCAGCAAAGTCCAGCGACAGCGCGCCGAGCGGGTGGGACCGAGTTCGTAGAGTTGGATGTGGGGCATGCGTGAAAGACTCCGAAGCGTGGATCAGCCTGAGCGGCCGGCACTGCGACCAAATGTAGGGCGGAACCCGCGCGCGGACAGAGTCGAGGGTTGCGACACCTTCGCGGCGCGGTTTCCGCCAGCCCGGTTTTCGATATCGCACTTGATCGCACCGGTGGAATCTGCACGGTGAAGCATGTGCAGCTTCCACGTTTCCGCCTTAACCGCGTTACGGGAATCCGCCCTGCCCGCGTTTACGTGCGATTGGCGGGAATCCACCTTGCGCGCGCTAGAGCGGCGGCGCTGGACACGCCACGCCGAAGACCGGCGCGCCGCTGGTGATCACGACATTGCCGGCCGGAATGCCATTGGCCGCGGCCAAAGCCGCTGCACTGGCCTGCTGCACATTGAGTTCGCCGACGTCATCGAGGTCAAGCACACCCGCGCCTGCCCCCACCGTATTTGCACTCATGTTCAAGCACAGGGTGGTCACCGTGCCGGCGTCGCGGGCGCGAGCGAACAGCTCATTTCCGGTACCCGAATTGGTGAAGGTGTTGCCGGTGACGGTGGCATTCATGGTCAGATCGCCGGGCGTTCCATTGTCGATATTGACCTCCAGATTCATCACCGAAAATGGCGTGTCGGTGTTGCTGCGGACATTGTTGCCAGACACCAGCAGGTCGAGTGCGTGCAACTTCGCCACGGGTCTGCACATCGATCGCTTCCCGGGTGCCGCCGACCTGCCCTTCGAATCCGGCCAGATTGCCGATGTTGTTGTTGCGGATGATCAGTTCGGAGTTGCCGGTGTCTTCGCGCAGGTCGACGAAGATCGCCTCACGCGTGGGCAGTCGGTTGATGAAGTTGCCTTCGATCACCACATCCACGCTGCCGAGCTCACCATTTGCGCTCACGTCCGGTTCGGCAATGATGCCGATGCCGCGCCGATCACCGTTGGCAAACGCCGTGGTGCCAAGGGTATTGCCTGAAATGGTACCTGCCAGTCGGCCGCCGGTGGTCTGGGTCGCCACGATTTCCGAGTTGCCACCGGCAATGCCCTTGATCAGATCGAAGAACTGATTGCCGGCAATCGTGAAGTTGTGGGTTGCATCCTGATCGGCCGTGGCCACGATGATTCCGCCCTGCCCGTTGCTGACATGGGCATTGCGGAAAGTGTTGTTCGAGATGTTGCTGGTCACCGTATGCACGCCGGAATCCTCGTCTCCGGCGTTGACCTGCACGGCAATGGGAACCAGGTTGAAGAAATCGCTGCCGGTGACGCTGATGCTCATGTTGGAGGCGAATCGCGCGCTGGTGAAGATGAACGACGAGGTGCCTTCCGAGTTGCTGAACACGCTGTTTTCGACCGTGAACTGAGTCAGGTTGGTGTTGCTGTTGATCACACTGACGGCGTTGCGATTGGTGCCACCGCTGCCACCGGCCTTGCCCATGTCGGTGATCGTGCTGGCGCGCAGCAAGTTGGTACCCTGCAGATTGGTGGCATCGATGCCTCCTGCCTGATCGGCTGGACCGGTGCCGACATTGGCAATGCGGATGTTGGTCAGCGATACACCTCGCGTGTTGACCAGCCGGATGGCGTCGCCCGTGGTGCGGAATGTTCCGCCGGAGCTGTCGCCGCCCAAGGTGACGTTGTTGTTCCCGGAGACCACCAATCCACCCGCTGCGCCGGTGCTGTCGAGATTGATCCCGTTGATGCTGCCATCAGTGGTGATGCTGCGGAAATTGAGGTTGCTGGCGCCGATCATGGTATTCGCGATATTGAGCGCCGTACCTGTGGTGCTGGTTATCGTATTGCCCGTGCCCTGCACCGTTACCGTACCGCCCCCGGTGGCGTTGAAGCCGGTGCCGCTGGTGGTCGTAATGGTCAACCCGCCACCGCTGAAGTTGATCGTGGCGCCGCTGTTGGTCGTCAACGTCACCGCAGCGTTGGTGCCCGTGTTCAGCGTCTTGCTCGTACCGGACAGGGTAAACGTGCCGCCGGTGTTGCTGGCGATGTTGATGCCGGTCGACGTGCCGGTACCGCTCAGGTTGCCGGACAGCGTGACGGTGCCGGCGGTACGACTGGTGATGTCGATCAGCCGATTGGCAGCCGTGCTGGTCAGCGTGCCCGCGTAGCTAACGTTGGCGCTGCCGGCATTGAGATCAAAGGCAATCCCGCTGCCGCCGTTCTGGGTGATCGACCCGCCGTTCATCACCAGCGAGCCGGTGACATTGTCGAGGTTGATGCCGTCGGCGGCCCCGGTGTTGGTGGAGATGACCGAATTGAAGATCGTACCGCCGGCGAAGGCCGCGTTGACCGCATCGATCGCGCTGCCGCCGGTGGCGGTGAGCGTGTTGGCGCCGAATATGCCCACGGGAGCACACAAGTGCACTGCCGTTGCTCGCCGACAGCGTGACGTTCGAGAGAGAGATCGTCGGCAACCCGGTGGCATTGGTGATGCTGACGGCCGCGCCGGCGCTGGTCTTGGTGACGTTGAACCCGGTGACGGCGAGGGTCGTCGATGCGGCGATGTTGTTCATCGACCAGCCGATGCCGGTGGTGCCCGAGATCGACACGGGGCCGCCGAGCAACAGGGGCCCGCCAGTGGCTTCCAGACGCACCCCTTCATTGTTGCTCGCGGTCGTCGAGATGCCGAGCATGCCGGATCCGGGACCGAAGCTTCCGTTCTCCAGATTCAGGGCGCGGCCGTTGCCGTTGAGCCTGAGTTCGCTTACCGCCAGCGTGCCGAAGTTGGTGCCGGCGAGGTCGGTGCCGGCGGCGCCCGAATCGCCGATGGTGAAGCCGCGCAGACTGTGCGTGTTGGCGGCGCCTGAGCTATTGAGTGTCAGGCATGTGACGCCGCTGCAGGTGATCACCGGCGCGCTGCCGCTGAGCGCCGGGAATGCGCTGCCCGCGACCGGCGCGACCCCACTGAACGTGGCGATGTTCAGCGTGCTGCCACCACCGATCACGCGCTGTCCGGAACGCAAGGTCAGGCCACCGGTCTGTGCGCCTTCGAGATAAATCGTATCGCCATCGCCATCGGCCGCAACCGCATTGAAACTGCCGGCGCCGGTGAGCGCGTTGAAGGGTCGCGCCTGGGTGCCGACGCCACTGGCGGCGGCGGCAGCGTCGACGAACCAGACGCGCGCCTGATTCTGCACGGTGAACACGATGTCGGCCGTGTCCCCACCCGTCACCGTGTAGCAGAAGGTGCGGGTGAGCGCGTTGAGGCCCGCCGGCGGCTCGTAAGCGAAGCTGCCATTGGCGTTGAGCGTCAGCCTGCCGTTGGCGGCACCGGCATCGAGCTGCGCGCCCGCCGTGGTGCCCGTGCACGCAGGCGCGAATCCGAAACCGGTGACCGCGCCTGCACCCAGGATGTCATTCGCGGCCGTGCCACCGCCCTGCACGCCGGTGGTCGGGATGTTCAGGGTCAGATGCGGGGTGACGGTGTAGGCATCGTCGTTGGCGATGGCGCCAAAGCCGATGGTCGCGGTGAAATTGGCGGCCATATTGTTCGGCGGATCGATCGCGTCGTTGTCGGCGATCTGTGCTGCAACCACGGTCAGGACGCAGGAACGGCCGGCGACCTCGATATCGGACGGGTTCAGCACCACCGGATCGTTCGGGCTCACGCTGGTCACCGTGAACCCGGCCGGCAAGCCGTCGCAAATCAGGTCGAAGCTCGGATTGCCGGGCGCTGGCTGGGCGAGCGTCGAGAAGCTCACCGACTCGCTGAAGTCGATGCTGATCGCACTGGTCGGCGGCACGTTGGTCGCGCCATTGGCCGGCGTGGTTGTCAGCACGCTGGGTGCGGCATCGACATTGAAGCTCAACACGAAATCATCGGCGTCGCCATCGGTGGTGTCGTTGCTGGCATCGCCGTCGAGCTCGTTCGGCGGATCGAGGCGTCGTCGTCCGTGACCAGCGTGGATTCCAGGGTCACCGTGCAGGCGGCGCCATCAGGCAGCGCGGCGCTCGGTGTCAGCGTGACGCTGCTGACGTTGTTCTGCGGCAATGCCGGGGTGAAGGCGACGGCGCTGCCGCAATTGAACAGAACGCTGCCCGCAGCCAGGTCAACCACTTCGCTGAAATTGAGGGTCACCGCCTGGCTGTTGGGCACGGTCGCCGCGTTCAGTGGCACCGTCGGGCTGAGCACCTGTGGTGCGGCATCGCGCACCGCGAAGGTGTAGACCGCGTCGGCTGCCAAATTGCCTGGAGGATCGATCGCATCGTCATCGTCAACCTGCGCAGCGAACACGGTCAGGGTGCAGGACTCGCCCGGCGTCAGATTGGTCACCGGATTCAACGTGAACACCGGATCGGCGGCGGTGACCGCCAGTGTGCCGCCACCGACGCTCTGCGTGCCGGAAGTGACGCAAGTCAACGAGGCCCAGTTTGCGGTCGGGTTGACGGCTTCGCTGAAGCTCAGGCGCAGGTTGGTGTCGCTGTCGGCAAACACGCCGACGCCGAGCGGCAGCGCAGTGAACACGTTGACCACCTCGACCTCGGCAGCGACGATCGAAGGCTGCGCATCGACACTGAACGTCAACGCGAAATCATCGGCATCGCCATCGACCAGATCGCCGCTGCTGTTGCCGTCCAGCTGATTGGGTGGGTCGATCGCATCGACGTCGGTGATCAGGGTCGATTCCAGCGTGACCGTGCAGTTCGCGCCATTGGGCAGCGCTGCGCCAGGAGTCAGCGTCAGCGTGCTGATGCCGGACTGCGGCAGCGCCGGCGTGAAGGTCACTGCGGCACCGCAGTTGAAGGCAATGGCGCCGGCGGCTACGTTGACCTGCTCGCTGAAGTTCAGCGTGACGGTTTGCGTGTTGGGCACGGTGGCCCCTGCGGCTGGCGTGCTGGTGACCGTCGGAGCGACATCGGGGGTGGTGAACTGCGCCACGTAGTCGTCGGCATCGCCGTCGGTCGTGTCGCCACTGGCGTTGCCGTCGAGTTCATTCGGCGGGTCGATGGCGTCGTTGTCGACGACATTGGCCGAGTCGATGGTGATGGCGCAGGATTCGCCGTTCGCCAGATTGGCGATCGGGTCGATGGTGTACACCAGGTCCGGCGTGTTCTCGATGATGTTGACGCCGGTGCCGCTGAGTTCGCCGGTGCTGGTACGCACGCCGCTGGTCGGACAATTGAGCTGGAACCAGGCGCCGGTCAGCGTCACCGGTTCGTTGAAGCTCACCGTGATATTGCCGTTGAGCGCAACGTTCGCCGCGCCATTGGCCGGATTGGTGGTCACTGTCGGCGGGTTGTCGTTGACGGTAGTGAAGCTGATGGTGGTGATGCCGGTGCCGGTATCCGGCGGATCGGCGCTATCGACGTCGGTCACTTGCGCGTCGTCTACCGTCAGCACGCACACGGTGTTGATCGGCAGGGTCGGCGGCGTGGGATCGATGATCGCGGTGTTGCTGCCGCTGCCGCTGACGGTGAACGCGACCGGCGAGCCACCTGGGCAGTTCAGCGTGAACGCACTCGCGGTGAAGTTGACGGGCTCGGTGAACGTGACGCTGAGGTTGGCGCTGAGGCCGACATTGATCGCATTGCTGGCCGGCACGCTGGAGCTGAAGTCCGGCGCGGTGTCGACGCTGAAGTTGATCGTCTGGTTGATGACCGGGTTCTGCGGCGGATCGAAGCTGTCGGCGTCGCCGATCTGCAAGGCGACGGCCGTTGCCGTGCAGTTCTGACCTGGCGTGAGCGCGGTCGGGGTGAACGTCAGGGTTGCGCCGGCAGCGACGGTCGTGCCGGGGACGTTGACGGCGTTGCAGCTGAGCGTGATGGCGCCGCCGAGATCGATGACGTTCTCGTTGTAGGTGAAGCTGACGGTCTGGCCGGTTCCGACCACCGCGGCAGCGCCCGGTGTCGCGCTGACGAATGCCGGCGCGTCATCGACGGTGAAGGTGATGACGAAGTTGTCGCCATCGACACCGTTGTCGTCGCCATCGAGCTGTGACGGCGGATCGGCGACATCGGTGTCGTTGACGTTCGCGGCGACCACGGTCAGCGTGCACAGTCCCGGCGGCAGCGCGCCGCCATAGGTCGGATTCAACACCGTGATGGCGATGCCGCTGGTGCCCGCCAGCGGGACCGCACCGAGCGTGCAGGTCAACGTCACCGCATTGGTCGCGGTGACGGGTTCGTTGAAGTTGACCTGCAGTGCGACGTTGTTCGAAGTGGTGGCGCCCGCCGCGGGCGTCGTGGTGGTGACTCGCGGCGCTGCGTCTACGGTGAACGTCGCACTGTAGGTCGTCAGCGGGTTATGCGGCGGGTCGATGCCATCGTCGTCGGCAACGCTCGTGTTGGGCACGGTCAAGGTGCAACTGCCGGCCGGCAAGGGAGCGGTGTAGGTCAGATTCAACGTGGTGACGGCCGCGCCGGTGGCACCACCAGTGATCAGGTTCGGGCCACCACAGGTCAGCGTGATTCCGGGGCTCACCGTGACCAGTTCGCTGAAGTTGACCACGATCGCCGCATTGTTGGCGATGGTCGCGCCATTCGCCGGGTTGCTCGTCACCACCGGCGGTGCGTCGACATTGACGGTGATGAGATCGGTGTCGATCTGCGCGCCGCCTGAACCGGTATTGCCCTGGTCATTGGTGATCACGGTGATCGTGCGCGCAGCCGTGGTGCCGGCGACCGGCGTGTAGGTCAGGCTGCCGCTCGGGCCGTTCAACGCAGTGTTCAGCGCGGTGAGGGTGCCGGTGGCGATGACTTGCTGCGTGCCGTTGCCGGTCAGCGTGGTCAGCACGCCGCCCGGGTTGGCCAGCGTCAGCGTGCCGTTGGCCGCGGCGCCAGTACCGAAACTCATCTGCACGATGCCCGCCGCGGCGTCGATGTCGGCCACGCTGAGCGCGTTGGTGTTCGCCGTGCTCAGCACCAGCGGCACTGTGTCGCCGGTGGTCTGGGCGCCGGGCACCGTGTTCACCGGTGCGTCGTTGACCGCGTTGACCGTGATGGTGAAGGTCTGCGGCGCGCTGGTGTTCGCATTCGGCGGCGGCGCGCCGAGGCCGTTGTCGCTCAAGGTCAGCGTGATTGTCGCCACACCGCTGGCATTCGCTGCTGGCGTGTACGTCAGCACGCCCGCCGGACTGATCGCCGGTTGCGCGCTGAACAATGCCGCGTTGGTGTTGCCGGTCACGTTGAAGGTCAGCGTTTGTGCGGCTTCATCGGCCGGGCCGGCGCTGATCGCCGTCGCCCACGGGTTCACGGTCTGTGCGGCGGCGTCTTCCGGGACGGTCTGACTTATGCCGACCGCGAAGCTCGGCGCGTCGTTGACCGGCGTCACCGTGATCGTGAAGGTCTGCGTGGCGCTGGTGTTGACGTTCGGCGGTGTGTTCGAGCCATCGTCCTGGAGGCGCAAGGTGATCGTCGCGCTACCGTTGGCGTTGGCTGCCGGTGTGTAGCTCAGGACGCCGGTCGGGCTGACGCTCGGCGCGGCGCTGAACAGCGCGGCATTGGTGTTGGCGGTGATGGTGAAGGCGAGCACCTGGGTCACTTCAGGATCGCCGTCATTGATCGCGGTCGCCCACGGGCCGACAGTCTGCGCACCCGCGTCCTCCAAGACCGTCTGGTTGGTCCCGACGGTGAAGCTCGGCACATCGTTGATCGCAGTGACGGTGATCGTGAAGGTCTGCGCGACGCTGAGATCGACGCCACCGTTGGCGGTGCCGCCCGAGTCCTGTACGCGCGCCACGAAGGTGCTGCTGCCATTGGCATTCGCGGCTGGTGTGTAGGTCAACGTGCCATTGTTGGCCACCGCCGGCGGCACCGCGAACAGCGCGGCGTTGCTGATCGCGCTGATCTGGTAACCCAGCACGGTTTGCCCGGCTTCGTCGGCCGGACCGGGATTGAACGCCGCCCAGTTGGCGACCGTCTGCGGGCCGGCATCCTCAAGCACCGTCGGCGGGCTCACGGCGGTCAGCGTCGGTGCGTCGTTGACCGGGTTCACCGTGATCGTGAAGGTCTGCGTGGCGCTGGTATTGACGTTCGGCGGCGTGCTGGAACCGTCGTCCTGGATGCGCAGCGTGATCGTTGCGCTGCCGTTGGCGTTGGCTGCCGGCGTGTAAGTCAGGACACCGGTCGGGCTGACTGCCGGTGCCGTGCTGAACAGCGCGGCGTTGCTGTTGGCGGTGATGACGAAGCTTAGCGCCTGGGTCAGTTCCGGATCGCCGTCATTGAGCGCGGTGGCCCACGGGTTCACCGTTTGCGCAGCAGCGTCTTCATTGACGGTCTGGTTGGGACCGACGGTGAAACTCGGTGCGTCGTTGATCGCATTGACCGTGATCGTGAAGGTCTGCGGGGCGCTGGCATCGACACCGCCGTTCGCCGTGCCGCCGTCGTCGCGCGCTCGCAGCGTGATCGTCGCCACGCCGTTGGCATTGGCCGCTGGCGTGTAGCTGAGCACGCCAGTCGGACACCGCGGCCGCTGAACAGGCGGATTGTGTTGTTGCTGATCTCGAAGCTGACCGCCTGGCCGGACTCATCCGGCGGACCGGCGCTGATCGCCGTGGCCCACGGGTTGATCGTCTGTGGGCCGGCGTCTTCATCGACCGTCTGGTTCGGACCCGCGGTAAAACCCGGCGCATCGTTGACCGCAGTCACCGTGATGGTGAAGGTCTGCGTCGCACTCTGGTTGACGTTCGGCGGCGTACCCGAGCCATCGTCGTTGAGGCGCAGCGTGATCGTGGCGCTGCCATTGGCGTTCGCGGCGGGCGTGTAGCTCAGTGCGCCGGTCGGCGAAACCGTCGGCGCGACGCTGAAGAGCGCTGCATTGCTGTTGGCGGTGACCTCGGAAGTGAGGTTCTGCGTCACTTCCGGATCACCATCGTCGATGCCGGTCGCCCACGGATTGACCGTCTGCGCGCCGGCGTCTTCGAGGACCGTCTGGTTGGGGCCCGCGGTGAACACCGGGACATCGTTCACCGGGGTGATCGCAATCGTCACCGTCGCCGGATTGAGGCTGGTTACCTGACCGTCGTGGGCGTTGTAGGTGAAGGAATCGCTGCCGTTGACGTTGGCGTTGGCGTTGGGCGTGTAGCTGAAACTGCCGTTGGCGTTCAGCGTCAGCGTGCCGCGCGTCGGGCCGCTCACCAGTTGCGCGGTGATCGGATTGCCGTCCGGATCGGAATCATTGGCCAGCACGCCGGGTGCGGCGATGCTCAGCACGGTATCTTCCAGCGTCGTGTAGGCATCACCTACCGCCAGCGGCGGGCGGTTTTCGGCATCGACCACATCGATGCGGAAATGCAGATTGCGGTTCTCGTCGGCCGCGAATGCCGCGACGATATCGGTAGCGCTGAGGTTGGGCACCGAATCGCCGATCGCATCCATGCCCACTGGCGAAACGCCGGACCAGTCGCCTACCTGACCATCGTCGATGAAGTTTGCTGCCCACGCAGCAAACCCTGCTGAGAAGAACGCGCCCACGAGCAGCATCTGCGCCAGACGGCGATTGTGCTTGAGTGTCCGCAAGGCGAGCACCGCCAACGCCAAGGCCAGCAGCAAGCCGCCAAAGAAGCCGAGCGTGGGAATTACGGCTGGCGTGCCCACCACCATCGGCGGGCCCCCAACCACACCGTTGGCGGTGTAAAGCACATCGACCGATCCCGATGCACTGACCGCGCCGAAGCCGATTCGAACCAGCGGCTGCACACCGGGCATTTGCGCACGCGGCAGCGACAGTTCGATGACGTCGGCGGAGCTGCCCCCGCTCAACGGCACGCCGTTGTTCAATCCCACCGGATAGTTGCCGCCCAGCGCGCCGCCCGCACCGAAACTGCCGCCGCTGCAGGGCGTCAGTGTGCGCGCGGCCACCACCGGCGGATTGCCCGATACCGTTGCCGTCAGCCGGAAGTCGGCGCCCTCGAAGGTCTGCCCGCCAGCGCTCACGGTGCAGCCGGTACTCGCACGCAGGTCGCTGTCGATGTAGACATGGTAATCGTAGGGCTGCGCGAAGGCCGCGCTGGACATCAGCAAAGCAAGCAGAACCAAAACGCGGACAACGCAGCTACGAACGGTCATATGGACACCGGTGGTCAGCGCTTCGACTGGATGCCAAGGATGCGCCCAGGAACCACTCGCATTCAACAATACGTTACAAGCGCACGTTTCCGCCGCAGCCCCAAGCCTGAGGCCTTCGTCGCTGGATGGCGGTCACCTTGCCCTGTCCGCCGCCCCTCACCAATCGCTGCGCCCCGGTAGCAGCCCCTGGAACTCGGCATCGGTCAGATTGCGCCATTGGCCAAGCTTGAGCGTGCCCAGTTTGACGTTGTCGATCCGTACCCGGCGCAACTGCGTCACGCGATAACCAAAGGCGGCGGACATCAGGCGGATCTGCCGGTTCAGTCCTTGCGTCAGCGTGATGCGAAAGCCGTATTTGGCGATGCGTGCCGTGCGGCAAGGCAAGGTCTTCTTGCCGTGGATGACCACCCCCCTGGACAGCGCCGCCAGAAATTCGGGAGTGACCGTCTTGTTGACGCCGACCAGGTATTCCTTCTCGTGATGGTTCTCGGCGCGCAGGATGTCGTTGACGATGTCGCCATTGCTGGTCAGCAGGATCAGGCCTTCCGAGTCCTTGTCCAGCCGGCCGATCGGGAAGATGCGCTCCTGGTGGCCGACGAACTCGACGATGTTGCCGGACACCGAATCCTCGGTCGTGCAGGTGATGCCGACCGGCTTGTTCAGCGCGATGTAGACGTGTTTGCGACCCTTCTTCTTCGGTCGCTGCTTGAGCAGCGCCTGGTCGACGCGTACCTCGTCGCCCTCGACGACTTCCATGCCGATGCCGGCGACTTCGCCGTTGACAGTCACCCTGCCCTGCTCGATCAGTTCATCGGCCTCGCGGCGTGAACAGAATCCGGTTTCGCTGATGTGTTTGTTTAGGCGCATGGGGAGAAGCAGTAAGTGGTGAGTGGTGAGTGGTGAGTAGCAGCCGCTGCGCAGGACAGTTTGGTGGGGGCTGATGTTGATGCATTTGTAGGTCACGTTGGCCGCGCAGCGGCCTACGCGACACGGCGCGACGATGGTCAGGTAGCGCGCTGCGCGAGCAAGCTGCCCTGCGCGCCCACCCCGACCTACAACAGCTTCTTCCAACCTTCCCAACCCAATCCGCGCAGCGTCTCGATATTGCGCCGGTAGATCTCGTCGGTGTCCTCGATCACCTCGATCGCGCGGTCGATGCTCGATTCGCGCAGCAGGTGCAGCGTCGGAAACGGCGAGCGGTTGGTGCAGTTCTCGATCGCATCAGGTGCACTGTCGGCGAACTGGTATTGGGGGTGGAAGCTGGCGACTTGCAGTTCGCCCTCCAGCCCGAGCGCCTGCAGCGTCGCGTCGGCGATCTCGAGGAAATCGTTGAAGTCGTAAAAGTCCTGCAGCACATGGGGATGGATCAGCAGCGTGGTTTCGATTCCGTCGGGTTCGGCGGCGGCAAGCAGACCCAGTTCCTCGGCCAGATCCGCCACCAACTGGTCTTCGTCGGTCGCCAGGCTGGCCCGGAAGCGCACGCGATCCTTGATGTACGGCGCCCGCGCAAACGGGCACAGATTCAAGCCGATGACGGCCTGCTCCAGCCAGCGGCGGGTGGCGGCGATCTCCGGATTTTCCGGCGGCTGTTGCGTGGGAGACTCGGTCACGGGCAAGGGTCACTCGGCGGATTCGGGGATTCTGAGGCTTGCAGCCGCCGGAAGCACGCCTGGCTAGTCGAACGAAGCGCAGGAGCGCCATTGTCTCCGGCATTGCGGCATGCTGTCGCGCTCGCCGGTCAGGGAACCCACCATGCGCACTTGGATCGCGCTTTTGTTCGGTTTGCTCAATCCGATGCTGGAATTGGGCGCCCGGGAACTGGCGCCCGACGAACAAGTGATGTTCGTGCCCGATACCGCGCGCGTGCTGGCCGATGGTTCGGTCGAGGCGCGAATCGAGGCCTGGGTCTACGAATTCGAACAGCGGCCGGGACTGAACTACCTGTTTGCGCGCAAGCTCGGGCTTGATCTCGATGCTCTGGCAGTGGCCGACCGGGACCGATTCCGCGCGCGGACTCAGTTGTTTCGCGTGGATTCGGAGACGCTGAAGAACGTCAGCATCATCCTCGGCGATGCCTGTGGTCATTCGGCCCCGGGCGAATGCTCCCCGCTGGCGCTGCCGCGCACCAACTTTGGCGGACGCACCAGCGCAACGGTCACGCTGCCGACCAATCCTGCCACTCGCGAACGCCGCTGGCTGCGCTTCGCCGTCGCCATGCCGCGCGGCGATCGGCGCCAGTTCGAGGGCCGCGCCCTGATCGTGCCAAGGCAAGGGCTGTCGGTGGTCTCGGACATCGACGACACGATCAAGGTGTCGCAGGTACGCGACCGTCACGAGTTGCTGCTCAACACCTTTGCCCGTGAATTCGTCGCCGTGCCGGGCATGGCGCAGCACTATCACGCGCTGGCGAAGATTCGCGGCACCCGCTTCCACTATGTGTCGGCCGGCCCAATCCAGCTCTATCCGCCGCTGGACAGCTTCATGCGCGACGCCGGCTTCCCTGCCGGCAGCGTGCACCTGCGCGAGTCGACGGCCTACTCCAACGTGATGCCGGGGCACGACGACTCGCGCGCCCACAAGCTGGCCGCCATCCGCCGCCTATTGGCCGACTTCCCGCAACGCCGTTTTCTGCTGATCGGCGATTCCGGCGAGGCTGACCCGGAGATCTACGGCGAGATCGCGCGCGCGCATCGCGCTCAGGTGGTCGGCATCCGCATTCGTGATGTCAGCGGCGATGCTGCGGATTCGGCGCGCTACGCGGCGGCTTTCGCGGAGTTGCCTGCGAGCCTGTGGCAGATATTTGCCGAGGCCGCGACGATCGCGCCGATCCGATAGCCAGATCCTCGCACTGATGCAGCGTCTGCTCGGCGGTCGCGTCAGCTGACCGAAATCAGGTCAGTCACGTCCGGGTGCATGGTGGCCAGTCCCTGATCAAAAGTGGCGAGTCGCACTCCATGGGTTCGCGCCAGCTGCGCCAGGTAGGCGTCAGTCACCTGCCGGTGCCCAAGCAATCCACGCGTCGGAACCCGCAGATAGTCGACGGAATCTGGCAGAAAGCGATGCCTTGGAATCTGCTGAATCTGCGACAGCAAGTCCCACGCTGCCGCTGATGAGTCCACCAGGCGTTGCTGCAACAGAAAGCGCAACAGCGCACCCTGCGTGATGGGACACGTAGCAGGCTCAAGCTCCGCACCAAGGAACCACCGATGTACAGATTCATGGAACTGGTGGTTGGCTACGACCGTGGCGATCAGGACGGAGCTATCCAGCAGAACGATCACGGCTCGTCGTCCAATGCCCGAACGTCTTCATTGGTATAGATCCTGGCGCCCCCGGTAAGCACCGGGAACCCCGACCGGGTGCTGCGTTGGATGCTTGAAGGGCGCCCTTCCACGGCCTGCACCAGCAACTCCGCGACAATCCGACTCAAGCTGACCCCGCGATCACGAGCCGCGCTGCGCAGAGTTGGCGCAATCTGGTCCGGAATGTCGATTGTGGTTCGCATGGTTCAATGTGCACCAATGGTTCGTTGGTGCACATCATGCGCCTCGCCTGCTTAACCGGCAATCGTCACCAGGGCAGTACCTCGCCCTTCGCATGCCAGAACTGCCCGCTGTTGCTGAGATTCAGCGCATCGATGCGTTCGATCAACTGGGCCGCCGCGGTTGCCGGATCAATGTCTCCCGCACCGCCGGTCATGCCGGTGCGCACGAAGCCCGGATGCAACAACGCCACCGCGACACCACGTTCACGCAGGTCGATGCTCAACGACTTGCCGGCCACGTTGAGTGCGCCCTTGGACATGCGGTAGCCGTAATAGCCACCGCCGGAGCTGTTGTCGGCCACGGAGCCCATGCGACTGGTCACGAACACGACCTTGCTGCCGCTTCGCAGGTTGGGCAGCAGCGCTTCGGTGAGCAGCAGCGGCGCCAGTGTATTGGTTTCGAATTGGGCGCGGATGTCCTGCACTCGCTCACGCAGCGAGCCGAGTCCTTCGCGATGGAGCAGCCCGGCGTTGTGGATCAACACGTCGAGCTTGCGCTCCGTCAGCGCCCGGCGAATGCGCTCGATTTCGCTAGCGTGGGTCAGTTCGACGCCTTCGATGCGCTCGCACCCGAGGGCGGGCAGCTCGACTCCGGCATCGCGGCACACGGCAATGACTTCGTGGCCCGCGGCGAGCAGTTGCCGCGTCAATTCCAGGCCAATGCCGCGCGCGGAGCCAGTAACCAGGATAAGGGACATGGGATGTCTCGTTTGCAGTTCGGCGGCAAGATTGCCACGGATCGGCAGGCGTCAGGCGGACCGGCCCTGTATTGCGCGATGCCGCGGGCGCGAGCGCGTCCGTATTCGCCACGCCTGTGTGCAATTCGCCACGCTGCCGGATCGCGAGCATGCCGTTTCGCGAGATCGTTTTGTCCGTTTACGCCATGGCAGGTTGGATTCCGCCACGTTTGCGGATTGGCTGCCATTCATGCGCTGGCACGGAGATTGCGACGTGCCGAGCTGACCTTCCCGAACTGGATTTCCGCCATGCGCCCTGCCCTGCCCCGCCTGACCCTGTTGTGTATCGCCTTGTCCCTGGCCTCGCTGTCCCACGCTGCTGACAAGGTGGTCGGTTCGGGCGAGAACGCCGACACCGGCAGCCGCTCCGTGCTCGTCCCCAGCGGGGTTTCCGCGGGCGTGATCGACACCGGCAGTGGCGACGTATTTCTGCAGACCGGCGCGGTGACGCGCAACATCGATACCGGCAGCGGACAGGTGGAGCTCGCCGCGGGCGCCAGTGCCGGTCGAATCGATACGGGCAGCGGCTCGGTTCGTCTCGGCAACAACACGCAAGCCGGCGCCATCGACACCGGCAGCGGCGGGATCGAGATCGGCAGTGACGTCCACGTCGAGGGCATCGATAGCGGCAGCGGTGACGTTCGGGGTGGCGATCGCGTCATCGTCGACGGTCGCATCGATACCGGGAGCGGATCGGTCAGTTTCGATGCCGGCGCGTCCATACGCGGAGACATTGACACCGGCAGTGGATCGGTTCGCCTCGGCACCGGCTCCGCTGTCAGCGGCGATATCGACACCGGCAGCGGCGAGGTGACGCTCGAAACGTCGAAGGTCGACGGCAAGATCGACACCGGCTCCGGCGACATCACGCTGAGCGACAGCCGTGTCGACGGCGACCTCGCCACCAGTACCGGTCGCGTGTCCCTGGCCGGCAGCAGCGTCGTGACCGGTGACCTGATCGTCCGCAAGCCCAAGTGCTGGGGTCTGTGCTGGGGCAATGACCGGCCTACGCGCATCGTCATCGGCGCGTCCGCCAGCGTCATTGGTGAGATCCGCATCGAGCGCGAAGCCGAGCTCTGGGTGCACGAAACCGCGCGCATCGGTCGCGTCAGCGGCGCGCAGGTCCAGCGCTTCAGCGGCGAGCGTCCATGAATCCTGCGGCGACGCAGGGCGTTTGGCTTCCGACCGCCCTGCCCCGCTGCTGAGCGACAGTCACGGCTGGAAGGCGCCGCCCTACGCTCCGCCGACGCCTCCGGGTCGCATTCAGCAGATCGCACTTCCCTTCCGGGTCCAGCATCGAAGGCGCTCGCCCGGCGAGCGTGTGGGCACAACGATGAAGTAACATAAACGCCGTTATGTGCGTTATGTCTCTGCAAATGCGTGTCCGAGGACTCGATGACCGAACTCAAACGCCTGGGCGAATGGCTACCTCCGGCTGCGCTGACGCAACCGTCGGCGTGTTTCGAGGCCTTGCAGGAGTTTCTGCTGCTGCGTTTGCCCAACGCCAACACGCGGCAGGCCTACGCTTCGGCCTGCGCGGCACTGGTGCATTGGGCATCGACCCAGTCTCTGTCCATCGAGGCCCTGCGCCCTGTACATATCGCCGCGTACGCCTATGTCCTCGCCCAACGACTGGCACCGCCGAGCGTTGCGGTCCACCTGACCGCGATTCGGCGCATGTATGGCTGGCTGGTTGAGCGGCAGCTTCTGGCCAGCAATCCGGCGGCCGCAACCCGATCGCCCCGGCGAATAGTCCACAGCGGCTCAACCCCCGCCCTGACGCCTGCAGAGGTGGCGCTGCTGTATGCCAGCTTCCGCGACCGCCATCAGCATGATGTCCGTGATCGCGCCCTGATCAGTCTGATGCTCTTCGGCTTCCTCAGGATCAGCGCCGTGCTCCAGCTGCGTCGAGACGACGTCGACCTGCTGGCTGAGCCGGCGCTCCTTCAAGTTCTGGAGAAGGGCGGCATGCTGCGGTCGATCCCGTTACATGCCAGGGCGCGGGCCGATCTTGCCGCCTATCTCGCCCTGGTGCCGCGCGCCCGCGGGCAACTGCTGTTTGCGCCGCTCAGTGGCAAACGCTCAGCGTCCTCGTCCAGTCCCATGCGCCGCGAGCAGGTCTACGCAATGATCCGCCGGCGGCTGACCAAAGCGGGCATCGATCGCGTGGCGGGTTGCCATGCCTTCCGGACCACCGGGATCACACGCTTCCTCGCCCAGGGCGGTCGAATCGAGGTGGCCGCACACCTGGCCGGTCATGCGTCGCTGCGGACGACCCAACTCTACGACCGCCGTCAGCGCGACGCTGCCGCGGCGGAACTGGCGTTGTTGTCGTTTTAGCGCTTCAAGCCCCGGTTGGCGGAGATCGCCGGCGTGGCGCGGCTCTGACGCCCCCACTGCGCGTAACTGCCAGCGGCCTGATCGCGCTGGCGGCCGCGGCCACTCCTGAGTCCGCCAGACATGCGCCGGACGTCGTGCCCAACCAACTCAAGGCACCTTTCCGCTAGGAGGACGTGCGTAATCGGCGTACCTGCCCAGCGCTCGAAGCGAGAGAAAGGTGGTATCGGCGTCAGACCCATTTTCCACGACAGGTCAATGCGTTACTGCAGACTTTGGCAGCCAAACCTGCGCCAGGTCGCTTCCGCGAGAACGTCTCTGAAGCCAGGTCACATCGTCGGCGCAGCAGACCACGTGACCCAGGTCCAGATGTTCATTGCGCGACGAAGCGACTCCGCAATTGCAGCAGCGAACTATTCGACAACGCCATCCCGCGGCTTCGGCGGCCCACCCGCCTGCGCCAGCAGTTCGGCGGGATCCAGGCCCAGTCGACGCATATGCGCCTCCCACTCGCGCCGTTCGGCGTCCTTCTGCGCCGAGGTCGGGACATCGATGGCCGGCGCGGCTGGTGCCGGTTTGGGCTTTGGCGCCGAAGGGGCCCGCCCAATGACGAACTCGAAGTGGGTGACGTTGCGCCCCATCTTCGCCTTGTCGTAGCGCACGCGCAGCTCGGTGCGCTCGTTGAGCTGCGCCACCGCTGGCGCGACCACCCAACGCTCGAACTCGGAGAATCGCGGATAGCTGTCGATGCAGTCGAGCCAACGTCGCAGTTGTTCGACGGTGACCTGGCGCCGCCCGAGGTTGGCGTATTGCGCCAGCACTTCGAACAGGCGAATGGCGAAGGTACTCGACAATCGCGCAATCGACTCCAGCGGATAACTGGTGAAGCGGTCCTTCAGCGCCGAAATGAAAGGCAGCATCTCGGGCGAGAAGTTCAGCACCACGCGCCCGCGACGGTTCTGGTAACGGATCATCGATACCCAGCGCAGCAAGGTCTCCTGACCCGTCTGCGCATCGCTGATGGTGATCTTGCGTTCGAACAGGCGTACTGCCGCGTCCTTCAGTTCCTCGTAAACCTTTTCCGCCGACAGCCCGAAGGTCTCGCGAAAGGGCATTGCTTCCACGGTGAACGTGCGCTGTTCTTCCAGCGAAGGCCGCGAGTCGACCTGCGCCACGCAGAACAGCACCAGACGCTGCTCCTGCAAGGTCAGTCGATACGAGGCCTCGACGATCGCATTGGCCTTGGTTACCAGCAGGCTGCTGCCGAGTTTCATTCGTCCACCTTTTTCTCGCGCGAGATCACTTTTTCTTGTTCTTCAATGGCTTGTCAGAATCTTTGGCAGCCAAAGCACGCGCTTCCACCCATTCGCCAAGGAAGCGGTTGAGCGCGCCGACAAGGTCCTGTCGCTCGTCCGCACTCAGTCCCTTGGACCAACGGACGACGAGATTCGAGCGGTCCGGACTGGCAACGGTGGCCAACAGGCGGCCTGCGCCATCGACCACCGCCTCCTCCACTTTCTGCTTCTGACTGCGTCGCGACGGGAACACCTCCGCTTCCAATTCCCCATAGGCCAGTTGAGCGCGCGCTGCCGACCACTCGCCCTGTTGCGCCTGCTCAGCGACACGTGTCAACTTCTCGCGCATCTCGTCCATCCGTCCGAGAGCCCGGCAGCGGCCAATGAAGCGGGCCAGGCGCCGACCTAGATCCCGCGACAGTCGCTCATGGCCCCCAAGCGCCAGCACGAAGGCATACGGCAATTCCGCCAGCGACAACTTGAACGACAGATCGCCTGCCGACACCTGCAGCCATTGCGCGAGTGCCTCCTGGGTGTCGAACAGCTTGACCTGCAACCACGCCCGCCACTTGACGCCGGTCTCGTACGCCGAGTGCTTGCGGCTGGCATCGGCGGTCTCGGTGAGCAGGGCCGCGTCGCGATCGGCCAGATCAGCCACGATCGCCTTCAGCGGCAGTTTCAGCTGCGCACAGGCGAAACGCCGCCGGGATCCATCGATCACTTCAAAATCGGCCTCGGCATCGCCGCTGACCGGTCGCACGATGGCTGGCGTGGTCTGCCCATGCGTGCCGATCGAATCGATCAGCTCAGCTGCCGAGCGGGCATCCAGCGCGGCTTGCAGTCGCCCTTGCAAAGCCCACACGCGTACCCGGTTCGGATCGATCTCACGCACCACCAGTTGCGTGCCGGTCATCTGCTCCAGGCGTCCGAGGATGCCGCGCCCTGATTTGCCCAATGCGACGGCGGGCGCAACCGCAGCACCCATGCCTTCGAGCAGCCGCCGCGCCCGATCCTGTGCACTCTTGCCTGTCGTCATGACTTGCCACCTCGACTCGCCTGGACCATGGTCAACATCTCTTCGAACACTTCATCGAGAGCCTCGCGCACGCGGCGATTGGCCTCGGCCTGGCTGCGATCGACCTGATTGCTGCCCTCGTAACAACTCGGCGCACCTGCCGAGCCGCGGCGCACCGCTTCGGACATTGGAAAGTTGTTGTTGAAGATCAGGCTGCCGAAGAAGCGGCTGGCCAGCAGGGCATGCGTCTGGTCGCTCAGCGAGCCCTTCTGCAACTGCGTCAGAAGCAAGCGCAGCCAGCGCTTGCGCTCATTGAAACCGGGCAACCGCTCGGTCCAGGCGTGAACCACCTTGGCAAACTTCACCGCAGCCTCGAGATCGAGATTGCGCGGGGGCACCGGCATGATCAGACCATCGGCGGCAACCACCGCGTTGATAGCCGCAAGGTTCAGCGCTGGCGCACTGTCCAGCAGCACGAAATCGTACCCCTGCAGGCGTCGCACCGCGCTGTCCAGGCGCCGCCAGAAGGGGTTGTCCTGCACGCCCGAACGAGCGGTTTCCACCGCCATCTGCATTTCCGCATCGTAGACATCGACCGAGGCCGGGATGATGTCGATCGTCGGCCAGTGCGTCTGGTGGACCAGGGGTAGCGCATCATCGACCTCGCCCGTCAGCACCGGGGCAATGGTCTGTTCCCAGTCGATGCCGCGCACGGGTGCACCGTCGCGGCTGATCTCGAAAGAGGCGGTCAGCGAGCCCTGCGGATCGAGATCGACCAGCAACACGCGGTAACCCCGCGAGGCCAGGAAGTGGCTGGCGAGGTAGGTGCAGGTGGTCTTCGAACTGCCACCTTTGAAATTGACGAAGCCGAGCACATAGGGACGCCGGGGTGGGGCTTTCGGCAAGGTGCCTGCGTAACTGCGGATGGCGTTGATTTCCTCCAGGGTATACATGCGCCGGCCGCCAGCGCTACGATCGCCCGGAGCGGGGAAACTGCCCTCGGCTTCCTGTGCGCGCAGCCAGGACACCGAGCGGCCGATTTCGCGCGCAGCCTCCTGGATGCGATAGCGGCGCAAGGACTTCAAGCCGACCGGAGGCGCATGCAGTTCCCGCAACGTGTTGATGAAGCTGTCACCCAATGTGGCAACGATCTCCAGCGTTTCCTGTACGTCGAGTTTGCTGACCACCTCGGGAGTGAGCATCGCGGGCGATGCGTCTTGTGGCTTGTTCATCTGAATAGTAACTCGGAAGCGCCAAGGTGTAATAAAGCTACCATGCCTCTAGTTTTGGCGTCAGGTGTTTTTATTTGCTGTTTAAGCCTTTTAGTAGCTTGTTTACCGTGCCTGGAAAGTGATCTGAATGAGGCACTTAGCCTGGCTTCAAGCGAGAGAAAGGCGGTGGCGAGCGAGATAAAGGTGGTGCTCAGGCGAGGAAAAGGTTGCTTTGAGGCGAGATAAAGGTGTGCGTTGGCGCGAGATAAAGGCGGTTGCTTGAGTGCGTCGGCTACCCGTCGCGTGCACCGCGGCCAGACGTGCGCCACGGCATACAATTGCGGCCCTCCCACGCTTGATGACCGTCGCCGATGGCCAGCCTGAAGTCGACGTTGAGTTTGCTGGCAGAGCATGAAAACGTACTGATTGCGTTGCTCGAGGCGGCCGACGGATTGACCATGAGCGAACTCGCGGCGCGGGTTGCTTCGCCGCGCGGCAGTGAGCTCGGGCTTTCGCCCAACACGTTGCAAAGGATGCTCGACTTGGGACTGGTGGAAGAACGCCCGGGCGAATCGGTTTACCTGGAACTGAGCCTGCCGCTGCGCGGCTTCCTCGGACATCTGTTGCGCACCCACGAGCTGGTGACGCCGGAGGCCATCCGCGGCTATGTCACCGAGATCGACGGGCAGGGCAGGGCGCTGGCCACGGCTGCCGTCGAGCAGGATTCGCAGGCCGCCGTGCTCGCGCTGGAGCGGGTTGCCGCCGCGATCGAGCGCGTGCGCAACTATGCCGGCGCCAACCACGGCGCTATCCTGGAGCGCGTGTTGCGGGCCAAGGCCGGCGCCGACGGTTACAGCGTGCGTGAGCGCTACCTGCGGATCAATGCCTTGTGGCAGGACTACTTGAGCCCGCTGCGCGCGCTGGTCGAGCCGGGAGAATGGGCGCACGCCAGTTTCGATCGCCTCGGCGAAATCCTGATGCAGTCGCGCGAGGTGTTCATGGCCTTTGGGGTGGTCGCCGATGCCTGCGAGCGGGTGCGCGCCCGGCTGGTGCGCATGCGCGCCCAGGCGCACGGCTGCTACGCCGACGCCTACCGCGAGTTGCTGCCGCTGTACGAGCGCGCCCGGCGCCAGAATCTGATCAGCGAGGGCTGCGGCCGCTGGCTGGAACATCTGGGTCGCCACAGTGCCTTGAAGCTCGCCGGCGCACTGCCAGTGGCGCGCGTGAGCTGGCAGGGGCAGTTCAATGATGCTGCGTTGGCCGCACGTCTGGCCGCGCTGGCGCGCTTTGACCCGGTGGCGCCGCCGCCGCTGGCGGATGCTCCAGGACAGCGTCCGGACGTGGTCTCAATTGGTCGTTTGCGCACGTCTCTGAGCCAGTCGGCGCCGATCGACGATCTACTCGCCTGGTTGGCGGCGCAGCTGGCGGATGCTTCGCTGGGAGAGCTGGTGCGCGCCTATGTGGCGCTGACGCCGCTTGCGGCCCCGAGCACGGGCAGTGAGCGCCCGCGACGCGCGTTGGCTGGCCCGCCCCGATGGCCGCATCGGCTATCGTCCGCTGGCCATCGAGCGCCGACCGTGACTCCCGAATCCCTGCCCGAACTCAAACGCGTCTTCGCCGAATTGCGCCGCGGCGTGCATCTGGCGGTCGAGGACGGCGCGCTCTATCAGGCGCTCCGGTCGCATGAGCGCGACTATGCGCAGCTGTTCGCCGCGCTCGGCTTCGAGCTGATCCACCATCCGCACCAGTTCTTCTACCTGCGCGACGAGGAGCGCGACCACGCGCCCGACGGCATGGTCCAGTGTGGTGTGTTCATGCTGATCCTGATCGATCATCTGCAGGATCAGGGTCTGGATGTGGAAGCACGCTTGTTCGATGGCAGTTTCGACCTCGACCAGCTGCCGCATCTGAAGCAACCGCGTTACCAGGCCTATTTGCGGCAGGTGCGCATCACCGATGTGGGCGGGCTGGAGAATATTGCGCAGCAGCTCAAGCGCTATGGCTTCGCCGAACTGCGTGGACGCGAGCTGCGCCTGCGCGCCCCGGCGATGCGATTTGTCGACTTGTGCCTGGACGCACGCTCGCACCTGGGCCAGGAAGGCCCGCCCGCAACCGAGGGCGCGGCGCCATGATCCTGGCCACTGGACCGGTGCGGGTGGTGCTGCTGAACGCCGGCAAGTACGAGCACGCGGACGTCGAACTGGACCGCTCGCTGCACCTGGCGGGGCCCAACAACATCGGCAAGACGACGCTGGTCAACACCCTGCAGTTCTTGTACATCGATGACGCCCGGGCGATGCATTTCGCCGACAAATCGCTGGACGAGACGCGCCGCTACTACTTTCCCGGCCTGCACAGCTACGTGCTGTTCGAATGCCTGTGTCGCGACCGCCGTTTTCGCGTCGTCGGTCTGCGTGGACTGGGGCCGGCCAAGGCCTACGCGTGGGAGCGCTTCGTCGTCGACGGCCCTTACGCCCTCGACGATTACGTCGATGCCGGCTCGCAGCGACTGCGCGAGCCCGAGGAGGTGCTGGCACGCCTGGCGCTGAAGGGCTATCGCGCGCTGGAACCGCGCGAGCTGCGCGCGGCCCTGATCGGGGATGGCATCGACAATCTGCCGCCGCTCGGTTTGCTGCCGCTGCGCAATCGCGGCGATTACGACCGCTTCCGCACGCTGTTCGGCAATCTGTTGCGCCTGGCGCATCTGCGTCAGGAAGACTTGAAGCACCTGTTCGTCGATGCGCATGCCGCGGATTTCCGGCAACCCGAAATCCGCCTCGCCGCCGACTTCGCGCAGCCCTACCGCACCGTGCAGCGACAGAAGCGCGAGGTCGACGCACTCACCGAGATCGAGGCCGATGCGCTGCTGTATCTGCAACGCGCCGCGCGCTGACGGCCGCGCGCGCGTCCCTGGTCGGACAATGGCGGCAGCTCGATGCTTGCGCCCGCAATGCCCGCAATCGACAACAACAGGTTTCGGCGCGACTGACCCAGGAGCGCGTCGAACAGGATGCCGCGCTGGCGCAAGTGGAGGCCGATCTTGGCGATTTGCGCAGTCGCCGCGATCAGGTCCTGAAACGCCTTGGCGCCATCGACGCCGAGCAGGCGCAGTGCGAGGCCCTGCGCGCGCGCTGGGGCGATGTGCTGCCGGAGCTGGAGAGCGCCGCGCACGACAACCTGGCGGGGCAGGCCCAGGCGCTGCGGCAGAGCCTGGCCAGCGTACACGGGCGCAGCGCCGCAGCCATTGCCCGCGAGCGCGACGAACGCGCCCGCGAACTGGCGTTGCGCCGCGCCGAGCAATCGGCACTGGCGCACAACCTCGCCGGCTGGCTGAAAACCCGCTTGCCCGATGCCCGGATCGACCGCCTGTTCCGGCTGTTGAACCCCGCGCTGCTGGGTTTGCCGCGCAGTACCGAAGGGATCGACCTGGTCGATGCCGAGCTGTTGGCGAATCGCTTGCTGGCGCTCGCAGCAAGGCTCGATGGCGACGTGTACCAGGACAGCAGTGTGCGCGTGGCCCTTGGCGCACTGCCGGCGCCGGACCTGTCGCGCTATGCCGATCCCGAGGCCCTGGCCGAGGCCATCGTCGGGCTCGATCGCGACCTGGAACGGCTGACGCGAGAACACCGCACGGCGCTTGATCGCCAGCGCGGCGAGCAGGAATTGGCCGAACTCACGGCAAAACTGAAGCTCTGTCAGGAGCGTTTGGCGGGTCAGCAGCAGTGGCAGCAGGCGCAAGCCCAATTGCGCCCGCTGGAGCGTGAGCGCCGCGAGCTGACCCGGCAAGTGGACGACATCGACCACGCCAGTGCGCGCCTTAGCGAGCGCGGCGCCGCCACCCGGGCAGCGATCGGCGCCGGTGAGCGCGAACGCAGTGAACTTGAACGCGAGGGCAGGGCGCTGGACAAGGCGCTGCATGGATTGCAGCCGCCGGATCCCGACTGGCCCGCAGCGGCGCAGGAGCAAGCCGGGCACAACGATTGGCGCCCGCTGGTCGAGCGCTATCTGACGCAAAGCGCCGAGGCGAGCACGCTGGCGCGACTGCTCGACGATGCCCGGCCGCGCCTTTCGCGTGCCCTACCGAAACTGACGCTGGATGACGGCTTCGCCGACGCGCTGGCGCAGGAACTCGACGGGCTGGAAGAGAAGCGCAGCGCCCTGTCTGCGGCCTGGCGCGGCTTCATCGCCGGGCTGACCGCGGCATTCGATGCGCAACTGGCGGATCTGGACCGCTTGCGCGTGCGCATCGATGCGCTCAACCGCTTGCTCAAGCAGGCGCACGTCTCGGACCTCAAGGAACTGCGCCTGAGCCTGCGTGAACTGCCCGAGTCGTGTGGCCTGATCAAGCACTTCGTCGAGCAGCACAAGGCCAGCGCTGGCGCCGATCTGTTCGCCGATCGCGCCGCCTTCGCCCGCGCCGAGCAGCGCGTCGGCGAGTTCCTGGAGCAGCGCAGCACGCTGGAGCTGACCGAGTTGTTCCAGCTCGAATTCGAGGTCACCCGCGCCAACGGCGTGGTGACGCGCTATCCGCACCTGGACCGCATCGAGAGCAATGGCACCTCGATCACGATCAAGGTTTTGACCCTGCTGACCCTGTTGCGCGGATTGATGCGCGAGCGCGAAGGCTACCGCTTGCCATTTTTCCTCGACGAGGCCAATGCGCTCGACCGCGCCAACCTGCGTGCCATCGTGCGGCTGGCTGAATCTTTTGGTTTTGCACCGGTGCTGGCCAGCCCGGACGGCAGCGACGCGGCAGCGCGCGTCTACATTCCGGTGCGCCTGCCCAACGGCCGCGTGGTCCTGACCGCGCGCCACGCCCTGACACTGGAGCGCGCCGATGCGGACGCCGACGCCGGCCCTGCGCCGACTGCTGACTGAGGGCCGTCTGCCGCTGTCGGCGGCGTCCAGGGCGCTGCTCGGTTGGTTGGCGCCGTTGATCGCCACCGGCGTGGTCGAGCGCCTGCGCAGTGGCGTCGGCGAACAGCTGCTGGTGCGTCGCGCCGAAACGCTGCAGGCCTTGGTCGATCAGTGTTTTCCGGGCGGCGCGGATGCGCCCGATCGCAGTCCCGCGGCGCGGCGATGGCGCGTTTCGCGACTCCAAGCTCAGCGCGGTGGATGCACCTGAGGTAGTCCTGCTGCGCGGATTGCCCGGTGCGATGCTGCAGTCGCCGACCGGCAGCATCGACCTGGCGCAGGCGACCGCCAGCCACGGCGCTTTCGCGCTGGCGGTGGCCGATCTGGATAGTTTCTCGCTGGTCGGAACAGTCGCCATTATCGAGAACCGCGAGGCCTTTTTCGCCGCTGAGCGGCTGGCTGTCCATGGACTTCGAGCGCGCACATTCGTCCTCGGCAACGGGCGCCTGTCGCAGCGCCTGCGCGCATGGCTGGCGGCACAGACCGTGTCGGCGCGCCCCATCGAGTTATGGCATTGCGGCGACTACGACGCTGCCGGCCTGAGCGACTATCTGGCCTTGCGCGCGGCTGGTGCCCGCGTTCACCTGTTCGTCCCGGCGCAGTTGGGCGACTTGCTGCAGCGCTACGGCAAGCCGGCGCTGGTGCTGGGCAATGCCGAACTGGACCGCCTGCGGCGTCAGTTTGCCGACCCCGATGTCGAGCGGGTATGCGCCTTGCTGCTCGCGCATGGCGGCGGTCTGGAGCAGGAGTTGCTGCTGCTCGGCACTGAGCAGCGCACTGGCCCGCCGCCGGGGTAGACTTCGAAACGAACGCCAGTGTCCCCTGGTGTCGACCAAGGAGAGAGCGCATGAGCAAGGGTCTGAATCAGAAGAAGAACGACAAGAAGCAGCCGCTGAAGACGCCCAAGGAAAAGAAGCTGGCCAAGCAGGAAAAGGCCAAGGCGAAGTAGGCGTTTGCCTGGAGCCGGCCGGCAACGCCGGATGGCCTGGGGCCTTGGCTAAGGTCGCGCCGGGTCAGCTCGTGTCGCGACATGCGTGCGTCGCGCGATCCTGGTCCAGCGATTGCGGGCTGGCAGCGGTCGCCAGCCCTGCGCTGCGTAGGCGCGGCCCACAGTTCAGTTCAGTTCAGTAATTCAGCGACCTCGGCTTGCGTCGCCACCAAGCCCAAAGCCAGCAACACGCTGGTGTCGAGCAGATAGCCCCGCATCACTCGTCCAGAGCCTTCAGCGCAGCATGCGTGACCGGGCGACCGACCTTGAGCGTCAGAAACCCGGTTTCCGGGTTGACGATCAATCCGGTTTCCACGTCAGTCGACACGCCGAGCGCCTGATCGCTGAGCTCAAGCAGCAGGGTTCCGAGGCTCACCCCTCTGGCTTGGGCCAATCGCTTGAGCCGGCGATGCGCCAGATCCGGTATCTCGATGGTGGTTCGCATGGGCGTTGATTCCCGTGGTGATGCGACCACATCGTCATGCGGCGTGCCAAGTGAGTCAAGCAGACCGCGCCCTTCAGGGATATAATTACGTCCGTAATTACGCTCTGGACTACGCCATGCTTGCCCTGAAAATCTCTCAAGTCGGAAATTCCCTCGGCATCGTGCTGCCCAAGGACCTGCTGGCACGACTGAAAGTCGGCAAGGGCGACGTGCTGTTCCTGACCGAGGCGCCGGATGGCTGGCGGGTGACGCCGTACGATCCGGCTATCGAGCAACAGCTCGCAGCGGGCCGCGAGTTCATGCACGAATTCCGCGACACCTTCCACCAGTTGGCGAAGTAGCCGGTCGTGGCCTGGGTCTGGGTGCATGCCGAGGCATTGATCCTGCTGCACGACGAGAGTCTCGCCGAGCATGGGGGCGCTGCCGGCATCCGCGATCGGGGCCTGTTTGAATCCGCCCTCGCGCGCCCGGTCAATCTGGCGCTGTATGAACATCCGGACGTGTTTGATCTCGCCGCAAGTTACGCCCACGGGCTGGCCAAGAACCATCCCTTTGTCGATGGCAACAAGCGCTGCGCCTTCTTGGCGGCGGGCTTGTTTCTCGCCATGAACGGCACGCGCCTTGCGGCATCCCAGGTCGATGCCACAACGACCATGCTTGCCCTCGCCGCCGGCGACATCGACGAAGCCAGCTACGCCGCCTGGCTGCGCGCCCACAGCCGACCGCGCGAGCGTCGCTGATGGCGCCGGACGTCACCCAGTTGCTGCGTCAATGGCAAGCGGGCGATCAAGGAGCGCTCGATGCGCTGTTGCCGCAGGTCTACGACGAACTGCGCCGACTTGCGGCGCACGAACTGCGTGGCCATCGTGGCCACGACACGCTGCAGCCGACCGCGCTGGTGCACGATGTGTTCGTGCGCCTGCTCGGTGCCGCCTCGCATGGACATCGGCAATCGCAAACACCTGTTCACCACCGCGGCCAAGCTGATGCGCCAGGTGCTGGTCGATCGCGCCCGGGCGCAGACCCGCGACAAGCGTGGGGGAGGGCAGTGGCAGCGGGTCGATCTGGTCGAGGCGCTGGGTCTGCCGATCGAACAGGATGTAGAACTGCTCGATCTGGATCGCGCGCTGGCCGAGCTTGGTGAACTCGATGAGCGCATGGCGACGATGGTCGAGCTGCGCTATTTCGTTGGCCTGGAAGTGGGCGAGGTGGCCAGCTTGATGGAGATCGACGAGCGGACGGTTTACCGCGACTGGGCGATGGCGCGGGCCTGGTTGAAGCAGCGCCTGGCGTAGAAGCATCGCGCGCAAGCGCGCTCCTACAAGTCGCCGTGGACTCCCGGCAAGCTTGTAGGAGCGCGCTTGCGCGCGATAGCTCCCGCGGCGTCAGCCGGGCCGCGCTTTCGGCGTATGTTTGGCCATGCCTGCAAAACCCGCCAGCAACCCATCGCAACAACGCTTTGCGCGCCTGCGCGCGGAGTTTCACGAGCTGCTGGCGTGTTCCCTGGCGCAGCGCAGCGAACGACTGGCGCAACTTCAGGTGGACGACGCCACTTTCGCCGCGGAATTGCAGACGCTGCTGGCTGGTCTCGATGAGGCCGATCTGGCCCCTGTGCCAAGCGATGATCTGCGCGGGCAGCGCTTCGGGCCGTTTCAGGTCGAGGCCGAAATCGGCCGTGGCGGCATGGGCGTGGTCTATCTCGCCAAGCGCGTCGACGGGGCATTCGAACAGCAGGTGGCGCTGAAGCTGCTGGCTGCCGGCACGCGCTCGCGCGAGCTGGCGCAGCGCTTCCTGCGCGAGCGCCAGATCCTCGCGCGCCTGGATCATCCGGCGATCGCGCGCCTGATCGATGGCGGTGTGGACGCCACCGGCCGCCTGTGGTTGGCGATGGAATACGTTCAAGGCGTGAATCTGGCCAGCGCGTGCCAGCAGCAGGCATTGGCGCTGGAGGCGCGCGTGGCGCTGCTGATCGACGTGTGCGCCGCCGTGGCCTATGCCCACAGTCGCCTGATCGTTCACCGTGACATCAAGCCGTCGAACATCATGATCGACGCGCAGGGACGCCCGCGCCTGCTCGACTTCGGCATAGCCCGGCTCGATGACGATTCCGGGCTGTCCGCCACGCTGACTGGCGTACACGCGCTGACGCCGCGCTACGCGGCGCCGGAGCAACTGGCAGGCGAACGCGCCACGACCGCAGCGGATGTCTTCGCGCTGGGCATCGTTCTGCGCGAATTGAGTGAGGACGGGGCGCTCAAGCGGGGCAGGGCAGGGCGACAGGCCGAGCTGCTGCGGGTGGTCGCCAAAGCCACTGCGGCCGATCGTGACGAGCGCTATGCCGGTGCTGCGGCGCTGGCGGACGATCTTCGCGACTGGTTGGCCAGTCGCCCGCTGCGCAGCGGTATCGGCAGCACGCGGGCGCGGGTGCGCGCCACGCTGCGTCAATATCGCTGGCCGCTGCTGAGCGCATGCGCGGTTTTGCTGGCGATGGCAATCGGCACTGCGCTGACGCTGCGTCAGGCTGCCATCGCCGAGCGCAAGGGTGCTCAGGCCAGCGCCAATCTCGACGCCTTGCTCAATGTCCTGGCGGCGGCGAGCCCGGAGGTCTATGCCGGCCGCGAGCCGCGCGCCAGCGAATTCCTGATCGAGGCGGCGCGACGACTGGAGCAGCAGGCGGGCGACGATGCGTTGCTGATCTGGCGTAGCCACTCGCAGATCGGCGTTGGCCTGATGAACCTGGGGCGCTTCGAGGCGGCCGAATCGCTGCTGCAACGGGCGCTGACTGCGCTGGACAGCCTGTGGCCGCGCGACTTGACGCGCGAGCTCGACACGCTGCGGTTCTTGACGCTGGCCCAGCGCGGCAGCGCCGATGTCCAGGCGGTGCGCGGAGTCGGCGAACGCATCGCGCGGGTCGCCGCCGAGCCGGGCGCGCCGGTGGGTCCGGCGATCAGCGCGCTGTCCAGCGCTGCGGGCACCCTGTCGCGACTCGGTGAGGGCAGGGCGGCGATGGCTTGGCTGGCGCAGGCCGAAGCGCTGCGCCAGACGGCACCAGACCTTCCGGTCGAGGCACTGGAGAACTATTGGCGACAGCGTGGCTGGACCGCACTGCGAGTGCTCGAACTGGAGGTCGCGCAGGCCGCCTTGACGCAGTCCCTGGCGGTCATCGAAAGCGCTCCAGCGGCCTTCAGCGCCGTGCGGCGTGCCGAAGCCCAGTTGTTGCTGGCGGATGTCGAACTGCTGCGCGGCCAAGCTGCGGCGGCGCAGTCGGCACTGGCCAAGGCCCAGCCGGTGTTGTTTACCGAGTATGCACCGGGCCATTCCGAGCGCGTCGGAGTGCTGTTGATCGAAGTGCGACTGCTGCTCGCGGCGGGAGATGCGAGGGCTGCGCTGGCAACACTGGATTCGATCGCCGATCAACTGCGCGACTGGGAGCGCGGCAGCGCGGATGACAGTCAACATCAGGATGCGCAGGTCGCGCGCGCCCTGCGCGCGCAGGCGCTCGCCGTGCTCGACGATTGTCCGGCGGCCCTGGGCCTGCTTGCCGGCCCGGAACCGGCCTTGCTGTTGAACCGCCGGGCGATCTGGCAAAGCGCGCTCTCTGCCGTGGCGAGCTTGTGTCGGCGCCCTGCGTCGACGCCTCCATCCGGCTGACGTCGTCGGCAGCGAAGCGGCATCATCGTGGTTGGCCGATCTCGCCGATCGCCAACGCCGTGATGAGCTTCAGCAACGCATCCAACGCCGGATCCAATCTCAACTGCAATCTGGTGCGCACCAGCGCCAGCAGCGCCACTGCCACCCCGGCGCCCCATTCCAGCAACTACAACGAATTCGAGCTCTACCTGATGGGCCTATTGCCGCCTGCCAGCGTGCCGCAGAGTTTTGTCTTCAGTGACCAGGTGGCGGCCTGACCCTGCCGCCGTGTGTGGCTCGCTGATCCTCCACTCGCCCGGTGACCGGCCGCCGCAGACCCTCGCCCTCGCCATCCTCGTCGGATTGCGTGCCCAGCGGCGTCGCGCTGGCCTCCCGCCAGTACGCGCTCGATATGTCGAACCAGGATCCGCGCGTTGAGCGGTGTCGCGCAGGTCCAGAGTTGCTCGTCAACGCGGATAAGGCGCGCGTTGCGTGCCACGGCACCGAGTACCAAGGCAGGACGACGGGTCATCACGCCGGGCGTTTCACCGCATAGCCAAAGATCGATGTCGAGCCGTGCCAGTTCGTCCGGCGTGCGCGCGCACTCGAGAACCACACCTGGCCAACGACTACGCAGCGCCTGTTCCACGTAAGCTTGCAGATCGGCACTGAGCTGCCAGCCTCCGACGCGATGCAGCACCAGCGGGGAGGGTGCCTGCCGCGGTTGCGCCAGCGTCAGCACGCTGCACGCTCCGCGCCCGTGTAAGCCGCCGACGGCGACACACCAAAGCGCTGACGAAAGGCGCGCGAGAAGCTCGACAGACTCTCGAATCCGGCGGCATAGGCCACTTCGGTGACATTGCCCGCCTGGCTGCTGAGCAACTCGAAAGCGTGCTTCAGGCGCGCCTCGCGCAGGTAGTCGCGCGCGCTCTGGCCGTACAGTTCCTTGATGCGGCGGAACAGCGTGCTGCGATCGGCGTGCAGCGCCTGCGCCAGTTCCTCGACGCCGAACTGGCTGTCACCGACATGCGCCCTGATCGCCGCATCCAGGCGCGCGCGAAACTTGTCCTCGTCGCTGACGACGACATTGGCGGGTGCGACCGTGGACGCCAGCGGCGCGAGGCGCTGCAAGCGGCGCCGTACGGCCAGCAAGGCATCGATGCGCGCCAGCAGTTCACTGGCGTCGAAGGGCTTGCTCAAGTAATCGTCGGCACCGGCGCGCAATCCGGTCACCGCGTGTTCGGCGCCGGCCTTGGCGGTCAACAGCAGCAACGGCACGGCGGCAATATCGGCATCGGCGCGCACCCGCTTGGCCAGCTCGACACCGTCGAAGCCCGGCATCATCACATCGCAGACCATGATGTCCGGCAATTCCGAGCGCGCCGCGGCCAGGCCAGCCGGGCCGTCGTCGGCTTCGATGACGCGAAAGCGCGGTTCCAGCAGGCGCCGCAAGCGCAGACGCAGATCCGCGTGATCGTCGATCACCAGTGCAACCGGTAGTTCGCGTCCGGCTGCAGGCGCGGCTTCCGCTGGCTCCGCTGGTGCCGTGGCCATCGGCACGACCGCATCGTCGATCACACTGCGCGGCAGTGTCAGCGTGAAGCAGCTGCCCTGGCCCGGCGCGCTGTCGACCCGGATACTGCCGTCGTGACCCTCGACGATCTCGCGCACCAGCGCCAGACCGATGCCGGTGCCCTGCGCCACGTGCCCGGCCTGCGCCTGGAAGAAGCGATCGAAGACATGCGGTAGCGCCTGCGCCGAAATGCCCTGGCCATTGTCGGCAACCACCAGCGTGACCTGGTCCGCGTTGCAGCTCAGCGCCACGCGGATGCGGCCGCCGCGCGGCGTGTACTTGGCCGCGTTGCCGACCAGATTGCCCAGTGCGCGTTCCAGTTGCAGCGGGTCGCAGTCCAGTTCCAGCGTCGTCAGATCGGGCAGCTCAAGATCCAGCTGATGGCCAAAGCGCTCCGCCAGCGGCTGCCAATCGTCGCGCTGACGCTTGAGGAAGGCGATCAGCTCGACACGCTCGCGCTGCATCGGCAACTGGCCATGTTCCAGGCGGTTGACGTCGAGCAGTTGCACGATCAGATCGAGCACGCGCTTGGCATTGCGATTGGCCAGCTCCAAGAGCTCGCGCGCACGCTCCGGCAGGCGGATGCGGCTGTCGCGCATGACGTCGTCGAGCGGGCCCAGCACCAGGGTCAGCGGGGTGCGGAATTCATGGCCGACATTGGTGAAGAAGCGCGTCTTCAGCGCATCGACCGCACGCAATCGCTCCGCCTGGACCTGCAACTGGGTCGATTGCTCCGCCAGTTGCTGATTGCGTTCGGACAAACTCAGCGTGCGCGCGGCCACGGTGGCTTCAAGTTCGCGCTGGCGCGCCAACAGTGCGCGTTGACGCCAGCGCGCGCCCGCCAAGGCGGCCAACCCCAGACAGAGCAGGGCGCCGGCGAGCATGCCAGCGTATGCCATCGGTGTGCGCCACCAGGGCGCCGCGATGGTCAGTGTCAACGCGGGCATGCGGCTGACGCGAGCAAAACTGTCCATGCCCTCGACGTCGAAGGCATAGGCGCCATCGTGCAGATTGGTGTAGTCGCGGCCGCTGTCGGTCGACCACGGCGACCAATCGGTATCCATGCCGGCCAGACGGCTGCGGTAGCGATTGAACTCGGGTCGATGACCGGTCGGCAGCGCGAATTGCAGCCGCAGATTGCGCACCGTGGGTGGCAACTGCGGCAGCCCGGCCAAATGCAGCGTCTCACCGACGCCGAGGTCGGTGACGCTGGTCACCAGTGGCGGCGGCAGCGGCGCCAGCGGCTTGCGCGCACTGAGATCGATGCGCAGCATCCCATTTGCCCGCAGCACCCAGACGATCTGCTCTTCGCGCAGGAAGCCGAAAACCGTGTGGATGGTGTTGACGGCGTTCAACATCTGTCCATCCCAGCGATAGCCGCCGCCCTGTCGCAGCGCGACATCGTTGAGATCGTCTCCGCGCACCCAGAGATTGCCTTCGTCATCCTCCAACAAGCTGAAGAGGCGGCCGGACGTCAGCTCGGAGGGCAGTGTCGCTGGCGCCACCAGTTGATCGCTGGCCGCGTCGTAAACCCGCAGCCCGGCCATCGTCGCAAACCAGGCCGCCCTGGCGCCCGGGATAGACGCGGACGATACCCTCAGGGACGCCCTGCGCCGTGCCATAGGGCTTCGGCGCCTGCTCGCCGCCGATGGCCACGCGCCACAGGCCGCCGGCGCGGTCGGCCACCCACAAGGTGTCGCGATCTTGTTCGGCGATGGTGTAGACCGGCCAGGTCAGGTTGGCCACCGGTGTTTGCTCGAACTCGCCGGCGGGGGTCTGATCCAGCCGCAACAGGCCCTGCGGGTGCGCGATCCAAACGCGACCGGGCACTGCGCGCGAGGGTTCCATCGCGAACAATTGCGGCGATGCAAAGACCAGCCGCGATTGCGGGGCGCCGCTGTTGTCGACAGACAGCGCATGCACGCTGTTGCTGCCCACCAGCAGGGTCTGATCGTCGACCGCGGCGAGTTGGCGCACATTGCGCAGCGTTGGCAGCACGCGTTCAAAGCGGCCGCCGCCCGGCCCGGCTTGGGCGTCGAGCCGGTTCAGACCGCGGCCATCGGCCACATAGAGATCACCGCGCCAGCGTGTCGCTGCATAAGCCGATGCCAGGCCGCGGGTTTCATCGAACTGGGTCACGCCGCGGGCCAGGTCGATGCGCACGACGGTCTGGTCCTGCGCCAGCCACAAACCGCCGTCGCGATCCTCCAGCAGGCCCCTGGTGGCGTGGCGCGGCAACCCATCGTCCGCGCCAAAACGCTCCAGCAACTGGCCATCCGCAGCGACAATCAGTGGCCCGATCTCACCGGCACCGATGACGAAGCGACCGTCGTGCAGCCGCAGCAGCGTGAACACCTGCGCCGTCGACAGCAGCGGCCAGAGCTCGGTCGCCCACGCTTCGAAACGCCCGTGGTGGTAGCGGTACAGCTGGCCGTTGGCCATCGCCACTTTCCACTCGGTGCCGTCGGCGACCACCTTGCGCAAGTACTGCCCGGTCCCCAGCGTGTCGCGCTCCGGCAGCGCCTGCAACTGCAGCGGCGCCATGCCACTGACGCGCTGCAAGCCGGCCAGCGTGTCCTGCACCCAGAGCTCGTCGCCGACCAGGCCGCCAAAGGCGAAGTTGCCGGTTGCGGCAATCGACCTCACCGTACTGCCGTCGTCGGGCACAAAGTACAAGCGCTTGAGCAGCACCATCCACAGTCCGCCTCGGGCGCGGTCGTCGATGACGTTGACCTCGGCGGCAAACGCGCGCTCGTCTTCGGGAATGCGCGGCGCAAGGCTGGTCCAGACCTGTTTGCCGGTGCCGTCGTCCAGGAAATAGCCGGCGTCGCCGTTGAATGCGGTGTAGATGCGCCCGTCCGCCGTGCGCACCAGATGCTTGGCGCCGCCGAGCATCTTCGGGTGATTGAACATGCGCCAGCGCGCACCGTCGAACAGCAGCAATCCGCCGACATTGCCCACCGCCAGACGTCCGTCCGGCAACTCGATCAGCGAGTCATTGAGATGGCCGCCGCCGAGTTCCTGGGTGTTGTACACCTGCACCAGCGGTAGCCCGCGTTCGCTGCTCCAGGCCAGCACGGGCAGCAGCAGCGCGATCAGCAAACCGGGCAGGCGCATGGACGATGACCTCGTGTCAGGTGTCGCGGTGGATGCCATTGTCGGCGTGTGCCGCCCAATCGACTATGCCGGAACGTGCAGGTCGTGGTCCGCAGCGTGCGCGTCGCGTCGATGCCGCCCGCTTTGGTAGGCCGGGTACGCGCGTCCTCGGTGATTGGCCGCGCCGTAGTGGAGTTACGCGCGACGCCCGGCGCCTTTGCCACGCCCCAAGAGCCGCGGCCGCCGGCGCGATCGCTCGTGAGGCGGCAGAGCGATGCCCCAGGCGCGCCGGAGCCGCGCTACCAAAGCCTGGAGCGGCGGCACCACTTGGTAGCCCGCACGATCCGGACCAATTCGCGCACGCTCAAGCACAGCGTCAGGTGCCGCGCCCGGTGATGCTGCTCCGCAACCAGAAGGGGAGACACGCATCATGCTGCAGCGGGCGTTGGGCCGATTTGTGAGTCTGGTGTGCGGGCTGTGGCTGTGCGTGGGTTGGCTTTGCGCCAGCGCCATGGCCACCATCATCACCGTCAACACCACGGTCGACGAACTGAACAGCAACGGCAACTGTTCGCTGCGCGAGGCGATCCGCGCGGCCAATGCGAACAACCAGGGCTTCGACGCTTGCCCGCAAGGCACCGGCGTGGTCGATACGATCGTGCTGCAAAGCGGCGCCACCTACAACTTGACCCGGGCGGGCGACGACGGCAACGCGATCAACGGGGATCTGGATATCGACGATGACCTGATCATCATCGGCAACGGGGCGACCATCGACGGCAATGGTGCAGTGACCCAGGACCGCGTCTTTGAGGTGCTACCCGGGGTCATTGTGGACATCAGCAATCTGACGGTGACCGATGGGCGCAGTTTTGGTGGTTCCGGAATCATCTCCCGCGGCAGCATGACTCTGACCGGCGTCAGCATCATCGGCAACACCGGCTTCGATGCGGGCGCTGCCGTTCTGGTCACTGGAAGCGGCGCCGCGGCTACCCTGAGCAACACGACCATCAGCAACAACTCCGGGCCCGATCACGGCGGCTTGTTCATTTTCAGCAGCGCCAGCGCCTCGCTGATCGACAGCACGATATCGGGCAATGCGGGCGGCGTATCCGGCGGTGGCATCTACAACGAGGGCAACCTGACACTGCTGCGCACTCGGGTAACCGGAAACCAGGCGGGAACTCCGGGCGGTACCGTGCAGAGCGGTGGCGGCATCTACAACCTCGGCACGCTGACCGTGACCGACAGCACCATCGCCAACAACAGCGCCGACGACAGCGCCGGTCTGATCAACGACGGTGGCACGCTGAACATCCTTGGCAGCACTCTCAGCGGCAACACCGCCATTAGCGCGGGTGGCATGCGCAACACCAACAACGGCATCGCAAATCTGGCCAACTCGACGATCAGCGGCAACTCCGCAAACGGCGGTGCTGGCGGGCTGGCCAATGGCGTTGGGGGCAACGTTCAACTCCTCAACGTCACCGTCGCTTTCAATACCGCCGACGCCGATGCCAATGGCTCCGGTGATGGCGGCGGGTTGAGCAATAGCGCGACCCTGTTCGCACGCAATAGCTTGATTGGTGAGAACATTGATGGGTCAGGCAGCGGCTCGATCGTCCCGGACTGTTCCGGCGCACTCCTCACGGGCGGCAACACCCTGGTGGAGAATGTGAGTGGTTGCACCGTCAGTGGCAACCTGGACGGCAACATCATCGGGCTGGATCCGGGTCTGACCGGCTTGGCCAACAACGGTGGCCCCACCCTGACCCACGCCTTTCCCAGCGGTGCACCGCCGCACAATGCCGGCAACGCCAACAACTGCGTCGGGTCTACTGGCGTGGTGCTGCCAACCGACCAACGCGGTACCGCGCGCGAGCAACCCACGGGCTGCGACATCGGCGCGTTTGAGCTCGACAATACGATTCCCACGGTGCTTTCGGTCACCCGGCTTGACCCAAGCCCGACGGCCGCGGCCAGCGTACGTTTTACGGTGACCTTTTCGGAAGCCGTTTCTGGCGTCGATGCACCCAGCGATTTCGCCCTGGTGCAGTCCGGCATCAGCAATGCCGCGATCACCGATATCGCCGCTACGAGCAACCGCGCGGCCTTCAGAGTGACCGTCAGTACCGGCATCGGCAACGGCACTCTGCGTCTGAATGTGATCGACAACAACACGATCCAGGACTTCGCACTGAATGGCATCGTCGGCGGATTTGCGGCCGGCGAGACCTACACCATCGATCGCGCGTTGGCACTGTTTGCCAACGGCTTCGAGTAGGTGCGCCAGCGGGGGGTGGGGCGTGTGTCGCCGCAGCGGCTCACCGGCGCTGTTTGCACGTTCCCTGCGAGTGCGCCGGGGAACGCGCGGGGCGATCGCGGCATGGGCGGGCTTCTTCGCGGCGCGTACCCGCGGCCTACGTTCGCTGCTACCACCGGTGCCCGGCGCAACTCGCACGGTCCGGACCAGTGCGCGCACCACTGCGCACAGCGCGGCGGCACTCGAACCGAGAAGCTTCCTCCACCCCGCCACCCACGTCGGCGGACAAGGACACCCGATGATGGCGATGCAATCCTGGCTCGATGCCCACCGCAGCAACGGTCCACTGCGTCTGGCGCAGCGCGCCGGTGTGGAGCAGCCGCTGCTGCAACGCGCGGCGCTGTGCGCGCTGACTGCCAACACGGCGCCGCGGCTGTTGCTGCAAAAGCTGGGCCGTGGCCGTTTGCTCGCGGCTGAGCTGCGCTTCCCGGCCTGCGCCGGTGCAGTGGCCACGCTGACGATTGAGGTCGATGGCGGCATGTCGCTGGAGCGCCGCTGGTCGCTGCGCCAGGACACGCCGATCGTCAGCGAAGTCCTCGACCTCGATCCGGCGCTCAGCTATCGGCATTCGTTGCGGCTGTGGCTCACCTTCGCTGCCGGCGCCGCGCCGCCGTGGGCAGCGATCGAAGTGGCCATGGAGCCCGGCCGCACGCATTCCGCCGATGCGCGCGCCCGCGCAGTCACGCCCCTGTACCCAAGGCTGGAGAACGCGTCATGCTGAAATTCACTTTGCGTCTGCTGTCGGCCCTGGCTATCGCCGTCCCATGTGCGGCCGCCACTTTCACCGTCACCAGCAATGCCGACACCGCGCGCCAGTTGCGCGGCCACTTGCCGCTGCGCAGGCGATCACGCCGCGAACAGCAAGCCGGTGCCGACAGCATCGCCTTCAAGGCCGGGTTCCGTGCGGCTACACGCCGGCATCGCCTACCCAGTGCTGACCGGCCCGACCGTGATCGACGCTATACCCACCCGGCGCCGGCGCCACCTGGGCAGCGATGCCAGCATCCTGATCCGGATCGATGTGTGGGCCGGCAACAGCACTATTCGGCTCCGTTGGCAATCTTCCGGGTGTCTGATTCGCATCAACGACGTGGTTGGTAACAGCGGCAATGTCGTTGAAGGCGTGTGGATCGGCACCACGGTCAACGGGACCGGCAATGCACCGGTGGGAAGCTCGATTGTCGCCAGTGGCACGGTCAATACGGCCGGTTTGCGCATCGGCGGCAGCGCCCCGGCACAGCGCAATGTGCTGACCGGGGGCGTACTCCCCTTCGTTGGTGCACAACCGGCAATCACTGTCAGTTCGAACAATGCGGTCATCAGCAACAACTACATCGATGTCGACAAGAACGGCAATTTCGATAACGCTGCGGGCTTTCCTTCGGCTGCCATCGTGTTGCGCAATGGCGCACGTTTCGGCGGCCCTACCACCGGTGAACGCAATATCGTGGTCGCTGGCGTCTTCTTGGGTGCGGACAGTGGCAATGGCGTGATGTCGAGGGCAATACCGGCGTCGGCGCCGATGGCTTGTCGCCATTGCGTGTCGCCCAAACTCAGATCAATATCAGCGGCGGCACCAATCACACCATCCGCAACAACGTGATTGGCAGCGGACTCGCCACATCCAGCGGCATCGAAGTGGGCAGCTCGAGCACTCCAGGTCTGCGCATCGTCGGCAACTGGATCGGTCTCGGCGCCAATGGCGTGGCTGCGCGGCCTTTGGGTACCGGCATTCGCCTGGGTGCAGGTGCGGTCGGCACCGTGATCGGCGGCACCGGTAGTGCCGATGGCAACATCATTGCCAACAACCTGGGTGCTGGCATCGAAATCACCGCCGCCCCCGCCACACCGGTGCAAATTCTCGGCAATCGGATCGGGCTGAACGCATCCGCGCAGCCGGCTGGCAATGTGGGCGCCGGCATCAATGTGCTGAATGCCAATCAGAGCGTCATCGGCAGTACCGCCTGGGGAGCCAATCGAATCGCCCACAACGGCGGCATTGGCGTGTCGATCGTCGCCGGCACCGGCAATCGCGTCAGCGGCAACAGCATCCACAGCAATGGCGGGCTGGAGCTGGATCTGGGCAATGGCAGCGCCGCTGATGGCGCCAATGCCAACGATAATCTGGACGTCGACAGCGGTGGCAACACGCGCCTCAATCACCCCATTTTGGCGACCGTCACCCGCGCCGGCAACCAGATTAGCGCCGCGGTCAGTTTTGGCACCAGCGCCAATCTCAGCGGATTGACCTTGGAGTTCTATCGTTCTAGCCGCTGCGACAATGTTGGCGGCTTGGGTGTTGCGCAGACCTTCGTCTTCAGCGCTGTCGGTTTGACTTCAACCGCGGCCGGTGTAGTCGCCCCCAACGTTTCCTTCGCCGATGCCAATCCGGCGCCGACCTTCTATTCGGCGCTGCTCACCGATGCCAGCGGCAACACCTCAGAAATTTCCCCTTGCGTCGCAGTGCCTTTGGGCTTGTTGTTCTTCGACGGCTTCGATTGAACCAATCGGCCGCGGACCCGGTCCCGTCACGCCCGCCAAATGCCAAGGAAATCATCCATGTGAAGCGTTGACCTCGGTCAACACCCGGCGCCTTCGGCGGCGTTACCGTGGCTCATCGATAATGACGGTCCGCCGCTGCAGCGCCGGGCCACGGGAGCGCAATGCATGAGTGGCGACAAGACGGTCAGCAAACCGCGTCGGCTGGCGCGCAAACGGGTTCGATCGGAGGTGCGTCCGGTGCGACGTGGCGATGTGGTTCCGGCTACGCGCGAAAGCGGCTTCGAGGCGATCGTGGCCGACAATGCGCTGGTCGCGGCGCAGTCTCAGCAGATCGAAGTGGCACTGGACCAGTTGTTGCCGCAGACCGGCAATGCCAATGAAAGGGCAGAGGCCCTGCGTGCCTTGCTGGAGGGTGCTTCGGCCGACGATCGGCGAGCGCTGCGCGCCGCCTTGTTCGGCAAGTCCGCCGGGGCCGAGCTTGACGGTCTGAATCCAGATGAAGAACTGGCCAGCGACTGGCGCGACGGCGGCTACCCGTACAAGAACCTGTTGCGCCGCAGCACCTATGAAAAGGAGAAGTTTCGCCTGCAGGTGGAACTGCTCAAGCTGCAGGCCTGGGTCAAGGAAACCGGGCAGCGCGTGGTGATCCTGTTCGAGGGTCGCGACGCGGCGGGCAAGGGCGGCACGATCAAGCGCTTCATGGAACACCTGAATCCGCGCGGCGCGCGTGTGGTGGCGCTGGAGAAGCCCACCGAGACCGAGCGCGGCCAGTGGTACTTCCAGCGTTTCGTGGCCAATCTGCCCACTGCCGGTGAAATCGCGCTGTTCGATCGCTCCTGGTACAACCGAGCCGGCGTCGAGCGCGTGATGGGATTTTGCACCGAGGCCGAGTATCACGAGTTCATGCGTCAGGTACCCGAGTTCGAACGGCATCTGGTGCGCAGTGGCGTGCACCTGATCAAGTTCTGGTTCAGTGTCAGCCGCAAGGAACAGCGGCGGCGTTTCAAGGAGCGCGAATCGCATCCGCTCAAGCACTGGAAGCTGAGTCCGGTCGATCTGGCCTCGCTCGACAAGTGGGAGGATTACACGCGCGCCAAGGAAGCGATGTTCTTCGACACCGACACCGCCGATTCGCCGTGGACGGTGGTGAAAAGCGATTGCAAGAAGCGCGCACGGCTCAATGCCATGCGCTACGTGCTGCACAAGTTGCCCTATCGCAACAAGGATGAGCAGCACATCGGCAAGCTCGACCGCCTGATCGTGGGTCGTGCCCATGTGGTCTACGAGCGCGGCGAGAAGCCGACCTCGTTGATCTGAAGCCTGCTGCTGCCGCGCAGCGCACGCGCCCGCGTCCGGCGCCGGAGATGCACCGATGGCTGAGGACAACACCCGATCCTTCCGCATCCTGTCGTTGGCGGGTGGCGGGTACCTCGGGCTATACACTGCCGGCGTGCTGGCCGGGCTCGAAGCGCGGGCCGGCGAGCCGCTGGCGCGGCGCTTCGATCTGATCGCCGGCACTTCAGTGGGCGGTTTGCTGGCGCTGGCGCTGGCCTTCGAAATCCCCGTGGCGAAGATCGTGACCCTGTTTCGCGAGCGCGGCAGCGAGATTTTCTCGGCGCGCGGCTTGCCGACCAGTCGCGTCGGCCGACTGCTCGATCTGACCCGCGCGGTGCTCGGCCCGAAGTACACCGGCGATGCGCTGCGCGCGGCACTCGACGAGATCTTCGAAGGTCGCTGCCTCGGCGAAGCACTGCACTCGCTGGTGGTGCCGGCGGTGAACGTCTCGCTGAGCCAGACCAAGGTGTTCAAGACCCCGCATGGCGAGATGTCGACCGGCGATGAACACGTGCTCGCGGCCGACGTGGCGATGGCGACATCGGCTGCGCCGGCCTACTTTCCGTCGGTCAGGGTCGGCAAGTATCTGTATGCCGACGGTGGCATTTTCGCGGTGGCGCCGGACCAGGTGGCGCTGCACGAAACCGAGCATTTCCTCGGCGTGCCGCTCAAGCGCGTGCGCATGCTGTCGATCGGCACCGCCACGGCAGGCTATCGGCCGGCGGACGGCGTCGACGCCAACGACGGTGCGGTCGGCTGGCTCTCCGATGGCCGACTGATCCTGACCACCGTGTCGGTGCAACAGCAGCACGTCGAATCGATGCTGGAAGACCGACTTGGTGCGCGCTACCAGCGCCTGGACACCGAGTGGCCGGCCGCCGCGGGCCTCGGCATCGACGTCGCCACGGCAGAGGCCGCCGAGGCTTTGTTGCGGATGTCGGAGCGCACGCTGGCGCGCTTGTCGAGTGCGGCCTGGAAGCAGGCGCTGGGGTAGCCAGTCGTTCGGCGACGACACGCTCTTGCAGCGAATTGCGCTACCTTGTCCATCCCCATCGGCGCGACGGACAGGGTGATGGCCAATCGACCGAAAAAGCCCCGACTGCACTCCGGCGCGGCCGCCGCGTCCGCTGAGAGGCCGTCGCGCCGACACCACCCGGCCGCCGGCCGGCACCGAAAGCCCCGCCCGGAGTGCGCCCATGTCCGAGAACCCGAACGACCGCAACGTCGACCAGATCCGCGACATCCTGTTTGGTGGCCAGATGCGCGACTACGAGCGCCGCTTCCAGGATCTGGCCGAGCGTGTCGAGAGCGAGAGTTCGCGGCTGCGGCAGGATCTGGACAAGCGCCTGGCGCAGCTGGAAAAGCGTCTCGACGAGCAGGTCGAAAAGCTGAGCAAGGCGCAGCGCCAGGAAGTGAGCGATCGCACCCAGGCGGTCGATGATCTGGAGAGCCGCGTGCTGCAGGCGCAGCGCACCCTGCGCAGCGAATTGCAGGGCGGGCTGCAGACGCTCGAAGCCGAAGTGGCCACGCGCGACGAGCGCCTGCGCGAGGAACTGGCCGCATTGCGCCAGTTGCTCGCCGAACGCGCGGCGGAACTGTCGGCACAACAGACCCGTGCCGATCAGGATGTGCGCGCCGACAAGGTCGGTCGTGCCGATCTGGCCGCGCTGCTGACCGAGGTGGCGCTGCGACTCAAGGGCGAGTTCGAGCTGCCGCTGCCGCGGCGCTAAGTCCGCCAACCCCAGGGAACCGGGTCTGCCCGTGTCCGATTTCGACCGCCTGCGCGAGGTGCTGCTCGGCGCCGAGCGCGCGCGTCTGGACCAGCACGACGGCGCCATCGAGCAGGCGCGTCAGGCGCACGCGACGCTGCCCGAACAACTGCCGCAACTGCTCGAAGCCGCGCAGCGCGGCGACGGCCGCGAGGCGCTGCACCGCGCGCTGGCGCCGGCGGTCGCCGCCGCGCTCGGCGATGCAGTCAAACGTGATCGCCGTACGATCGTCGACGCGCTGTTCCCGATCATCGGGCCGACCATCCGCAAGGCGATCGCCGAGGCGCTGCGCAGCTTCGTCGGCGACCTCAACCGAGCGCTCGAACAAAGCCTGTCCTTGCGCGGCTGGGCCTGGCGTTTCGAGGCCTGGCGCAGTCGCGTGCCCTATGCCCAGGTGGTGGTCAAGCACACGCTGCGCTACCGTATCGACCATCTGTTCCTGATCGAACGCGAGTCCGGCTTGCTGCTGCACCGCTACTCGGCGCCGGAGCTGCCGGATCTGGATTCCGATGCGATCGCCGGCATGCTCACCGCGATCGGCGATTTCGTGCGTGACTCGGTGCAAGCCGACGCCGATTCCGACGGCGGGCTGGCTTCGGCCACCGTCGGCGAGCATCTGTTGCAGGTCTCGAGGGGCCGATCGCCGTGCTCGCCTGCTTCGTGCGCGGCGTGCCGCCGAGCACGCTCTCCGATGCACTGCGCAGCGGACTCGAGAACGTGCACCGCAGCCAAGCAGCGGCGGCGCAGGCGCGGGTGCCATTCGACTGGAACGAGGAGGCGACGCGCGAGTTCGACATCGCCGTGCTGTCGCATCTGGAAATGCCCACGGCGCGTGCGCCGGCGGCGCGCTGGCCGCTGGTGCTGCTCGCATTGGTGGCAGCGCTGGCGTTGCTCTGGATCGGCGTGCGTCAATGGCAGCTCAATGGCGAGTCGCAGCGCTTGCGGGCGCTAGTTGCGGCGACGCCCGGCTGGCAATTGTTGTCGCTGAATCGCGGCCAGCGCTGGTCACTGCGCCTGTTGCGCGATCCGGACGCCGCCACGACCGTCGATCTGGCTGATCGCGCCGGCATCGCCGCGGCCCAGCTCAGGATCGAGGAGATCCCCTATCTGGCATTGGACGATGCAGCACTGACGCGGCGACTGGTGCGCGCGCTGCCGCCGCCGTCGGAGGCGCAGATCGTCGTCAACAACGGCGTGGCACAGGTGGGCGGCAGCGCGCCGGCGCCCTGGATTGTCGCCTTCACCGAGCGTGCCGGGCTGGTTGCCGGTATTCGCGGCGTCGACACCTCGCAGTTGAACAGCACGCCCGATCCAGCTCTGCTGGCGGAGTGGGGCACCCTCAAGGCACAGGTCGAGAGTCTTCGCACGCTGTTCGTCCGCGGCGGTACCGAACTGCAGCTGGATACCTCGGCACCGCTGGCTGCGGCCATGCGTCGGGCCCTGGACCTCGGGCGTATGCTTGGTCGATCGTTGACATTCCAGGTGCAGGGGTCGAGCGATGAGGGTGGCAGTGAACGACGCAATCTCGATCTGCGTGCGCGGCGTGCGGAATTGCTGCGGCAGGCGCTGCTCGCAGCCGGCGTGCCGGCGCAAAGCCTCACGCTCGCTGGCGACGATCCGGCGCCCGCGGTGCCGTCGGCCGGCGTGCGCTGGGTCGAGGGCAAGCGCCCATGACTGAACAGCCGCGCAAGATCTGCCTGCTCGGCGATTTCGCTGTCGGCAAAAGCAGCCTGGTCGCGCGCTTCGTGCGCAACACCTTTTCCGACAAATACCTGACCACGGTCGGCGTCAAGGTCGACAGCAAGCAGGTCGAGCTGGGCCGACCAGCGCAGCGTCAAACTGGTGGTCTGGGATCTGGCCGGAAAGGCCGAACTGGATAGCCTGAACAAGGGTTACATCCGCGGCGCGCATGGTCTGATGCTGGTCGCCGACGGCACCCGCGAGGCCAGCCTGCGGGCGGCGCTGTACCTGTGGATGCAGAGCCAGAAGCAGCTGCCCGGCGTGCCGGTGGTGATGCTGGTCAACAAGCTCGATCTGGTCGACCGCTGGGAGGTCTCCGCCGCGGACATCGCCCGGCTGCAACAAAGCCTGCCGACTTTCCGCACCAGCGCGCTGGCCGGCGACAGCGTCGAGGAGGCGTTTGCGACGCTGGCGCGGGCCATCGTGGAGCGCAGCGCATGAGGCACTGGCCGGATTCTGCGAAAGCCGCACTGACGCGCTATCTGGTCGATCGGGCGCATCCGCTGGTGCTCAGCCTGGATCGCGAGCGTCAGCTGCGCGAGGTCCACGGCGATGGCACCCATTACGGTTATCCGCAAGGCGATTTTTCCGAACTGCTGGAGCTGATCGGCAATCTGCTGGTGGGTGCCGACGAGCGCATGCCGATGGTGTGGCCGCTGGTCGATATAAGTCGCGGGCATCACGCCGCAGTACTCTGGGTGCCCGATGAGCCTTTCGATCACCTGGCGCTGACCGATGCCGATACCTGCAGCGCCGAGTTGACCGAGCGCCAGCAGGCGGCCAACGAGCTGGCGCTGGCCGGCATCGAGAAATCACGCACCATTCGCGAGCTGAAAAAAGTGCGCGCCGAACTGGAAGCGCGCAGCCAGGCGCTGGCCGAGGCGCAGAAGTTCCAGCAACGCCTGATCGACACCCTGTCGCACGACATCCGCTCGCCGCTGACCTCGATCAGTGGCTACGCGGCCTTGCTGGAGCCGCATGTCAGCGGCAACACGGCGCTGCATCGGGCGCTCGGCGCGATCCAGCGCAATGCGGTATATCTGAAGTCACTGGCCGAAAATCTGCTGCAGCTGGCCAGCATAGGTCAGGGCGACGGGCTGTACCTGCAACGGCGTCCCTTCGTGCTCGAACAACTGGCGGCGGACGTCGATACCATTGTCCGGCCGATGGCGTCGGGCAAGGGTCTGCAGCTCGCCGTGCAGGCGAGCAGCAGCATCGAACGCATGCCGTACTTCGATGATCTGAAGCTGCAGCAGATCCTGATCAACCTGTTGTCGAACGCAGTGCGCTACACCACCAGCGGCCGCATCGAGGCAAATCTGGCATTCGACGGTACCCAGTTGCGGATCGATGTCAGCGATACCGGCATCGGCATCGCGCCCGAGTACCAGAAGCGCATCTTCGAGCCGCTCAACCGCGGTGCGCAGCAAGGCTGTGAGGGCGCGGGCCTGGGCCTGTCGATCGTCAAGCAACTGGTCGAGCGGATGGGCGGCAGCCTGCAGCTGGAATCGGCGGTCGGTGTCGGCAGCCGCTTCTCGATCATCCTGCCCGAAGCGATTGCACAAGAGAGTCAGCCCGCAGCGTCGATACTGGGAGACGAGCCGCCGCTGACGCTGAAGAACAACCGGGTGCTGATCGTCGACGACGACCCGGACATTTGCGAACTGCTGCAATGGTCCTTGCGCGATATCGGTTTCGAGCCGCAGGTACTGGGCGATCCTGCCCGGGTGCTGGCGCGCGTGGCCGAGTTCAGGCCCGGCCTGGTGTTGATCGATGTCGATCTCGGTGTGCGTTCCGGCCTGGCGGTTGCGCAGGAGTTGCGGCTGCAGCACTTCCCGGGTGCATTGGTAGTGTTCTCCGGCGCCGCCGACACGCGCACCCGCCAAGCTGCCGAAAGGGCCGGTGCCGATGCCTTTCTGGCCAAGCCGCTGGATCTGCGCCGACTGCTGGCGTGGATGCGCGGGATGCTTCCCCCGAGCGCGGACGCGTGACCAGCGGGCCGTTGTAGGCTGGTGTACGGCGCAGCCGTTCACCGGCGGGGGCTTGCGGCAAGCACCCGGTGAACGCGCTGACGCGCGTACATCGGGCTACGCAGCGAGCTTGCTCACCCACGCGACATAGCGGTTCATCCACTTCTGCAGATGCGCGCGGCTGCCCTCGCCGATATTGCCGTCGGCATCGAAGAAGCCGTCCTTGGCGTGGATGAAGGCCTCGGGCTGCGCCATCGTCGGTGCGTCAAGATAAGCCAGCACATTGCGCAGATGTTGCTGCGCCATGGCCGTACCGTGCGGGCCAACCGAGGCGCCAAGCACGCCCGCGGGCTTGCCGGCCCAGGCGTTCTGACCGTACGGGCGCGAGCCGTGGTCGAGCGCATTCTTGAGTACGCCGGGCATCGAGCGGTTGTATTCCGGGGTCACGAACAACAGGCCGTCGGCCGCGGCGATTTCGCCCTTCATGCGCACCACGGCGGCTGCCGGCTGAGCGTCGTCGTCCTGGTTGTACAGCGGCAGATCGTCGATGCGCAGCTGGGCGAAGCTGAACTCGGGTGGCGCCAGCCGCGCCATGGCGCTGGCCAGGCGACGGTTCAGCGAATCCTGTCGCAGGCTGCCAACGACGACAGCGATCTGGTAGGTGCGCATGTCAATTCCACCGTGTTGGGAGTGCAAGCATGGTGTTCCGCGCGATGTGAGGAAGCGATCACACCGTGGGAGTCCGGTGTGCTCGCGACTGTCGCTCGCAGGTGCCTTCGTGAACGTTCCCAGTGTGACCTTCGGGACGGGGCAGGGCAGTGCCAAACCGTCACACTCCATGACCTTCCGACCCACCCCGGATACCGCCATGCGCCTATCGCTAGCCCTGCCTCTGCTCGCTCTCGCGTTGAATGCCAACGCCGCCCCGGCCACGCTTCCGGGCAAAGCCGAAGTTGCTGCCTACGCCGACCAGTTGCTGGCCGACACCTATCCGGCCGATGGTCCCGGCGCTGCCGTGCTGGTCGCGCGTGGTGACGAGGTCCTCTATCGCGGTGCGCGGGGTCTGGCCAGCGTCGAGCTGAAGGTGCCGTTGTCGCCGGATCAGTCCTTCCGCATCGGCTCGGTCACCAAGCAGTTCGCCGCGGCCGGACTGCTCAAGCTGATCGATGCCGGCAAGCTCGGCCTGGACGATCCGCTGTCGAAGTTCCTTCCCGATTTCCCGAATGGCGCCAAGATCACCGTGCGCCAGTTGCTCAATCACACCTCGGGCGTGAAGAGCTACACCGGCATTGCCGGCGTGATGGACGGACCGATCCGCCAGGACCTCAGTACCGCCGCCTTGATTGCCACGTTCAAGGACCAACCGGTGGATTTCGCACCGGGCGAGGGTTGGGCCTACAACAACTCGGGCTACGTGTTGGTCGGCGCGGTGATCGAAGCTGCCAGTGGCAAACCCTGGCACGCGCAGCTGACCGAGTCGGTGCTGGCGCCCAACGGCCTCAAGCAGACCGTCTATGGCGCCGATGACGCCCTGATCCCGGGAATGGCGCGCGGTTACACCGTGCGCGACGGCCATGTTGCACCGGCCGCCTTTCTCAGCATGACCCAGCCGCACGCGGCAGGTGCGCTGGTATCGACGGTCGATGACCTTTTTCGCTGGAACCGCGCACTGCATGGCGGCAAGCTGCTGTCGGCGGCGTCCTACACGGCGATGACCACGCCGGCCGGCAAGGCGGTGGACGCCAAGTATGGCTTCGGCATCGGCCCCGGCACGCTGCGTGGGCATGCGCAACTGCAGCACGGCGGCGGCATCTTCGGTTTCTCCTCGCACTTGTTGTACGTGCCCGACGCACAACTGAGCGTCGTCGTACTGCAAAACTCAGATTCCAGTCTCAACGGCAAGGGCGATCCGGGGCATCTGGCGACGCTGCTCGGCGCCTACGCGCTCGGCGATCCCTATCCGCAGGTCAAGCCGATCGAGGTCAGCGTCGAAACCCTCAAGGGCGCGGAAGGTGTTTACCGCGTCGATACCTACAACACGCGCGTGCTGCGCGTGGTCGATGGCAAGCTGGTCGCCCAACGCACCGGCGGCGCGCAGGCCACGCTGATCCCGACCGCAGTGGACACCTACTTCTACGAGGACAGCCTGACCTGGTTCAAGCTCGAACGCGATGCGGCCGGCAAGATCACCGGCATGCGGCTGTATCAGGATGGCGAAGGCGAAGGTGCGGTTTCGCTGTTGACCTCCGATCCGCTGCCGAGCGCGCGTACCCCGATCGACGTGCCGGTCGAGCAACTCAAGCGCCTGGTCGGCAGCTATCGCGGCGACGGCGTCAACATGAAGGTGTTCCTCGAAGGCGCACAGCTGAAGACCCAGCTCGACGGCCAGCCGGCCTTCGACCTTTTCGCCGAAACGCCGAACAAGTTCTTCCTGACCGTGGTCGATGCCACGCTGACCTTTGCGCCGGACTCCGGCGCGGTGAGCAGCGTGACGCTGAATCAGGGACCCGCGGTGATCGAGTTCAAGCGTCAGGATTGACGGCTAGCGCCAGGGCGGGCGGCTTGGCGCGCAATGCACAAGTCGCCGGCCTCGGCTGGTTCTTTGTGCGCCGTCTTCAGGCATGCGTCTAATCATGATTATGTCAATCACGGAGCTTGCCAAGGCATTGCGAGGCGCTTGGTACGCGCGGCTCCCGCGCGTCACGTGATCATGCTTGCCTCAATCGGGAAGGCTCCGGTCGACCACGAACCGGACTGACACCGGTGTGCAAAGCGCGGACAGGAAGGTCCGCGGCCCGGCGCTGTGTACCAAAACGCTACCGCTGCGTGAACTATCTGCAAAAACCCCTCGTGCCGGCCAGCACCCCCGCGCAGTAACTCGCTGGCGTGGTTACAGTCGCGTTTGCACCAAAATTTCACGTCCGCTCGCAAATCGCTGTGAGGATCTGCGTGCAGCGACAGCGGCGCAAACTGTCCGGATTTGTGCGTTTGCTGTGACGTTATGTAACGCACATGGCAATCGGTGTCATTAACTTGAAGTGGTTTCACACATATCGTTTATAACTGCATGAAATAACGGCGCAATTGTCTGCTGGTGCAACGCGCAAGGCGTTGCTGGGGCGAAAAACCGTTGGGCGTGCGGCAACGAACCAGGGGACAGGGGCTACATGAACACGACGACGCACGGTTTTCTCGGCCAGATCGGTCGTGCAGCGCAACGGCAACTCGCGCGCACGGCACTCGCAGCGACGCTGCTGCTGGGTGCGATCGGCAGCATGCAGAACGCCTGGGCCGAAGGCAGTCGCACCATGTTCCCCAACGGGACGCTCGGCGCGCGCGCGCCAATGGACCTGGCCAACAACGCCCTGTACGCCGGCGTCGCCAACAACCGCCAGTTCATTTATGTCTACGCGCAGGCCAATGAGTACATCCTGGCCGGCTCGAGCAATCGCAACAACGGCGGCGACGTCTTCATCTACAACCCGCAGTCCTTTGGCGCGCGCGGCAACGAGACCATCCCGGGCACCGCCGACTACACCTGCTCGACGTCCAACACGCCCCCTGCCAGTTACGGTGCTGCCGGGCGCGGCGTGGTGACAACGCGCGTGGCCGAGCTGGCGGGCCCCAACAGTGCCGACAACTCGGTTACGGTAACCAATGGCTGGAGCCCCTGCGCTTACCGAGCCCCAACAACCGGCATCTACGGCGTGCGCTTTTCCGGGGCGACCAGCGGCGCCGCCGCTTTGGCCGTAACTGCGGCCAGCGCCAACCCGCAGGTTTTGGCCACCAAGGTGGCCGCGTGGGAAGTTGTGGTGCGCGCCAACGCGACGTCGACCACCGATCTCAGCGGGCGCGTGTTCACCTATGCCTGGATCGGACGCAGCGGCGGCAACGGCGCGACCGCCCGGCTGAATCACTTGTTGTATTACGTCACCGAAGATGGCTATCGCTATCGGCAGACCACCAACAACCTCGATCCCTTCGCTTACGCGCTGTTCGGCAACCGGGCCGGATTCCTCGACACCGCCAATCCGTTGTACAAGTCCGTGCGCGGTACCACTCAGACGGTAACGATTTTTGCGCCGGCCGGCACCGGCGTCACGGCGCAACAACCGCAATACCCGATGTTCTTTTCGAACGTCGCAGATGCCGGGCCCAATGATGCCGAGGTCGAGCGCGTACTGACCTCGCTCGGCATTCCCCATGTGCCACCAGTGCCGCAGCTGAATTCAGTGAGCTTCACCGGCACCATCGCCGGATCGACAACAGCGTTTGGCGGCGGCGGCATCTTCCAGTTCAGCACCGTCAATACGCTGTCTTACCAGATCGTCGTCAGTCGCGGCGTCGACTTCGATCCCGCCAACCCACTGAATCGAACCCTTTCCGGGACCGCGCTGACGGGTACCCACAGCGTCTTCTGGGACGGGCGCGACAATGCGGGCACCTTCTTTCCGACCGGCGTCGGCTATGCGTTCCAGATCGACGGTCGCAACGGCGAAGTGCACTTCCCGATCATCGACACCGAGGGCATGGCCTTCGGTGGTCCGACCGTGCAGAAGCTCAATGGCGCGCAGGACGCCACGATCTACTACGACGATCGCGGGTATCGCACGCGCAACGGCACCCTGGTCGGTGCACTGAATGGGCACATCTGCGGGGCAGCGAACACGCAACCGCAGCCGTCGCCAACGCATTCCCTGCTCGGCGTCGACTCCAGCGATGCCAACCTCGGCGGCAGCGGATTCTTTTATCGCAGGTACGCCGATCAGCCCAATAACCCCAACGTGGATTGCCAGACCGGTACCGATAGAGGCTTCGGCACCGCCAAGGGCCTGGACTCGTGGGCGCTTGAGCGCACACCGATCGTCAGTCAGACGCTGGATATCGTGCCGCCGATCGTCGGCGCCGATCCCGGCACCATAGTGACCGTGCAACCGAGCGCATTCCCCGGCCAGACGGTGTTCGGCAGCCTCATCTTCTACAACAACGGTGACACCGCAGCCTCCGGCACCACCTACACCGCGGTCATCGGTACGCCAGGGAGCTGCCCGGCCGCGTTGACCGCTGCGAACTTCACATTGCTGCCGGCAGGCGTCACTTTCGGCAGCTACAACACCACGACCTGCGCCGTGACCTTCACCGGCATGCCGGCCAGCCTGCCCGCTTCGAGCGTCGGCGGGCAACTGATCTTCAATTTCAACTACGTCGCACCAGGGGTCGGAACGCAGACGGTCAACACCACCATCGCCGCCACCAATGAAGTGGTTGGCGCCACGGCGCCGAACAGCGCGTCGGGCAGCACGGTGATCGTGCTGGCCGATGTCGCCGCCACGGTCAGCGTGCCGGCGGTTGCTGCGCCGGGCTCGCAGGTGTCGGGCACCTTGCAGTTCAGCAACCTCGGATCTGCCTCAGCGACAGCATTCGGACTGACCTATGCCGCGACCATCGGCACCCCGGGTAGTTGCCCCGCCGGCGTCGATTTTCCGTTGATCGCTCCAGTCACTTTCGTCTACAACACAACGACCTGCCAGGTTACGTTCACCGGACTGCCGAGCAACATGGCTCCCGGGGCGCTCTCCAGCCTGGGCTTCGTTTACACCGCGCCGCTCCGACGGCACCATTCCCGTGACCGCGCAGATCGGCACGATCACGCCTGAATCGAGCGCAGCCAACAACAGCGCCAACGGTTCGACCACGGTGGTCATCGCCGACATGAGCGCCACCTTGGGCGCCATTGCGGCAGTCGTATCACCAGGACAGGTGCTGACTGGCCTGACCTTGGTGTGTGCCAACGGCGGCCCAGACCAGGCACTCAATGCCACCTGCGTGCCGAGCGCCGATGTCGGCGCAATCAGCAATATCGTCTGCACGCCGACGCAGCCCCAGGCGAGCCTGGCCAACGGGGCGAGCATTTCCTGCACTTACGACTACACCGCGCCGGGCACTCTGGGCGGCAGCAATACCGGTCCGACGACGGTGAACTTCACCGGCACGACCGGCGCGAGCAACGACAGCAACCCAGCAAACAACGGCGACACCGACACAGCGGTGATCATTGACGCCGTGAACGACACAGGTGCCTCCGTCAATGGCTTTACCGGCGGCATTGCGCTCGCCAATGTGCTCGCCACCGACCAATTGGGCGGCGCCGGCGCCACGCTCGCAAACGTCAATCTCACCCAGGTATCCAGCACGAATGCAGGCGTCAGCCTGAATATCGTCACGGGTGCCGTGACGGTCGCCCCTGGAACACCCGCGGGCAGCTACACCCTGGTGTACCAGATCTGCAGCACGGTCCTGCCACTGGTGTGTGACACAGCTCAGGTCAGTGTCACCGTCACAGCACCCATCATCGATGCGGTAAACGACACCTATGGTCCGATAAACGGTGTGCTCGGCGGGTCCACCGCTTCAGTACTGGGCAACGACACGCTGAATGGCGTCGCAGTCAATCCGGCAGACATCAGCCTTGCGCCAGGCGTATCGCCGAACGCCGGACTCACGATGAATCCGGATGGGACGATCACGATCGCACCGGGCACCCCGGCGGGGGTCTACGCCTATCCCTACACGATCTGCCAAGTCACCAATCCGCTGAACTGCGACACGGCGACGGCAACGGTAACCGTGCTGTCGATCGATGCAGTGAACGATGGTCCGACCAATGTCCCGGCCACGGGTGGCACCACGCCATCGGTGGTCGCGAACGACACCATCAACGGCGGCACGCCGGCGGTGATCGGCACCAACGTCACGCTGACACCGGGACCGAGCCCGAATGCCGGCCTGACGATGAACCCGAGCGGCACGATCACGGTGGCACCAGGCACCGCGCCGGGCACCTACGGCTATTCGTACACGATCTGTCAGGTGGCACCAAATCAACTGGTATGCGACATGGCGGTCGCCACGGTGGTGGTGCAACCGACCATCGACGCGGTCGATGACGGTCCTACCAATATTCCGGCCACCGGCGGCACCACGCCTTCGGTGATCGTCAACGACACCTCAACGGCGGCACGCCGGCGGTGATCGGCACCAACCGGCCTGACGATGAACCCGAGCGGCACGATCACCGTGACCGCGGGTACGCCGCCGGGCACCTACCTCTATCCGTACACGATCTGTCAACTGGCCCCGAATCAACTGGTCTGCGACACCGCGACCGCGACAGTGGTGGTGCAACCGACCATCGACGCGGTCGATGACGGTCCTACCAATATTCCGGCCACGGGTGGCACCACGCCTTCGGTGATCGTCAACGACACCCTCAACGGCGGCACGCCGGCAGTCATCGGCACCAACGTCACGCTGGCACCGGGCGTGAGCCCGAATGCCGGCCTGACGATGAACCCGAGCGGCACGATCACGGTGGCACCGGGCACTGCGCCGGGCACCTACCTCTATCCGTACACGATCTGCCAACTGGCCCCGAATCAATTGGTCTGCGACACGGCAACGGCAACGGTGGTGCAACCGACCATCGACGCGGTCAATGACGGTCCGACCAATGTTCCGGCCACGGGTGGCACCACGCCATCGGTGATCGGGAACGACACGATCAACGGCGGCACGCCGGCAGTGATCGGCACCAACGTCACGCTGGCACCGGGCGTGAGCCCGAATGCCGGCCTGACGATGAATCCGAGCGGCACGATCACAGTGACCGCGGGCACGCCGCCGGGCACCTACGCCTATCCGTACACGATCTGCCAACTGGCCCCGAATCAATTGGTCTGCGACACGGCGACGGCCACGGTGGTGGTGGGGGCAACGATCGATGCCGTCGACGACGGTCCGACCAATGTGCCGGCTACCGGTGGCACCACGCCTTCGGTGATCGGGAACGACACGATCAACGGCGGCACGCCGGCAGTGATCGGCACCAACGTCACGCTGACGCCGGGCGTGAGCCCGAATGCCGGCCTGACGATGAACCCGAGCGGCACGATCACGGTGGCACCGGGCACCGCGCCGGGCACCTACGCCTATCCGTACACGATCTGCCAACTGGCCCCGAATCAGCTGGTCTGCGACACGGCAACGGCAACGGTGGTGGTGCAACCGACCATCGACGCGGTCAATGACGGTCCGACCAATGTTCCGGCCACGGGTGGCACCACGCCTTCGGTGATCGGGAACGACACGATCAACGGCGGCACGCCGGCAGTGATCGGCACCAACGTCACGCTGACGCCGGGCGTGAGCCCGAATGCCGGCCTGACGATGAACCCGAGCGGCACGATCACGGTGGCACCGGGCACCGCGCCGGGCACCTACGCCTATCCGTACACGATCTGCCAACTGGCCCCGAATCAACTGGTCTGCGACACGGCTACCGCTACGGTGGTGGTGCAACCGACCATCGACGCAGTCAATGACGGTCCGACCAATGTTCCGGCCACGGGTGGCACCACGCCTTCGGTGATCGGGAACGACACGATCAACGGCGGCACGCCGGCAGTGATCGGCACCAACGTCACGCTGACGCCGGGCGTGAGCCCGAATGCCGGCCTGACGATGAACCCGAGTGGCACGATCACGGTGGCACCAGGCACCGCGGCGGGCACTTACGCTTACCCGTACACGATTTGTCAGGTGGCGCCGAATCAGTTGGTTTGCGACACCGCGATCGCGACCGTGATCGTCGATGCGGCACCACAAATCGAAGCGAGCAAATCCTCGAACCCGGCATCCGGTTCGGCTGTTGTGGCGGGCGATACCATCACCTACACGGTGAGCCTGAATGTCACCAATGGCCCGACCACGGCGGCGACGGTGCTGACCGATACGCTGGATGCCGACCTGACTTTTGCCGCAGTGACCAACAACCCGGGCGGCTTCACGGCTGGTGGCGCCGGTCAGGTGCGCACGTTCACCCTGGCGAGCGGCGCTGCGAGCGGCACCTACGTCGTGGAATACACCGCCACGGTCAACGCCACGGCGACCGGCACGGTCGGCAACAGCGTGGTTCCCACCGGCGGCGGCGATCCGGATCCGGCCTGCACCACGTGCGACCACGCATCCGGTGACGCCACAGATCGCGGTGACCAAGGCCTCCAACCCTGCGACGGGTTCCTCGGTACTGGCCGGCGACACCATCACCTACACGGTGAGCCTGAATGTCACCAATGGCCCGACCACCGCGGCGACGGTGCTGACCGATACGCTGGATGCCGACCTGACCTTCGTTGCAGTGACCAACAACCCGGGCGGCTTCACGGCTGGTGGCGCCGGTCAGGTGCGCACCTTCACCCTGGCGAGCGGCGCCGCGAGCGGCACCTACGTCGTGGAATACACCGCCACGGTCAACGCCACGGCGACCGGCACGGTCGGCAACAGCGTCGTTCCCAGCGGTGGCGGTGATCCGGATCCGACCTGTACGGCGTGCACGACCACGCATTCGGTCACGCCGCAGATCGCCGTGACCAAGGCATCCACCCCGGTGACCGGCTCTGCGGTTTTGGCGGGCGACACCATCACCTACACGGTGAGCCTGGTGGTCAGCAATGGCCCGACCACGGCGTCGGTAGTGCTGACCGATACACTGGATGCCGACCTGACCTTCGGTGCGGTGACCAGTGCCGGTGGCTTCACGGCCGGTGGCGCCGGCCAGGTGCGAACCTTCACGCTGCCGAGTGGCGCCGCGAGCGGCACCTACGTCGTGGAATACACGGCCACGGTCAACGCCAGCGCCGCCGGCAGTGTCGGCAACAGCGTGGTTCCCACCGGCGGCGGCGACCCTGATCCGAGTTGTACCACCTGCGCGACGACGCATACGGTGACGCCGCAGATTGCCGCAAGCAAGTCGTCCAACCCGGCCTCGGGCAGCAATGTGCTGGCGGGCGACACCATCACCTACACGGTGAGCCTGGTGGTCAGCAATGGCCCGACCACGGCGGCGACGGTACTGACCGATACGTTGGATGCCGACCTGAGCTTCGGTGCGGTGACCAGCGCCGGTGGCTTCACGGCCGGTGGCGCCGGCCAGGTGCGAACCTTCACGCTGCCGAGTGGCGCCGCGAGCGGCACCTACGTCGTGGAATACACGGCCACGGTCAACGCCAATGCTACCGGCACGGTCGGCAACAGCGTCGTTCCCGCCGGTGGCGGTGATCCGGATCCGATCTGCACCAACTGCACGACCACCCACCCGGTCACGCCGCAGATTGCTGCCAGCAAGGCGTCCAACCCGGCTTCCGGAACCACTGTCTTGGCGGGCGACACCATCACTTACACCGTGAGCCTGGTGGTCAGCAATGGCCCGACTACGGCGCCGGTGGCGTTGACCGACACGCTGGATGCCGATCTGGCCTTCGGCGCGGTGACCAGCAACCCGGGCGGCTTCACCCCGGGTGGCGCTGGCCAGGTGCGTACTTTCACGCTGCCGACTGGCGCCGCAAGTGGCACCTACGTCGTGGAATACACCGCCACGGTCAACGCCAACGCCACCGGCACGGTCGGCAACAGCGTCGTACCCACCGGCGGTGGTGATCCGGATCCGGTGTGCACGCCGTGCACCACGGTCAATCCGGTGATCCCGCAGATTGCGGTGAGCAAATCGTCGAACCCGGCATCCGGAACCACCGTTCCGGCCGGCGACACGATCACCTACACGGTCAGCCTGGCGGTGACCAACGGCCCGACCACGGCGCCGACGGTGTTGACTGATACGCTCGACGCCGACTTGAAGCTTCGTCGCGGTAACCAGCAACGCCGGTGGCTTCACCGCCGGTGGCGCCGGCATGTGCGTACCTTCACCCTGCCGACGGGCCGCGACCGGCACCTACGTCGTGCAGTACACGGCGACCGTCAACGCCAACGCGACCGGCACGGTCGGCAACAGCGTGGTCGCTGCCGGTGGCGGCGATCCGGATCCGGTGTGCACGCCGTGCACCACGGGCCATCCGGTGATTCCGCAAATTGCGGTGAGCAAATCGTCGAACCCGGCATCCGGAACGACCGTTCTGGCCGGCGACACGATCACCTACACGGTCAGCCTGGCGGTGACCAACGGCCCGACCACGGCGCCGACGGTGCTGACTGATACCCTGGACAGCGATCTGACCTTCGGCTCGGTGACCAGCAACACCGGCGGCTTCACCGTCGGTGGCGCCGGCAACGTGCGTACCTTCACCCTGCCGACGGGTGCCGCGACCGGCACCTACGTCGTGCAGTACACGGCGACCGTCAACGCCAACGCAACCGGCACGGTCGGTAACAGCGTGGTCGCTGCCGGTGGCGGTGATCCGGATCCGGTGTGCACGCCGTGCACCACCGGCCATCCGGTGATCCCGCAGATCGCGGTCAGCAAGTCGTCGAACCCGGCATCCGGAACGACCGTTCTGGCCGGTGACACCATCACCTACACGGTCAGCCTTGCAGTGACCAACGGCCCGACCACGGCGCTGACGGTGCTGACTGATACGCTCGACGCCGACTTGAGCTTCGTCGCGGTAACCAGCAACACCGGCGGCTTCACCGTCGGCGGCGCCGGCAATGTGCGTACCTTCACCCTGCCGACCGGCGCGGCGACCGGCACTTACGTCGGTGCAGTACACGGCGACCGTCAACGGCAACGCGACCGGCACGGTCGGCAACAGCGTGGTCGCTGCCGGCGGTGGTGATCCGGATCCGGCGTGCACGCCGTGCACCACCGCTCATCCGGTGATCCCGCAGATCGCCGTCAGCAAGGCATCCAATCCGGCCAGCGGAACGACTGTTTTGGCGGGTGCCACGATCACCTACACCGTCGCGGTGAATGTGACCAATGGCCCGACCACGGCGCCGACCGTGCTGACCGATACCCTGGACAGCGATCTGACCTTCGGCGCGGTGACCAGCAACACCGGTGGCTTCACCGCCGGCGGGGCTGGCAATGTGCGCACCTTCACCTTGCCCACCGGCGCGGTCACGGGTGTCTATCTGGTGGAATACACCGCGACGGTCAATGCGGATGCCACCGGCAGCGTTGGCAACAGCGTGGTTGCGGCCGGTGGCGGCGATCCGGATCCGGTGTGCACGCCGTGCACCACGGGCCATCCGGTCATTCCGCAGATCGCGGTCAGCAAGTCGTCCAACCCGGCATCCGGAACCACCGTTCTGGCCGGTGACACGATCACCTACACGGTCAGCCTGGCGGTGACCAACGGCCCGACCACGGCGCCGACGGTGCTGACCGACACGCTGGACGCCGACCTGAGCTTCGGTTCGGTGACCAGCAACACCGGCGGCTTCACCGCCGGCGGCGCCGGCAATGTGCGCACCTTCACCCTGCCGACCGGCGCGGTGACCGGCACCTACGTCGTGCAGTACACCGCGACCGTCAACGGCAACGCGACCGGCACGGTCGGCAACAGCGTGGTCGCTGCCGGCGGTGGTGATCCGGATCCGGCGTGCACGCCGTGCACCACGGGCCATCCGGTCATTCCGCAGATCGCCGTCAGCAAGGCATCCAATCCGGCCAGCGGCACGACCGTTCTGGCGGGTGCCACGATCACCTACACCGTCGCGGTGAATGTGACCAATGGCCCGACCACGGCGCCGACCGTACTGACCGATACCCTGGACAGCGATCTGACCTTTGTCGCGGTGACCAGCAACACCGGTGGCTTCACCGCCGGCGGCGCAGGCAACGTGCGCACCTTCACCTTGCCCACCGGCGCGGTCACGGGTGTCTACCTGGTGGAATACACCGCGACGGTCAATGCGGATGCCACCGGCAGCGTTGGCAACAGCGTGGTTGCGGCCGGCGGCGGCGATCCGGATCCGGTGTGCACGCCATGCACGACGACACATCCGGTGATTCCGCAGATTGCGGTCAGCAAGTCGTCCAACCCGGCTTCCGGCACCCTCGTGCTGGCCGGTGACACGATCACCTACACGGTCAGTCTGGCCGTGACCAACGGTCCGACCACGGCGCCGACGGTGTTGACCGACACGCTGGACAGCGATCTGACCTTCGTCGCGGTGACCAGCAACACCGGCGGCTTCACCGCCGGCGGCGCTGGCAGCGTGCGCACCTTCACCCTGCCGACCGGCGCGGTGACCGGCACCTATGTCGTGCAGTACACGGCGACCGTCAACGCCAACGCCACCGGTACGGTCGGCAACAGCGTGGTCGCTAGCGGTGGTGGTGATCCGGATCCGGTGTGCACGCCATGCACTACCGGCCACCCGGTGATCCCGCAGATTGCCGTCAGCAAGTCGTCGAACCCGGCGACTGGCAGCACGGTGGCAGCGGGCAACACGATCACCTACACGGTCAGTCTGGTGGTGACCAACGGTCCGACCACGGCGCCATCGGTGTTGACCGATACGCTGGACAGCGACCTGAGTTTCGGCTCGGTGACCAGCAACACCGGTGGCTTCACCCTCGGCGGCGCCGGCAACGTGCGTACCTTCACCCTGCCCACGGGCGCGGTGACTGGCACCTACGTCGTGCAGTACACGGCGACGGTCAATGCCGACGCCACCGGCACCGTCGGCAACAGCGTGGTGGCGACCGGCGGCGGCGATCCGAATCCGGTGTGTACGCCATGCACCACGATCCATCCGCTCGGCCCGCCGATCCTGGCGGTGGCCAAGACGCTGACCGGCGAGAGCATCACGGTCGATGGCATCGCACAGCCGGGTGAGAATCTGACCTACACCATCGTGGTGACCAACACCGGCGGCTCGATTGCCAACAACACGATCGTCAACGAGATCGTGCCGGCGAACACCGTGTTCGTCGGTGGCGCGCCGACCTGGACCTGCGCGGTCGGTGCCCCGGCGGGTACCGCCTGCAATGCCACGGTCACGGTGCCGGCACCCAGCGGCGGCAATCCGGGCACGGTATCGGCGACGTTCACGGTCCGGGTCAGTGATCCGATCCCGGCCGGTGTGCTGACGATTGCCAATGCGGTGGCGATCAACGATCTGCCGCCGCCGAATTGCACGGTCAGCCCGACGCCGCCGGCTTGCGTGCTAACGCCCACGATGAGCCTGCGCCTGAGCAAGGCCGTGCAGTCGGTCACCGCTACCGGTCCGAATGCCTTCAACGTCAGCTATCTGATCACGGTCAGCAACGTCGGCGGCGCGGCCGGCGTCTACACCCTGATCGATACGCTGAACTATCCGGCAGTTGGCGTGAGCTTCAACGGCAACGGTCGCGTGACCACCAGCGGCGGCACGCTCAATCCGCTGCTGGCCGGCGGCTTGTTCGCCCCGGTGAACGGCTTCCCCGAGCAGTTCTCCGCCACGTCCGTCGCCCTGCCGTCCGGCGCCAGCCACAGCTACACCGTGGTGATTCCGATCGCAGTCGCAGCGGGTGGTGTCGCCAATGGCACCTGCAACGGCACACCGGGCAATGGATTGTTCAATGGCGCGGCGATCACTGGCTCGCAGGCACTCGGAACCAACGCCTGTGCGCCGATCGAAAACGCCAGCGTGATCATTCGTCTGGTCAAGACGGTGCGGCTGGGTGTCGATGTCAACGGCAACAACTACGGTGATGTCGGCGACGTACTGCACTACGACTTCGTGATCAGCAATCCGGGCGTCACGCCGCTGAACAACGTGCGCCTGCTCGATCCGCGTGTCACTGACCTCGCGTGCAGCCCGCTGACCACCTTCGACAACCGCCTGCGGGTGCTGTTTGCCGACGACATCTTTGTCAATCCGTTCGAGCCGGAACAAACGGTTGCGCTGATTCCCGGCGACTCCATCGTGTGCGCAGCGACGCATACCTTGACCGCCGCCGATGTCGCCGCCCGTCGCGTCGACAACACCGCGACCGCCGCTGGCACCGGACCGCAGAACCAGGTGGCGACTTCCATCAGCACTGCCATCTTCAGCCTGTTCCAATGATGACTGCGCTGACGAAACTGGGGCACGGCAGTTCCCGTCGCATGCCGAATCCGGCATGCGACGGGCCGACGCCGCCTGTATTGAAAACTGACTCCCGAAGCGACACACAATAAGAAGGGGAATGAGCGATGACTGGGATTGGAGCGCAACAGCGATGGGCACTGGCCCTGGGTTGCAGCATCGGCCTGCTCGTGGTCACCGACGGCAATGCGGCGGGACTGCGCATCAACACCGATCAAATGGCGTCCATGGTGGCCGGAGATTCCGGCAGCTTCACGATTCGCGTCGCCAACGATGGGCCGTTGGCGCTGAGTGACTTGCGCATCCGCGCACCGGCCGACATCCAGATCAATTGCGCAGCAGCAACGGCAGCCGGCCGCGGATTCGCGTTGGGCGGAGAACTGCTCAGCGGCGACACGGCAACTTGTCAGGGCCGCGCGGTGACGCCGGACACGCGTCCGCGTTCCATCGGTCTCACGGCGACCGCACGTGACAGCAGCGGACTGGCGCAGGTGCGCCATGCCAGTTTCACCAGCCTCGGAATCCGGGCAACGCCGGCGCAGGGCGCGGTGGTGCTGATGGCGGGCGTGATCCATGGCGACAGCGACAGCGATGGCCAGCTGGACGCCGGCGAAAACCTGAATTACCACTACACCGTGCTGAACCTCGGTTCGGTCGCGCTGTCGGCGCTGGCAGTGAACGATCTGGCCGGCAGTGTGAGCTGTCCGCAGACCACCCTCGCGGTCGGCGCCAACATGGTTTGCAACCGGGTCTACACGGTCACCGCAGGCAACGCCAGCAATGGCTTTGTGGTCAACGACGTGCGCGTCGTCGGCAGCGACACCATGGGCCTGCCGGTTCAGGGTGGCGATGTCGTGGCCACGTTGAATCTGGCCGGCACCGCCTCGATCCGCGTGTTCAAGAGCCCGTTGCTGCTCGACGATGTCGATGGCAGCGGCTTTGCCAGTGTCGGCGATCGCCTGCGCTACACCTTTGTCCTCAAGAACGGCAACGCGCAGGCACTGAGCGCCGTGGGCCTGGTGGAGCCGGATCCGACGCGCATCGACACACCCATCGTGTGCGCAGCAAGCTCACTGGGCGGTGCGCCATTCGCCGGCAACGGCACTGGGGCCTTGGCCGCCAACGACGTGGTGCTGTGCAACGCCGAATACACCGTTCGGGTCAGCGACGAGAACATGGGACAGGCGCTGAATCTGGTCGAGGCGCGCGCCAATGCCCAGGTCGCCGGCCCGATCATCGCGACCGGTGCTTCCGCTGTAGTGGTGCCGGGTGGTTTTCTGATTTCGGTGGCAAAAACAGTCAACTTGACGGACGTATTTCCGGGCGGCACGGTGATCTACACCGTCACCCTGAGCAACCCTGGCACACTGCCAGTGGCCAATGTGACCATCAACGATCCCCTTCCGGCCGGCGTGGCATCGTTCAGCTGGACCTGCGCCGGCGCGTCCTGTCCGCATCCATCGGGCGTTGGCGCCATCGTCGAGACCATTCCCAGTTTCCCGGCTGGCGCCCAGATCATCTATACGGTGACGGCGATCATTGCCGATGATCCCCCCGGCACGGTGATCAATATCGTCAGCGTGACGCCGCCGACCGTGGTCAACTGTCTGCCTGACAACCGACCGCCGCCGTGCCAGTCTTCGGTGCCGATCAACGTCGTGCCCTTGCCGAACCCGGTGCCGGCCGCGAGCACCTGGTCTTTGATGCTGTTGGCGTTGACCTTGTCGGGTCTGGCGACGCTGCATTTCCGGCGCCGATAGCCGCGGGCACCGGCCAGTACGATGGGTTGCCGCTCACTGCGGTAGCCCCGTCGCTTCTGTTGCCGTCGCCGGCTTGACGACGGCGGACGCAGACTGGAGATCAACAAACGCGGGACGTTGCGCGTAAATCCTTCGCCGCACTGATCAAGCCTGGGGGCGCGTCCCGGGCCTGCTTCCGCGGGGTTTCTCGACGCTATTCAGCCGCCGACCTGCCCTGAAAATGCCTTGCCCAGAATGCTGCGCGCGGCTTCCGCGGTGAACGGCAGCGGATTGCCACCGGCCGACGGGTCCTGCACCGCCATGGCGATGATTTCCTCGCTGCGTGTGGCATCGACGCCGAGTTCCGCGAGCGTGTGCGGCACACCGACGCGGCTGCGCAGGGCGAGAACGAAGCCCTGAAAACTCTCGAAGCCGGGCTCCGGCAATCCAAGATAGGCCGCCAGCCGCGTCAACCGCGACTCGATGGCGCTGCGGTTGTAGGCCAGCACATAGGGCATCAGGGTGGCGTTGGTCATGCCGTGATGGGTGTCAAACAGAGCTCCGATCGGATGCGCCAGGGCGTGCATGCCGCCCAAGCCCTTCTGGAAGGCGGTCGCGCCCATCGCTGCGGCGGCGAGCATGTCGGAGCGGGCGTCGATGTCGGTTGGGACCGCCATGACGCGCGGCAGCGCGCTGGCGATCAGGCGCATGCCCTCGACCGCGACGCCGTCGGCGAGCGGGTGAAATCCCGGCGCGCAATAGGCTTCCAGGCAATGCGACAGCGCGTCCATGCCGGTGCCGGCGGTGATCTTCGGCGGCATGCCGACGCTGAGCTCGGGATCGCAGATGACGATCGACGGCATGATCTTCGGGTGGAAGATGATGCGTTTGGTGTGCGTGGCTTCCTCGGTGATCACGCCAGCGCGACCGACTTCCGATCCGGTGCCGGCGGTGGTCGGTACCGCGATGATCGGCGCGATGCCGGCCGGATCAGCGCGTGTCCACCAGTCGCCAACGTCCTCGAAATCCCACACGGGGCGCGTCTGGCCGGACATGAAGGCGATCAGCTTGCCCATGTCGACACCGCTGCCGCCGCCGAAGGCCACCACACCATCGTGGCCGCCGCTGCGGTAGGCGGCGACGCCGGCTTCCAGATTGGCGCCGACCGGATTGGGCCGGATATCGCTGAACAGCGCGGCGCCCAGGCCCGCATCGTCGAGGTCGCGCAATACCTGTTGCGCCATTGGCGTCTGCGCCAGGCCGGCATCGGTCACCAGCAGCGGCCGGCGCATGCCCAGTGCTCGGCAATGCTCGGCCAATTCCTTGATCCGGCCGGCGCCGAATTTGACCGCGGTCGGGTAGTTCCAGTTGGCTTTGGGGCTCATCGGTTCACTCAGGTGCGCTGACGCAGGTGGAAGGATTTCGGGCGGGTCAGGTGCTCATAGCCGATCGACGACAGCGTCGCGCCGCGCCCGGTGTCCTTGACGCCGGTCCAGGCCAGGGCTGGATCGAGATAGTCGCAACGGTTGGCGAACACGGTGCCGGTATCGAGTTGCTGGCCAATGCTCTCGGCCGCATCCAGATCAGGGGTCCAGATCGACGCCGTCAGGCCGTAAGCACTGTCGTTCATCAGCGCCACCGCTTCGGCGTCGTCGCGGACCGCCATGATGCCCACCACCGGGCCGAAGTTTTCTTCGCGCATCAGCGACATGCGGTGATCGACGTCGACCACCACCTGCGGCGCCATGTAGGCACTGCCGGGCGCGTCGGCGGCGAAGTGCCTGGGATCGATCAGTGTGCGCGCGCCCTGCCCTACCGCGGCGCGGATCTCGCTGCGCACGAATTCGGCTGCGGCCGGCTTGACCAGCGGGCCGAGCGTGGTCGCCGGATCGAGTGGATTGCCCAGCACGTAGTCATGGGTCAGAACCTGGAAGCGTTCGACGAACTCGGCATACACATGCTGGTGGACGTAAATGCGCTCGATTCCGCAGCAGCTTTGCCCGGAATTGAAGAAACTGCCATCGACCAGGTTCTCGACCGCATGCGCGATGTCGGCATCGGCTCGCACATAGGCCGGATCCTTGCCGCCCAGTTCCAGTCCGACGCCGAGGAAGCCAGCCGCGGCCGCTTGCGCGATCGCGCGACCACCAGCCACCGAGCCGGTGAAATTGACCTGATGCACACGCCTGGACTCGATGATCTGCGCGGTTTGCGTATGGCTCAGCAACAGATTGTGGAACAGCCCGGCCGGAAGCCCGGCCGCCGCGAATGCCGCAGCAAAGCGCTCGCCGACCAGCAAGGTCTGCGTGGCGTGCTTGAGGATCACTGCGTTTCCGGCCATCAGCGCCGGAATGACCGCGTTCACCGCGGTCAGGTAGGGGTAGTTCCATGGCGCAATCACCAGCACGGTGCCGAGCGGCTCGCGGCGGATATAGCGCTTGAAGCCGTCGATGGGCGTCGGCAGCACATCGGCCAGCGCGTCGGGGGCGATCGCGATCATGTGCCTGGCGCGATCGCTGAAGCCGCGCAGCTCACCAGCGCCATAGCGGATCGGCCGACCCATCTGCCAGGCCAGTTCGGGAACAATCTCGCCGTGCATCGACAGCATGGCATCGACGGTCGCGCTGCAGTACGCCGCGCGTTCGGCCAGGGGCGTCTGTTTCCACGCGCGCTGGGCGAGCTGTGCGGACTCCAGCGCAGAAGCGATGGCGCCGTCGCTCGCGACGTCGCGCTCGACGTAGATGCTGCCGTCAACCGGTGAGATCAATTGAATGCGTGCGATCATGAAGATATTCAGTGGAAGAGTCGGTTGGGGCGGGCAAATCAGCTGAGGTAGAGCGAAGCTCGGTCCACCGCTTCAGGGGGAGTGTGTTGAAAAGCCGCGGAGCAAGCTCCGCTCTACCTCAGCTGAAAATCCTTGTCTCGTGGGTCAGTGTGCTGCGCTGGTTTTCGCTGCAAGGGCGCTTGATCTTGTGGAGCGGAGCTTGCTCCGCTGCTTCGAGGTCGACCCCAAAAGGAGCAGCGGAGCAAGCTCCGCTCTACCAGGGCAACGGCAACCACTTCTAGTACTGCTCGAAGCCACGCATCAGCTCCCAGTCGGTGACGCGGCGGTCGTATTCGAACTGCTCCCAGTCGGCGGTGTGGCTGTAGTGATCGACCACCGCATCGCCCAGGGCTTCGCGCAACAAGTTCGACTGGCGCATGGCCGATGCCGCATCGCGCAGCGTCTTGGGCACCTCCGCGAGGTGCGCGCCGGCGTAGGCATCGCCCTCGAACGGCGCGGCCAGACTCAGGTCTTCATCGATGCCAGCCAGACCGGCGATGATCAGGCCGGAATACGCCAGGTAAGGGTTCAGATCGGCGCCGCCGATGCGGCATTCGATGCGGATGCCCTTGCCGCCTTCGCCGCACAGGCGGAAACCGGCGGTGCGGTTGTCGCGGCTCCAGATCGCCTTGGTCGGCGCGAAGGTGCCGGCCTGGAAGCGCTTGTAGGAATTGATGTAGGGCGCCAGGAACCAGGTGATGTCGCGCGCGTACTTGAGTTGTCCGGCAACCCAGGACTGCATCAGCCTGGACATGCCATAGGGCTGGTCAGGGTCAAAGAACAGCGCCTTTTGGCCGCCCTCGTCCCACAGCGAATTGTGGATGTGGCTGCTGGAGCCGGCGAGGTCATAGCGCCATTTGGCCATGAAGGTGATCGACTTGCCCTGCTGGTCGGCGATCTCCTTGCAGGCGTTCTTCATGATCACGTGACGGTCGGCCGAAGTCAGCGCGTCGGCATAGCGCACGTTGATTTCTTCCTGGCCCGGTCCCCACTCGCCCTTGGAGCACTCGACCGGAATCCCGGCCGCCTGCAATCCGGTGCGCATCGCGCGCAACGCCGGTTCTTCGCGGCTGGTCTGCAGCACGTGGTAATCCTGGATGTAGGCACCCGACGTGCGCGGCTGGTGGTAGCGCTTGGCGCGCGCCTCGCCATAGCTGTCATCGAACAGGTAGAACTCCAGTTCCGAGGCAAACATGCCAGCCCACCCGCGCTCACGCAGACGCGCGATCTGCCGCTTGAGCATGCCGCGCGGGCTGTGCGGCAGATCATGATGGTGGTGGTCCTGCACGTCGCACAACACCAGCGCCGTTCCCGGCAACCATGGCGTCAACCGCAAGGTCGTCAGGTCCGGCTTCATGACGAAGTCACCGTAGCCCTTGCTCCAGCTGGCAGCCGCGTAGCCGGGCACCGGCTCCATGTCGATGTCGTCGGCCAGCAGGTAATTGCAGCCGTGGGTCTCATCGATGGCACTGTCGAGGAAGTACTCGGCCTGGAAGCGCTTGCCGACCAGACGACCCTGCATGTCGACGATGGCCGCGACCACGGTGTCGATGCGGCCGGCGGCGACGGCAGCCTTGAGGGCGTCGAGGGACAATGGAGCAGTCATGGGGGAATCTCTCGTTCGAAAAGGAACCGGCGCCATCCCTGGCGCCGGGGAGAGGCTCAGTGTGCCCTGGCCGTCTTTTCGGAAGCCGTCATCGCGAACTCTTCTTCCGGCGACAGGATCAGGCGGTGCCGGCCGACCAGCGCGAAATAGAGGATGCCCAGCGCGAACCAGCCGGCCACCCAGACCACGCCGGTGCGATAGACCGGATCGGTCAGCTGGAAGTACAGCGTGACCAGGGCGATGACGACCGTCAGCACGGCGCCGGCCACGCCCATCGGGCTGCGATAGGGTCGCTCCATGTTGGGGAGCTTGCTGCGCAGCAGGATGAAGGACAGGCCCTGCATGATGTAGGAGAACATCGCGCCGAATACCGCCATGTTCAACAGCGTGCCGCCGATCACCGCGGCGCCCTTGTCGGAGCCCAGCGAGAACCACAGCACGAACATCACGGCGAGTGCGACCACCGAGCCCAGCACCATCGCCACATGCGGCGTCTTGCGGCTGCCGTGGGTGATCGACAGCCCCGACGGGAAGTAGCCAGCGCGGCTCAGCGAATAGATCTGCCGTCCCTTGGCGAAAATGATGGTGTGGAAGCTCGCCACCAGGCCGAGCACCGCGACCAGCGCCAGCGTCTTGGCGATGCCATCGCCGTAGATCGCCTTGAAGCCGTCCAGCAGCGGCTCACCAGACGTGGCCAGCTTGTAGGCACCGATGCCGACGACCGAGGAATTCAGCCACAGGATCAGGAAGGCCGACACGATCAAGGTGAAGATGCCGGCGATGATGCCGCGCGGCATGTCACGCTTGGGATCGACCGATTCCTCGGCCGCCAGCGGCAGCTGCTCGATGGCGAGGAACAACCAGACGGCGAAGGGCATCGCCGCGAGCACCCCCATGAAGCCCTTGGGCAGGAACGGTCCGCCACCTTCGGCCAGTGCCTGGTTGCCTTCGGCGACGCCGCCGGCCGGGACGTTCATCGCCCACAGGTTGAAGTCGATGTGCGGCAAGGCCGAGACCCAGAACACCACCAGGCAGGCCAGTGCCAGCAGCGTGATCGCCACGGTGACCTTGAACGACAGCTCGACGCCGACCACGTTCAAGATCACGAAGACCACGTAGAAGCCGATCCACCACAGCGGCTGGTACTGCGGCGCGGTCTCGAAGATGCCGCCCATGTAGGAGCCGATGAAGAACACGATCACCGCAGGGGTCAGCACGTATTCGACGTTCTCCGACAAACCGGTCAGGAAGCCGCCCCACGGACCCATCGCGGTGCGCGCAAAGGAATAGGCACCGCCGGTGTGCGGCAGCGCCGGCGACATCTCCGCCAGGGAGAAGGTCAGACCCAGATACATCACCGCAATGATTCCGGTGGCCAGCAACATGCTGCCCCAGCCGTTCGCCAGCCCCAGGTTCCAGCCGGAAAAATGCCCGGAGATCACTGCGCCGACGCCCAGTGCCCACAGCGACCACACGCCGGCATAGCGCCGCAGGCCGCGCTTCTCGAAATAGCTCTTGTCCACCTTGGTGTAGGTGACGCCGGATTGCTCTGCCATGCTGCTTCCCCTGCTGCCTAGTCTGTCCCCGATGAGTGGCGCTCGTGCTGCCCTGCACTGCTGCGCCGTAAACCGGCTCTTCCTCCCCGCCGGTGTGTGTCAGCGCCTGCCCCCCGACTTGGCGCCGACGCCGGAAGCTCCGCTTCCGGCCTGAACTGCATCACAGCGCGAAATGGCCTGGGTCAGCGCGCGCGCCAGCGTGTCGCACCAGCGCTGCACGGCGGCGTCATCCGCGAGTAGATCGTTGCGTACTTCAAGCATCGCGCACAGCAACCCGTGATCCTGGCCATGGCGCTTGATCGAGTGATAGACGCCATCCGCTGGCGCATACGGTTGGTTGTCACCCACGCACCACTCCCCGGAGGCACCAAGCTCCGCGATCAGCGCGTCGGCCAGTCGGCGGTCGCGATCGGACAGCACGCCAACCTGCCAGGGTCGGCTGAACCCTGCCAGCACCGGGGTAAACGAGTGAATCGACACCACGGCCGTCAGCCGGCCCTGCGCCATGCGCGCGCGCAACTGGTGCTCGATAGCCGCGTGGAAAGGCTCGTAAAGCCAGCGTCTGCGCGCTGCGCGCTCATCGTCCGAGAGCTGCAAATTGCCCGGAATCGACGTGCCATCGCTTTCGCAGGGAATCGAATCGGCCGCCGTCGGATCGCGATTGAGGTCCAGCAGCAAACGTGATTGCGTGGCGTGCACCAGCGGCGAATCGAGCGTGTCAGCCAGTGCTCTGGCCAAGGCACAGGCGCCCAGGTCCCAACCGATATGGCGCTGCAATGCCTCCGGGCTGAGTCCAAGATGCCGGTAGCGGGCCGGAACATGGAAGCTGGCGTGCTCGCAGACCAGCAGCAGCGGGCCGCCGCCGCTGGCACGGTACACCGTGAACGCCGGTTCGATGGCGCGCAAGGTGTCTCGCTCCGCGGTGCTTGGACGACCAGCCATGGTGAGTATGCTGTCCTCGACGATGTAATGAGCGTTACAGATACCAATGAAAATTACAGATGCGTTATGATTTGTACAGAAGTGGGTGCGCTGTCAACAGGCAATGACGATGCACCGTATAACCAGTCGCACACGCCTGCCGACCTGCCCCAGGAGCGCGCATGAGCGACACGGTCGTCGACCAGTTACGCAGCAGTCTCGGCAGCTTCCCGGCCACCGAACGTCGCGTGGCCATGCATTTGCTCAGCGACTATCCGATGGCCGGATTGTCCAGCGCCAGCGAACTGGCGCGGGTCGTGGGTGTCAGCGCGCCAACGGTGCTGCGATTGGCCGCGCGCCTCGGTTATGGCTCGTATGCCGAGTTCCAGTCGCAACTGCGCGACGAACTGGCCGCCCAGCTGAGCTCGCCATTGAACAAGGCGCCGGTGGAAGCCGAAGCGCGAGCACCGGCCGATTCGTGGCGAGCCTTCGCCGAGGCGGTGATCGCCAATGTGCGAGAGACTTTTGACCACCTGGCGGGCGCCGAGATCGAGCAGGTCACGCGCCTGCTGGCGGACCCGCGCCTGCGCGTGCACCTGGTCGGTGGGCGCTTCACCGATGCCCTTGCGCGCTACCTGTCGGTGCAGTTGCGCATCCTGCGCCCGGGCGTCAATCACCTGCAGGACCAGGAGGCCAACTGGCTCGATCAGTTGCTCGACATGGGTGCGCGGGACGTTCTGGTGCTGTTCGACATCCGCCGCTATCAACCGAGTCTGCTGCGACTGGCCGAGCGCGCCGCCGCACGCGGCACCCGCGTGGTGCTGATCACCGACCAGTGGCTGTCGCCGGTGTCCAAGGTCGCTCGTCACGTGCTGCCGGTGCGCGTGGCGGTGCCCTCGGTGTGGGACTCCAACGCCGCGCTGATGGCAGTCGGCGAGGCACTGCTGGCTGCAGTCACCCGCCAGATGGGTGAACGCAGCCGAACGCGGATAGCCGATCTGGAGAAGTTGCGCGGGTGAGCGAACGGGCCGGAGCCATCAGTCGTTGAACAGATCCACATGCGTTCCCGCGCGCACGAACACGACGAGCCCTGATGGGCCCCGGTCGTCGACCCTGTAGGCCAGCAGAAAATCTCCACCGACGTGGCACTCGCGGTGACCGTCCCAGTCGCCCTTGAGCGGGTGATCGAGCCACTCGGGTCCGAGCGGACCGTCATTGGCGATCAACAGCAACATCGCCTCCTTGAGCCGACCCAAATCGTAGCGACCGGAATGCGACAGCCGCTCCCAATCCTTGCGAAATGCCTTGGTGTAGTCCGCAGCGCGTGGAAGCGACGCCCGCTTACTGGCTGCCGACTTTTTCAAGATCGGCGACCATCGCGTCAAACGTGGCAAAACGCGCCTTGCGCGACCGCACGATCTTCTCGGCTTCCGCCATCGCCGCGCGTGTCTTCGCGTTCGGGACCTTGAGTTCCAGGGGAAATGCCTGATCGGCCACGACCCGGCGCAGGAACAGACGCACCGCATCCGACACCGATAACCCGAGTGCAGCCAGCGCTTCCGTGGCCTGTGCCTTGGTGTCGTCATCGACTCGCACATGCAACATGGACGTGTTCGCGGCCATTCGACTCTCCTCGTTCTGGCGTCATTGTGTATCTCAATTGAGATCCAGTCAACGCTACCGACTACGCCGGCACAACTCCCCGATCGTCAGCTTGTCCATCCGATTGATCCGCGTCGCCTGCGCCAGCAGCAGTTCGCCACAGGCCAGCGCGTCGACGGCTGCGTTGTGGCCGCGATAACGCGGCAGTTGGTAGCGCTCGCGGCAGGCATGCAGGCGCAGCGCGCCTTCGGGGTCGTGCTCGTGGCTGCGCAACTGCGCCTCGATCGCCAGCGTGTCGACCACCCGCAGCAGCGGTGGCATCCCGTAGAGCGCGCGACAGGCACGGCTCAGGAACTCGACCTCGATCACCGCGCAGTGGGCGACCAGCACGCGACCGACCAGCAACGGCAGCAAAGTGGCCAGGGCTTCGGCAATGCTCACGCCGGCCGCCACATCGGCATCGACCAGACCATGCACAGTGGCGCTGTGGCCGACGCTGTCGCTACCGGAATTGACCAGCAAATGCCCGGATTCGCGCAGGCATATGCGGTCTCCCTGCAACAGCACCCAGCCGATGCTGAGGATGCGATCGCGCGCCGGATCGAGGCCGGTGGTTTCGAAATCCAGCGCCAGACATTCGCTGTCGGCAAAGCGCTGTGACATGGCCGGCAAGGGCTGGGCATACAAGGGTGCCAGCGGCGTCGCCGCCGCGTGCTTGCCGTAGCGCCAACGTTGCCACCAGATCATCGCACCGCATACTCATTGCCGAGCGCCGTTTGCGCGATGCGGATCACGCCGAAAGCATCGCGCAGCGCGTCGCGGTCGCGGCGTTCCAGGCGGTCCGGGTTGATACGGTTGTCGGGTGGCTGGCTGGCGCTCATCTGCCTTGCCTGATGTTCCAGGCGCAGGCGCAGGACCAGTCGAAAGGCCGCGCTGAGTTCGGCGGCAGATTCCTGCGTCAATTTTCCAGCCAGGCGCAATGCGTCGATCCGCGGCAGGCAGCCGGGTTCGCGAATCCCCGCGGCAAGCGCGTGCACGCGCAACACGTCGGTCAGCGGCATGGCGCCCGCGGCCTTGAGGTCCAGGGTATCGCGGTGTTCGCCTTCGCGGGCCACGACGAAACGGCGGAACAGGCCAAGCGGGACGTCATAGGCGACTGCCTGACGCGCCAGCACCGCCAGAAACAACGGTTGCGCTGCCGCCTGCTCGAAGATCGACGCCTGCAGCGAGTCGAACAGGCCACGATCGCCGGCCACCAGGCGCTGATCGAAGAACACGCTGGCGTGCATCAGGGCCTGCGCGGTGGGCGTGCCGATCCAACCGCGGAAACAGTGCTGCCAGGCATCCAGCGACATGCGCCAGGCGGGATTGCGCGCCATGATGTCGCCGCTGCACCAAGGGTATCCGCAGGCGTTCAGCCCGTCGCAGACGTCGGTCGCCAGGGCCTCGAAGTAGTTGGCGGCATTCGCGCTGGGAACCTGGGCCAGGATCAAGCCATTGTCCTGATCGGTGTGTGGCCCCTGCTCGCTACGCGCCTGCGAACCAAAGCAGATCCACGCGTAGGCCATCGGCGGCGGCCCCAGGCGCGCCTGTGCCAGTTGCAGCAGGCGCCGCGTGAAGGCATCGGTGAGCGCCGTCAACATGCGCGCCACGTCGTCCGGACTGGCGCCACTGCCGAGCAGCAACGCATACATCTGCGGCATGCGCGCGGCCACGTCCTGGAGCGCCGCGACGCTGTCCTGCTTGTACACCTGACGCACCAGATAGAGCGGATGCTGGGTCTGCAGACTGACCAGATCGCGCGTCGTGATCATCCCGACCGGGCGCCCATCGCGCGTCAGCGGCAAGTGATGGATGCCGCGATTGACCATCGTCAGATAGGCCTCGAACACCGGTCTGCCGACATCCATGCTGGCCGGATCTGCGGTCATGATCTCAAGCACCGGCGCGGCCGGATCGCGGCCCTTCGCGAGCACCCGATTGCGCAGATCGCGGTCGGTGACGATGCCCAGCATGCGCTCGCCGTCGCCGACCAGGATCGACGAAACATTGTGCGCGGACATCAGCTGTGCGGCTTCGCGGATGCTCGCCTGCGGGCCGATCATGACCGGTGCCCGGCCCGCCAGTTTGCCGACCGCAGTTGCCAGCATGGCGTTGCCGGCATTGCTTTCGACCCCGCCACGCAAGCGTTCTTCCAGCGTCCGCACGTAGAACTGATCGAAACCTGCATCGGCCGCGCACAAGGCGCGGAACTCGGCTACCGGAAGCAGATAGATCAGGCCATCTTCGATCAGGGTGACCCGATTGCGCACCGGATTGCCGGTCAGCAGCGAGGGCAGGCCGTAGCTCTCGCCCTCAGCCAACTGGATCACCAGCCGATCTTGCGCGTCATGCACCTCGACGGCACCACGGCGGATCACCGCCAGCGCCGGGTTGGCCTGACCGATGCGCAGCAGCACATCGCCCTTGCGTCGATAGATGATCTCGATCTGCCGCGCGGCATCTTCCAGCAGCGCCGGGCGCAGTCGATCGAAAGGCGCGTGCGCCTTGAGGAAATCGACCACTTCGGACAGTTCGGGGGAGATGCTCATGCCGGAACCAGTGCCGAGCGCGACCGGGAATGGCCAAGCATCGCATGCACGCCTGATGGGCGTTATTGCGCAATGGTCTGAGCCCTGCGCCGGCATTCATCCACGCGCAATGGCTGTCACCGTTGCCCCAGGCGTTGCGGCCCTGGCCCCTGCCCGGCCAGGACATCGGCCGGGTTGTACAAGCGGCAGGCCTTGAGCGACAGACAGCCGCAGCCGATGCATCCTTGCAGCTGATCGCGCAATGTCACGAGGTCTGCAATGCGCTGATCGAGCGACTCGCGCCAGCGCGAGGACAGTCGCGTCCAGTCGGCCTTGGTGGGCGTGCGCTGCTGGGGCAGCTGCTGCAGCACCTCGGCGATTTCCGCCAGGCTGATGCCGAGCATTTGCGCGGCACGAATGAAAGCGACGCGTCGCAGCACGTCGCGGCGATAGCGGCGCTGGTTGCCGCGACTGCGCTCGGCCGACAGCAGTCCCTGCGCCTCGTAAAAATGCAGCGCGGACACCGCCACGCCGCTGCGGCGAGCCACCTCGCCGACGCTGAGCAACAATTCCGCCGGCATCGCTTGACCTCAAGTGGACTTGAGCTTGCATGATAGCCAAATCGGCTGGAGACCAACGTGCAAGCAACTGCAGGCGTGACGTGGGAAGCGGGCCTGTTTGCGCCCGAATGGCGTTCGTTGACGATCGGCTCGGTGGCCTTGTGCTCGATGATGGCGTTCGAGGCCATCGGCGTCGCCGCGGGCATGCCGGCGGTGGCGGCGGATCTCGACGGACTATCGCTGTATGCCCTGGCCTTCTCCGGCACGCTGGCCGGTTCGGTGGTGGCGATGGTGTGGTCGGGGCAGGACTGCGATCGACACGGACCGCTGCGTTCGATGGCCGGCGGCATCGCGCTGTTTGCCCTTGGATTGCTGCTTGCGGGACTGGCGGGGTCGATGGCGATGCTGGTGGTCGGGCGCATCGTCCAGGGCTTGGGTGTAGGCGCGCTCGGCGTCGCCCTGTTCGTCGCACCAGCACGGGTCGTACCGACTGCGCTGCATCCGCGCCTGTTCGCGCTGTTCTCTTCGGCGTGGGTGGTGCCGGCGATCGTCGGGCCGAGCATCGCCGGCTGGATCGTCGATACGCTCGGCTGGCGCTGGTTGTTCCTGGGGGTTGCCGGATTGCTGCTGCCCACGGCGATCCTCATCCTGCCGCCACTCAAACACGCGCGTGGGGCCAGCACGGCGACCCAGCCGCGCCGGCACCTGTTGTCCTGGGCGCTGCTGGCTTCGGCCAGCAGCGTGACCCTGGCCCTGGGCGCGCAGGCGGGCGCGTGGGCGCCGCATCTGGTGCTCGCTTCGTTGGCTGGCGCCGGAGTGGCGGCCACGCGGCTGTTGCCGACCGGCACGCTGCGAATGGCACACGGGTTGCCGACGGTCATCAGTCTGCGTGGACTGAATGCGGCGGCATTCTTCCTGTGTGAGGCCTTCATTCCCTTGTGGCTCAATCAACAGCGCTCCTGGTCGATCACCGCGGCGGGCCTCGCGCTCACCGGCGGCGCGCTGGGCTGGAGCCTGGGCAGCCATTTGCAGTCGCGCATCATCGGTGACGCTGCGCGCCAGGCCTGGTTGACGCGCGGTTGCCAGCTGCTGGTCGCGGGCATCGCCGTTTGCACGCTGGCTGTGTTGGGCCTGGTTGGCGACTGGATGCTGCTGCTCGGCTGGTCGGTCAGCGGACTTGGCATCGGCCTGTCGTCTCCGATGTTGGGTGTGCTGACGCTCAAGCTGGCACCGGCCGATGAGCAGGGCAAGTACTCGTCGGCCCTGCAACTGAGCGCGGCGCTCGGCACCGGCGCCGCGCTGGCGAGCGGTGGCCTGCTGTTTTCACTGTTGCACAGCGATGCCCCGGCGTCTGCTTTTGCCAGCGTCTTCGGCTTGTCCGCGCTGCTGGCGCTGGTCGGCTGGGTCAGCAGTGGGCGCATCGCCAGACATGAATGAATTCGACCTTTCGACAAGTGGTCGCTGTCTGCGATGGTCTAAGCTCGTGGCTTGAAACAGTGCCGCAGGTGATCCCATGACCCGCAACGACCGTACCATCGATGAATTGCGCCGGCGTATCCCGAGCTTTGTCTGCATCGTCGGCTGCCACGACTGCTGCGGGCCGGTCACCGCATCGTCGGAGGAAATGGCTCGATTGCCCGTCAAGTCGGAGGCCGAGCACGATCGTGCCCTGGCGGAGCTGAGCTGCCCGCACCTGGGCGCACACGGCTGCGAGGTTTACGCCGAGCGTCCGCTGATCTGCCGCTTGTTCGGCACCACGCCGAGCCTGCCGTGCCCCAACGGCGCCCGGCCGGTCTACATGATCGACCCGCGCACCGAGCGGCAGATCCACGAATTCCTGGCGCGCACGCGGCAGGTGCTGGTGTGAGTCGCTGCGATCAGCGCACCAGCAAACGTGCCGGATAGCCCTCTTCTGCCATCGCATCGATCACGCGCTCGGCCGGCAGTGTGCTACTGACGGTAACTTGCTTCAGCGCCAGATCCACGCTGACAGCTGCCTGGGTATCGCTGGCCTTGATCGCCTCGGTGACCGCCCTTACGCAGTGCTGACAGCTCAGTTTGTCGACTTGGAATTGCATGGCGATGCTCCTGGGTATGCGGCCCCGATGGCCGCGCCGGGTCAGCGTGCGCCTTGCCACCGTGGCAAGGTCAAGCACAGCTCGTTCCCGCGATTCTCGCCGATGGAGCGCAATCGGGGCTTGACCTTGCCACGATGCTAAGCTCGAAGCTGCGGCCCATCGTGGTGGTGGAGACAATCGATGGAAACCGAAACCAAGCCCAACGCCGGCCAGGAATGGCAGATCGGCATCGGCGGCATGACCTGCGCGTCGTGTGTGGCGCGGGTGGAGCGCGCGCTGAAAAAGGTCCCGGGGGTGGTCGACGCCAGCGTCAATCTGGCCACCGAGTCGGCGCGGGTCCGCACGGCCGCGGCGATGACGCGGGAGCTCTTGGCGGCTGCGGTCGTCGGGGCCGGCTATGAAGCCAACTGGCCCTCTGAGGAGCCCGAGGCGGCCACCGGTCCGACCGCGCAGGAACTGGCGCTGCAGCGCGAGCAGCAGCACCTGATCATCGCCGTGCTGCTCAGCCTGCCGCTGGTAGTGCCCATGCTGGCCCTGCCCTTTGGCGTGCACTGGATGCTGCCGGGATGGCTGCAGGTGCTGCTGGCGACGCCGGTGCAGTTCTGGTTGGGCGCGCGCTTCTATCGCGCTGCCTGGGGGGCAGTGAAGGCGCGCAGCGGCAATATGGATCTGCTGGTGGCGATCGGTCCTCGGCCGGTTATGGGCTCAGTGTCTTCCACCTGTTGCAGGCGGCAACGGCGCACATCACGGCGCCGCTGTATTTCGAGGCCTCGGCGGTGGTGATCACGCTGGTCCTGCTCGGCAAGTGGCTGGAAGGCCGCGCTCGCCGGCAGACCACCGATGCGATCCGGGCCTTGCAGGCGCTGCGCCCGGCAACCGCCCGAGTCATTCGCGACGGCGTTGAAAGCGAGGTGCCGATTGCCGCGGTGCGCCTGGGCGACAGCGTGCGCGTGCTGCCTGGTGAGCGTATTCCGGTCGATGCCCGGGTGCTGCAGGGCTTGAGCCACGTCGACGAATCGCTGCTGACCGGCGAGTCCTTTCCGGTGAGCAAGGAACCGGGCGATCTGGTGACCGGCGGTGCGGTCAACGGCGAAGGCGTGCTGCTGCTCGGCACGCGTGCGATCGGCGCCGAGACCGCGCTGGCGCGGATCATCCGTCTGGTCGAGGACGCGCAGGCACACAAGGCGCCGATCCAGCGCGTGGTCGACCGCGTCAGCGCGGTGTTTGTACCGGTGGTGATCGTGCTGGCGCTGCTGACACTGCTCGGCTGGGGCTTCGGGCATGGCGACTGGGATCGGGCACTGCTGAACGCGGTCGCGGTGCTGGTGATTGCCTGCCCCTGCGCGCTCGGCCTGGCCACGCCGACCGCGATCATGGCCGGCACCGGCATGGCCGCGCGCGCGGGCATCCTGATCAAGGACGCGCAGGCGCTGGAAAGCGCGCTGGGCCTGCGAACGGTGGCCTTCGACAAGACCGGAACGCTGACGCTGGGGTTGCCGGCGTTGTTGGACGTCGTTGTGATTGATGACGGCAGAGGCGGCCACCGGGACGGTGGCGCTGCATCCGCGAGCCCGGCCGATGCGTCGGGCGTGCCGCGCGCTGGCGCCGCCGCAGTTGACCCCGACCACGCGCTCGCCATCGCGGCGGCGCTGCAATCCGGCAGTGAGCATCCACTGGCGAAGGCGGTTCTCGCGTTGGCGCGCACCCGCGGCCTGGATTGGCCGACCGCGCAGTCCCTGCGTGCAGTCGCTGGTCGCGGCATCGAGGGCAACATCGATGGCGAGCGCTGGCGACTCGGCAGCAGCCGCTGGATGCAGGAATCGGGAGTCGCCGAGCTGCCGCTGGCGGATGCTGTCGCCCGCCACCAGCAGGCCGGCCACAGCCTGTCGTGGCTCGCCGTCGGGGATGATGGTTGCGTCAGCGTCCTTGCGCTGCTGGCCTTTGGCGATCAACCGCGGCCTGAAGCGGCCGCAGCGGTGCAAGCACTCAAGGCCCTCGGCATTCGCAGCGTGCTGATCTCCGGCGACCACCAGGCGGCTGCGGCCCATCTGGCGCAGCTGGTGGGCATCGAGGCCGGTGACGTGCATGCCGAAGTGCTGCCGGAACAGAAAGCGTCGGTCGTCCGTGAGCTGGTTGCTGCCGGTCCGACCGCGATGGTCGGCGACGGCGTCAACGATGCGCCGGCGCTGGCCGCGGCCACGGTCGGATTCGCGATGGGCAGCGGCACCGACGTCGCCATGCATGCCGCCGGCGTCACCCTGATGCGTTCCGACCCGCGCCTGATCGCCGATGCCATCGACATTTCGCGACGCGCCACCCGGAAGATCCAGCAAAACCTGTTCTGGGCCTTCATCTACAACCTGATCGGCATCCCGCTGGCCGCCGCCGGCCTGCTGAACCCGGTGATCGCCGGCGCCGCGATGGCCTTCTCCAGCGTCAGCGTGGTCGCAACACCTTGCTGCTGCGGCGCTGGCGACCGCGGGCGTGGCCGCGGTGCCCAGGACGAGCTCGGGGCAAGCATGCAGGGTTGACCATCGGCGAGGCCTCCGCCGCCTGGGGTCTCGGCCAAGATGATCCCACTACGAGCATGGCCTGATCCCGGCGGCGAGCACCTTCGCCAACTACCGCCTCTACAGCGAGCCGTGTCGCCTGCCTTCATCAGCGGCGCGCCTCGCCGGCGACCTGCTGCGCTGCATAATCGCAGCAGCGTCCTGGCGCCGCACGACGCGTCTCACTGCAGCCGGCGTGCTGCGCCGATGCTGCGGGCATCCGCCGCGTCGTGTGGCTGCCGTGCTCGCCGGCTGCGCGACGCCGACCAGCAGGCGGGCGTCGATGCGGTCGACGCGCTGGTCGCGACGCAGCTGCGCCCCGGCATCGAGCCGGCCGCCGGCGAGCGCGATGGCGCCGCCGTGGCGGCCCGCGTCGACGCCTTGCTGGCGCAGCCGCTCACCCTCGAGCGCGCGGTCGGCGTGGCCCTGCTGAACAATCCCCGGATGCTTGCCGAGTACGCGCAACTGGGCGTGGCGCGGGGTGATCTGATCGACGCCAGCCGGCTGCCCAATCCGCGCTTCGGCTGGCTGCGTGAGGACGAGGGCGAGAGTCATGTCTACACGCAATCGTTGTCGCAGGAGTTCGCCGCCGCGCTGCTGCTGGGGGCGCGCAAGCGCATCTCGCAAGTCGAGTACGCACGCGTGCAGCTGTCCATTGCCGCCGCCGTCATCGACCTGGCTGCCGACGTCGAGGTGGCCTGGTTCGAGGCGCTGGCGGCTGAGCAGGTGGCCGCCATGCGTGCCGTGGTCGCCAAGGCTGCCGGGCTGTCGGCCGCGCTCGCCGGGCGCTTTCACGATGCCGGCAACCTGCCGCGGCTGGAGCTGGCACTGGAACAGGCTGCCGCCAGCAGCGCAGCCATCGAATCGAGCCGCGCAGCTGCGCAAGCGCGCAGCGCGCGCGCGCAACTGGCGACGCTGCTCGGCGTGCGCAGCAGTGTTCCCCTGAAGCTGCCGGCGTCGCTGCCGGCACCGCCGCCGGGCCGCTATATCGAGGCGCGGCTGATCGCCCGCGCGGCGCAGGAGCGTCTGGACCTGGCGGCTGCGATCCGCGAACGTGAGCTGCGCGCCGATGCGCTGAACCTGGCCCGCAACTGGCGCTGGCTGGGCGCGCTGGAGCTTGGCGTCGAACGTGAGACCGAAGGCGGCGACGTGCGCGTGCGCGGCGTGGAAGCGAGCATCGAGCTGCCGATCTTCCAACAGGGCCAGGCGGCCATCGCGCGTGCTGAAGGCGAACTGGCAGGCGCCGATGCGCGCCTCGCCGAGCTCAGGCTGGCGATCGACAACCAGATCGCGCTGGCGGTCGAGCGGGTCGAGGTCGAGCGCCAGATTGCGCAGGACTACCGCACCCTGCTGCTGCCGCAGCGCGAGGCCATCGTCGACGGCACCCAGCGCGAGGTCAACTTCATGTTCGAGGGTGCTTTCGAACTGCTGCGCGTCAAGCAGGAGCAGTACGCCGCCTACCAGGAGTACATCGAAGTGGTGCGCGACTACTGGATCGCCCGTGTCGAACTGCGTCGCGCCGTCGGCGGTCCGCTGCCCGATGACGACGAGAACTTCGAACCGACCATCGGGGTGGAAGCTGTCTTGCCGCGCACCGGACTCCGGGGGCACGAGCATCATGGCGCCAAGGGGCAACGTGAAACGTCACCAATTTGGCGCGCGGCTCAATTGACGCCGGCTGCTTTCACCACCACTACTTCACTCACTTACCGCGACCCCTCCCCGCCCCCATGAACCGCCGACACTTCTTCCTCAACACCGGTGCTGCGACGCTGGCAGCGGCCTTGCCCGCCGCGGCGTTGTCGCAGAACGCGGCTACCGGCGAGCGCAAGCATCCGAAGGTACGCACGCCGAATGGCTGGACCATGCCGCACCGCCTGGTCGATGGCGTCAAGGTGTTCCACCTGGTTGCCGAGGAGATCGAGCACGAGTTCGCGCCGGGCACGCGGGCGAAGTGCTGGGGCTACAACGGCAGCACGCCGGGGCCGACCATCGAGGTCTTCGAGGGCGATCGCGTGCGCATCTACGTGACCAATCGCCTGCCCGAGCACACCACCATCCACTGGCATGGCATCAATCTGCCGTCCGGGATGGACGGCGTCGGCGGCCTGACCCAGCCGCAGATCCTGCCGGGTGAAACCTACGAATACGAGTTCACCCTGCAGCAGCACGGCACCCACATGTACCACCCGCATGCCGACGAAATGGTGCAGATGGCGGTCGGCATGATGGGTTTGTTCATCATCCACCCGCGCGAGCCGGAACCCGAGCGGATCGACCGCGACTACGCGATCCTGCTGCACAACTGGGCGCTGCATCCGGGCACCTGGCGGCCCGATCCGTCGGTGATGACCGACTTCGACCTGTGGACCTTCAACTCGCGCGTGTTCCCGGCGATCGAGCCGCTGGTGGCGCGGAGCGGCGAGCGCGTGCGCATCCGCGTCGGCAACCTGTCGATGCACGAACACCCGATCCACATGCACGGCCCGCGCTTCTGGGTCACCGGCGGCGACGGCGGCCGCTGGCCGCGCGCGCTGTGGCGCACCGAGGTCACCGAAATCGTCGGTGTCGGCCAGACCCGCGATCTCGAGTTCATCGCCGAGCCCGGCGACTGGGCCTTCCACTGCCACAAGTCGCATCACACGATGAACGCGATGGGGCACGAAGTGCCGAACACGCTGGGTGTGGATCAGTCCGGCGTCGAAGCCGAAATCCGCAAGCTCCTGCCCGGCTACATGGCGATGGGCGAGACCGGCATGGCCGAACACCAGGTGCACACCGACATGGGCCATATGCCCGGCCCGGAAAACACGCTGCCGATGATGATGGGCAAGGGCCCGTTCGGAAAACTGGAAATGGGCGGCATGTTCAGCGTGGTCAAGGTGCGCGATGACCTCGGCGCCGACGACTACCGTGATCCGGGCTGGTATCGGCATCCCCCGGGCACCGTCGCCCGACGCATCAGCCGCGATCCGCAATTCGGCGATCCAGTGCGGCGCGAGCCGCTGCCGCCTGCCAAGGGGACGCTGCCCGAGGCGAAGCCGATGGGCCATGAGCATCACGGCTGAATCGACCCTGGAGCGACGCTTGTTTCCTGACTCGTGTCGCACTACCATCGCCTGATGTTCCTACCAGCACCGGCATGTCCTACATGAGCACCGACGTCGTACCCATCCAGTCGGCATCTGCCAAGGGTCAGGTCACCATTCCGATCGCCATTCGCAGGAAGCTCGGGATCGAAGAGGGTACGAAGGTCCGCTTCGTCGAGCGGGACGGTCAGATCGTGCTTGAAAAGGTCGACGTGAGTCTGGCGTCGCTGTGCGGGATGTTCACCGCCGCGCGATCTGTCTCCCTCGAAGACATGGATCGCGCAGCCGCGGAAGGAATGGCGGAGAAGTTTGCGACCAAGCATGCAAACCGCTGACACCAACGTACTGGCCCGCGCGCTGATCAACGATCCGGGCGCTATGGCGCAATCGCGACTGGCTCAGTCCTGGTTGGTAGCACAGGTATCGATCTATGTGCCGCAGGCGGTACAGCTCGAGTTGGTGTGGGTGATGGATCGCGCCTTCGGCATTGCGCGCAGCGACATCGCCTTGTTGCTGGAACGGCTGAGCTCGCACGCCGCTGTGAGCCTGCAAAATCCGGGCGCCTTCGCCGCTGGACTGGACGCTCTGCGCGAGGGCGCCGATTTCGGCGACGGCATCATCGCTGCCGAAGCGCTGGCGGCGGGATCCGAACTCGTGACCTTTGACCGCAAGCTCGCAAAACGTTCAGGGGCGCAGTTGCTCAAGCCGTGACCTGGCGTGCTGGCTGTCAGCCGCCATCGCGGCTCAAGGTGCAGGTCGATCCGGGCTCGGCGTCGCCAAACAGCACCTTCGACGACGCCGTCAGCGGATCGACGCCCGCAGCGCGCTTGCGCTGGTAGGCGTCCTTGCAGGTCTGCGGGCAGCAGGATGCGCCTGGATCGAGCCGACCCGCCGGACATGTCGCGGCTGAGGCAAAGCACTGGTCGAGCGAGTGGCCCGGCTTGCCGGGTTCAAAGCAGGTGGTGACGACGGCCGAGCAACGGTTGGCCAGCGTGATCGGATCATTGGCATCGTTGTGCGCCTCGACCTTGCCGCTGCGGTGCAATTCAACGATGCGCCCATTGCTTTCGACCAACCAGGCGGCGAAACCTTGATCCGCCTTCGGCAGGCACCAGACCAGGGTTTGCCGAGCATCCAGATGCAAGGTCGATGCCTGCATGTCCGCACGCGACAGGCCGGACAGGGCGACCCCGGTCAACGTGGCCGCGAACGCCTGCTGTTGCCGCTCCGGCAGATCGCGCATCGCCGCATCCGGCGACAGGGATGTGCCGACGGGCGCTTCGCAACGGCGCCTGATGCTCTGTGCGCTTGGCAGACCGCTGCCGGACGCGGCCGCTTCCGGGAGGCGCAGGACCTCTTGTTCGACGACGGCAGCAGATCGGCCCTGATGATCCGCCGCGGATGCCGACCCATCGTTCGCGCACGGGCGATCGGAATAGATCAGAGCGCCGGCAGCCGTCGTGCACTTGTACATCGCGGCTGCGTGCGCGGCGGGACCCGGCAGCAAAGCCATGGCCGCCGCGAGCAGCGCGATCGCGACGCTTGCAAGCTCTCCGCATTCGCGCCAGCGCCCGGCGATCCACGCCAGATGGTCCGATGTATTCATGCAAGATCCCGTAGGTTGGGCCAAGGCGCAGTTACGTAGTTACGTAGGTTGGGCTAAGGCGCAGCCGTGCCCAACGTCCTCGCCAGTTGGGCACGGCTGCGCCTCGGTCCAAGCTACGTTCTCCCAGACACCACAATGATGGGAAACGCCGATTCACGACAATCTGCACGGACCGCCAGTCGCCCATCCGTTGCTTGGGCCATGCCGCAACCGTGACCAACAGCGGCCTACTCGCCGGTCAACTTCGGTGCCACCAGCACCTGATCCGGATTCGTTCCCCAATCCTCCAAGTACCATCCACGCCGGGCACACGCCGCCAGCGAGCTATGCGGCCAATCCCATGGCGACTGCGTGTGTCCATGCTTGACCGGATTGTAGTGAATGTAGTCAAGGTGCCGAGCGAAGTCTTCTTCATCGCGAATTCGATGTTCCCAATAACGCCGCTGCCAGATTGCCCGTTCGCGTTTGCTGCGCCGCGATGGGCTGACCACTTCCTCCGTTGCCGGGGTGGCCAGGCTGAAGTTGCGCTTGATCAGCATCCAGCGCAGGGCGAAGTCACTGTCGCCGTCCGGAAGTTGCCAAATGCAATGTAAATGATCCGGTAACACCACGATCGCGGGAACGTCAAAGAGATGCATAGCACGGACTGCCCGGAATGCGGAGCGCAATCGAGCGATCTGCTGCGTTCCCCGCAGCATCGGCTGGCGGTCAAATGTGACCAGCGTGAAGAAATAGCAGTGGCCTCGATAGTCGCGGCGATAGCGCATGGCCCGTCAAGAATGGCAGTGAAGACGACGGAAGCCTGAGCTGGACAAAGGTACAGTGACAGTCGGCGGGTGCTGAACTTCGCGTCAGAATTTTCCTACGGGTGTTGGGCACGGCTGCGCCTTAGCCCAACCTACAGAACCGGTGCTAAGACGCTACCGTGCCCAACATCCTGCGGCTGCCGAACATTATTCGGCGCGTGCGCCATCGGCCCGGTGAAAGCCCTAGTCTTCGCGCCTGCCCGTCACACGCCGCTCGCGCCATGCCTCAAATCGATCCGGATCGAGATTTCCCCGTTGCCGCCGAACGTGTTCTGGCAGTTACGCCGACAGTGGCCGATCTCGATCCGGCGGAAACCGGCGAGTGGCTGGAGGCGCTCGATGCGGTGGTGCACGCCGATGGCAAGGAGCGCGCGCAGTATCTGTTCGACCGCCTCGCCGACCATGCACTGACGCGCGGGGTGCAGTCGGCGCGGGCGCGCATCACGCCGTATCGCAACTCGATCCCGTTGGCCGCGCAGCCGCCTTATCCCGGCGATCTGGAGCTGGAAGCGCGCCTCGGTGCGGCGATGCGCTGGAATGCGGTCGCCATGGTGGTGCGCGCCAATACCGAGGCCGGTGAACTCGGTGGCCATATCGCCAGCTACGCGTCGGCCGCCGATCTGTTCGAGGTCGGTTTCCATCATTTCTTCAAGGCGGCTGGCCACCCGGACGGCTCTGATCTGGTCTATTTCCAACCGCATTCCTCGCCTGGCGTGTATGCGCGGGCCTACCTCGAGGGCTTCCTGCCGGAGGAACGGCTGGCGCGCTACCGTCGCGAGATCGGCGAGCCGGGGCTGTGCTCCTATCCGCATCCGTGGCTGATGCCGGATTTCTGGCAGTTCCCGACCGGCTCGATGGGCCTCGGGCCGATCAATTCGATCTACCAGGCGCGCTTTCTGCGCTACCTGGAACATCGGGGACTTGCCAACACGCACGGCCGGCGCGTCTGGGGCTTCTTCGGCGATGGCGAGATGGACGAGCCCGAATCGATCGGCGCGCTGTCGCTGGCGGCACGCGAGCGCCTGGACAATCTGACTTTCGTGATCAACTGCAATCTGCAGCGTCTGGACGGTCCGGTGCGCGGCAATTCCCGCGTCATCGACGAACTGGAAGCACTGTTCAACGGCGCCGGCTGGAATGTCATCAAGGTACTGTGGGGCTCGGATTGGGATCAGCTGTTCGCGCGCGACAGCGGCGGCGAACTGCTGCGCGCCTTCGCGCATACCGTCGATGGCCAGTTCCAGACATTTTCGGCGAACGATGGCGCCTACAACCGCGAACGCTTCTTCGGCCAGAACGCCGAACTGGCGCGGCTGGTGGCCGACCTGTCCGACGGCGACATCGATCGCCTCAAGCGCGGCGGTCACGATGCGCGCAAGCTGCACGCCGCCTACGCCGCAGCGATCGCGCACAAGGGCCAGCCGACGGTGATCCTGGCCAAGACCATGAAGGGCTTCGGCATGGGCAGCGCCGGTCAGGGGCGCATGACCACGCACCAGCACAAGAAGCTCGATGTCGATGAACTGCGGGCTTTTCGCGACCGCTTCGGCCTGCCGCTCAGCGACGCCGATGTCGAGGCGCTGCGCTTCTACAAGCCGGCCGCAGACAGTCCGGAGATGCGCTATCTGCATGCGCGGCGGCAGACCCTCGGCGGCCAGTTACCACGCCGTCGTATGCACGCCAGTCAGGCGCTGCCGGCTGTTGCGGTCGAGTCCTTCGCGCGCTTTGCGCTGGACAGCGACGGCAAGCAGATGTCGACCACGATGGCGGTGGTGCGCATGCTCGGCAACCTGCTGAAAGATGCCGCGCTCGGCGCGCGCGTGGTGCCGATCGTCGCCGACGAGGCGCGCACCTTCGGCATGGCCAGCCTGTTCCGCCAGGTCGGCATCTACTCGCCGTCCGGCCAGATGTACGAGCCCGAGGACCTGGGCTCGATGCTGTATTACCGCGAGGAAAAGACCGGCCAGATCCTGGAAGAAGGCATTTCCGAAGCCGGCGCGATCAGCTCGTGGATCGCTGCGGCGACCAGCTATTCCACGCACGATCTGCCGATGCTGCCGTTCTACATCTACTACTCGATGTTCGGCTGGCAGCGCGTCGGCGATTTGATCTGGGCCGCCGCCGACCAACGCGCCCGCGGTTTTCTGCTCGGCGCCACCAGCGGTCGCACCACGCTGGGTGGCGAGGGCCTGCAACACCAGGACGGCGCCTCGCATCTGGGTTTTGCCACGGTGCCCAACTGTCGCGCCTGGGATCCGGCCTTTGCCTACGAGATCGCGATCATCGTCGAACGTGGCATCGAGGAGATGCTGGCGGAGCAGAACGATGTCTTTTATTACCTCACGGTGGGCAACGAGAATTATGCGCAGCCGAGCATGCCGGTGGGGGTGCGGGGGGGCGTGCTCAGGGGGATGTACTGCGTGAGGCCCGTGAAGCCGGGACTCGGGACCCGGGACCCGGGACCCGAAAGTTCCGGGACTCGGGACACGGGACTTGGCAGCAAGGTCACCGACGTGCTCGACGGGCTGACCGACCGCGAGAAGAAGGTACTTGAGGAACGCTTCGGGATCGACTTCCGAACAGATGCAACCCTGGAAGAGGTCGGCAAGCAGTTCGACGTCACCCGACAACGCATCCGCGAGATCGAAGAGAAAGCTCTGCGCAAGCTGAAGAATCGCAAGTCCGGCCTCGATAACGGGTCCCGGGTCCCGGGTCCCGCGTCCCGGCTTTCAACCGTCCCGGTCCCCGGGTCACGTCCCCAGGTCCAGCTCCTCGCCTCCGGCGCAATCCTGACCCAGGCGCTCGCGGCCGCGGATCTGCTCGCCGGCTTCGATGTCGACGCGCAGGTCTGGAGCGTGACCAGCTGGACCGAATTGCAGCGCGATGGCATCGACTGCGAGCGGCGATCGCGCGTCGACTTCGCTTCTGTTGCGCCCGTTCCCTACGTCACCGAACAACTCTCGACGACCACCGGCCCGGTGATTGCCGCCAGCGATTATGTGCGCGCTGCCCGAGCTGATCCGCGCCTTCGTGCCGCGCCGCTATGTGACCCTCGGCACCGACGGCTTCGGGCGCAGCGATACGCGTGCGGGCCTGCGCGACTTCTTCGAAATTGATGCCGCGGCGATCGCGTTTGCTGCGCTGAAGGCGTTGGCGGACGAGGGTGATATCCCCGTCGGTCAACTGGCGGCTGCCGCTGCGCAACTGGGCTGGAGCGATCGCGCAGCCACGGCGCCGTGGCTGCGTTGAGCTGGAGAGCGCCGGCTTGCCCGGTTTGGAGTGCGCCGGCTTGCCGGCGCTTTGGATGCTCTTCGTGGTTCCCGCGGTGTTCCATCCAGAGCGGTGGCAAGCCACCGCACTCCAGATGGCACCGTCCTGAGTCACCCCATGAACCCCAGATCGCTCGCGCCGAAGTTGCCGAGCAGCGGGAACATCGCCGAAAGCGCGGCGCTGTCGCTGACGCCCATCCACTTGGCCAGCGTGGCCGCGACCTGTTCAATCGCCGTGGTCGGGATGTACTGGCCGCGGCTCAGGCTCCAGTCGCGCGCTGCATTGTCGTTGCTGTTGACCACCAACTTCGGATAGCTGCCGTAGAGCTTGTTACCGGACACGGCATCGCCGAATACCACGAGGTTGCCGCCCCAGGCGTGGTCGGAGCCACCGCCGTTGCCGGTCAGGGTGCGTCCGAAGTCGCTCATGGTGAAGCTGGTGACTTCGCTGCGTGCACCGATCTCGCCGAGTGCGGTCCAGTACGCACCGATGGCTTGATTCAGCGTGGTCAGCAAGCCACCGTGACCGGTGCTGGTCAGCGCGCCGCCGGTCTCGAACAGCCCGGAATGCATGTCCCAGCCACCCAGGCGCACGAAATACACCTGGCGCTGCGCGCCGAGCGAATTGCGGCTGACCTTGATCATCCGCGCGACCATCTTCAATTGGTCTGCCAGCGAATTGCCGCTGGGGAACAGCGTGGTCACGTTGCCGCTGCCGTCGCTGGCATCGAGCAGCGTCGCCAGGCTCTCGCCAACGCTGAGCGAGCGTTGCGCGATGCTGGCGTAACTGCGCTGGAACTTGTGCGCGTGGCTGTCGTTGAGGATGTCGTCGAGCAAAGCGCGCCGCGCCGCGGTGTAGTTGTTGCCGGCGCTGCCGGGCGTGTAGTTGTCGATCAGATCGACGCCACTACTCGACACCTGATACGGCAGTATCTGGTCGCCGAGCAGGAAGCGCGAGGCGCCGGCCACCGACAGCGTCGGCGACAAGCCGTTCGGCAGCGACCCACCGGCGGTGGCCCGGGCCACCCGCCCGCCCCAGCCAAAGCGCGCCACCGATTCGCCGGTGCTGCCCATGCCCACATGCCACAGCAACTCCTGGTCGTTGTGCGAAAAAAGCTGCGCCGGGCGCGGCGCGCCGGCCTCGTACTCGGACTTGCTGATCGGTTGCAGCAGCGGACCGGCATTGCAGACAAAGGCCGCCTTGCCCGTATTGAACAGCGTGCGCAGCCCGGAGTGCGACTGCGAATTGGCGCCGCTGGTGACGCTGAAATCGGCGTGCGCGGGATGCAGGCCAAAACCGATGGTCTGGTTGCTCGGCGTCAGCGCCAAAAGATCGCTGTAGGCCAGCGCCAGGCCGTTCGGGTTGCTGCCGCTGAACACGCCGCCACGACTGGTCTTGTAGGTGTCGTAGCGGCTGCCGGCCGCTTCGCTGTCGCGCGGGACCAGCCAGTTGTAGGAGTCATTGGCGCCAGCCAGATAGATGCACACCAGCGCGCGATAGCCCCCGGCCGACTGCGCCGCGGCGCGTGGCATCAGTGCCAGTTGCGGCAGCAGGCCCATCAGCGTACCGCTGGCGAGACAGCCGCCGAGGCGTTTGAGGAAATGGCGACGACTAGTGGAGTTGCTCATGGTTTCCTCGACCTGAATCTCGCTAACCAGACTGTTCGCTCGGAAGTAGGTCACGTTGGCCGCAGGCCTACGTGACATCGGCCTCGCTACTGTCACGTCGCCCTGCGGGCAACGTGACCTACATCTTGAATCTCTCTTCCCGAGCCCTTCACTGCTGCGTCGCAAACTCGGGCGAAATGGCGATCAGGTGGATCATGTCGAGCACCTTGCGGCGATGCTCGGCGCCGGACATCTGGGTGTTGAGGAAGTCGACCAGCTTGGCGCGCAATGAGCTGCTCATGCGCCCGAACAGCAGCTTCTGGTTGAGCGCCTCGATCAACGCAGCATGCTCGGTGGGAATCGCATCGAGCGCGCTGGTCGGCAGATAGGCCGTGTTCGGGATCGCAAAGCTGGTCGTGGTCGGGCTGCCCATGCTGTAGCCGGCGAATACCCGACGCCACAGCTCGTCGGTGATGTTGATGAAGCTCGATTCGTTGAGGATCTGGAACTCCGGCGCGTACAGGCCGGCGTCGGTAATCTCGCCCGGCTGCTGGTAGTCGGGCTCGAAGAAGTTGAACACCGAGGGTGCGCCGAGCGGGCGCTGCGGCCAGGCACGCTCCAGCCCGCCGACGTTCCAGGTGCCGCCGGCCCCGGGCAGCGCGCCGAATGCGCGCCAGATCGCCGTCAGCACCAGTACCGGCTCGCGCAACTTGCCGAAATCCGCCGCCGGCGCCGGCGTGCGCGCCTCCGGATCGAGCAGCACGGCGCTGAGCACCGCGCCCAGATTGCCGCGCACGCCACTGCCGTCGTCCTCGAACACCGCGGCAACGCGATCGATGTAGCCAGGCGAGGGATTGCTGGTGGTGAAGCGCTGGATCAGCTGTCGCGATAGGAACGGCGGCAGGTTCGGGTGCATGAACAGCGCATCGAGCAAGGTATCCAGCTGGCGATTGCAGTAGTCGATGCAGGCCGGTTGATCCGCAGCGGGCGTGCTGGTGTAACAGCCAACCGCACTCGGCGGCACGCTGACACCGCCGATCAATGTCTTGTTCTGAAACTGCGCCGGCAGCAGCGCGTAGTTGTCGGCACTGGTCGCCGAGCGACCCGTGTCGGTGTAACGCGGATAGCAGATCATCGGCAGGTACAGGTCCGGGTGCACCAGGCCGGTGCCGGTGACGCCGGACTGGAAACGCGGCGGCGTGGCGAAGAACAGGGTCGTCGAGAAATTGCAGGCTGTTCCGCTGCAAGTCCCGCAGTTGCGATTGATCGCCGCGCCATTGATGCTGACGTTGCCGCTGCAGCCATAACTGAAGCCGGTCAGCACCCGCGCGGTCTGCGTGATCACATCCTGGTTGTAAGTGGGCACTGCCTGACCGCCGCTCAGAATCGGCGAGAAATCGCGATTGCGCTCGACCAGACCGATGGAGAACAGCTGCATCAGCTCGCGTGCGTAGTTCTCGTCCGGCGCAACCAGTCCCGGAATTTGCACGCCGGTGGCATCCAGGGTCCAGTCGGTTTTCTGGTTGCGCAGATGGGTCAGGAAGTTGCCCATCATCGGGCTCAGACTGACTTCCTCCATCAGCGTGCGGTAGTTGCCAAATGCGTTGCGCACGAGGATGTCGTTGTACTCGGCGACACCCACCGGATTGGCTTCCAGCGCGCCGACATCCGACAGCACCAGAATCTCCGACAGCGCGAAGGCCATGCGCTGGCGCAACTGGTCGGCCCCGCGCACCGCCAGCTCGAACCAGCGCTCCAGCCGGAATGCCTTGTAGAAACTGGCGCCTGAAGGCTGCACCAGCACATGCGCGGCCACCGCGGCTTCCATCGCCGGACGGTGCAGCGATGCTGGCAAAGCCAGTTGCTGCTCGATCCACGCCTTGTAGCCCAGCGCGCGCACGCTGGCCACATCGCTCGCGGTGGGCCCGAAGCTGGCCTGGGTGAGAAAACGCGCGGCGTCGGCGTCGCTGCGTGGTCCGCAGTCGCTGCCGCTCAAGCCGGTCAAGCGCGTCAGCGTCAGGCTGCCGCTGCCATAGCCGGCGACCGTGCTGTTCCAGGACCACGCTGCCTGATCGGCGTCGACGGCGCGAAACGTCAACGTGCCCCAAGGCTGCCGACTGACTTGCGCCGGATTGAAATCGGGCGGGAAATCGCCACCGCTGGTGATACTGGCGGCAAGCGTCGCCGTGGCGCCCTGGATCGGCCCGGTCGCGGTGATCCAGTGTTGCTCGCCATTGAGGTAGGTGTACCAGATCGCCAGCAACGTGCGGTTGGGCGCAGAGCCGAGCACTTCGGTGAAAATGCCATGACCGCTCTGCGCCGGGTCGTACCAGGAGCCGGCGTGGCAGGCGGCAATGTTGGCGCTGGTGCTCTCGTAGGCACTGGCCGGCTGAGTCAGGCGCTGCAGCGGCATCGCTCCATTGCTGTAGCCAAGGTAGGTTGTGGTCCAGCTCGCCTGCCCGCTGTTGCGATTGTCGAATCGCAGATTGAGTTCGCCCCAGGGTTCGCTGGTCACGCTCGCCGGCACGAAGCGCGGCGGGAAATCGCCGCCGCGGGTGATCGTCAACGGCACGCGCGCCGAGTTGCCGGTCACCGGACCGACACCGACGAGCCAGTGTTGCTGGCCGTCGAGATAAGTGAACCAGGTCACCAGCAGCGCCGGCTCGCCATTGCTGACGATGTGCTCGACCACCATGCCGTGGCCGTCCTGCGCCGGGTCGAAGAATGTGCCGCTGACGTCCGCGCCGAGGGCGTAGGTCGCGGCGCGCAGTGGCTGCGTCGCAATGGCTGCGGCCAGCAAAAGGAAAAGTATCCACGCCAGCCGCGTCGACGTTCTCATGCGCCCTCCCCGTGCACGAAGACCCCGTGCCACAAGTAACGCACGCATGCCAGCTGCGGGGACAACGCCTTGGCTGACTCACCGAGCTGGTTAAGCCGCCCCGTCGCACCATGGGTGTATACGAACAGGATACCGGGCGTCCGCCCGGCCCCTTCTGAAGGATCTCCATGCCCCATATCCACGCGCCAGGTCTGGTGCTGCGCTTCGATCCGCAGACTCTCGCCAACGATGGCGCCAGCTACACCGGCAACGACGAGGTCGAGTTTTCCGCGCAGCAGTTCTATGTGTGCATCGACGCCAATCCCAAGGATGCGCTCTGGGTGCCGCTGTTCGCCGGACCAGGTCCCGGCCGCAAGGGCATCGCCGCAACCGCCAAGACCGGCAATCCGCGCTGGATCAAGTACACCTCGTTTTACGACTGCGGCCAGTTGTGCCGCATCGGTCACAAGGCCGCGCAAACCGCCGCCAAGGTGGCCTATGACGACTCCACGCCGAAGCTGCCGAATCGACTGGCGGCGACGGCATTGCCGGCGCGCACCGAGTTTCCTGCCGATAGCGCGTTCCGGCCGATGGCGGGGAACGTCGCCATCCGTTAGCGCCTTGGCGCGCTACTTGCGTCCTCCGCTGCATGAGCCTGCGCCTGCCCATGATCGAATCGGATGCAGCAGAAGCGCGGTCCGCGCACGCTGCAGGCGCGCCCGGCCCGCCGCCCTGGCACGCCTCCCTGCAGCTGCGTCTTGGCAGGGACGGCCAAAGCTGCACGCGTCTGGTGCACAACCACCATCGAGGCCCCTTGCGGGTGCAGCGCGTGCTGTATCCGGAAGGCCCGGATCTGGCCCACGTGCTGCTGCTGCATCCGCCAGGTGGCATTGCGGGCGGCGATCAGAAGGTCGCCGCGGGCGCGTGCCTGGAGTGGTTGCCGCAGGAAGCCATCCTGTTCGACGGCGCCGACGCCAGCCAGCATATGCAGATCGATCTCGACGCCACGGCGACGCTGTTCGGCTGGGACATCGTGCAGCTGGGGCGCATCGCCGCGGGCGAGCAGTGGCTGCGTGGCCGCTGGCGCCAGCGGCTGTTGCTGCGGCGCGACGGTCGCGAGCGCTGGCGCGAGGTCGCGGACCTGACGGCCACTGATCGCTTGCGCGACTCGCCGCTGGGCTTGGGGGGCCATCCGGTCATGGCCACCGCCTGGGCCGCCGCACCGAGCATGCCGGCGCAACAGGCCGAGCTGGTCGAGGCGCTGCGCGAGCGTGCCACGCAATTCGCCCTGCCCTGCGGCATCAGCTGGCTGCCGGCTCCGACCGAGCTCTTGCTGATCCGCGCACTGGGGCCATCGGGCGAGTTGGTACGCGCCTTGCTAGAGGGCCTTTGGGACGCATTGCGGCCGACGCTGATCGGGCGCGATGCGCATCGACCGCGCATCTGGGATACCTGATGGAACTGACGCCGCGCGAGAAGGACAAGTTGCTGCTGTTCACCGCCGCCCTGCTGGCGGAGCGGCGGCGGGCGCGCGGGCTGAAGCTCAACTACCCGGAATCGGTGGCCTTGATCAGCGCGGCGATCATGGAGGGGGCACGTGACGGCCGCAGCGTCGCCGAGCTGATGCAGTACGGGACTACCCTGCTTTCCCGTGACGACGTCATGGACGGCATCGCCGAGATGATTCCGGACATCCAGGTCGAAGCCACCTTTCCGAAACCAATGAGGCGCTGGTCTTCGAGCGCGCGCGCACGCTGGGCTATCGACTCAATATCGCCGCCGGCACCGCAGTGCGCTTCGAGCCGGGGCAGACGCGCCGGGTGGAGTTGGTGGCACTGGCCGGGGATCGCATGGTCTACGGATTTGCGGGGCGGGTAATGGGCCCTTTGGCTACGCCGGATGTAGGCCGCGTGTGCGCAGCTCCACCGCGCTCACCGGCGACCGCGGAGGACATCAAAGGCGCCGGTGAACGCGGTGAAGCTGCGTACACGCGGCCTACCTTGAAGCCATGAAAATCACCCGCCAGGCCTACGCCGAGATGTACGGCCCCACGGTCGGCGACCGCGTGCGACTGGCCGACACTGATCTCATCATCGAGGTCGAGCGCGATTACACCGTCTACGGCGAAGAAGTGAAATTCGGCGGCGGCAAGGTGATCCGCGATGGCATGGGCCAGAGCCAGCGGATCAGCGCCGATTGCGCCGACACGGTGATCACCAACGCGCTGATCGTCGATCACTGGGGCATCGTCAAGGCCGATGTAGGGCTGAAGCACGGTCGCATCAGCGGCATCGGCAAGGCCGGCAATCCGGACATCCAGCCGGGTGTGACCATCGTCATCGGCCCTGGCACCGAGATCATCGCCGGCGAGGGCTCGATCCTGACCGCCGGCGCGATCGACTCGCACATTCACTTCATCTGCCCGCAGCAGATCGAAGAGGCGCTGATGTCGGGCGTCACCACGATGCTCGGTGGCGGCACCGGGCCGGCGACCGGCACCAACGCCACCACCTGCACGCCGGGGCCGTGGCATCTGCGGCGCATGCTGGAAGCGGCCGAGGCCTTCCCGATGAATCTTGGTTTCCTGGGCAAGGGCAATGCCAGTCTGCCGGCGGCCTTGACCGAGCAGATCGAGGCCGGCGCGATTGGTCTGAAATTGCACGAGGATTGGGGCACCACACCCGCGGCGATCGACTGCGCGCTGACCGTGGCCGACGCCACCGATACCCAGGTGGCGATTCATACCGATACGCTCAACGAATCGGGCTTCGTCGAAACCACGCTGGCGGCGTTCAAGGGCCGCACCATCCACACCTATCACACCGAGGGCGCCGGCGGCGGCCATGCGCCGGACATCATCAAGGCGGCCTCGTTGCCAAATGTGCTGCCCTCGTCGACCAATCCGACGCGCCCGTACACCGTCAACACGCTCGACGAGCATCTCGACATGCTGATGGTCTGCCACCACCTCGATCCGGCCATCGCCGAGGACGTGGCTTTCGCCGAGAGCCGCATCCGCCGCGAGACCATCGCCGCCGAGGACATCCTGCATGATCTGGGCGCGTTTTCGATGATCTCCTCGGACAGCCAGGCCATGGGCCGCGTCGGCGAGGTGATCATTCGCACCTGGCAGACCGCGCACAAGATGAAGCAGCAGCGCGGCAGCCTGCCGGGCGATCCGGCGCGCCATGACAACGGTCGGGTCAAACGCTATCTGGCCAAGTTCACCATCAATCCGGCGATCACTCACGGTATCGCCCATGAAGTCGGCTCGATCGAAGTCGGCAAATGGGCCGATCTGGTGCTGTGGAAACCGGCCTTCTTCGGCGTCAAGCCGAGTCTGATCCTCAAGGGCGGCAGCATCGCGGCGGCGCCGATGGGCGACCCCAATGCCTCGATCCCGACCCCGCAGCCGGTGCATTACCGGCCGATGTTCGGCGCCTTTGGCCGCAGTCTCACGCAAAGCTCGCTGACCTTCGTCTCGCAAGCCGCGCTGGACGCTGATATCGGTGGCCGATTTGGGCTGCGCAAGCCGCTGGTCGCGGTGCGCAATTGCCGTCATATCGGCAAGGCGCAGATGGTCCACAACGCGGCGATGCCGGATATCCAGGTCGATCCGCAAACCTATGTGGTGGTCGCCGACGGCGTGCCGCTGTGGTGCGAACCGGCCAGCGTGCTGCCGATGGCGCAGCGGTATTTTCTGTTTTAGTTGGAGGAAGCGGTGAGTAGTGAATAGTGAGTAGTGAGTAAGAGCCGGCAAGTGTCGTCCTGGGAGGCGCTGCCGCACGATCGCGTCGAGCCGCCGTCGACTTTCATGTGGGAGCGGATTTACTCCGCGAGAGCTTTCGCGGGATAAACCTCCCACAGGTTGAATGGGCGAAAAAGCGCACCGCCATGCGCAACCCGAATTCCCCACAAGAATCCCGCCCATGCTCATCCGCACCCTGATCCCCGCCATCGCTTGTCTCGTCGACCCAGCGCCGGCGCAGCCTCTGGCGCTCACCTCGGCGCAGCGACGGCGGAGTCGCCAGCGGCTGCAGTTGGCCGACGGCCACGAGCTGGCGATTGCACTGCCGCCGGGTAATGCCATGTATCCGGGCGACCAGCTGCTGGCCGACGACGGCACGCGATTTTCAGTCTGCGCGGCGCCCGAGTCGGTGCTGCGGATCGAGTGCCCTGATGCGACCACCCTGCTGCGCGCCGCCTATCACCTGGGCAATCGGCATGTAGCGGTGGAAGTCGGCGACGGCTACCTCGCCATCGAGCCCGATCCGGTGCTGCGCGAGATGCTCGGCCTGATCGGCGTGCAGACCGCGCCGTCGAAGCCCCGTTCCAGCCTGAGTCCGGTGCCTACGGCGGCGGCCACAAGCATGGTCATGACGCGACCTTCGCCGAGGACTCCCGCTTAGCGCAGTCGTTGTTTGCCGAGCACGAGCAGCGCCCTTCGGACCGGCACGAGCATGTGCATGAACCCAATGAAGCATGCCCGAGCGAGCCGGGTTTCAGCAAAAGCGCCGGTGAGCGCGATGAAGCCGCGCACACTCGGCCTACGATCCGTCGTAGGCCGTGGGTACGCGCCACGAAATTCCACGGCCGGAGCGAGCCCATCCCAGCGCGTCCCCGGCCCTGGGCCGCAAGCCCGGCGCGCTGAAGCTGCGCACGCCGCGTGCTTTCCCGGTGGCCCAGGTGGCGTGGGAATCGTGATTGCCGCCAACCTCCCCGGCCTGCTGCAGCTCGCGTCCGCTGCGCTGCCGATCGGCGCCTTCAGTCATTCCCTCGGCCTGGAAGCGGCGGTCGATGCCGGCGTGGTGCACGACGCCGCCAGCGCCGAGCGCTGGATCGGCGATCACCTGGAGCTGGTCTGGGCGCGTGGCGAAGCGCCCGCCTGGCTCGCGCTCTACGATGCCTGGGAGCAAGCGGAAACCAACGCATTAATGCATTGGAATGATCGAGTGCTGGCCACGCGCGAGAGCGCCGAGCTGCTGCAGGAGAGCACGCAGACCGGGCATTCGCTGCGCCTCTGGTTGCTGGCGCTGCCCGAGTTGACCACGCTGGGTGCCGATCAACGCCGAGTGCTGCAGCAGCTGCAGCCGGTCGCCTACCCAGCGCGCACGCACTCGCCGCGCGTGCGCTGGGTCTGTCCGCAGCCACCGGCCTGCACGCGCTCGGATGGAGCCTGTTGGAGAACCTCGGCACAGCCGCGGTCAAGCTGGTGCCACTGGGCCAGACGCAGGGCCAGGCGCTGCTGCGGCGGCTGTCGCTGCGGCTGCCGGCGGCAATCGATCGGGCGTTGGCCACACCGCCCAATGCCGCCTGCAATTTCGCGCCGATGCTGGCGATCCGCTCGGCGCAGCACGAATCCCAATACTCACGCCTGTTCCGTTCCTGAAGAGCACCCCATGAGCACCGACTGGAAGAGCCGTCGCACCCGCAAATTGCCCCCGCTGCGCGTCGGCATCGGTGGCCCGGTGGGCTCGGGCAAGACCACCTTGCTGGAGATGTTGTGCAAGTCGATGCGCCAGCGCTACGACCTGGTCGCCATCACCAACGACATCTACACCAAGGAGGATCAGCGCCTGCTGACGGTGGCCGGCGCGCTGCCGCCCGAGCGCATTCTCGGCGTCGAGACCGGCGGCTGTCCGCACACGGCGATCCGCGAAGACGCGTCGATCAACTTAGAAGCGATCGAACGCATGCTGCAGCGCTTCCCGGACGCCGACATCGTGTTCATCGAGTCCGGTGGCGACAACCTCGCCGCGACCTTTTCCCCCGAGTTGTCCGATCTGACGATCTATGTGATCGATGTCGCCGGCGGCGAGAAGATTCCGCGCAAGGGCGGCCCGGGCATCACCCGCTCGGACTTGCTGGTCATCAACAAGACCGATCTGGCGCCGCATGTGGGGGCATCGCTCGACATCATGCGCAGCGACACCGTGCGCATGCGCGCCGGCCGACCCTTCGTGATGACTGATCTGCGCCGGCAGCAGGGGCTGGACGAGGTGATCGCGTTCATCGAACGCGAGGGCTTGCTGGCGTCCAATGCGGCATGAACATCAGCGCTCACCGTAACGCTTGCGGACGCTAGACTGATCGCAGTCGACTCCGCCCCGCCCATCGCGCTTGCCCCCGAGGCCTTCGTGAAATCTGTCCTGAAGCATTGTTTGCTGGTTTTCGGCGCCCTGCTGGTCGCTGCAGCGTCCATCCGCTCCGCTGCCGCGATGGAACTGACCCGGGTCTATTACCCGACCGAAGCCGACATGGCGTTCACTGTGGATGTCCCATCGCACTGGGAAATGACGCCACAGGAAAGCAAGTCCGGTTTCTTTGAGGTCGAAGGACCGTTTGGCCTGGAACTTTCGTTCCGACTGGTACCCGGTGGCGACGTCAAGACCGCGATCGAGGATCATGTGAAGTACCTCAACAAGCATTTCACCGAGGTCACGATCGCTGACGCCGAGCCGAAGTCCGTCAACGGTCTCGAAGCGGTGGTGCTGCCGGGAACCGGTGTCGACGAATTCGGCAGCGATCGCGAGCTGGGTGCCGGCTGGTTCAAGCTGCCCGATGGCCGCATCGGCGAGGTCTGGTACAGCGTCGATGTGACCGACAAGGCCGGCCGCGCCGAGGCACTCGAAGTGTTGAAGTCGCTGCGCGGCAACTGATCCGCTGAGCGGGCGACGTTTGCTGCGCTAAACTGGCGTCGCTCCGGTGGCGATCATTGCCGGAGTTTCGCGGGTCGAGCGACTTTCGCACGGGCGAAGAATCTGGCCTGAGCGCAGAGCCATCGTCTGCACCTCCCAGTTGCTGCATTGTCCCTTTCGAGGCCTTCATGAAATCTGCGTTCAAGTCTTGCTTTGTTGCCCTCGCCACCTTGCTGCTTGCTGCCGCTTCCTTCGGCCCTGCGGTCGCTGGCGAGGTGACTCGCGTGTACTACCCGACTCAGGCGGAAATGGCGTTCACGGTCGACGTTCCCTCCGACTGGGAAATGACGCCGCAGGAAGATGAAGACGGCTATTTCGAAGTGGCCGGGCCGAACGATCTGGAGCTTTCGTTCCGCGTGGTTCCGGGCGCCGACATCGACGCCGCGGTTGCGGACCATGTCGCCTACCTGAAAGAAAATTTCACCGACATCAAGGTCGCCGACGCCAAGCCGGTCACCATCAATGGCCTCGACGCGATCCTGCTGCCAGGTATTGGCGTGGATGAAGACGACAGCGCACGCGAACTTGGCGCCGGCTGGTTCAAGCTGCCGGGCGGACAGATCGGCGAACTTTGGTACAACGTCGACGACAGCGATGCGGCCGGCAAGGCAGCCGCCTCGGCCGTTCTGAACTCGCTCAAGGGCAAGTGACAGCAGCCTGAGTCTTCGGGTCGGCTCGCGGGCGCGCAGCCCCTGGGCCGGCTCGTCGGCCGCGTGTATACAAAGCCCCGAACCGGCTGCATCCGCGCAGCCTTTGACCCTGGGAGTCGGCTGCCATGAAAACCTTGTCGAAAGTTCTGCTGGGACTGGCGCTAGGCGGCGCCGCGATCGTTGCCGTGGTGTTCTGGGCAACCGCCGGGCTACCCGAGGCCGCCGATGGCTTCTTCAAGAAGCTCGCAGCGAAGGATTACCCGGGCGCACTGGCATTGACCAGCGCGGACTTCAAGGCGTCGACCACTGCCGATGCGCTTGCCGAGTTTGCGCGCAGCAATGGTCTCGATGGCTATGCCAGTGCCAGCTGGAGCTCACGCTCGATCGAGGGCAGCACCGGCAAGCTGGAAGGCAAGCTCACCGTCACCGACGGCGGTGTGGTTCCGGTTTCGGTCACGCTGGTGAAGAGCGATGGTCAGTGGCTGATCCAGAACGTGGAAAAGTCCGCAGCTGGACTGTCGACCTCGTCGACGGACACCAGCCCCGAAGCCGCACCGAAGGCCGAAGTTCCGGCAACTCCCGCGCTACCTTCGGCCGACGAACAGCGCGCCCTGGTCAAGGAGACGCTGTCCGCCTTCGCGCAGTCGATCAACGCCGACGATTTCAGCATCCTCCACGCCACCCTGGCCACGCCGTTCCAGGAGCAGATCAGCGTCGAGCAACTGCGCGAGTCCTTTGCCGAATTCGTCGACGAGGAGATTGACCTTTCGGTGCTGGATCCGCTGACGCCGGAGCTGGACGAGCAATCCGGCTTCGACGAGGACGGCGCGCTGCTTCTGGTCGGCAGCTTTCCGACCGAGCCGTCGGAAGTCGGCTTCACGTTGCGTTATGTGCGCGAAGCCGATCAGTGGCGTCTGCTGAAGATCAATGTCAAGGTGGACTGAGTAGCCAGCTTGCGCCGCTTGAAGTTGCGCCGATGGCAAAGCGCCGGGCGTCGCGCGTAACGGCACTGCGGCCCGAACGGGCATTGGGGACGCGCGGACCCGGCCTGCCACTGCCCGACGGCAGGCCGTGAAGGCATCAGCCAGTCAGCGGGTCGCGCTACTATCACCGGCTACCTCATCAGGAAGCCAGACCATGACCATTTCCATGCACGCCGCCTCGGCGCCGGTGTTCACGCAGCTGCTCGGCAGCTTGAGCGACATATTGGGCAAGGCGGTGGCCTATGCCGAGGCAAAGAAGATCGATCCGGCCGTCCTGCTGCAGTCGCGTCTGTACCCGGACATGCTGCCGCTGCTGCGTCAGGTGCAGATCGCCTGCGATTTTGCCAAGGGCGTCTGCTCCCGACTGGCTGGCGCCGACGTTCCCGCACATGAAGACACCGAACAGAGCTTCGACGAATTGCGCCAACGCATCGCCAAGACGCTGGCGGTGATCGCCAGCCTGGATCCGGCGCTGTATGCAGGCAGCGAGGAACGCGAGATCGTGCTGCGCCCCGGCACGCCGAAGGAACGCAAGCTGGGCGGACAGGCCTATTTGTTGTCCTATGGCCTGCCGCAGTTCTTCTTCCATGTGAACATGGCCTACGCCCTGCTCCGCCACAACGGCCTGGAAATCGGCAAGAAGGACTACATGGGCGCCTATTGAGCCAACGCTGGCGCCGGGGCTACCGAAGCCCCGGCGCCAGATTGCACGGATCGTTCCGGCAGCGGACAAGTGGTCCGTCCGTCCTTGAGCTTCATCCCCACCGCGACGATCGCCTTGATCGCCGGAATCAGCTCCTCCCCGAGCTCGCTCAGCCGGTATTCCGCCGATGGTGGCGAGCTGTCGAGCACATGCCGGGTGACCACACCCTTGCTCTCCAGCTCGCGCAGGCGCGCGCTCAGCACGCGCGCGGAAATCCGCGGAATATCGTGGCGCAACTCGCCGAAGCGACGTGGTCCGGCGCTCAGGTACCAGATCACATTGGGCGCCCAGGCGCCGCGCAGCAATGCCATGCATTGGGTCAGCGGACAGCTCGGCGGTGGCGCCGCCACCTTGCTCTTGCGCAATGCCAGTCCCATGCCTTCGCTCCTGCACCGGTAACCCAACGGATACTACATTCTGGCGGTATCTTATGGATACCAGCTATGCAATGGTTACTCCATTTGCCTAGCATGCGCATCACTGCGGTCACCAAGGGCGCCTGCCCTTCGACACCGCACCCCCGGCATTCCCACTCAACCCCAGGAGACACCCGATGAAACTCTATTACTCGCCCGGCGCCTGTTCGCTGTCGCCGCACATCGTCGCCCGCGAAGCCGGCATCGCGCTGGATCTGGAGAAGGTCGATCTCAAGACCAAACAGACTGAATCGGGCCAGGATTTCCTGTCGATCAGCCCGCGCGGTTATGTGCCGGCGCTGCAGCTGGACAATGGCGAAGTACTCGCCGAAGGACCGGCCATCATCCAATACCTCGCCGACCTCAAGCCCGAATCCGGCCTCGCCCCGGCCAACGGCAGCATGCCGCGCTATCGCCTGCAGGAATGGCTGACCTACATCGGCACCGAGATCCACAAGTCCTACAGCCCGCTGTTCAATCCGGCGACCCCGGATTCGGTGCGCGAGGATCGGGCGGCTTACTTGCTACGCCGCTATGGGCTGATCGAGCAGACCCTGGCCAAGCAGCCGTACTTGCTGGGCGAGCAGTTCAGCGTTGCCGACGTCTACCTGTTCGTGGTCACCAACTGGGCACGCATCGTGAAGCTCGACCTCAGTGCATTCCCGGCGCTGCAGGCCTTCCAGGAACGCGTTGCGGCGCGGCCGGCGGTGCAGGATGCGCTGCGCGCAGAGAAGCTGATCAAGTAACTGCGGATTTCGATCGCACGCCGAAACCGGAGCGGCGTTGCGGACGCGGCGCCTCC
>JADKFD010000001.1 GCA_016717705.1 Rhodanobacteraceae bacterium | reverse complement strand
ATCTGCTGCGTTCGGAGATGCGCCTGCTGTATTTCTTCGATGTGCCTGGCGCCTGGGCGGACATCGAAGCCGCCGCTGCGCGCATTCCAGGTGGCGAGTCGCCGGCGCTGCTGGTGTGGAAAGCGCGCCTGCTCGCCTCGCTGGGCCCACGCATCGATGAGGCCATCGCGCTGGACGCGCGCGCCATCGCGCTCGACCCGGCATCCGGCGCGCGGCGCAATCAGGGATGGCACTACCTGGCCAAGGGCGACACGCGCAATGCGCGCGCCGTGCTGATGTTGCAGCTCGCGGACCTGCCGGAGAACCCGCACAGCAACTACCTGGCGCTGTGCGACATTTTCGAGGGTCAGCCGGACGCGGCCCTGCGCCGTCTCCGAACACTCCTCCACGCTGTTCCGGCTGCTCGGCACGGTGATCGCCCAGCATGGAAAGGCGACCGCGCCGCCTCCGATATCGCGCTGCAAAGGCTGATCGACCAATACGCCATCGCCGACGGCTACTGGGTTGGCGCGGCCTACGCCTGGCGCGGCGAACTCGATCAGGCCTTCCACTGGATCGAGCGCGCCGTCCGCGGCGGCGACAGCAGTGCGGTGTACCTGAAGTTCGACCCGCTGATGCGCAAGCTGCGGGGCGATCCACGTTACGTGAAGCTCCTCGCCGAAATGAAACTGCAGGATTGAGCATCCCCAGGGCGGCGATGGCGGCCCGGATTTTCGGCTCATGCTGATCGTTCAGCCATCGCCGCCGGCACAATGTGACTTTGCTCTCGCGCAGCGTTCGGCTGCCCGGACGCAGGCACAATCCGGCCATGGATATCCGTGGTCTCGGTTTTGGCATGTCGCTGTGCATCGTGCTGCTCTACGCGATGCTGGCGCTGGTGGTCGCCCGCGTCGGCGACGCACCGGCGTATCGCGCCTTGCGCTATGGGGGTATCTGCGGCTCGCTGGGCCTGGCGATGAACATGACCCAGGGTATTGCGCATCCGCTGCTGCCCTTCGTGATCGGCAATACGCTGGTGGTGCTGTCGGCCGGCTGGTTCTGGCTGGGTACGCGGCGCTTCGCTGGCGCCATGCCGCCGCGGCTGCCGGTCCTTGCACTGGGCTCGCTGATGGCAATCGCCGGCTTCTGGTTCACCTTCGTGCATCCCAGCTTCAGTGGTCGACTGAGCAGCAATGCGGTCTTGATCGCGGTCGGGACGGCGGCCACGGCCTGGGGTCTACTGGCGACAGCCAAAGGCCGTGCCCTGGGTCGGATCGCCTGGGCATTGGGTGTCCTGCAACTGTTGACCACATTGCTGTTGCTGGGGCGGGTATATGTGCATTGGCGCTACGACATTCCGGCGCAGAACATCCTCGAAGCGCATCCGCTGAACGTTGCCAACTACTTCGGCATCCTGTTGTCTTTCGTGCTGTTTGCGATCGGGCTGAACGTGCTGGTGGTGTTTCGATTGGTCGACGGCATGCTCGAACTGGCCATGCGCGATGCGCTGACCGGCACCAGCAATCGGCTGGGACTGCGCCGGGCGCTGGACAAGCCGTGGGCCGATTGCGCCGGTTTGCTGATGATGGATCTGGATGACTTCAAGGCGATCAATGACATCCATGGTCACGAGGTCGGCGATCGAATGCTGCAGCGATTCGTCGAGGTGGTCCGGCGTCACCAGCACGAAGGCGACCTTCTGGTGCGCATGGGGGGTGAGGAATTCCTGCTGCTGCTGCGCGCCTCGCATGCCGACGTGGCCGCAGTTGCCGAAGCGATCCGGCGCGACTTCGCGCAGGTCGAGGCGGGCCTGCCGGCCGCCTCCGTTTCCATCGGCGGCGTGAGGCTGAACGGCATTACGGCGCCGGCCTTTCGCGGCCACCTGCAAGTCGCCGACCGCGCCCTCTATGCGGCCAAGGCGGCCGGCCGCAACAGCGTGCGTATTGCGTCCGTCCTTGTCTGAAGTGCGGCAACCGTGGCGCCGAACCCGTCTCAGGTTCCCAGTGGCGCCACCCCGGCGGCCCTCAATTTTCGGTTGAGCGCCGCCAGTTCGTCCCGGTGCAGGGATGCGCACGCGGCAAGCACGGCCGGCAGGCGCGTCTGTGCCTGTTCCACCGCCGCCCGCACGTCGGCTGACGGCGCGGCATCGGCGTCATCGACGGCGCTCGCCGCAGCGCTCAGCCAACCATCGAAGAAGCGCACGCTGTCCAGCGTCTTCGGCGGCAGCCACCAGCTGTTGCTGGGATTGCTCGTCGGCACGCTGCCGGTGACCGCAATGACCCGCGCCTGGAAGGAATCGAGCACAGCGCGATCTGCCGTTGTGGCAACCGGCAGGCGCGCACTCAATGCGGCTTGCAGATCTTTCACCGGCCGCGCGGCCGTCGCCAGCTCCGCGCGCAGACCCTCGATGCGTCGCGCCAGTTCGAATTGCGCGGTGTAGGCCGCCTGCGGCAGCTCCACGCGCGGGTCGGGCAGCACCCGCAGCGTCTGCGTGTAGTGCTGGCCATCGACGACCAGTTCCAGCGCGTATTCGCCCTGCGGCGCACGCACGCCGTCGGCATAGGCGTCGCCCGCGGCCAGCGCCGCCGGGGCCGCGTAGTGCAGCGGCCACACAAAACGATGCATGCCGGTGCTGGCAGCCAGTGTCACCGGCGTGGCCACCCATTCCAGCGCGACGGTGGAGGTGGCGGCATCGTGTGGCGCCGGTAGATCGGCACTGCTGTACTGGCGCACCAGGCTGCCACGGGCATCACGAATGGTCAGTGTGACCGGCTCCCTGGCTGCATTTGCCAGGTAGTAGTCGATCACCGCGCCAGACGGTGGATTCGCCGCGGTCGGCTCATCCTTGGGCATCGGAGTGCCGGTGAACTGCTGCGGTGCGATGCGGATCGCAGCCGCCGGGGCGAAAAGACGCGTCGCCGCCGAGGCGTCGGCGGCCAGCTGGCGCAGCGCGCCGATGTCGTCGAGGATCCAGAAACCGCGCCCATGCGTGGCGATGACCAGATCGTCGTTCTTCACCTGCAGATCGCGCACCGACGTCCGTGGCAGGTTCAGCTGCAGCGGCTGCCAGTGCGCGCCGTCGTCGAAGCTCACGTAGACGCCGCGTTCGGTGCCGGCGTAGAGCAATCCGGGCTGTTCGGAGTCCTCGCGCACCGAATTGACGAAGTGGGTGGGCGCAATGCCATCGACAATCAGCTTCCAGTTCTTGCCGCCATCATGGGTACGGTAGATGTAGGGCCGGAAATCATCCAGCCGATGGCGGTCGACGGCGATCACCGCGCTGTCGGCCGCGTGCGGCGAGGCGTCGATGATGCCGACCTTGGACCAGCCGGTCAGTGCCTTCGGCGTGACGTCGATCCAGTGCGCGCCCTCGTCGCCGGTGCGCCAGACCTTGCCGTCATCGGTGCCGACCCAGAGCTCATGATCGGCGACGCGCGATGGCGCAATCGCGTATATGACGCCGCGCCGCGGCCCCATCTGCAGGTGCAGGGCGGCGGTCGGGGCATCCAGAGTGTCTGGCGTACCCGGATCTTCCCGCGTCAGATCGGGGCTGATGATGTCCCAATGCTCGCCACCATCGGCGGTGCGGTAGAGCTTTGATTGGCGAAGTAGAGCACCTTGGGATCGCGCACCGAGAAGGTCAGCGGCAAGGTCCAGGTGCGCCGCTGGTGGTCCGGATGGGCGAGCGTCGGGTCGACATTGCGCGTCTGCTGGGTGCGCAGATCCAGACGCGCGACGCGACCGCCGTAGATGATGTCGGGGTTGGCCGGATCCGGCGCAATGTTGTCGCTCTCGCCCCCCGCCGTGATCTCGCGAAACTGGCGCATGCTGATGCCGCCGGCGTCGCTGCTGCGACTGGGCACGCCGGCGGCACCGGAATCCTGCTGGGCGCCGTAGACGTAATAGGGGTAGCGATTGTCGGTGTTGACCCGATAGATCTGTGCGGTCGGCTGGTTGTACCAACTGCTCCAGGTGGCGCCGCCGTTGAGCGACACGATGGCGCCTTGATCGGTGCCCTGGATCATCCGTTTGCTGTCGGCCGGATCGATCCACAGGGCGTGGTAATCGTCGCCGGTGGGGTCGCCCTGCTGCGCGACGAAATGCGCGCCGCCGTCGTCGGAGCGCAGCAGGATGGTGTTCATTGCGTAGACGCGATCGGCATTGTTCGGATCGGCGGCGATTTCGCCGAAGTACCAACCGCGTTGCCACAGCCGGGTATCGGCATTCGCCAGGCGCCAGTGCGCGCCGCCGTCGTCGGAACGGTACAAGCCGCCGCCCGGTTCGGCGTCGACCGCGGCGCATAGACGCGCTGCGGTGCCTGCGGCGAAATGCTCAGGCCGACACGACCGTGCTGCTTGGGCAGGCCGGCGTCGATTCGTGTCCAGTGATCGCCGCCATCCGTAGACTTGTAGACGCCGCTGCCAGGACCGCTCGACGGCGGATAGACGCTCCAGGGCGTGCGCCTGGTCTGCCAGAGTGCGGCGTAGATGACCTTGGCATCGGTCGGATCGAACAGCAGATCGACCGCGCCGGTGTCGTCGTCAGCGGCCGAGCACTTGCCAGGGTCGCGCCGCCATCGGGTGGAGCGGAACACGCCGCCGTCGCTCGGCCCGCATAGGGGATGGCCGAGTGACTGCCCCGAATAGCCGCGGGATCGGCCGGGTCGAGCGGATGCGGGCGATCTGCTGGCTGTCCGCCAGGCCGATGTGCGTCCTGCTGCTGTTCCACCTGGTCGACCGCTTGAACATGCTCGCCCTGGGCAATGTCCGAGCGCATGTCGATTCGCCGGGCCGACATAGATCACCCCTGGGGTCCGAAGGCGCCAGTGCGATGGCCGATGACTCGAGCCGGTGCTCTGGCCATCGAAGATCGGTTGCCAGGTGCGGGCCGGCGTCGCGCGACTCCCAGACGCCCCCATTCACTGACCCGAAGTAGAAATGCTCGCGTTCGCCCGGGACTCCGGCCACCGCCAGCACGCGGCCGCCGCGGGACGGGCCGATCGAACGCCATTGCAGGGCGTCGAATTGTTGCGGTTCGACGGCTGTCGCGGCGGTCGCCGCGGCGCACAGGGCAAGCATCAACAATCGGTAGAACGCGGGCATCAGGCGCCTCGGCGGTTGGCTGCGGGAAGGTGCGTCGCGCTGAGCATAGCCCGGGCCAGCGCGCCAGTAGCGGACCCGGCGCGGCCACCAGTGGCCCGTGATGCGGCAGACGCGCAACGCCCGCGCGATTGCCATAGCATGGCGGCTCACCGTGGAGAGTCCCATGTCCAAGCGTCCTGTCAGCCTTGCCCTTGCCCTGATCCTCGGTACTGCATTGGCGGGTTGCCAGCCGCCGCCGGCCCCGCCCGTTGCCGCCGCACCGACCGAGCCCGCCGCCACGGCTGCGGCCACGCAGCCTGCCGACGCCATTGCTGCCAAGATCGCTGCCTACGCCGAAGTCACCCTGACCGCCGATCTATCCAGATTGGGCGAGGGCGATCGCCAGGCCATCGGGCTGTTGTTGCAGGCCGGCGAAGTGATGGATGCGCTGTTCTGGAAGCAGGTCTGGGGCGACAAGGACGCGCTGCTGAAGGACATCACCGATCCGGCCACTCGGCGCTTCGTCGAGATCAATTACGGTCCGTGGGATCGCCTGGATGCCGACCGGCCCTTCGTCGAGGGAATCGGCGCACGCCCGCCGGGTGCACAGTTCTACCCGGCCGACATGAGCAAGGAAGAGTTCGCTGCCGCCGAGCTGCCGGGCAAGGACAGCCTGTACACGGTGATCCGCCGCGACGCCGCCGGCAAGCTGATCGTCGTTCCCTATCACGAGGCCTACAAGGATGAACTCGACCAGGCGGCCGGACTGCTGCGTCAGGCGGGCGCCCTGGTATCGGATGCCGGATTCGCCGCCTATCTGAAACTGCGCGCCGACGCGCTGCAGAGCGACGACTACCAGCCCAGCGACATGGCCTGGATGGACATGAAGACCAGCCCGATCGACATGGTCATCGGCCCGATCGAGAGCTACCAGGACGCGCTTTTCGGCACCAAGGCGGCGTTCGAGGCCTTCGTGCTGGTCAAGGACATCGAATGGAGCGAGCGCCTGGCGCGCTTCGCCCAACACCTGCCGGCGCTGCAGCGCGGGCTGCCGGTCGAGGACAAGTACAAGGCAGAAATGCCCGGTACCGATGCCGACCTCAACGCCTATTTCGCGATCTACTACGGCGGCGACGCCAATTCCGGCGCCAAGACCATCGCCATCAACCTGCCCAACGACGAAGCCGTGCAACTGGCCAAGGGCTCACGTCGATTGCAGCTGGAAAACACCATGCGCGCGAAGTTCGACAGCATTCTCGAACCCATCGCCGATCAGCTGATCGACCCCGAGCAACGTGCCCATGTGCAGTTCGACGCCTTCTTCGAGAACGTCATGTTCCACGAAGTGGCGCATGGCCTGGGCATCAAGAACACGCTCGACGGCAAGGGCACGGTGCGCGAAGCGCTGACCGATCTGGCCGGCAGCTATGAGGAGGGCAAGGCCGACATCCTCGGCCTGTACATGATCGGCAAGCTCGGCGAGATGGGCGAACTCGACAGCGCCAAGCTCAAGGACAACTACGTGACCTTCCTCGCCGGCATCTTCCGCTCGGTGCGCTTCGGCGCCAGCAGTGCGCACGGTCAGGCCAACATGGTCGCGTTCAACTATCTGCAGCGCGAAGGCGCCTTCGCCCGCGACCAGGCCAGCGGGCATTACCGCGTCGATTTCGACAAGATGGCGCTGGCGGTCAACGGGCTGTCGGCGAAGATCCTCACCCTGCAGGGCGACGGCGACTACGCCGGCGCCAAGGCGCTGCAGGACGAACTGGGGCAGGTCGGACCGGCGCTGCAGGCTGACCTCGATCGCCTGCAGCAACAGAACATTCCGGTCGATATCGTGCTCAAGCAGGGGCGTGAGGTGCTGGGGTTGTAGCGGCGAGCTTGCCGTGGCTTCGGTTTTTTTGGGGCGGACTCTGTCTGCTCTCACCGAACATGCCGTAAGGTATTGATTTCACTGTGGGAGCGGATTTACTCCGCGAGAGCTTTCGCGGGATAAACCCGCTCCCACAGGTTCGCTGCGCGAATAAGCGCACCGCCAGGGGCGACCGGGACTCTCACCGAACATTGAAAACCAACATTTGTCCGCAAAGGACGCTAAGAACGCAAAGGAAGCCAAGATTTCCCAATGGCCCATTGGCCGCCGGCGTCTCTTGCTTTCCTTTGCGTCTTTTGCATTCTTTGCGGACAAAAACAGATCTACGCACTCGCCCTCAGTTTGATGAGCGCCGGGAATACTCGGGGCTCGCGCGTGCCTCAGGTTCCCAGCACGGTCGGAATGGCGATGTCGAAGTGCACGCCGGCACCCGGGCGGGTCTCCCAGTTGATCCGCCCGCCGAGTGCCTGGGTGACCAGATTGAACACGATGTGCATGCCCAGGCCGGTGCCGCCCTGGTCGCGGCGCGTGGTGTAGAAGGGCTCGAACATGTGGCTGGCCACCTGCACGTCCATGCCCACGCCATCGTCTTCATAGCGGATGCGCAAGCGCGGGCCGGCGTCGACCACGGTGATCGTGAGCGTGCCGGGTCGGCCGTCGGGATAGGCGTGCGCGAGCGAGTTGGTGACCAGATTGACGATGATCTGGTGCAGCGCGTCGGGACGGCTGGTCAGTGTGGTGCCGGCGGCGCACTGCAGCAGCACGCGATGGCCGCCCTTGCGCAGCAGTGGATGCAGCGACAGCAGCGTGCCTTCCAGGTAATCGCGCACCGCCACGCTGCGGATCTGGCTGGTCGACTGATCGACCGCCACCTGCTTGAAGGTCTTCACCAGGTTGGCGGCACGGTGCAGGTTGACCTCGGCCATCGTTGCGGCCGCTTCCACCGGGGCCAGCAACTGCTCCGCCTGCGCCGGCGACAGCGCCCGACGCACCTCCGCAAGCTGGCCGCGCAAAAACGAGATTGCGGTGACGCCGATGCCCAGCGGCGTATTCACCTCGTGCGCCACGCCGGCCACCAGGCGTCCCAATGAGGCCATCTTCTCGGTTTCGATCAATTCGGCCTGGGTACGATGGAGTTCAGCGACACGCTCTTCGAGTTCGCGATTGGCCAGTTTCAGCGAGTCCTGGGCGCGCCGTCGTTGCAGGGCGGTGGCGATGTGGTAAGCGACGAAGGTCAGCAGTTCCCGGTCGCGCGGCGTGTAGATCACTTCCGGTGAATAGCTCTGCACGACGATGGCGCCGATGGCGCTTTCCTGCTGCAGCAGGGGCACGCCGAGCCAGCACACCGAGCGCGAACCGATGGTCTGCATCTCGCCGGCAGCGACCAATTCGTCGATCTGCGCCCGCGAAGCGAGCAACGGCCTGCCGCTGCGCAACACGTATTCGGTAAGCCCACGCCGCAACTCGCGGCGCTGGAAGAAACTGCCGGGATCGTGTTCGTCGACGGCGTAGGGGAACTCCAGCGCGGTGCCGCCATCGGCCAGAAGGACGATGAAGAAGTTCTTCGCATAGAGCAGTTCTCCGATCACCGCATGCACGGCAGCGAGGAAATCGAACAGGCTGCTGGCGGTGCTGGTGAGTTCGGCGATGCGGAACAGTGCCGCCTGCAGGCGCTCGCCGGCCTGCCGCTCCTGCACCTCGAGCAGCAATTCACGATTGGCGTCGGCAAAGCGGCGATTGGCCGCCGCGAGTTCCTGAGTTCGCTGGGACACCTGCTCTTCGAGCTGTTCCTGGGCATGCCGGCGCATCAGGGCAGTCAGGATGTGCTGGGCGACATAGGCCAGCAGGGCGCGATCCGACTCGCGGTAACGGCGCGCACGATCGTAGCTTTGCACCACGATGGCGCCGTGAACTTTGCCATCGGCGATCATCGGTACGCCGAGCCAGTCCTCGCTGTGCGGACCGCGACCTTCGTCGCTGTCGTAGGCCAGCTGCTGCAACAGCACGCTGGACGGGCCGACCAGCGCTTCGCCACGGCGGATCACCGCCATGGTCAAGCTGTTGCTGAGCTGCGACTCATGGAACTCGGCGTCCGGGTCGGGCCAGTCGTAGTCGTTGACGTCGGCGAAATAGATGAAGCGCAGGGTGCGTCGCACGCTGTCGAACAGCGCAATGTAGAAGTTCTGCGCATACATCAGGGCACCGACGATCTGGTGCACGGCGCGCAGCATGTCGGCCCGATCGAGCTCACTGCTGGCGACGTCGGAGATGGCATACAGCGAGGTCTGCAACAGCGCGCTGCGCTCGCGGTGACGCACGGCGCGTTCGAGTTGGCGCACCTTCAGCAGTTGCTGCACGCGCGTGGCCAACAGCGGCAAGCTGGCCGCGACGGCCGCGAGCGCTGCTTCGCCAGGCGGCTTGCGCGCTTCGATCTGCAGCACGGCACTGCCGGCCTCGGCCAGTGGCAATGGCCACGACCAGCGGACGCGGCCTTCGTGCGTATCTTCCTGTCGCCCCGCGCTCTGCAGCGCCAACTGCGCGAGCGCGGCATCGGCCCACGCCCGGGCGCTGGCGGGACTGCAGCGCAGAGCGCGCGGCTTTGCCGCAGCAATGCGCAGGGACCAGAACAGGGCCGCACCTGCGTCGGCAATTGCGCTGCGCGCAAACTGCGCGGCCGCCGTGGCAACGGCGTTCAAGGTGCGTGCGCGCAGCAGTGCAGCAGTCAGCCGCGCCAATGACCGATCGCTGGCGGCTGGCAGCGCCAAGTCGCCCCCGTCGTCGGCCAACCCGCGCCCGGTTGCTCGCGTCATGCGGCCTCCCCTTGCCCCGTTCGATAATCCACGTATCCCACCAGTGCGTCCAGAGAACGGGACAGACAGCGCTTGCACGGATTGCCACCGTCGCTGCCAGGGACTCTCAACGGCGGTACTGGAACACGTCGTCGACGCCCACGCCGAGTGCATGCGCCAGGCGGAAAGCGAGTTCCAGCGAGGGCGCATAGCGACCGGCCTCGAGCGCGATGATGGTTTGCCGGGTCACCTGGCAGTGTCGCGCCAGTTCTTCCTGGGTCATTTCGCCACGCTCGAAACGCAGCCGGCGGATCTGGTTCTCGATCGGGCCGACACTCACGGTTGCTGACTCCGGTATTGCAGCGTCGCCGACAGGTGCTCGGCGACAGTCGCGAGCAGCAACAGGCCAATCAGCCAATGGGCGATGCTGAACGGCGTCGCCAATGCCTGGAACGCCACGCCGCCGAAGCCCAACTGCACGACCAGGGCGACCAGCGCGATCGCCAGCACCGCGTAGGCGTGCGCCGACGCGCGGGCGGCGATGGCACGGTCGCGCTCATCCTCGATGCCGTCGTCGCGGCGCAAACTGCGCAGGATCGCGGCCGAGATCGGCCACAGGATCAGCATCAGCAGCACATTGCGACCGAGCTTCCAGGCATCCGCAGCGGCGGCATCGAGCGTCCACCCGCTCGCATGCAGACGACTGGCAAAACTGATGCCGATGGCAATACTGAAGAACAGACCGAGTGCGGCCAGTTGCTGCCCCAGCGACGCGTACTCCGCGGCAGCGTCGCGCACGCGCCACCAGAGCCAGATCACCAGCCATGCAGTGGCCAGCAGGATGCCGCTGCCGAGAGCGCCGGAGTCGATGCCGTAGATGCGATCGGGCGCCAGCCACATCAGGTAGAGCGCTACCACGCCAAGAGCGCCAGCGGGCAGGTTGCGCGGGTGCAGAACGGGCATTGACGTCTCCTTTGGCTGACAATATGTAATGTACAGCATACGTTTTGTTCGTCAAGAGTGACATGCGGCAGATGTTCAGGACGTCCACCGAAGTTCGGGATGTCCGGACTTTGCTGTCATGCTGTTGCGCCAGTCGTCAGCCAGGGTCGCCGTCGTGATCACCGTCCATCACCTGAACAACTCACGCTCGCAGCGCATCCTGTGGCTGCTGGAAGAACTCGGCGTCGACTACACCATCGTCCATCACCAGCGCGATGCGAAGACCATGCTGGCGCCGGCCTCGCTCAAGGCGGTGCATCCGCTCGGCAAGTCGCCGGTGATTGTCGACGGCGACAACACGCTGGCCGAGTCCGGCGCGATCATCGAGTACCTGGCCGACACCTACGGCAAGGCGCTCGGCCTGGCGCCGGAGCCGGGAACGCCCGAGCGCCTGCGCTACAGCTACTGGCTGCACTACGCCGAGGGCTCGGCGATGCCGCCGCTGCTGATGAGCCTGATCTTCTCGAAGATCAAGAGCGCGCCGATGCCGTTTTATGAGCGCGCTTGCGCGCGATCGCAGGTACCGGACTACCGCGTGTCCCGACCTTGCGGCGCATCAAGAATTCCCGCTCGCGACAGGGTAGAGTTTTTGCTCCAGCCGCGCTGGCACTCAGCGAAAGGCTCGTCAATCCACCGCCCCGGGACCCACCCATGAAAACCGACATCGACATCGCCCGCGCCACCAAGCTGGTACCGATTGCCGAGGTCGGCGCGAAGCTCGGGATTCCGGCCGATGCGGTGATGCCCTATGGCCGCGGCATGGGCAAGATTGACCCCGAATATCTGGCGAGCCTGGCGGATCGTCCTGACGGGCGCCTGATCCTGGTCACCGCGATCAGCCCGACGCCGGCCGGCGAGGGCAAGACCACCACCTTGATCGGGCTGGGCGATGCGCTCAACCGCATCGGCCAGCGCACCGCGATCTGCCTGCGCGAGCCCTCGCTCGGCCCGTGCTTCGGCATGAAGGGCGGCGCCGCCGGCGGCGGTTATTCGCAGGTGGTGCCGATGGAGCAGATCAACCTGCATTTCACCGGCGATTTCCACGCGATCACCTCGGCGCACAACCTGCTCGCCGCGATGATCGACAACCACGTGCACTGGGGCAACGCGCTCACATTGGATCGTCGGCGCATCACCTGGCGCCGCGTGATGGACATGAACGATCGCGCGCTGCGCTCGATCATCAGTTCACTTGGCGGCGCCAACAACGGCTATCCGCGCGAAGACGGCTTCGACATCACGGTGGCGTCGGAAGTGATGGCGGTGTTCTGCCTGTCGAAGGATCTGGCCGATCTCGAAGAACGCCTTGGCCGCATGGTGATCGGCTACCGGCGCGACAAGACCGCGGTGACCGCGGCCGAACTGAAGGCGCCCGGCGCGATGACCGTGCTGCTGAAAGACGCGCTGTCGCCGAACCTGGTGCAGACGCTGGAGGGCAACCCGGCCTTCGTGCATGGCGGCCCGTTCGCCAACATCGCGCACGGCTGCAACTCGGTGATCGCCACGCGCGCCGGCCTCAAGTTGGCTGACTACGTGGTCACCGAGGCCGGTTTCGGCGCTGACCTGGGCGCCGAGAAGTTCTTCGACATCAAATGCCGCAAGGCGGGCCTGAAGCCGGCCGCGGCGGTGATCGTCGCCACCATGCGCGCGCTGAAGATGCACGGCGGCGTGCCCAAGGACCAGTTGGAGAAGGAAGACCTGGTGGCACTGAAACGCGGGCTGGCCAATCTGGAACGTCACGTGCGCAATGTCGCCAAGTTTGGCGTGCCGGCGGTGGTGGCGATCAACACCTTCCCGACCGACACCGATGCCGAGCACGAACTGGTGCGCCACTTCTGCCGCGACAATCTCGGCGTGGATGCGGTCGTCTGTCGCAACTGGGCCGACGGTGGCGCCGGTGCCGAAGACCTCGCGCGCGCGGTGGTCACGCTGACCAACACGCCCGCCGCACTCGACGGCCGCGGCTTCCGCCTGCTCTATCCGGACGATCTGTCGCTGTGGGAAAAGGTGCGCATGGTCGCCACCGAGATCTACCACGCCGGCGACATCATCGCCGACAAGAAGATCCGCGACCGCTTCCGTGAACTGGAGGCCGAAGGTTACGGCCACCTGCCGGTGTGCATCGCCAAGACCCAGTATTCGTTCTCGACCGATCCGGATCTGCGCAATGCACCGAGCGGCCACACGGTGCCGATCCGCGAAGTGCGGCTGGCCGCCGGCGCCGGTTTCATCGTCGTCATCTGCGGCGAGATCATGACCATGCCCGGCTTGCCCAGAGCGCCGGCTGCCGAACGCATCCACATCGACAAGGATGGGCTGGTGCAGGGGCTGTTCTGATCCCGCTGCTGCAGCGAGCGGGCCTGTCCCGCGAGCTTTTGCCCAAGTAGGAGCGGATTCATTCCGCGAGCTCTTGCCCTTGTGGGAGCGGATTCACTCCGCGAGCTCTTGCCCTTGTGGAGCGGATTCATTCCGCTCCCTCAAAGGCGAGACGCTCGGCTGCCGACCAGCCTCACTCGGCTCGCCGCTCATACGCCGTCAGCGTGTTGTCGAGCAGGCAGGCGATGGTCATCGGGCCGACGCCGCCGGGGACCGGGGTAATGGCGCCGGCGACTTCTGCTGCGGCGTCGTAGTCGACGTCGCCAACCAACTTCGAGCTGCCTTCCGCGGTGGTGATGCGGTTGATGCCGACATCGATGACGATGGCGCCGGGCTTGACGTGCTGCGCGCCGAGATACTTCGGGCGGCCGATCGCGGCGACCAGCAGGTCGGCCGTCCGGCACAAGGCCGGCAGATCGCGGGTGCGCGAGTGGGCGATGGTCACCGTGCAGTTTTCCTGCAACAGCAACTGCGCCACCGGTTTGCCGACGATGTTGGAGCGGCCGACCACTACCGCGTGCAAACCGCTCAGATCAGCGCGCGCGAGTTTCGCCAGCATGATGCAGCCACGTGGGGTACAGGGCACCAGAGCCGGCAGTCCTGCGGACAGGCGCCCCACGTTGACCGGATGGAAGCCGTCGACATCCTTGGCCGGGTCGATGGTGTTGATGATCAGCTCGGAATTCAGATGCGCCGGCAGCGGCAATTGCACCAGGATGCCATCGACAGCGGGATCGGCGTTGAGCGCGGCAACCACTGCCAGCAACTCCTGCTCGCTGGTGGTCTCCGGCAGGCGATGGGCGACCGAGTGCATGCCGACCGCCTCGGTCATCTTCTCCTTCATGCCCACATAGACCTGGCTGGCCGGATCGCCGCCCACCAGCACCACGGCCAGGCCCGGCGCGCGCTTGCCGGATGCCCGCAGCGCTGACACTTTCGCTGCGACCTGCTCGCGCAACTGCGCGGCGAGGAGCTTGCCATCGAGAATCTGGGCTGACATGGGGGCGCCTTTGGCTTTCAGGATGCAGCGATGCTAGCCGATGGCTGTCGACGCAGCTTGAGGATGGTCACGGGCGAGCGCACCAGATCCGTCTCCGGACCCTGACGGCGGAATCGGGATCAAGGCCAGCTCTCATCGAACATGCCGTAAGTATTTGAAAGTAGGTCACGTTGTCTGCGCAGCAGACTACGTGACTCGCGGTGCTGTCACGTAGGCCGCTGCGCGGCCAACGTGACCTACATCCAGATGTTCGCTGCGCGAACAAGCGCACCGCCAGGGGGGCGACCGGGACTCTCACCGGGCATGCTGTACGTCTTCGATTTCAATGTGGGAGCGGATTTACTCCGCGACAGCTTTCGCGGAATGAATCCGCTCCCACAGGACCGCTCGTGACGTAGTCTGCTGCGCAGCCAACCTGATTTACCTATCGCCGTTACGAGGACCTTGCATGAGCGTTCGAACCCTTGCGACTGCTGCCCTGCTGGTTGCCGCTCTGGCCGCTGGCGCACATGCAGCCGCACCACCCTTTGCTCCCATCGACGTTTTTGCGCTGCAGTGGGCCGACAACCCGGTGCTGTCGCCGGATGGTCGCAAGCTGGTCTACGAGCGCCAGTTTTTCGACACCATGAAGGATGTGCGCCGGTCCAACCTGTGGCTGGTCGACAGTGCCACCGGTGCCGCGCAACCGCTGACCACCGGCAGCGTGTCCGATGGCCAGGCGGCGTGGTCGCCCGATGCCACGCGCATTGCCTATGTCTCCAGCGACGAGGGCAAGGCGCAGATCTTCGTGCGCTGGCTGAGCAGTGGCGCCACCGCGCGCATCACCCAGCTGGAGCGCGGGCCATCGAATCTGGCGTGGTCACCCGATGGTCGCCAGCTGGCCTACACCGCCTTCGTCCCGAGCGAGGGCAAACCGCTGGCGACGCTGCCGGCCGCGCCCAAGGGGGCGGAATGGGCGCCGCCGGTCACGCTGATCGAGCACACCGTGTATCGCGCCGACGGCGCCGGCTACCTCGATCCGGGCTTCACCCACGTGTTCGTCGTCGACGCCGACGGCGGGGCGCCGCGCCAGCTGACCCGCGGCGAATTCAACGTGTTCGGCGCGCCGGCCTGGTCCAGCGACGGCGCCAGCCTGTACCTGTCGGCCAACAAGGATGCCGATGGCGATTTCGAACCGCTCGAATCCGAGCTTTACCGGGTTGCACTGGCGACTGGCGATCTCACGCGACTGACCACGCGCGTCGGGCCGGACCAGAGTCCGAGACTGTCGCCGGACGGCAAGCGTCTGGCGTATCTGGGGTTCGACGACCACGGGCTGAGCTATGCCAACACCCGCTTGTATGTGCTCGAACTCGCCAGTGGCAAAGCGCGTGGCCTCAGCGAGGCGCTGGATGCCGGGATCAACTCGGCGGAGTGGATCGACGATCGCAGCATCGCCATTGCCTACGACAGGCGCGGCGCCACCCATGTCGCCAAGGTTGCGCTCGCCAACGGTCGCAGTACCACCTTGGCCGAAGACCTGAGCGGCACCGGAATCGGCCGCCCCTACACGGGTGGCGCGATGTCGGCCTCCGGCGGTCGCATCGCCTACACCCAGGGCACGCCGCTGCGGCCGGCGGATGTCGCCGTGATCGGCAGCGACGGCAAGCCCAAGCGGCTGACGGATCTGGGCCACGGACTGCTCGACCAGCGCACCCTGGGACGGGTCGAGGAGATCAACTTTCCGTCCAGCTTCGACCAGCGGCAGATCCAGGGCTGGGTTGTCTATCCGCCGGATTTCGATGCCGCCAGGCGCTATCCCTTGCTGCTGGAAATCCACGGCGGACCGTTCGCCGCCTACGGGCCGCATTTTGCGCCGGAAACCCAGCTGTACGCCGCGCAGGGCTACGTGGTGCTGTATCTGAACCCGCGCGGCAGCACCAGCTACGGCGCCGAGTTTGCCAACCTGATCCACCAGAACTATCCGAGCGAGGACTACAACGATCTGATGGACGGCGTCGATGCCGTGATCGCGCGCGGCTCAATCGACAAGGACAACTTGTTCGTCACCGGCGGCAGCGGTGGTGGCCTGCTGACCGCGTGGATCGTCGGCAAGACGACGCGCTTTCGCGCCGCGGTGGTGGCCAAGCCGGTGATCAACTGGTTCAGCCACGCGCTGACCGCGGATGGCTACAACTACTACTGGCGCTACTGGCACAAGGGCCTGCCGTGGGAACAGCCGGACTACTACTTCAAGCACTCGCCGATCAGCCTGGTCGGCAACGTGGTCACGCCGACCATGGTCATCGTCGGTGACGCCGATATGCGCACGCCGATCGCCGAATCCGAGCAGTACTACCAGGCGCTGCGCCTGAAGCGCGTGCCGAGCGCCATGGTGCGTATCCCCGGCGCCTCGCACAACATCGGCCGACGGCCCTCGCAGATGCTGGCGCAGGTGTTGAACACGGCGGCGTGGTTCGAGCGTTATCGCAAGCGGGTGGCGGCAGAACAGGGCACGCCCTAGCGCGCGCTTCTGTGGGAGCGGATTTACTCCGCGAGCTTTGCTTCGTTGCTTCTGTGGGAGCGGGTTGATCCCGCGAGCTTTTGCTTGAACGGCAGAGCTCGCGGGTTCCCGCTCCCACGGTGGCAAAGAGCTCGCGGGATAAACCCGCTCCCACACAAAGCGCGCCTTGCTCAGCCCTGCCCGATCACCACCTTGCTGCGCCCGGCGCCGACTGGCTCGACGCGCACTTGCACGCCGATGCGTTCGGCCATGTCGTGCACGTGCGAGATCACGCCGATGCGCCGGCCCTGGGCTTGCAGGCGGTCGAGGGCTTCCATCGCCATGTTCAGGGTATCGGCATCGAGGCTGCCGAAGCCCTCGTCGATGAACAGCGATTCCACGCGCAGGCGCTGCGAGGACAGCGACGCCAGTCCCAGCGCCAGCGCCAGCGACACCAGGAAGGTCTCGCCGCCGGACAATGAGTGCACGCTGCGCACCTCGTCGCCGAGGTCGGCGTCGATCACCAGCAGGCTGAGCGGCTCATTGCCGCGCCGCAGCCGATAGCGCCGCGCCAGGTGGACGAGGTGCTCGTTGGCGTATTCGATCAGCACTTCCAGCGTGAACTGCTGCGCATAGCGCTTGAACTTTGCACCGTCGCGGGCGCCGATCAGATCGTCGAGCAGCGCCCAGCTCTGTGCGGCGCTGCGCCGCTGCTGCAGCAGCACGCGCTGCTCGGCGCCGCGCTGGCGACGCTGGTCATCGGACTTGAGCTCGGCGGCCAGTGCGCCGAGTTCGTGCAGGGCCGCGGTGTGTTCTGCCTCAGCCTGCGCCAGCGCGACCGCGACCTCCGCCTGCGCGCGCGCCGACCCGGCCTGCTGCTGCCAGCTCTGAATCTCGCTGTGTAGCGCACCGATCTGCGCGCGAAGTTCAATCCAGGCGCGCTGTTGCCGTGCCATCTCCGCTTGCCGCGCCTGCAGATCGGCTGGTCGACTGGCGAGCAGCGCCTGCAGTTGCAGCACTGTCGGCGCGACCAGGTCGAGGGCGAGTGCCAGTTCTGCCAATTGCTGCTGCAACTGTTGCTCGATGTTCAGTCGGTGCGCCGCGCTGCTCGCCAGTTGCTGCTCGCATTGCTGCTGGGCCGATTGCGCCCGTTGCAGATCGAGCGCGCTCTGATGCGCCGCCTGCTGGCAGCGCTCGCGTTCCGCCATGGCGGCGGCCAGTTCGGCGTCCAGACGCTCGGCGAAGCGCTCCACATCGGCTTCCGCAAGCAGCGCCTGGCGCTCGCGGCGAGCCGTTTCGAGAGCCTCTGTTGCATCGCGCAGAGCGTCATCCACTTGCGCCTGTGCCACTTCGGCCCGGGACTGCGCGGCGCGCAGTCCCTGTTGTTCGATCTCGATCTGCTGCAGCTGCGTTGCGGCCTCAAGCGCCGGGCCGCGGATGGCCTCGCCGTCTTGCCATTGCGCGAAGATGCCCGCCAGCGGCGCATCGGCGACGATGGTCAGGGCGGGCCAGCGCTGCAGCGACTGCAGCGCCGCCGTCAGTTCGCCAGCGAGCGCGTCGCACTCGCCCTGCAGGGCGTCGGCCGACTTGCGCAGCGGCGCCGCTGCGGCCTGCGCTGCCTGCAGCTGGCGCCGCGCCGTTTCGGCGCCGCCTGCGGCGTGTTCGTGGCGGGCGCGCGCCGTCTGCAGCGACTGACTGGCTCTGGCCAGCGCGGCGCGATCGCTTTCCGCCGTGGCCGATTCGGCATCCAAGGTCTGCGCCAGCGCGGGTAGTGCCGCCTCGATATCGGCTGCTGCGGCGCCCGGCAGCACGCCTGCGGCGGCCTGCAACAAACTGGCGTGCGCGCGCTCGAGTTCCGCTGCCAATGCGCTATCGGCCGCCTCGGCCTTGGCCAATTCGCGCTGGCCGGCCTCGATCTCGCCCTGCAGCCGGGCCTGTTCCGCGATCGCCGCAGCCGCAGCATGCGCGGCGGTCGCGGCGGCGCCGCCGAGCAGATCGAGCAGCGTGCGCGCATCGACATCACGCTCCCCAGCGCCCGGATGCGCCTTCGAGCCGCACACCGGGCAGGGTTCGCCCGCAACCAGGGACTCGCGCAGGCGCTCGGTGTGCGCGTGCGCGAGCAGGCTGGCGCGTTCCAGCGCGGCAGTTGCCGCGGCCGCCTCGCGGGCGGCGTCGTCGCGGCACTGCAGCGCACGCTGTGCCCGATCGTGCAACGGCACCAGCGTCGCGCGGGTGTCGTTGAGCGCTTGCGCGTGGCGCGCGCGACGCTGCCGCGCACCGCTGCAGGCCACCATTGCCGACTGCAGTTGCTGCAGCATCCGCCCACGGCGTTCGAGCGCCGCGCGGCGCGCCTCGATCGCCGCCGGATCGAGCGCCATCAGTGTCGCCTGGGCCTGCGCCAGTTCGGCGTCGGCGTCCGCGACTGCAATAGTTGCCGCGGCCGCGGCCTGTTCCAGCAAGCCCAACGCCGTGCCGTGGTCGGCAAGCTCGCCTTTCAGCGCGAGCAGTCGTTCGCGTGTCAGGCCGACACGTTGCTGCAGTCCGGCAGCCGCCTCCAGGCGCGCACCGAGCGTCGCCCAGTCGCTGTCGCTGCCGGCGAATGCCGGGTTGGCCAGCTGCCAGTCGCTCCACACCGCGAGTTGCTGCTGCAAAAGCTCCGCGCGCTGGGCCAGCGCGGTGAGCTGCTGCTCCAGTTGCTGGCGACTGGCCAGTGCCCGGGTGCCTTCCGCGGTGATCCGGGCGAGCGAGTTGGCAGCCTGGCGCAAAGCCGCGTCGGCGGCGCGCGCCGCGGCGATCACCGGCTGCGCCGCGCTGCGCATCGCCTGGGCATTCGTACTCAGGGCCGCGGCTGTGGTCGCCCGGGCTTGCGCCAGTTCGCAGCCCGCCGCGGCCGCGCCAACGGCAGCGGCAAGTGCCGGCAATTGAGCCTGCAGCGCGCTGGCGCCGGCGCCCGCAGTCGTGTGTGCGTCAGCCAGTGGGCGCAGCGGTTCAGCCGCGCTCCAGCGCTGCAACTGCTGTTGTTCGTCGCGGCTGGCCTCGATTTGCTGCGCCAGTTCTGCTTCATCGCCGCGGGCAGCGGCCAGGCGCAGGTGCAGGCGTTCGCCATCCACGTGCCAGCGCAATTCGCTGTGCAGCTCGCGCAGGGCCTCCTGCGCGGCGGCGCCGCGGGCCTGCGCATCGTTCACGCGCTGCAGCAGGGCCGCGCGCTGCTCGTCGTCGAGCGCGGCGCTCAGCTTGAGCTCCTGTTCCATAAGCTGCAGCTGGCGCTGTTCCTCGGCGTGGCGCTCGTGCGCCAGCGTCGAAATGCGCTGGAAGATCTCACTGCCGGTGAGCGCTTCCAGCAGATCGGCGCGCTCGTTCTGGCGCGCTTTCAGCAAGGCGGAGAATTCGTTCTGCGCCAGCAGCACCGAGCGGCAGAACTGCTCGAAGCTGAGGCCGGTCAGCTCGACCAGCTTGTGCTGGATCTCGGCCAGCTTGCCGTCGAAGCGATACTGGTCTTCGCAGCGGACCAGTTCAGCGCTGGCCGCCTGCAATCGGCCGTCGGCCTTGCTGCGGGCGCGGGCGACGCTCCAGCGCGCGCGCCAGGCGACGCCGCTCATGTCCTCGAACACGACCTCGGCCCAGCCCTCGCCGCAGCCGCGGCGCAACAGGTTGCGCGGGTCGCGCGGCGTGATCGACTGCTCATGGACGTCGGGGATGGAGACATTCAGCTCCTGCGCCGCCTTCAGTCGCGGCGTCTCGTGATACAGCGCCAGGCACATCGCATCCAGCAGCGTGCTCTTGCCGGCGCCGGTCGGCCCGCTGATGGCGAACACGCCGGCGCTGGCCAGCGGCTCGGCGCTGAAGTCGACGACGAATTCGCCGGCCAGCGAGGCCAGATTCTTGCCGCGGATCGCACGGATGCGCATCAGCCTTGCCCATGCTCGGCGATGGCGAGGAGTTCGCCAAAAGCCTGCCATAACTCTGCGGGAGGTTCGCTGCCGGTCTGCTCGCGCACCAGGCGTTCGAACAAAGGAGTCGGCTTGAGTTCGTCGATCGACAGGCGCGGCGCGCTGGCGGACGCGTCGGCGCTGTTGCTCGGCCTGACCGCCTTGATCGCCGCGAGCCGCACCGGTTTGCCATCCAGCGCGGCGCGTATCGTCGCGGCCGGGTCCGGATCGCCCCAGGCGCGCTCGACCAGCACCTCGATCAGCGGCTGCAGGCCGACCGGCGCGTCGCTAAAGTCGAGCGCCTGCAACAACGGCAGCACATCGGCGAGCGGCAGGTGGCGCGCCGGGACGCGCAGGATGGGCGCCGGCCGCGGCACGGCGATCGCCTCGACACTGGCCAGCAGTGCGCCATCCAAGGTGAATTCGACGACCTGGTGCGGATAGCCGATCTCGCTGAAGGACAGCGGCAGCGGACTGCCGCAATAGCGGATGCGCGGCGCGCCGATCTGCTGCGCCAGATGCAGATGACCGAGCGCCACGTAGGCGAGTTCTTCGGGAAACAGACTCGCCGCCACGGCCTCCTGGCCGCCGATGACCAGGCGCCGCTCGGAATGCTCGGACACCTGGCCGCCAAGCGCATGCAGATGGCCCAGCGCCAGCAGCGCCTGGTCCGGCTCACGCACCGCCAGTGCGGCGTCGACCTCGTCCCGATAGACCGCGGCGACACCCTCGGCATAGGCGCCGCCATGGCCCTCGGGCAGATCGCCCGGGCGCAGGAAAGGGATCGCAAGCAGCAGCGCGCCGATGCTGCCGTCGCGGCGCTGGAGCGCCACGCGCAGGCGAGGGTTCGGCGTCGTGCCGGTCCGGTACTGGCCGAGCACATGCACGCGCAAGGCCTGCAGCACCGCTTGCGGCGCGTCGATGCGCAGCGGCGAATCGTGGTTGCCGGCGATGACGACGATCTGCAAGCGCGGGCAGCACCGACCGGCGCGTGCCAGGAAGCTGTAGTAGAGCCGCTGTGCCTCGGCGCTCGGGTTGGCGCTGTCGAAGATGTCGCCGGCAATCAGCAAGGCGTCGATCTGCCGCTGCTGCAGTTCGGCCAGCAGCCAGTCGAGGAAGGCCGCGTGCTCGGCGTGGCGGTCGTGGCCGTGCAGCAGTTGTCCCAGATGCCAGTCGGAAGTGTGCAGCAGTCGCATGCGGTTTCGGAGTCAGCGGCAGGTTACCCGGAGCCCTAGTCTGCCGCAGCGCGCGTCCGCTGCGACGACCGACAAGCAGGCCGGTCGCCCCTGCCGGTGCGCTTGTTCGCGCTGGCCGGCGGGCCGCCTTGCCCGTGTGCTGCGCGGGTGTTCGGTGGGTCCGGACGCCCCTGTTGGCGCACCGAACTGGGGAGTGCGGATCTGTTTTTGTCCGCAAAGGCGCAGGACGCAAAGGAGAAGATTTTCATGGCCCGCCTCCGTGCTGTTGGTGTTTTCAACTACGATGTTCGGTGAGCGACGTGCACGTCGCTGCGGCAGTCACAGTCCTCCGGCGCCGCACGACAAACCCGGCCCGACGTTGGGTTCGCTGCGACAATTTCAGCAATTCCCGGTCGCGCGTGTACAGCGCCACCGCGCCCGCATCCCGCGCCAGTTCCAGGAACATCTGGTCGTCGCGGTCGCGACAGCGCGGCAGGCTGACGGCGGCTCTAGCCGCTGCGGGGTCAGTGCCGATCGTGGTCACCAGGGCATCGAACAGCTGCACGGCTCGGCTGCGACGGTTGTCGTCGAGCTTCAGGGCGTCACGCGCAAGCACCTGCAACCACTCGGTCCGCGTGGCCAGATTGGCCACGGCTCGTACGCGGCCTTCGCGCAGCGCCGCCAGCAATGTTGCGCAGCTGGGGTCGGCATAGGCGAAGAGCGCCAGGCAGGCATTGGTGTCGAGCACCACGCGCGGACTTTCGGCCGGGTAGCGCTGCATGGCAGGTTCGGTCGACACGATCAGGGCGCCAGCACAGAGCAGCACTCATGCTGCCACGCTGACGCCCCGGTTACGTTGGTCAGCTCCGGGTGGAATCGTCCGTGGTGTGGCTGCGATCCGCTTCCTTCTGGATCTTCTCGCCCGCCTTCTCGGTGTCCTTGCCCAGGCCCTTCATCGTGTTGCAGGCCGTCGCATTGAAAGCGAAGGCGGCAACCAGCAGCAACAGGGCGGTCTTGCGGATAGTCGTGTTCATGGCGATCTCCAGGTCATCAGCGCGGGCGCGGTTGCGCCGAGGTTCGGGACCCGCGTTGCTGCAGCGCGGTGCTGCTGCAGCCACTGCGATCCCGATCGAAATGCTGAGGCTCGATGGCGCGCCTGTCGGTGCGCTGGCGAACCACTGCGAACCCCCAAAGGCGTTCACATTCGGCTAGGCTGAACCACCGCCGCGGCTGCCTGGGGAGCCAGTCGTGACTTTCAATTCGCTGACCTTCATCGCCTTCTTCGCGATCGTGCTGTTCCTGCACCGATTGCCGCTGGCGTGGTCGGTGAAGAAATCCAACCTGCTGATTGCCAGCTACATCTTCTACGCGGCTTGGAATCCGCCGTTCGTGGTCCTGCTGTGGCTGTCGACCATGGTCGACTGGTGGATGGCGCGGCAGATCTACCGCAGCGAATCGACGCGCGCGCGGCGCGGCTGGCTGATGGTGTCGCTGGTCGGCAACCTCGGCCTGCTCGGCTACTTCAAGTACGGCGGCTTCCTGCTCGAAAACTGGGTGGCGCTGATGGCCGGCTTCGGCGTGGCATGGCAGGCGCCGGGCTGGGACATCATCCTGCCGGTCGGCATTTCCTTCTATACCTTCCAGACGCTGTCCTACACGCTGGATGTGTACCTGAAGCGCGCGAAGCCGGCGACATCGCTGCTCGACTTCTCGCTGTTCGTGACCTTCTTCCCGCAACTGGTCGCCGGCCCGATCGTGCGCCCGACCGATCTGATGCCGCAGTTCGCCACCCCGCGCACGGCCACTTCACCGCAGATGATCTGGGGTCTGATGCTGATGACGCTGGGCCTGTTCGAGAAGATCGTGCTCGCCGATGGGCTGCTGGCGCCGGCGGTGGATGCGGTCTACGGCAGCGACAAGGCGCCGCTGCTGCTGGATGCCTGGCTCGGCACCATCGCCTTCTCCGGGCAGATCTTCTGCGATTTCGCCGGCTACACCACGACCGCGATCGGCGCTTCGCTGGTGCTCGGTTTCTCGCTGATCGACAACTTCCGCTATCCCTACGCCGCACTTGGTTTTTCCGATTTCTGGCGGCGCTGGCACATCTCGCTGTCGACCTGGCTGCGCGACTATCTGTACGTGCCTTTGGGCGGCAACCGCAAGGGGCCGGCGCGCACCTACGTCAATCTGATGCTGACCATGCTGCTCGGCGGCCTGTGGCACGGCGCCGCCTGGACCTTCGTGGTCTGGGGTGGATTGCACGGGCTGTACCTGGTGGTCGAGCGCTTCGCGCGCCAGCGCATCGGCAGCTGGCCGGTCTGGGACCGCGCCCTGACGCGCTTCGGCCTGATCGTGCTGACCTATCTGCTGGTCAACATCACCTGGGTGTTCTTCCGCGCGCAGGACTTCCCGACGGCCTGGCGTGTGCTGTCGGCGATGCTCGGCATCGGTGCGCCCGGCGTGCCGATCTTGAGTTTCTGGCTGATCGTCAGTGTATTGACCGCGATGCTGCCGTTGCTGGCGGTACACGGCTACATGCGCGAACGCCAGTTGCATGTTGAGGGACAACGATTGCCGACGCTGGTGGTCGGCGCGTTGTGGGCATCGATGGCATTCCTGATCGCGATCACGCAGGGAGGAGGCGATGCCTTCATCTACTTCCAGTTCTGATCACGGCCGGCTCGACGGCGACAGCTACGAGCGTCCGCTGCCGGCGCTGAACGGCGGTGCGGCGCTGGGCCTGGCACTGGCGCTGTTCGTTCTTGCGCTCGGCGCGTGGGAGCTGTACTGGCGCGACTTTGGGGTGACGCCCGGCTACCGCAACAGCGACGAGCGCTGGGCCGAGCAACGCCGACGCATCGACACTGGCGAGGGCAATCGCACCGTCATCGTCGGCTCGTCGCGGCTGCTGTTCGATGTGCAACTGCCGGTCTGGGAACGCCTGGCGGGCGAGCGTCCGATCCAGCTCGCGCTCGAGGGCAGTTCGCCGGTCGCATTTCTCGAGGATCTGGCCGACGATCCCGATTTCACCGGACGCTTGCTGGTCGGGGTCACGCCGGGCCTGTTCTTCAGCGGCTTCGCCGTGCGCATCGACGCGCTCAAGCACTATCGCAAGGAAACCCCGGCGCAGCGCTCGGGTCACCGGCTGTCGACCTGGTTGCTGGAGCCCTGGCTGGCCTTCTACGACGAGGATTTCGCGCTCATCACCGTGCTCAAGCGGCAGGCCTGGCCTACGCGACCGGGCGTGCCGGTGCGCGAGGCGGTGCGCAAGATCAGCATGTCCGCCGCCGACCGCAATACGCGCATGTGGGACAAGGTCGAGAACGATCCGCAGTACCAGGCCATGGCCCAGCGCATCTGGGCGCAGAACTTCAAGCCGCTGCCGCCGGAGGCGATCGAAAAGGCGATGAAGACGCGCGACGAACAGATCGACAAGGCGGTTGCCGCGGTGAAGCAAGTTGCGGGCGCGTGGTGTGGAAGTGGTGTTCGTACGCGCGCCGAGCGCCGACCGGCTGCTGGAATTCGAACGCAAGGCGATGCCGCGCGAATCGACCTGGGACGTGCTGATCGCCAAGGCCGGCGTGCCCGGCATCCACTTCGAGGATCATCCGGAGCTGCAGGGATACCGGGTGCCCGAATGGTCGCATCTGTCGGCGAGCGACGCGGATCGTTTCACTGCAGCGCTCTATCCGCTCGCCGAGCGCGCATTCGCATCCCAATCTGAAGGAGACTGAGACATGCGCCTTTTGGTACCGCTGGACCTGAGTTCGGCCACCGAACGCGTGCTCGCCACGGCGATCAAGCTGTCGCGGGCCATGTCAGCGGAGGTGTGGTTGCTGCACGTGGCCGCGCCGGAGCCGGATTTTGTCGGCTATGGGGCCGGTTCGGCGAGCGTGCGCGATCAGGTCGCGCATGAGCATCGCGACGACCATCGCACGCTGCAGGCGCACGCGCAGGCATTGCGCGACCTTGGCGTGAACTGCACCGCGCTGCTGGTGCAGGGGCCGACCGCCGCTACCATCCAGCGCGAGGCGACCCGTCTTGGTGCCGATCTGCTGATCATGGCGACCCATGGCCACGGCGCCGTGTTCGACCTGCTGGTAGGCAGCATCAGCCACGACATGTTGCGCCAGAGCACGCTGCCGGTAGTGATGGTGCCGGTACGCTGATCCGCAGCGCGGCCCCACAGGGGGCGTCGAGCGGGCCGCGCGCGGGGGGGGAACCCCGTGTGGGGAAGGAAAGGGGGAATGGGCCGGACGTGGGGGTGCCGGCTGGGAACTGCCGAACACGGATGAGCTCCTGGCGCTGCAATCTGCAGACGAAGTCAGGGGTCAGGACTGCATCGGCAAGCTCACCTGCCGGATCACGCCGTTGATCGAGTTGACCGGCCTCACGCCCTGGAGCTCGGAAGCCAATGGTCCGGATCAGGCTTGGTATGTCTACCTCGGCGACGGCCGGAAGTACGCCTACACATCCGCCAGCACCAAGGGCAAGCGCGCCCTTTGCGTGCGCCAGACCTGATTCCGGCACGGGTCCCGCGGCGTAAGTGTCGCCGAGCGCTGGAATGATCGCCGCCTGGGCCTCCGGCGCGCTATCTTCCACTCCCCAAGACGCAGGGGGAGCCGCATGAGCCAGCATTCACAGCCGGATCGAGACGATGTCATCGAAACCGATCTGGCCGGAGTCGACCTGATCAATCAGCCCTTGCTCAACAAGGGCACGGCGTTCACCGATGAGGAGCGCGACGCCTTTCACCTGCACGGCGTGCTGCCTCCGAACATCGGCACCCTGCCGGAACAGGTCACGCGGCGGCTTGCCGTGCTGCGCAGCTTCCGCACCGATTTCGAGCGTTATGCTTTCCTGCGCGATCTGCAGGACGCCAACGAGACGCTGTTCTACTCGTTGCTGGTCAACAATATCCAGGAACTGCTGCCGCTGGTGTACACGCCGACGGTGGGCGAGGGATGCCAGCGCTTCAGCGAGATCTGGCGCAAGCCGCGCGGATTGTTCCTGAGCTACCCCAACCGCCATCGTATCCGCGAGATCCTCAGCGACGCGCGCTTCGACAAGGTGCGGGTGATCGTCGTCAGTGACGGCGAGCGCATCCTCGGCCTCGGCGATCAGGGGGCCGGTGGCATGGGCATCTCGATCGGCAAGCTGTCGCTGTATACCGCGTGCGCCGGTATCCACCCGGCGGCGACCTTGCCGATCCTGCTGGATGTCGGCACCAACAATGTCGAGCGGCTTTCCAACCCGCTGTACGTGGGCTGGCGCAATCCACGCATCAGCGGCGCCGAATACGATGCCTTCATCGAGGAATTCGTCAGCGCGGTCGCCGAGCGTTGGCCGGATGTGCTGCTGCAGTGGGAAGACTTCGCCGGCAGCAATGCCGGGCGCCTGCTGGAGCGCTATCGCGACCGCCTGTGTACTTTCAATGACGACATCCAGGGCACCGCCGCGGTCGCTTTCGGTACCTTGATGGCGGCGATCAATGTCACCGGCGTGCCGCTGACCGAGCAGCGCATCGCCATCGTCGGCGCCGGCGCCGCCGGCACCGGTATTGCCGGCCTGCTGGTCAAGGCGATGACCAATCGCGGTCTCAGCGAGGCCGAGGCGCATAGTCGTTTCTTCGTGCTCGACAGCAAGGGGCTGGTCGCCCACGGGCTGCGCGAGGTCAGCGGCGATCGTGCCCAGTTTGCGCAGACCCAGGAGGCCGTGGCTGGCTGGGTGCTGCAGCAGCCGGGTCAGATCGGCCTGCTCGATGTGATGAACAATGCCAGGCCGACCACGCTGATTGGCGTCTCCGGCCAGGCCGGTGCCTTCACCGAAGACTCGATTCGCGCCATGGCCAGCCATGTCGATCGGCCGATCATCTTCCCGCTGTCCAACCCGACCTCGCGTTCCGAAGCCACGCCGGTGAATCTGGTGGCCTGGACCGAAGGTCGCGCGCTGATCGGCACCGGCAGTCCGTTCCCGCCGGTCGAGTACAAGGGCCGCCTTTTGCCGGTCAACCAGACCAACAACTCCTACATCTTCCCGGGCGTGGGTCTGGCGGTGCTGGCGGTCAACGCCAGTCGCGTCACCGACGCGATGTTCATGGCCGCGGGCGTGGCGCTGGCCGAGTTGTCGCCGGCCAAGCACGATCCGCTGGCGCGGCTGTTGCCGCCGGTCGATCAGCTGCGCGCGGTGTCGGTTTCCGTTGCGCGGGCCGTGGCCAAACAGGCGCAGCTGGATGGCGTTGCCGAGTCCTGCGACGAGGCCACGCTGGAACAGCGCATCCGCGCCCAGGTGTGGGAGCCGGTGTATCGGCCGACACGGCCGCGGGCGAAGTAGTCGCGAAGCGCGGGCGGCGCTTGATTCTGTGGGTCCGGACCTTGTCCGGACCCACAACTGCGGTCGCCGGGTCAGCGGCCCTGCAAAGGCCTCATGTCGACCCGTCGGTGGCGGACCGCAACTGCGCAATCACCCCGCGCAGCATCCTGATGTCATCCTGGCCCAGGTCGGCGCGCTGCAGGATGCGGCGCAGCTTCTCCTGGGTGAGCGCGCGGTTCTTGTTGCCGTAGTAGCCGGCGCCGAGCAACAGTCCGTCGAGCGCCACCATCAATTCCTCGAAATTCTCGATCGGCGCGTCCGAGCGCGGACTGCGAGGAAGTGCAGCTTGCGCCAGCAGCGCCATGCGCAATTCCCAGGCGATCAGTTGCACCGAGGCGGCGAGATTGAGCGAGCGGCACCCAGGGTCGCTCGGGATCTGCACCAGGGTGTCGCACAGCTGCAGATCGTCATTGCTCAGGCCGGCTTCCTCGCCACCAAAGACCACGGCAACATCTGCCACACCAGCCGTCGCCAGCGCCGGCGCCGCCATCTCGCGCGGCCCCAGCACACGCACCGGAATCTTGCGCTGGCGCGCGCTGACACCGTACACGGCGTGACAGCCGGCCACGGCAGCGGCCAGTTCGGTCACCACGACGGCGTCATCGAGCAGGTTGTTGGCGGATACCGCCAGGCGCACCGCCATGCCGTGGGGAAACTGCTTGGGTCTGACCAGCGTCAATCGCGACAGGCCCATGGTCTTCATCGCGCGCGCCGCCGCCCCGATGTTGGACGGCTCCAGGGTGTCGCAAAGCACCACGCGGATGCGCGCCAGGGTGTCGAAGCCCGCCGTCACGACCGGGTTCATCCGGTTGGCGCTCCCGCCGGCGGCTGCCACAGCTCGATGCGGTTGCCCTCCGGGTCCATCACCCAGCCGAACTTGCCGTATTCGGATTCATCGACCTTGGCGTCGACCTCGCAGCCCTCGGCGCGCAGTGCGGCCAGTAGCGCATGCAGGTCATCGACCCGGTAGTTGACCATGAACGGCGCGGTGCTCGGCGCGAAGTAGCTCGTGTCAGCCTTGAACAGACTCCATACGGTGACGCCGCCGTCCGGCTCGACACGATCGGGATCGTTCCAGCGAAAGGCAGTGCCGCCCCAGGCCTGGATGTCGATGCCCAGATGCCGGCGATACCAGTCGGCCATGCGTTCGGTGTCCTGTGCCTTGATGAAGATGCCGCCGATACCGGTTACGCGTTTCATCTGCTGTCCTCCAGTGACGATGTTGGGTGCCCTTGTTGCCAGTGGCGATTCGCCTTTGGCGGGCCCCCCCCCCCCCCCCCCCCTTCGACGGCGCCGCCGCTTGGCACTTCCTGCACAGGCGGACACCGCGCGCGGGGCCGATGATGCGGTCTGCCGCTCGGCAAAGGAATGAACGATGAGTCACCAGTGGTTGGTAGCCTGGGTCCTGCTGGGCGCTTCCAATTTTGCCTTTGCCGCTGACCCACCCGCTCCGGCGGCGACGCCCAGGGTGCCGATGTCGGCAACTGAGTGCGCTGCCTGGGAGCGCGAAAAGAGCTTCGCCGCCAGCGTCGAGGCGCACGACGCCGTGGCTTTCCGCGCACATCTGCACGTCGACACGGTGTTCATCGACGGACGCGGTGGCCTGACCCGTGGCGCCGACGCCGTGACCGAGTCGTGGGCCGGGATCATCAGCGGCGAGGAGCTGGTACTGCGCTGGTATCCGGATGTCGTGACCATTGCGGGTACGACCGGCGTGGCCCTGTCGCGCGGTCCGTACTGGATCGAAAACACCAAGGCGGACGCGGATCCACGCTTCATGGTCGGACAGTTCATCTCGACCTGGTTGCGCGCCCCGGATGGCCAGTGGCAGGTCATCTTCGACGGCGGTGGTGGCGGCCGTCCGCAGCCGGCGACCGCGGAACAGGTCACGGCGCTGAAGGCAGGGTTGGCGAAGACCTGCCCACAGGCGTAGGTCAGGTAGCCCGCTAAGCGGCCAACGTGACCTACATGTTGCTTTTCCCTGGGTCCGGACGCTGGTCCGGGCCGGTCAACGCAACCATTGCTGACACGTTGAGTGCCCTGCGGGGCTTATGCTGGCCGCGCAATTCCTGATCGAGGTCCGCCCGTGCTGCGCAACACCATTGCTTTGCTGCTTGCCGTCTCGGCCAGTGCCGCATCCGCCGTCGATCTGCCCTTCGTCAACTGGGAAAACCACCCGGTTCACGCGCTCGACCTCAGCCCCGACGGCAAGCTGCTGGCGGTGGCGCACACCGCCGACCAGCGCGTGCAGCTGTTCGACGTCTCCGAAGCAGTGCCGGTCAGCATCGGCCACATCGTGGTCGGCGTCGATCCGGTGTCGGTGCGTTTTCGCAACGATGGCGAGCTGTGGGTGGTCAACCACATCTCCGATTCGGTCAGCATCATCGATGTCGCCGCGCGCCGCGTGCGCGCCACGCTGGTCACCGCCGATGAACCATTCGACGTGGTGTTCGCCGGTACGCGTGCCTTCGTCAGCTGCTCGCAGGCCAACCAGGTGCAGGTCTTCGATCCTGCCAATCTGGCCACCGCGCCAACCGTGGTGCCGATCCGGGCCGAAGATCCGCGCGCGCTGGCGGTCAGCAGCGACGGTCGCAGCGTCTACGCGGCGATCTTCGAATCCGGCAACAACACGACGATCTTGTCCGGTGGTCTGTTGTTGAACGTGCCGACTCTGCCGAACGCCGTAAACGACGCGCGCGGTCCTTACGGCGGACAAAATCCGCCGCCGAATGCCGGCACGACATTCGATCCGCCACTGAATCCGGCGGCCACGCCGCCGCGCGTCGGCCTGATCGTGCGCCGCGGCAGCGACGGTCGCTGGCGCGACGACAATATCGGCGACTGGACCGAGTTCGTCAGCGGCTCGCTGGCCAGCGCTTCCGGCCGGCGCCCGGGCTGGAATCTGCTCGACCATGACCTTGCCGTCATCGACGTCAACACGCTGGCCGTGCGCTACGTCAACGGCCTGATGAACATCGGCATGGCGCTGGCGGTGAATCCGGCCAGCGGCGAAGCCACTGTGGTCGGTACCGAAGCCTTCAACGAGGTGCGCTTCGAACCCAAGGTCAACGGCAAGTTCGTCAAGGTGCATCTGGCGCGGGTGAACACCGCGGTCGGCGGCAACAAGTCCATCGTCGACTTGAATCCGCATCTCAACTACCAGCAATCGACCATTGCCCAGGCCGAGCGCAACCGCAGCATCGGCGATCCGCGCGCGATCGTCTGGCGCGCCGACGGCCAGCGCGGCTGGGTCGCGGGCCTGGGTTCCAACAACGTCATCGCCATCGATGCCAACGGCGCGCGCGTCGGCGCGCCGATCGCGGTCGGCGAGGGCCCGGCAGGACTGGCGCTGGACAATGCGCGCGGCCGGCTGTACGTATGGAATCACTTCGAGGCCTCGCTGTCGCTGGTCGACAGCGCCGCTGGCGTGGAACTGTCGCGCACGCCGGTGTTCAATCCGCTGCCGGCGGCGATCCGCGCCGGCCGCCCTTTGTTGTACGACACCCACCGCACCTCCGGCCTCGGTCAGGTGTCCTGCGGCTCCTGTCACGTCGACGCGCGCATGGACCGGCTGGCCTGGGACCTGGGCGATCCTTCCGCGCCGCCGCAGCGCTTCGACCAGAACTGCATCACCCAGATCGGCTCGCCGCGTTGCGAGGACTGGCACGGCATGAAGGGGCCGATGACCACGCAGACCATGCAGGACATCATCGGCCACGAGCCGCTGCACTGGCGCGGTGACCGCGCCGGCCTGGAGGCCTTCAACCCGGCCTTCCATGGTCTGCTTGGCGACGATGTGCAACTGAGCCCGGGGGAAATGCAGGACTTCGAGAACTTCCTCGCCACCGTGGTGTTCCCGCCCAATCCCCACCGCAATCTCGACAACACGCTGCCGCAATCCTTGCCGCTGCCCGGTCACTACACCAGCGGGCGCTTCCAGATGGCCGGCATCCCGCTGGTCAGCGGCAGCGCCACGCGCGGGCTCGACCTGTACACCACCGGGCTGCTCGACAGCCCGCTGCAATGCGCCAGTTGTCACACCCTGCCCACCGGCATGGCGGCCAACGGTCCGATGTTCCTCGGCGTGCTCGGTGTGCCGGTCGGTGGCAGCGTGATGCCGATCGGCCCGCTGGGCGAGAACCATCTCGGCATCGTCAGCACCGATGGTTCGACCAATGTGTCGATCAAGGTGCCGCAGCTGCGCAACCAGTACGAGAAGACCGGCTTCGAGCTGACGCAGACCGACAATGTTGCCGGATTTGGCTTTCTCCACGACGGCGCGGTGGATTCGCTGTCGCGCTTTCTGTCGGCGCGCGTGTTCAGCGTGCGCTCGGACCAGGATGTCGCTGACCTGGTGGCACTGACGCTGGCCTTCTCCGGATCCGATTTCGGCAACGCCAACCCGATCCTCGGCGCCCCGGCGCCGCTGTCGAAGGACAGCCATGCCGCGGTCGGTCAGCAGGAAACGCTGACCAGCCCCAGCGCGACCGCGCGCGCCGGCCAACTGCTGGCGCTGGCGCGCAGTACCAAGGTCGATCTGGTCGCGCATTCGGGCAGCGCTGGTTACGCCTATGACGCCGCCGCCGATCGTTTCCTCACTGCCGATGGCAGCCCCGCTTTGACCGTCGCCGAATTGCAGGCGCGCATCAGTGCCAGTGCGCCGTTGACCTGACCGTGGTGCCGCGCGGGCTGGCGCGGCGCCTTGGCATCGACCGTGATGGCGACGGCATTGGCGATGCCAGCGAAATCAAGCAGGGTTCCAACCCGGCCGACGCCGGCTCGATCGTGCTCAAGCCGATGGGCGGGCTGTGGTACAACCCGGCGCGCAGCGGCCACGGCATCGATCTGCAATTTGCCGGCGACGTGCAATTCGTCACCTGGTACACCTACAACGATGACGGCACGCCGACCTGGTACCAGGCGGTGGGCCCACGTTCCAATCCGTGGACCGCCGAGCTCAAGCGCTACACCTGGAACGGCAGCGCGGCAGTCGCTTCGGCGGTCGGCTTGCTGACCATGAACTTCACCGATGCCGCCCACGCCAGCTTCAACTGGCGCCTGGGTACGCGCAGCGGCAGCGAAGCTTTCGAAGCGCAGCTCGGGGCCTACACGCCATCGAATCCGAACCGCAACGGCACCTGGTACAACGCCGCCGAGCCCGGTTGGGGCTTGAGCGTCTACACCGGCGGCGCCACGCGGGTGGCCATCATGTACTTCTACGATGGCAACCGGCAGCCGCGCTGGGTGCTCGGCCAGGGCAGCAACGCCGCGACCGAGCGCATGTCCATGCTCAACTATCGCGGTTTTTGTCCCGACTGCACGGCCATCGCCCCGACCAGCAGTGCCGGTGGTACCGTCGACTTCGCCTTCAACGGCGCCCGCGCCGGCAACGCCACGACCGACGTCTACACCGTCACCGAGCCCAACGCGCATTGGCAGCGTGGACCGGTGGCGATCGAGCCGCTGTCAATTCCGGTGGTGCACCCGAGCCAGTATTGATCGCGAATTTGTAGGTCACGTTGGCCCGTCAGGGCCTACGTGACACCGTGCAATGTCACGTCGGCCGCTCCGCGGCCAACGTGACCTACGTACACGGCGCTCATACAATGCCGGCGTCCAGGCCGCGGAAATCGCCATGCAAGCCTTGCTCGACCGCATCGACCGCAGCATCGACGACGCCGTGCTGACCACGCCGGAGAAGCACGCGCTGGTCGCCGACTTGAGCGCCCGGCCGTGGCGCATCGACCAGTTGCGGCAACTGCGCAATCACGCTTTCGAACTGGTGCTGGCGCGCGCCCGCGATCCGCTCCAGGCCGCCTCGATGCCGGCGCTGGTCAAGTGGCTGAACGACGTGGTGAAAGTGCTCGACCAAGTCGCCGCGCCGGTGGTGATCGAGACCGAGGTGTGGTTCAGTCCGGGCAGCGAATGTCGGGCCGCGGTGATCAACCACATCGGCAGTTGCCGCAAGCGCGCCGATATCTGCGTGTTCACCATCGCTGACGACGACATCACCGCGGCCATCCTCGCGGCGCACCGGCGACGGGTCGCTGTGCGCGTGATCAGCGACGACGACAAGCGACACGACGCCGGCAGCGACATCCAGCGGCTGCGCGAGGCAGGCATTGCCATCGTGCTGGACGATTCCGACGCCCACATGCACCACAAGTTCGCGCTGTTCGACGAGCGCTGGCTGCTCAACGGCAGCTTCAACTGGACCCGCAGCGCCAGTCAGGTCAACGAAGAGAACCTGGTGGCGACCAACGATCCGCAACAATTGCGCGAGTTTGCCGGTCAGTTCGAGGCCTTGTGGGCGCGCTTCATGTAGCCCGGTGTACGCGCGTCCGCGCGTTCACCGGGTACTTGCGCGGGTGTATGCAAAAGCGCCGGTGAATCGCTGCGCGATACAACGGCCTACCAGAGCCCGGGCGGCAGGGGATCAGGCAGCCGGACGCGCTTTCGCCGCCAGCTGCACCACCGTATTGGCGCCGCGGAAGGTCACCGGCATTTTCAGCGCGCGCTCGAGCTTGCCGCTATCGAAGCTCGATTCGCTCTGCTTCAGGGCGCAGGCCCAGTAGAGTTCGCGACCGTCCAGTTCCAGATCGTCGATCTCGCTGCGCAAGACCTTCAGCGCGCGCTCGCCTGCGGCACCCGGCGGTTCGGCGAAGAAGCCGACGTTGGCGGCGACGATACCCGGCCGCGATTGCAGCGCCTGTGCGCGCGCGGCGACCGGTGCCAGTTCGCCCTGCAGGCGCAGAATGCTGGCCACCTCGAAGCCGAGCGCGCGTTCGAGCGCGCTTTCAATGCGCGCGCGCACCGCCAGCAGGGAATTGGCGTTGGAATCGAACAACACGTTGCCGCTGGCCAGATGGGTGTCGACGGCATGGAAACCCAACTGCACGAACACCTCGCGCAGCGCATCCATCTTCACGTTGCGGCCGCCGACATTGATGGCGCGCAGCAGGGCGACGTATCGGTTCATGAGGCGCTCGCGACAGCTTGCGGTGGGACCAGGGTCCCCGGTTGCGCCAAGTATCGCTGTGCGGGCGCAGTCGTTCCAAGCGTATTTCGCGGGGTCGCGAGGCATGAGGCTGCACGCGCATGCTGAACCTGCGCCGTTGCGGGCGCTTGCACACCCCATGACACGCTGCAAGACTCCGCGCTCGCTGTCACGTGCTGAGCATTCCTGTTCATGTCCATTGCATCACTCCAATGTCCGCAGCCGATACGCCATCGCCTGGCGGTGGCGCCGCGCGACTACGCCCGGCGTGACCGCGCGATCGAGTCCTACGAGGCGGGTGAGTACCTGACGGCGGTCCACGAGACGCTCGGCTACCTGCTGCCCGATATCGAGATTCCCGACCTGGCCCAGGCTCCGCTGTGTTTCGTCCAGGGCTCGGCGCGCGTGCGCGTGCACATCGACGACGACTCGCTGGTGCTGAGCACGGCATTGATGGCGTTGACGCCAGCGGCGCAGTCGACCGCCGCTCTGCGCTATGTGCTGACCCGCCTGAGCGCCACCGGCCAGCTGTTCCAGCCGCGCTTGCATGACGACACCGTGTCGCTGGAATTCCGCGACCGCTTGTCGCTGTTGCATCCGTCCAAGCTGGCCGAAGTGCTGCAGCGCATGGCGATGGAGTCGGACAGCAACGATGGCTGGCTGGCGCATCGATTCGGCGTCGAGGCTTCCGACCGCGAACCGGTGGCGCCGCTGGACGAGGCCGAGTTCGCCCGCGCGCTGGAAATCTGGAATACCCATTGGACTACCGTCAACGAGCTGATGCAGGAGTCGCGGCGGCGGCGCTCGGTGCGGTTCCTCGATGCGCTCGGTTCGTATGCGGCCAATCAGGTGCGTTACACCTTGCCGCTGTTCGGCAGCGTGCGTGCGGCTCTGAACGAGAGCGCCGATGCCTACACCGACAAGGACGAAAACCCGAACAAGCGCGACAGCGCGCTGGCCAAGTGCATCAAGGAGATGCGCCAGGTGCCGGTGGAGGAATTGCGCGCGTGCCTGGGCAACGCCCGCTTCGCGATCAATCCGCTGCACGAGGGCACGCCCTCGCTGCTGACCTCGATGCTCGGCGCCGGCCATCGCATGCAGACCACCGGCGAATTGCGCGCGGTCGGGCGCTCGCTGGAGGCGGCGCTGGAACTGATCGCCGATTACCTGTACCTGCTGGCCGATCACTCCTGGCCGAGCGAGGTCGAAGCGGCGCTGCGCGGCGGGCTCGATCTGGTGTCCGGCAAGCCCTGGCGCGAGGCGGCAGACGCCCTGTGGAACCACGCCAACCAGACTGCGCGCGTTTACGGCAGTCACGGCGAGCGTGCCCGAGACGACGAAGACGACGGTGACGAAGACGAGATCCGCTATGACGCCTGAACTGGATCTGCCGATTGCGGCCCCGCAGTCGCTCGACGACATCGAACGCCTGGGCGTGTACCAGGTGTACACCGGTACCGGCACCGGCTCGGGCTTCCTGATCGATGCCAATCACCTGCTGACCAACTGCCACGTGGTGCAACCCTACCGCGAGGTCGCCATCGAGATGCGCGATCGCTCGCGCATCATCGGCCGCGTGTGCCGCATCCACCCGCATCGCGACCTGGCGATCGTCGAACTGGCGCGCGCGGTCGATGGCGAAGTGCTGGCGCTGAGCGACGGCGAGCAGCTCAAGCCCAAGCAGGGTGTGCATATCCTCGGTTTTCCGGTCGGCCTGCCGCTGTCGCTGACCGAGGGCGTGATCTCGCACGCGCGCCAGTTGCTCGACGAGCAGTACTTCCTGCAGACCGATGCGGCGATCAATCCGGGCAATTCCGGCGGTCCGATGCTCGACGACCAGCGGCGCATCATCGCGGTCACCACCTGCAAGCTGAATGCCGCCGATTCGGTCGGCTTTGGCATCCCGATCGGCGACGTGCGCCGCTTCATCGACGAATTCCGTGCGCAGAAGGTTCCCTTCGGCGTGCAGTGCCCGGCCTGCGAGGAACTGATCGATCGCGCCGTGCGCTACTGCCCGAGTTGCGGCTCGGACCTGGAAGCCAACCACGAATTCGGCGAGTACTTCGAGACGCCGGAGGCGCATCCGCTGGTCAGCTTCGTCGAAAACGCGCTCGCCAGTGCGGACATCGACCCGGTGCTGGCGCGTCACGGCAGCCACAACTGGTCCTTCCACGTCGGCAGCGCGCCGATCAAGATCTGGTGCTGCTGCTCCGAGCACCTGAACTTCTCGTCGCCGATGGCGCAGGCCGGCAACCGCGGGCTCAACGAGTTGTTCAAATTCCTGCTGTCCGCCGAACACGCGCCATTTGCCTTCGACCTGGTCGGCAGCACCGTGCGCCTGAACCTGGTGGTGCACATCTCCGACGTGTTCGCGCCGTCCGAGTACGAGTATCTGGCCGAGCGCGTGCGCGCCTTCATCAAGAAGGCCGACGCCACCGACAATCTGCTGATCACCCAGTACGGCTGCCAGCCGGCGCCGGAGACGCAGACGGAGTATCTGAAGGGCGGCGACCACGGCTGAACTTGGCTTTCCGCGCCTATGGGTCTGATGCTGCGTTGCTCGGCGTCGCCATGGCGCTGCTATGGCAACTCCTGGCGCCGCGCCTGCGGTCAGCCTGGCCTGCAGCTTTCGCGCATCGAACTGGCTACTCGTCCACCTGTCGCCCTGAGCAAAGCGTCCAGAGCTTCACCGACGTGGCGTCGAAGGGTGGCGGTGTCTGGGCGCCCTTGACGACGCCTGTAGCCGGCCCCTGCAGGACGGACTCGAGATCGCGCCACGCGGGAGTAGGATGCGTTGAGCGCAGCGATGCGCATCGGTCGCGTGTCGTGAGGTCAGCCGAAGCAAAATCGATGCGGTTCGCTGCGCTCACCACATCCTGCGTAGATGGCGGGGCGACGCGCTCAATCCTCGAAGCCGTTGGCGAACAGGGCATCGATCGGGCTGGCACCATCGAAGCCATCGGCGAACAGCGCGGGTCCGACGGCTTGCAGTTGTAGCAAACGACGGCGAAATCCTGGCGCGGGGTAGTGGGTGTCCACGGATTCAGCGCGTCCGCAGCGATGGTGGCGGCCAGCACGTTGATGCTGAATCCGCCGCCGGCGTGCTGCGCCGGGCTGAGGAATACGCCTTCGAGATTGTTCTTGGCATCGGCGCTGCCGCCAGCCGCCGACCAGCCGCTGGCCTGATCGAAGACATTGCCGCGCCAGGTCTGCGCGCCGGCGCTGACGCTCAGATCGAGATCATTGGTCCACGACGGCGTGGTGCCGCCGGTACCCGGTCCTGGCGCATCGGTCCACGACAGCATGATGCGCACCGGCTGGACCGGGTCGTCGGCCAGAAGGTCCACCGCCCAGGTGCTGCCGGTCGTCGGCAAGACCTGCGCCTGATCGAACAACCAGACATCGACGCCGGGATTGATCACGGCATTCAGATCGAGCCGACCCCAGCCGGAGTAGCGGTTCGGGCGCTGCGGCATGACGCCGCCATCGGCGTCGAGAAAGCCGGTCAGGTTCTTCGCCGCCGCGGTGAACACCGCCTTGATCAGCGCCGGGCTGGGATCGCGACCACCGTTGAGATTGCGATAGCGCTGCCAGTACAAGGCGCTGGCGCCGGAGACCACCGGCGAGGCCATGCTGGTGCCGCACAGCAGCGCGAAACTGCTGTCGCTGCCCGAACCCGTACTGTCGGTGGAACACCCTGGCGCGACGATGTGCGGCACCATGCGGCCATCGCAGGCCGGGCCGTGCGCGCTGTTGCTCGACACATCGAACAGCGCGGCGATCTGCGCGCCGGCGCCGGTCTGCATCCTGGTCGAGCCGATGGCGAACAGGTTCTTCGCCTCGTCCGGCGAGCCCAGCGAACTCGGCGCGCAAATGCCCGTATTGCGATCGCCGTTGCCGTTCATGATCGACCACACGGTCAGGACCGGCTGGTTGCCGGCCACTGTCGGGTCGGCGTCGCGGGCGATCATGTCGACCTGCATGGTCGGAATGTCGTAGCCCTGCGGTGTGCCGGTCGGGCCCCAGGAGTTGTTGGCCAGCTGCGCCCCGCTGACGGCCGCGTCCTTGTAGATGCGCAGCATGCCATTGGCGACCATGCTGCCCGGGCCTGCGGCGCTGAGGAACGGCCCGTAGCGCTGCTGAATCAGGCTGGCGCCGGGCGCGACGCCCTGCCCACGCAGGAACAGCGCGGCATCGCGCACCGCGGACGCACCGGTGCCGGCGACGGCACCGGCGACATGCGTGCCGTGGTTGTCATTGGCAGTGACGCAGCTGCCCTCGCTGCCCAGGCACGGAACGATTCGCGAGGCGAGGTCGGCGTGCGTGGTGCGGATGCCGCCGTCGACGATGCTGACCTTGACCCCGGCGCCGCTCAGGCCCGTGGGTGTCAGCCAGTCGACGTAGCCGGGCACGACGCTGCCGCCGCCGTTGATGCCACCGACGATCGATTGATTGCTCATCTCGCCGCGCGGGCCGCCGCCGCTGTCGATGTGTTGCAGCGTGTACACGCCAGGCACATTGGCGGCGCTCAGATAGTCGCTGCCGGACAACTCCAGTTCGATCAGCGTCAGGTCGGACGTCAGTGACGTGCGCTCGACCCGTTGCGCTGGCAGCGCAATCAGCGCCGCGATCACGTCATCGGCGCTGGCGGCGTCGACCAGCGCCATCGCCCGCGTCGGTCCGGCCGGCCATTCGCGGCTCTGCGGCGGGCACTCGCTGCGCCGGCAACAGATCGCCGGCCCAGCGCACGGCGCCGCTGCGCGCGCTGAGGTTGTCGAGCTCCGCTCGGGTCGACCAGACGATGTAACTGAATGGCGCCAGGTAGCGCACCGGGCGCACATTGGCGGCGCGCAGTTCGGCCAGATCCTGCACCCGCGGCGGACCGTAAAGCTGGACCAGGCGGAAGTCGCCGCCGCTGACGCTGTTCGCTTGCCACCACGGATTGTTGCTTGCCGGCATTTGCAGTGGATCGACCGGCTCGCCGTCGATCACCAGCGCGAACGGTTGTTCGCTGCGCTGCACGCGGGCGCCAAGCACACCCGTCGGGGCGGCCGCTGCCGGCATCCAGATGAAGCTGCCGTAGTCGATGGCATGCGCGGGCAGTTGCGCGCGCAGCGCAGCCGTCGGTTGCTCGACGCGCAACCAGGGTTCGGCTGTTGCTGCCAGCGGCAACAGCAAGCTGGACAGCAACAAGCAGGAGCGGAACTTCATGGGGTCCGGGTCTCTGGATGTGGTTGTCCACATCGCTGCAGTGAAGGTGGCGAGCATAGCGACGTCAGGATCGTCCCGGATCAGCCGCGCGGCGGTCCCGGGTCACTCACGGCGGCGACCTTGGTCGCGATGGGGGCAGAATGTCGCGACGCCTGGAGCGCGCTTGCGCGCGAAAACCGGCAGAAAACAGCGCTGCTGCCCGCGCGCCTACGCCCGCCGTTCGCGCGCGGCCCGGCGCAGGCTGTACATCTCGGCATCAGCGCGTGCCAGGGTGTCGGTCAGGTGCTCGCCGCGCTGGCGCACTGCGTGTCCCGTCGAGTAGCGGCAGGGTGCCTGATCCATGCCGGCGCGCAGCCGCGCCAGCAAGCCGTGCACGCGTCCTTCGTCGGCGTCCGCCAGCAGGAGCACGAATTCGTCACCGCCGCTGCGCACCACCGCATCCGCCTCGCGCACCTGTTGCTGCAGGTACGCGGTCATCGCGATCAACACCTGATCGCCGGCATCGTGGCCCTGGGTATCGTTGATCAACTTGAACTGGTCGAGATCGACATTGATCACCGCCCAGCTGCGTTCGGCGAGGCGGGATTCGAACAGGGGCAAATAGCGGCGGTTGTAGGCCTGGGTCAGCGCGTCGCGCAGGTTTTCGGCGCGCAGGGCTTCTGCTTCCCGCGCTTGCTCGGTGATGTCGACGGCATGGCCGATCGCGTATCCGCGGGTCTCGGACAAGCGACTGCTGTAGCGCCACAGGCGCTCGCCGGAATCCGCGCGCCGCACCAGCAGCGTGCCTTCGTCCTGTTGCTGCTGCGCCAGACGTTTCAGGTAATTTTCGTATTCGCTGCGCGAGGTATCTGCCAGAAAGTCGCCGAGCGCGCGCCCGACCAGTTGCTCGGGCAGGGTGCCGAGGGCTTCGGCAGTGGCCAGGTTGACCATGACCAGTTCGCCGCGCAGGTCATGCAGGAACACCATGCCCTTGCTCAGTCGCAACAGATCAGTGGCCTTGGCCTCGCTCTCGCGGCGCGCAGCCAGTGCCGCCTGCAGTTGCCGATTCGAACGCCGCTGCTGCACGAAAAAGAAGCCCAGCACGACCAGCGTGATCAGGGCCGAAATCATCAGCAATCGCGTCAGTCGATGACCCTCGGCCAGCGCCTGCGCACGCTCGCGTTCCAGCGTCGCCTCATTCTCCAGCCGGAGCACTTCCAGCTCCTGCTGCGCGTACTTGAGCCTGGCCTCGAAATCGTCGGCCGCCTTGGCCCGATCGTTCTGCGAGATATCACGTTCCAGCGCGACGAAACGCTGAACCAGCGCTCTCCAGACTTCAGGGTCGCTCTCGTTCTCGATCAAGCGGTCGAGCAACTGCCGGGTAACCCTGAGTTCATCGCGATCCAGGCCAAGCGCTCGAAAGGCCTCGGCAGCCGCCCGCAGGTGTTGACGCGCGACGGGCAGGTCGCCCGCATCGAGCGCCGCAAGGCCGAGCACTTCCTCACCCAGGCCGCGCAGCTGCGAGTTCTGCAATTGTTGGCCGAGCGCCAGTATTTCCTCGCCCATGCGGACCTGCTCGGGGACATCCTTGGCCAGGCGGGCCACCCGCGCTGTCTCCAGCGCCAGTTCGGCATGCAGCTTGGGGTCGATCAGCGCACCCGCGGCGAGCCGGGCCTCGCCGAGCGACTGGCGCGCCTCGTCGAACTTCCCGAGCCGCGTCTGTGCGCGCGCACGGTTGCGCAACAATCGCGTCCGGACGCCCGACGCGGCGGCGTCGCCGAGTGCGGCCAGGCCGAGCTCTGAATAACGCAGCGCCGATTCATGCTTGCCGATGAACTCGCTGAGCGAGGAGTAGGCGAGATAGACGTCGGCAGACAGTTCCGGCGATGGCGACTGCTCCAGCAGCACCTGGGCCTTGCCGAGCAGCAGTTCGCCACGGGTGTAATCCTGCAGCGCGATGAAGCCACGTGACTGCGCGATCAGCCCGCGTATCTGCAGGATCGGGTCCGCCGCGCGCTCGGCAGCTGCCACCGCAGCTGCGCCGGCCAGGCTCTGGCAGTTCCAGTCGGCCATGACGCGACACGCATTGGCGCGGGCCAGCTCCAGCAGAGCCAGCTCATGGGCATCGTCACCGGCGCGCTCGAACGCGGCCGGCAGTGCTGCGAGCACAGCCTCCGGCTCGGTCAGCGCCTGGATTTCCAGCGGATGGCGCGGCAGGGTATCGGTCGGCGGCGTCTCGGCGCCGAGTCGCACACCGACCAGCCCGAGCCAGAGACCGAGCAGCGCAAGGCACGCACGAGCAACAAGTCCAGTTCGAGGGCTCGGCATCATCGGTGGCGGTTCGGGGCGGGTCGCGTGCGAGCGGGAATCGTTTGTATTGTAGATGAGCGGCGTCGGCGCCACAGCAGCTGAGCATGAGCGCGCGACGAAAGGCTAATCTCGCATTCCATCATCGAACAGGACCGCGCCAATGCACTTCCTGCTGATCTACGATGTCTCCCCCGATTACCTGGCCCGTCGCGGCGAATACCGCAACGAGCATTTGCGTCTGGCCTGGGATGCCCATGCGCGTGGCGAATTGCTGCTGGGCGGCGCGCTGGCGGATCCGGCCGACGGGGCCGTCCTGCTGTTCCAGGGCGAGACCGGCGAGGCCGCCGAGCGCTTCGCGCAGAACGATCCCTACGTGGCCAACGGACTGGTGCAGCGCTGGCGCGTGCGCCCGTGGAGCACCGTGGTCGGCGAGTGGGCGGCCTCACCGGTGCGGCCGGGCTGAGCCTGTGCGGCAGTACACGCTTGCCGATCGCGCGCGAGCGCGCTCCTACAACTCCGACCCAATTCCACGCAGGATTTGTAGGAGCGCGCTCGCGCGCGATGGCTCTTGGTTCCCGCCTCAGATCGCGACCGGCGCACTGCAGCCGGTATTGGTGATTGACTCCGGCTCGTCAGTGTCGGGCAGCGGATCAAGGAGGTCGTCGAATGCAGGCTCCGGCGCGTTGGCGCGTTCAAGCTTCAAGGCATTCACCACCTCGGTGTCGCGCCACTCGCCCTCGAACCAACTCAGGTCCTCGTCGAAAACCAGGGGCACATCGAGCAGCTTGAAGGAGGTGCGTACCTGCGCCCGCTCGCCGTTGCGGCTGATCTCCTCCAGGCGGACGCTGGCCAGCACGCCATCGGCATCCAGGCCATATAGCGACAGCACCTGTTTCAGCGACTTGATGGCCTGGTCGGCCAGCTGCAATCGCTGCTCCGGCCCAGTGAGCTGCAATTGCAGCGGGTGTTGCTTGCCGCTGGCGACGATCCAGCCACGGGCGATGTCCAGCACCTGATCGAATTTCTTGCGGTCGGCAAAATCGGTGCGCGACAACCAGCCGCCAAGCGCCCATTGCAGCTCGATCAGCTGGCTGCGCTCCAGCGCTGTCATCGAGGTGCTCTCGGCGATCGCCGTGCCCATTCCGGTGATTCCCATTTGCGCGCTCGCCAGCATTTGCGGCACCAACGCCTGCCATTGCGGGTACCACTGCGCACTGGCTTTGGCGACACCGTCCGGCGCTGCCAGCGTGGTCCACAGGCGCAGGGCTTCCTGATCGCCCTCGCTGAGTGGCTCCTTTGCCATCTTCTCGGCAATCGTCGATGGCGTCTGATCCTGGCCTTCGCTGAGAAAGCTTTCGAGGCCGTTGACCGGGTCCGTGACCTCGATCAGCGTTGCTGCGTCATTGCGACGCAGCGCGGAAAGCACCTTGAGGCGCGAGTCCAGTGGTCCTTCAGTGGGCACCGTCGCCGCCGTGGGATCGGGTGCCGAGAGCTCGACTCCACCGCCCATGGCAACGCCACTCACCAGCATCAGGCCCAGCAACAGCGACAGCATGAATTTGCGCATACGCCCCTCGTCCATAGTCGAATCGGGAACCAGCGGAACCAGCCTGCGCCGTCGATATGACCATGCGCGGCATTTGCGCAGGCTGAATCGGGCGTTGCGCGGGCGGCTGTTGCCCTTGCTGTGCGAGCATCACCCGCCCCCCCTGCCGAGTGCACGCATGAGTACCTTCTTGCTGGTGCTGTTCCTGTGGATCTTCTCGGTGTGCCTGCATGAGTTCGCGCATGCGGCGGTGGCCTATCGCGGTGGCGACATCACGGTCAAGGACAAGGGCTATCTGAGCATGAACCCGCTCAAGTACCTCGATCCGATGGGATCGATCATCCTGCCGGTGGTGTTCCTGATCATGGGTGGCATTGGCTTGCCGGGCGCGGCGGTCTATATCGACCGTCGTTTGCTGCGATCGGCGCACTGGGACAGCGCGGTGTCGCTGGCCGGACCGGCGATGAACCTGGTGCTGTTGCTGCTGCTGTCGCTGCTGCTCAGCCTGCCGGCGGTGCGCGGCAGCGACTACGCGCCGGGCCTGGCTTTTCTGGCCCTTTTGCAGGCGAGCGCAGTGATCCTGAATCTGCTGCCGCTGCCGGGATTCGATGGCTACGGGGCGCTCTGGCCATACTTGCCGCGCGATGTGCGCGCGCTGTTCGATCGTTACGCCAACTACGCCATGCTGGCCCTGTTCCTGCTGCTATTCCTGGTGCCACCGGTGGCGCGCGCGTTCTGGGGGCTGGTGGCCCTGCTGACCCACGCCGCCGGCATCCCGCTGGGGCTGGCGCAGGTGGGTTATGGCGAGTTCAAGTTCTGGGATTGAGTCGCGCAAAACCGGCTCTGGTAGGCCGGTGTACGGCGTAGCCGTTCACCGGCTCGGGCCTACGGCAAGCACCCGGTGAACGCGCTGGCGCGCGTACAGCGGGCTACTGTCGCCACGTCCGGCGGTCCGCAATCCCCGGCGCACCGCTGCTGGCCCGATAAGGATTGATGTCGAGGCCGCCGCGGCGGGTGTAGCGGGCTTCCACGGCAAGAAATTCCGGCGCGCAGCGCTGGCGGATGTCGAGGTAGATGCGCTCGACGCATTGCTCGTGGAACTCGCGCACGTCGCGGAAGGACACCAGGTAACGCAGCAGACCAGCCCGGTCGATGCGCGCGCCGCGGTAGTCGATGACCACGCTGGCCCAGTCAGGCTGGCCGGTGACCGGGCAGTTCGACTTCAGCAGATGCGAGACCAGGGTTTCGGCGACCTGCTCGTTGGTGTCTGCCGCAAGTGCCTGCGACTGCAGCGCGCCGCTGTGTTCGATCATGATGTCGAGATCGTCGATGCAGGTCCCGGGCAGCGCGGCGGGCGCCAGTTGCCACCAGTCCTGCGGCAGCAGCAACTCGACCGCGACGAGGCTGCCGGCGGCCGCCGACAGATCCGCCGCGATGCGCTGACCCGCCGCATCGACATCGCTGATGCGTTCGCGCGCATAGCTGTTCAGATACAGCTTGAAGCTCTTCGATTCGATCAGATGCGGTGAATCGGCGGGCACGCAGGCGCGCAGCACCGCCACGCGCGGCTTGCCGCCCGGTTCCAGCCAACTCAGCTCGAAGCCGGTCCAGCGATCGCTGCCGACAAAAGGCAGCGGCGTGCCGATTCCGAGCTCCGCACGAGCATTCGCGCGCGCGATGGGCATCAGCAAGTCCGGGCTGTAGGCAGGTTCGTGTTCGACCGCGCGGCCGAGCAGGGTGTCAGCAAGGGAGGGCATGGCGGCGGTCGTCAGGCGACATCAGCGGATCGATGGGCGGACGATAGCAGGGGCACCGTGAGGCACGGTTCAGGCGCCAGCGGGCGGGCGCCCGCAAAAACCCCGAATTCACTCGATTGGCGCCCGCTGGTCGCCCGATCGGCAGCCCGAGGGGCTGCCAGCCTCAGCGCGGAGATTGCCCAGACCCTGGCGATGCCGAATTGACGAGACCGATGCCCAAGCCCAAACGCTGGTTGCGACGACTGTACCGACTGGCCGCGATGCTGCTGCTCGCCTACGCGCTGCTGTACCTGGCGCAGTTGCCGTTCCGCGCGCTGCCGCCAGTGCCGGATTTCGATCTGCTCGCCCATCGCGGCGTGCATCAGACCTTTCACCGGCAGGGTCTCGACAACGACACCTGTACTGCCGAGCGCATCGACACGCCGCGACACGCTTACCTGGAGAACACCCTGCCGTCGATGCGTGCCGCCTTCGCTGCCGGCGCGACGCGGATCGAAATCGACGTGCACGCGACCGCCGACGGCGAACTGGTGGTGTGGCACGACTGGACCGTCGATTGCCGCACCGAAGGCCACGGCGAAACGCGCTCGCTCACCCTGGCGCAACTGCGCTCGCTCGACGCCGGTCATGGCTACACGGCCGATGGTGGTCAGAGCTATCCCTTCCGTGGTCAGGGTATCGGCCTGATCCCGAGCTTGCGCGAGGTGCTGCAGGCCTTCCCCGAGGGCCGGTTTGTGGTCGACCAGAAGGACCGCAGCCCGGCAACGACGCAGCTCATCGCCAGCGTGCTCGACAGCCTCGGGGCTTCCGGTCGGGTTTGTCTGGGGGCGACTGCCGAGCTCAATGCGCACTACCTCGACATCCCTGCTGCCAACGCATCGCGCTGCACGCTGGCGGAGCCGCGTCAGATCAAGCGTTGTCTGATCGACTATCTGGTCAGCGGCTGGACCGGCGCATTGCCGGCCAGTTGTGCAGGTCAGTCATTGACCGTGCCGGACGGCGGGCTGTCGCGTCTGCTGTGGGGCTGGCCAGGCACCTTCATCGAGCGTGTCCGCGCCAGCGGCGGCAAGGTCTATGTGTGGACCGACGATCCCGCGCGCGTCGCGCCGCTGCGTGTGCTGGGTATCGATGGCATTCTGACCGATCGCATCGAGTTGATGAGCGAAGCGAAGCCGCCGAGCTTGTAGGGCCGCGCATTCGCGACGCTGGCGTTTCTCTCACAAGACACGCAGTAAGCAATTGCCTTTTGGGTCAAGATTTCTTCAATCCGTTCACCCTGAGCAAAGCGTCCGGCGCTTAATCAGGACGCGTCGTCGAAGGGCGCCATTCTCCGCGCCCCGCTCGCCCTTCGACGACGCGTCCCGGTGAAGCTCTGGGACGCTTTGCTCAGGGTGAGCGGGGACGGGAGAAGGCCAGTTCGATCCGCGAACAAACGCACCGCCAAGGGCGAACAGTACCCCTCCCACAGCACGATCGATCTAGTCTCCGAGCATGCCCGCCATCGTCAAACCCACGCGAACCCGCATCTGCTGCCATCTCCGGCGCATGTTGTTGTTGGGGCTGGCGCTGGGCATGGTCGTCGTGGCGTTGCGCCTGCTGCCGCATCCGCCCCTGTCGGCGCACGCCCCGCAGTCGGTCGCCGTCTACGACCGCAACGGCCGTTTGCTGCGGCTGACCCTGGCCAGCGACGAGCGCTACCGGTTGTGGCTGCCGCTGGCGGAGATGTCGCCGGTGCTGGTCGATGCGGTGCTGCTGCACGAGGACGCCTGGTTCCGCTGGCATCCGGGCTTCAACCCGATCAGCCTCACGCGCGGCGCCTGGAGCACCTATGTCAGCGGCGATGCGCGCGTCGGTGGGTCGACCCTGACGATGCAGCTGGCGCGCCTGCTCGGGCGGCTGGACACGCGGTCGCCGCGCGGCAAGCTGGTGCAGATTGGCCACGCGCTGCTGCTGGAGGCGCGCTACAGCAAGGACGAGATTCTCGAGGCCTACCTCAACCTCGCGCCCTATGGCGGCAACATCGAGGGCGCCGCTGCCGCCAGCCTGATCTATTTCGACAAGCCGGTTGGCGCGCTGACGCTGCCCGAGGCGTTGACCCTGGCGGTGCTGCCGCAGGCGCCGGCGCGCCGCGGCCGGCCAGCCGCCGATGCCGACGGCAGCACGATCGGCCCCGGGCTGACCGCCGCGCGTGACCGCCTGTACCAGCGCTTTCGGCTGACCGGTCGCGCCGATGACGCGGCCGACGCGCTGATGACCCTGCCGCTGCGCCTGCGGGCGCCGCAACAACTGCCATTTTCCGCGCCGCATTTTGTCGAGCGCGTGCTGGCCGAGCGCTGGCGGCGCACGCAAACCCAGCCGCACCTGACGACCACACTCGAGCTGCCGCTGCAGCAACTGGTCGAGCAGCGCGTCGCCAGTCACCTCGACCGCTGGCGCGCCAAGGGCCTCAGCAACGCGGTGGCGATGCTGGTCGACACGCGCGACATGGGCGTGCGCGCGCTGGTGGGCTCGGCGGACTATTTCGACGCCAGCATCGCCGGCCAGGTCAACGGCGCGCTGGCCAAACGCTCGCCGGGATCGACACTGAAACCCTTCATCTACGGGTTGGCGCTGGATCAGGGGGTGCTGCATCCGGCCACCGTTCTGCGCGACGTGCCCAGCGCCTTCGGGCCGTTCATGCCGGAGAATTTCGACGGTCGCTTCCTCGGCCCGGTCACCGCGACCGAGGCGCTGGTGCGCTCGCGCAATATTCCGGCGGTGCTGGTGGCGGCGCAGTTGCATCGGCCGAGCTTCTACGACTTCCTGCGCAGCGCCGGCATCAGTCGCCTGGCCAGTGCGGAACACTACGGCCTGGCGCTGGTGCTCGGCGGCGGCGAAGTGACCATGGAAGAGCTGATGCAGCTCTACACCGTGCTCGGCAACGACGGCGACTGGCGCCCGCTGCGCTACATCGAGGCAACGCCGAACGCTTCGGGGCGCTCCCTGCTGAGTGCCGAAGCGGCGTTCATCGTGCGCGACATGCTGGCGAAGAACCCGCGACCGGACCTCGGGACTCTGGCGCAGACCGATGCACCGCGGGTGTCGTGGAAGACCGGTACCAGCTGGGGTTTCCGCGATGCCTGGAGCGCGGGTCTGGTCGGCCCCTATGCGCTGGTCGTCTGGCTCGGCAATTTCGACGGTCGCGGCAATCCGGCGCTGGTCGGTGTGGATGCCGCCGCGCCGCTGTTCTTCTCGATCGTGGACGCGCTGCAGGCGGCGCACCTGGACCTGGGCGACCCGCCGCGGCGCTGGCCGCTGAATCTGCGCCGCGTCGAAATCTGCCGCGCTTCCGGCGATCTGCCGAACACCTGGTGCCCCAAGCGCGGCGATACCTGGTTCATCCCGGGCGTGTCGCCGATCCGCGTCAGCCGCATCCACCGCGCCATCCAGGTCGATCGCGTCAGCGGTCAGCCGGTCTGCGGCGTGCGCGATCCGGCGAGCGTGCGCACCGAAGTCTATGAGTTCTGGCCGAGCGACCTGGCAGCGGTATACGCGCAGGCCGGCATACCCAGGCGCAAGCCGCCGCGCGATGCGGACTGCGCCGGCGCCGAGCATTGGCTGGGCAGCGCGCCGCAGATCACCTCACCGCTGCGCGCGACCGCCTACGCCCTGCGCGTGTCGCGGCCGGAGCAGAGCCAGATCGATCTGGAAGCCAGCAGCGATGCCGATGTCAGCCGGCTGTACTGGTTCGCCGGCAGCAGCTATCTGGGTGACACCGCCGTCGGCCAGGCACTGGCGTGGACCCCGCCCGGCGCCGGGCGGCACCGCCTGCGCGTGGTCGACGACCACGGGCGTGTCGCCGAGCGCGAGGTGGAGGTGGTGTTGGAGCGGTGAAGCGGGTTTGTGGTTGCGGTTTTGGCGTTGCGCGAGCGCGGCTCCACAATTTCCAGACCTCGGCAACTGTAGGGCGCGCTCGCTGCCAACGACCGACCCCGACACCGAAAACCGACAACCGATCCTCACACCGCCGCCGTCACCACAATCTCGATGCGCCACTCCGGCTTGGCCAGCGGCGCCTGCACGGTGGCGCGCGGCGGGGTGTGGCCGGCGACTACCCAGCTGTCCCATACCGCGTTCATCGCGGCGAAATCGCGCACGTCGGACAGGTAGATCTGCGCCATCAGGATCTTGGTCTTGTCGCTGCCGGCACGTTCCAGCAGGGCGTCGATGGCCGCCAGCACCTGACGCGTCTGGCCGCTGATGTCGGCACTGGCGTCGCCCGCGACCTGGCCGGCGAGATGCACGATGCTGTTGTAGATGCTCATTTCCGACATGCGTGCGCCGACGTCGAAGCGCTGGATGATCTTGTTGCCCATGAGTGGTTCCCGTGTCGAGTTCGAATTGGACGCTCAGTGACCGCGCGGATACGTGCGCTGCCACGCACGCCACCGACCGCTGTCGGAGTAGGATGCGCGCTTGGCCCTAGTACGAGCGCACCACATGTCAACGGTCAAGTTGCCGCGCGCGGTCGTCAAAGAACTTCCGACGAACGGTGCGGCCCCGCGCTTCACTGCGAATCACAAGCTGGTGCTGTCGCAGGTCGTGGCGGCGCTGACCGAAGACGGCATGCTGACGCCGCGCCGACGGCGAGCGCGTGCTGCTGGATGCGCGTTCCGGCGCCGGCCGCCTCGACCTGCATCCGCTGGTGATCATCGCCAACCTGAAGCCGAAGAACGCGCGCGAGCCGGACAAGTCGCTGACCCTGGAGTTGTTGACGGAGTGGCTGGCCGAGCAGGCGCAGCTGCCGTATTTCAAGATCGACCCGATGAAGATCAAGATGGCCGAGGTGACCGAGGTCATCGGCCAGGCCTATGCCCAGCGCTACCGCATCCTGCCGGTGGCGGTGACGCCGGAAACCGTGGTGTTCGCCACCAGCGAGCCGATGGTGGACCACTGGCGCGGCGATCTCGCCAACATCCTGCGCCGCGAAGTGCAGTGCGTGGTGTCCAATCCGCTCGACGTGTCGCGCTACCTGATGGAGTTCTACGGCGTCACGCGCAGCGTGCGCAAGGCCAAGGACCAGAAGGACAGGGACGGCAATCGCGACATCAGCAGCAAGATCATCAACTTCGAACAACTGCTGGAGCTGGGCAAGAGCGCCAATCTGGGTGCCGACGACCAGCACATCGTGCAGATCGTCGACTGGCTGCTGCAATACGCCTTTGAGAGCCGCGCCAGCGACATCCATCTGGAACCGCGTCGCGAGATTTCCATCGTGCGCTTCCGCATCGATGGAATCATGCACAAGACCTTCGAGTTGCCGACCCCGGTGATGATCGGCGTGACCGCACGCATCAAGGTGCTCGGGCGCATGGATCTGGCGGAAAAGCGGCGGCCGCAGGACGGCCGGTTGAAGGCCAGAAGCCCGTCCGGACGCGAAGTCGAGATGCGCCTGTCGACGATGCCGACCGCTTTTGGCGAAAAAGTGGTCATGCGCATCTTCGACCCCGATATCGTGGTCAAGGAGTTCTCCCAGCTGGGCTTCTCCGAGCGCGAGGGCAAGCTGTGGGAGGCGATGATCGCGGTGCCCAACGGCATCGTGCTGGTGACCGGACCGACCGGTTCCGGCAAGACCACCACGCTGTACTCGACGCTGAAGCGGCTGGCGACCCCGGAGATCAATGTCTGCACCGTGGAAGACCCGATCGAGATGGTGTCGCCCGAATTCAACCAGATGCAGGTGCAGCACAATATCGATCTGGGCTTTGCCGAGGGCGTGCGCACGCTGCTGCGCCAGGATCCCGACATCATCATGGTCGGCGAAATCCGCGACCTGGAAACCGCGCAGATGGCGATCCAGGCCTCGCTGACCGGCCACCTGGTGCTGTCGACCCTGCACACCAACGACGCCGCGAGCGCGATCCAGCGGCTGATGGATCTGGGTGCGCCGTACTACCTGCTGCAGGGCACGCTGGTGGGCATCATGGCGCAGCGCCTGGTGCGCACGCTGTGCCCGCACTGCAAGCGCCTCGACGCCCAGGTCGACGAGATCAAGTGGAAGGCGCTGTGCCATCCCTGGCGCGCCGAAGTGCCCAAGCGCATTGGAGCGCCGGTCGGCTGCCTGGAGTGCCGCAAGACCGGGTATCTCGGGCGTACCGGTATCTACGAGATGCTGAAGATCTCGTCGACCCTGCGCAGCATGATCCACCCGGGCATCGAACTGGCCAAGTTCACCGAGGCCGCGCTCAAGGAGGGCATGCGCCCCCTGCGCCTGTCTGCGGCGATGCACGTGGCGCGCGGCACGACCACCATCGAGGAAGTGATGGGCGTGTTGCCGCCGATCGACTAGGTGGAAACCGGATCGCGCGCAGCGCCCGCGCGCCCGCAACGATGCCGAAATGCCACGCAAGCCAGGTAGGAGCGCGCTCGCGCGCGATGCTCCTGCAGTTCATGGATGGCCACGCGACTGCGTGGCCCAATTCCCGACACGTCGATTGCGATGGGCTACAGCGGCCCCGGCAGCGTTATGCTGGGCACCAAAGATGAGCAGAGGGCAGGGCGATGATCAGGACTGTGGATCCGGGTGCCGGCATCAATTGGCTGCAGGGCGGTTGGGCGGGTTTCAAGGCGGGCGGCGCGCTGCTGATCGGTATGGTGTTCGTCACCATCGTGGTGGTTGCAATTGCGGCCTTCATTCCCTGGCTCGGGACGATCCTCGTCCCGGTGGTTGGCACCTTTCTGTACGCGGGGATGCTGAAGAGCCTGCGCGGTCATGCGACGGGCCGCCAGATGCAGTTCGACGATCTCTGGAGCGCGCTCAATGACCAGGATCGGCTGGTGCACCTGGCGATCGTTGCGCTGGTGCCGACGCTGGGCTCGATCTTGCGTGCATTGCTTCCGAACGGACTGATCGGTGGGCTGCTCGGCGCGCTGGTCGCCGTGGTGGTCATGGCGCTGACCTACTTTGCCGTGCCGCTGGTGCTGTTCCGCAATCAGGAAGCCCCGCTGGCGCTCAAGTCGAGCTTCGAAGGCGTGCTCGCCAATCTGCCCGCAGTCATCGTGTTCTGGATCGCCTGCATCGTGCTGACCTTCATTGCCATCCTGCCCCTGGGCCTGGGCCTGCTGGTGCTGGTGCCGGTGCTGCTCGGTGCGGCCTACGAGGCCTATGCCGAGATCTATGGCGACGTCGAGCTGGTGCCGAATGCGCCCGCTGAGCCGGTAGCAAGCGAGGAGCCGCCGCCGCCGCCGGTCTGACAGGGCGGTTGTTGGTTGTTGGTTGCTGGTTCTTGGCGGCAAGATCAAAGGCGCATGCGTCGGCTGCCTTTGCTGAGCACCGCGGCAATGACGAAAGCGGCGACCACGACGTAGGAGCGCGAGGCCTTGAGCTGCTCGATGCTGACCCAGCCCAGCGCGACCAGAATCACGGTGGCGACCGGCACCTCGAAGGTGACGCCGAAAGCGAGGAAGATCACCAGCACGAAATCGAGGTAACGGCTGATGTCGGTCATCACCGCGACGCCTTCGGGTGCGACCGCCTGCATGAAGCCGAATACCGTCGGCAGCACCAGGAAATAGGCGAATGCGCAGCCGGCATAGAACAGCAGCGTGCTCGAAATCAACAGCGGCACCGCCAGGCGTTGTTCATTCTTGTACAGGCCCGGCGCGACGAAGGCCCACAGCTGGTAGATCACCCAGGGCATGGCAATGATCAGCGCGACGAAGAAGCTGAGCTTCAGCGGCGTGAAGAAAGGCGAGGCCGGATCGATGGCGATCATCTGCGCGCCTTCCGGCAACGTCGACCGGAAGGGATCGGCCAGCAGGCTGTAGAGGCGGTTGCCGAAGGGCATCAGCGCAAGCGCCAGCAGCAGCCAGCCCGCTACTGCGTGCAGCAACCGGGTGCGCAACTCCACCAGGTGGCTGAGGAAGCCCTGGCCGCCCTCGTCGTGGTCAGCGCTGGGAGCCATCGTCGCCGGTCTTGATGGACGTACTGATCTCGCCGGCCTGGCGTTCCAGCGGCTCGGTCACGCTGCGCAGCACATCGCTTGGCTGCGGCATGCTCTTCAGCACGCGCTTCAATTCCTCGTCGCGGACCTCGCGTTCGACCTCGGCCTTGACCGACTCGAAACTATGTCGCGCCTTGCGCAGCAGCGCACCCACGGTGCGCGCGGCGCCGGGCAATCGTTCAGGACCCAGCACCAGCAAGGCGACGACCGCGATCATCACCAGTTCCGAGAAGCCGACGTCGAACACAGTCGGGTCAACTCTTCTGTGCCGGCTCTTTCTCAGCCTCCGTCACCGGGGTGGCCGGCTTCGGATCGGCCTCCAGCTTGGCGGGCTCATTGCTTTCGGCCAGGCCCTGCTTGAAGCCTTTCAGTGCGGCGCCCAGGTCGCTGCCGACGTTGCGCAGGCGCTTGGTGCCGAACAACAGCATCACGACGACCAGAACGATGACCCAATGGCCGATGCTCATGCTACCCATGGACTGCTCCAGATTGACTCGATTCGCGAGCATAACGCTCGCAGGTGGACCGCGGATGACAGCGCGCTAGCGCGAAGTCTGCTCTTCCAGTTGATCCTTGAAGTCGACGATGAAACCGGGGGCGCCGCGCACGCGACCTTCAAACAGCGCACGCGGTGAAATGCCGGAGCCATAGACGCGCTCGATGGCATCGTAGTCCAGCGACAGTACCGAGCCATCCAGCGCCACGCCGGCGAACAGGCCGCGAGCCCGCGCATAGGTGAGAATTTCCGCCTTGAGTTCGCCGTCGGTGGCTGCCGATGCCTGGCGCCCGACCGGGCCTGCCGCGACCGAGGCATCGGCACCGAGCGTGAACTTGCCGGAAACCAGATTGTCGACGCCGCGCGGCGTGCGGAACACCAGGATGAGGTCGGCGGATTGCACGCCAGCCTGGAATCCGAAACTGCCGCCGGTGATGGCGATATACGCCGGATTCGACCAGGTGCCATCGGCCTGGCGCACCGAGATCAAGCCCTTGCCACGACGTCCACCGACGACCAGGCCGATCTTGACGACCTCGGGAATCACGGCGATGGCGTAGGCCTTCGACAGCAGCGATGCGGGATTTCGCTGTCCGGAGTCGATTGCACCTCCTTGAGCACCTGCAGCGCGGTCAGCGCGCGTTTCTGTTCCTTGCTCCGGCATATGCCGGGGTCGGCACCAGCGCGGGCGCGGCCAGCGTGGCGAGCAGCGATCCGAGAAATTTCGTCAAGGCGAGGGGCATCGGTGCAACTCCTGTGCGGCGATCATCGGCGTTTGCGGACTCGGGCGAATACGCTGAAGACACACGTACGCCCGCAGCGAATGCCAGCGGAGCATGCCGCACAGCGACTTAGACCGCGATGAACGAGCGCGTGCGCGCTCAGGGGCGGGTCGGGCGCAACGCCACCAGCGCCATCAGCGTCATCAGCACGCCGAGCAATGCCAGACCGCCACGATCCAGGGTCGGAATAGCCGGAGGAAGCGGCTCGCCTTCCGGCGCGGCGCAGATCGGCATGCTGATCGCCAGACTCTCGGCCCCGGTCAGCGTCGTGGCGACGCGAGTTGCGTCGCCGGTGGCAGGATCGATGCGGAACAGCACGCTCGGGTCACCGTTGATGCTGGTGCCGGTCATGTCGGCCACGCCCCACAGCTGGCCGGCGGCATCGAAGTCCAGACCGCCATCGGTGAACTGCAATCCCGCGCCGAGCGCGCCGATCAGACTGGCGCGACCGGTGTCGGTGTCGATCCGGTAGAGATTTTCATCACCACTCGAGCCGATGCCGTAGACGCCGTCATAGCGGGCGGCCATGCCGGTGATCTGCGCGCCGAGCGAACCCTCGCTGCCCACCAGCGTGGCCACGCCAGTGCCCGGATCCAGGCGGTACAGACTGCGGCGACTGTCCGAGCTGGCGAACAGCTTGCCGCCACAGTCGAAAGTCAGCCCGAAATCGAAATTGGAGGTGCGTGGCAGGCCGGTGTTGCCCTCACGACCATCCACCGCGACGGCCTGACCACTCTGCAGATCGATGCGCAGCAGGGTCTTGCTGGCGTCGTCGATGCCATACAGATTGCCTTCGCGACTCATCGCGAGGCCTTCGACATCTGCGAACGGAGCGGCGTTCTCGTTGACGCGAACAGCGCCGACCTTGATCGCCTGGCCGGTCGAGAGCTCAACGCGGTGCAGCGAGTCAAAATCGCGAACGCCAAGGTCGTCCGAGTTGACCACAAAGCCGGTGGCGGCAGGCGCAGCTACGCCGACCAGCAGGCCAGCAGCAACGAGACTCGCCATTAGAGCGCTTCGAATGTGCATTTTTCTTATTGTCTGAATCGTCACTACGACAGCTCTGCGCCCGATTCTAACAGCAGCGCCCGCTACTGAACAGGCCTTGTGTGGCGCGCTTCCAGGCCATCCGGCATGCCTGGCGAGAGCGGACGTTGACTGCCGCAACACCATCGATTCGCGCATGCTTGCGCGCTTCGTTTCAGATGCAGGCAGCGCCATGACGTTCATCGGCAGCAGCGAACACGAGGGACACCGGCAGGCGCCGCTCACCGCCGTGGTCCTGGTCAATCTCGGTACTCCGGATGCGCCCACGGCGCCGGCGCTGCGGCGCTACCTGGCGGAATTTCTGGCCGACCCGCGGGTGGTCGAGACGCCCCGCTGGCTGTGGTGGCTGATCTTGCACGGCGTCATCCTGCGCATCCGGCCAGCGCGCTCGGCGCGCGCCTATGCCACGGTCTGGACCGAGCGGGGCTCGCCGCTGCTGTTCGGCAGTCAGGCCCTGACCGACGCGGTGCAGGCGCGGCTCGACAACACGCTGGGCGCGGATGCGCCAACGGTCAAGCTGGCGATGAGTTACGGCAACCCGAACCTTGCCGCGGTACTCGAGGAGCTGCGTGCCCGCGGCATGCGCCGATTGCTGGTGGTGCCGCTGTATCCGCAATATTCGGGCAGCACCACGGCCTCGGTTTTCGACGCCGTCAGTCGCCAATTGCAGCGCTGGCGCTGGATTCCCGAACTGCGTTTCGTCACCGAGTACTACCGCGAGCCGGGTTATGTGCAGGCGCTCGCCGCCAGTGTCCGCGAGCATTGGCAGGCGCATGGACGCAGCGAACGCCTGTTGCTCAGCTTCCACGGTATTCCCGGGCGCTATCTGGTCAACGGCGATCCCTACTATTGCCAATGTCAGGTGACCGCGCGGCTGCTGCGCGAGACGCTGGGTCTGGGCGAACAGGAACTCCACGTGAGCTTCCAGTCGCGCGTCGGTCGCGAGCCCTGGCTGCAGCCCTACACCGACCAGACCCTGGTCGCGTGGGCGCGCTCGGGCGTGCGCCGCGTCGACGTCATGTGCCCGGGCTTTGCGATCGACTGCCTGGAAACCCTGGAGGAAATCGCCGGCCAGAACGCCGAGGCTTTCGTGCATGCCGGGGGTGAGCGACTGAGCTACATCCCGGCCCTGAACCATCGGCCGGATCACGTGGAAACGATTGCGCAATTGATCGGCAGACAGCTCTCCGGATGGTCGCCAGCCACATCCGGCGCCAGCGAAATCAGCGCACGACTGGCACGGGTGGACGCGGTTCATGCTGCGCAGGACTGGCTCAAGGGCGTCAAGCGATGAGCCTGTTCGCGGATGCCGAAGAATGGCAACTGGCGGTCGGCGCACAGACCTGGGCGGGCCTCGCCTGGGGCGAGGTCGATGCCCCGCCGGCGCTGCTGCTGCATGGCTGGCTGGACAATGCCGGCAGCTTCGCGCCGCTGGCGCGCCTGCTGCCCGGTCGTCGCCTGTGGGTGCCAGACCTGCCCGGACACGGTCGCAGCGGCCACCGGCCACCCGGAACCTGGTACCACTTCGTCGACTACGTCAGCGATGTGCTCGGACTGGCGCAGGCGCTGGGTCTGCAGCAGTTCGACCTGATCGGTCATTCGATGGGAGGGGCCATCGCCACCCTGGTCGCTGGCGCCTACCCGGAGCGAATTCGACGGCTGGTGCTGATCGAGGCGCTCGGACCGCTGGCGCGACCGGCACAAGCGTGCGCCGCCGACTTGCGACGCGCCGTCGATGCGCGTCTGGCGTTGCACGACAAACAGCTGAAGATGCATCCGGACCGCGATCGCGCGCGGCGTGCGCGCATGCAGGCCAACGGCCTGAGCGCGGCGGCTGCCGACGCCCTGATCGAACGCGCGCTGATGCCCGCGCCCGGCGGCTATGTCTGGCGTTCCGATCCGCGACAGACCCTGCCGACGCCGATCCGCGGCACCGAAGCGCAGTACCTGTCGATCCTGGAGGCGATCACGGCGCCGACGCTGGCGCTGTTCGCCGAGCCGGCGACGCCCTATCTGAGCGGCGCCGATGCCGAACGCCGCCTCGCCGCGCTGGGTCCGCAGCAGCTGTTGCGACTGTCCGGCGGCCACCATCTGCATCTGGAAAACCCGGCGCCGGTGGCGGCGGCGGTGGCGGCGTTTCTTGAGAGCAGCTTGCGGGTTCTTTGATTGATGAGCTTGAGCGTCGCGCCAAGCGCGCTCCTACAGCTCTTGATGGGCATTCCGGCAAGCACCATGGCGCGCACGCTCAGGCGAATGCCTTTGCCCCAGCGCCGCCGCAAATTCAGCGACGCGCAGCGGCACCGGCGTCCCGGCACAAACCGCCGCAGCAGCGCCTGCAGATAGCGGTGTTCGCGATTGAGTTCCTGGCGGCGCTGGTTGTAGTCGGGATAGAGCTGCGCGACCACTGCCCAGAAACGCGAGCTGTGGTCGCGCTCGACGAAATGCGCCATCTCGTGCACCAGCACGTACTCGGCCAGCGATTCGTCGGCGAAGGCCAGCGCCAGATTCAGCGCGATCGCGCCGTTCGGCGACAGGCTGCCCCACAGGCTGCGCATCGGCCGGATGCGCAACGCCTGGCAACGCTCGCCGACCAGCGGCTCGTACTCGCGCAGCCACACCCGCGAGCGCATCGCCAGTGCATCGGCGAGGCCGGTGATCATCAGTCGTTGTGCCGCCTTGGCCGCCGCCCCTTCGCCGCGCGGGACGCGGCAGCGCAGCGCGTGGGTGTCGATGTCGAGGCGCGCCGGGCCCGGCTCGAAGTGAATCGGCAGCAGTTGCCCAAACCAGGCACGCGCCCCGGGCCAGCGCGGGTCCAGTGCGAGATCGGCTGTGGCCCGGTCGTCGGCCTGGCGATAGACGCGCACGGTCTGCTCCAGCCACGCCCGGTGCTCCTCGAAGAAGGCCGCAGCTGCGGCGGCGGTGACCCGCTGCGGCCAGATCAGGCGCGCGTAGCCGGTCTCGACCGATATCCGCAGTCGATTCCCCTTCGCCGGTCGCTCGACCCGCAGCGGCCAGCCCGACACCAGCTGCGGCAACTCCGGCAGCGCCCGCGCAACGCGCTCACGCCGGATCAGCAAGCGTCCACTCATGGCGCGGCGCCGATCGGGCTAGTCGACAAAGCGCAGGATCTCGTCGAGGCGCGCAAACAGCGGCGCAACTCCAGGCTCATCAGCACGAACTCGGCATCGATGATCTGGTCCGGATCGGCGCCATCCTGGGCATCCAGCTTGTCGGCAACGATGTCCAGAAAGCTGAGCTTGCGCAGTTTGAGCTTGGCATCCAGCACGAAGCCGATGCGCCCGTCGTAGATCAGTCCGAGTTGCGTCACCTGCTTGCCGGTGCGAGCGTGTTCGCGGATCTCCTCGGCGGTCAGATCGTGGTGCCGGCAGCGCACCACCGACGTCTGATCGCTGGGATCCTTGAGTTCGCATTCATCGCCGAGTTCGAAGCCGGCCGGCAACTCGCCTGAGATCAGCCATTCGCTGAGCAACAGCGTCAGCGAGGCCTCGCTCGCCAGCGGCCGCGCCGGAAAGCTGCCGATGGCTTCGCGCACCGCCGTGGTCACCGCCTCGGTGTTGCGATCGCTGCTGCTGTCGACAACCAGCAGGCGCGACGGGCCGTCCCAGTAGGCGCCGACGCGCGAGCGCTTGATGAAGGCACGCGGCAACAGTTCTCCGAGCGCTGCTTCGCGAAAATCATTGCGCAGGCGCTTGCCCGGCTTGCGTCCGGTCTTGGCCTCGTGCTCCTGGATGCGCGCGTCGACGGCATCGCGCAGCACCGAGGACGGCAGCATGCGCGACTCCTGTCCCAGACAGAACAACAGTGCGTCCTGGCTGCCGTGCGACAACGCGGCTTCCTCGCGCGTGAACGGCGTCAGGAATCCGCGCGTCTCCATTTCCAGCGGACCGGGACTGCGCAGCGGGTGCTCGGCCAGCGCACTTTCGAAGGGCTCGGCTGCCAGCGTGAAGTCCGCTGGCAGGCGCATCAACGACAGATTCTTAAACCACATGGGGCGATCCACTCTCGATGGTAGTACCGGCAAGCCAGGCATGGGAGTCGGCGCGCGTCGGGGCGCGCTGGCCGAGCGAAGCAAAGTCGAACAGCTGGCGATCGGCCAGCTGCGAGGGTCGAATATTCATCAGACTCCTGAAGATGTTGTCGATGCGGCCCGGATGCGCGCGCTCCCAGCCGGCCAGCATGTCCTTGATGACCTTGCGCTGCAGGGTTTCCTGGGAGCCGCAAAGATTGCACGGGATGATCGGAAATCCCTTGAGGCTGGAATACGCCAGCAGGTCATCCTCGGCCACGTAGGCCAGCGGGCGGATCACCACGTGCTGGCCGTTGTCGCTGACCAGCTTCGGCGGCATCGCCGATATCTTGCTGCCGTGGAACAGGTTCAGGAACAGCGTTTCGACGATGTCGTCGCGATGATGACCGAGTGCGATCCTGGTGATGCCGTTGTCCTCGGCGTAGCGATACAGCGCGCCCCGGCGCAGGCGTGAGCACAGTCCGCACATCGTCTTGCCCGCCGGCACCACGCGAGCGACCACGCTGTAGGTGTCCTGCTCCAGCACGACGAACGGAATGTCGAGTGTCGCCAGATAGTTCGGCAGCACCTCGGGCGGATAGTCCGGCTGCTTCTGATCCAGGTGCACCGCAACCAGTTCGAAGCTCACCGGCGCCTTGCGTCGAAGTTCCAGCAGCATGTCCAGCAGGGCATAGGAATCCTTGCCGCCGGACAGGCAGACCATGACCTTGTCGCCGTCCTCGATCATGTTGAAATCGGCGATGGCCTGGCCGATCTGGTGGCGCATGCGCTTGACCAGTTTCTGTTGATTGACGGAGAGCGCGGCGATAGTCATGGCGGCGACCGACCCAAGGGGGCGCGAATTGTAGACGAGCGGGCGCGATGGTGGGCGGCGGATGTGGGCGGGTTGTGGTTGCAAGCGCACAGCGGCGCGAGGGACAGCTGGGCGGCCCCCCCGCCGCCAGCCACCCGCCACACCCCACCCCCCCCACCCCCCCAAAACCCAACCACAACCAACAACCAACCTGCCGCCGCCCCGGACACCGATGCCGCCCATGCAGGACTCCGCCGAGATTGCGCGTCAACTTGCCGAACTGCGCCTCGAGCACCGCGATCTGGACCTGCTGATCGCCAGGGTTCAGGCCGGTCCGGGCCTCGACGAGCTCGCCATCAAGCGCATGAAAAAACGTAAGCTCAAGCTGAAGGACATGATCGCGCACCTCGAAAGTTGGCTGATTCCCGACATCGACGCCTGATTAGGCACACTTGCCGCCTTGGCGACCACTCGATCGCACGCCATAATCCGCGCCCCTCAGCTGCCCCTGGCGTACGTGCCCGATGTCGCGTTTCCTCGAGTTCGTCGCCAACCACCCGATCTTGTGGACGCTGGCCGTGGTCCTGCTGCTGGCTCTGGCGGCGCTCGAATTGCGCAACCGGGCGCGCGGCACGATCAATCTGTCGATCTTCGATTTCACCCGGCAGCTCAATTCCGACAACACCTTGCTGATCGACCTGCGCCCGGGCGCGGATTTCGACAAGGGTCACATCCGCGGTGCACGGCACCTGACACCCTCCCAGGTCGATCCCTCGGCCAAGGAGATCAGCAAGTTCAAAGGAGGGCACCGTGCTGCTCTACTGCCAGAGCGGCATCACTTCGGGTGAGGTGGCCGATCGACTGCTCAAGGCGGGACACGCCAAGGTTTACAGCTTGAAGGGTGGCATTGCCGCCTGGATGTCGGACCAGTTGCCGGTCGAACGCGGCAAGAGTCGCTGATTTTGTTTTAACCGCGGGGGCGTCGCGTTGTTGCATGCTTGCGGGCGTCGCAGTCGCTGCTGGATTGGACTTGGGGAGAAGTGCATGTTCAAGTTTCGCCTGATTGCTGCTTTGATGTTGGGTGCCGCGCTGGCACTGAGCGTTGCGCCGGTCGATGCCGCCCGCGACAAGAAGAAAGACGAGAAAGCCTCGGTCAGCAAGACCGGGCGCGTCGACAAGCCGACCCAGTCGAGCCAGAAATTCGTCAAGGCCTTCGGCAAGATCGCCGATCTGTACGAGGCCGATCAGTACGAGGAGGCGCTCGCCGGCCTCGCCAAGCTCGACACGCCCAAGGCGACGCCCTACGAGAAGGGCAAGATCGCCCAGCTGCGCGGTTTCATCGCCTACAACCAGGATGACCTGATCACCGGCATCGAGCAGTTCAAGATCGCCGTCGCGACCGATTCGCTGCCGAATGAGGAGCACTTCCAGCTCAAGCTGACGCTGGCCGAGCTGTACCACATGAACGACCAGTTTCCGGAGTCGATTGCCGCCTTCGATGACTGGTTGAAGGACGCCGAGACGATCACCGGGCGCAACTGGGCGCTGCAGGCGAAGAACTACTTCGATCAGGATCAGTTCGAACAGGCCCTGGTGTACCTCGACAAGGCCTTTGCCACCGGCGACAAGCCCGAGCGCGCCTGGCAGCAGATGAAGGCGAACAGCCTGTTGTCGCTGGAGCGCACCGACGAGGCGATTGCCTTCGGCAAGACCGTACTGGCGGAGAATCCGGACGACGCCGAGTTCAGCAACTTCCTGTCGGCGCTGCTGCTGGACGCTGGCAAGGCGAAGGAAGCGGTGGCCATGCTCGAAGCGATGCGCGCTGCGGGGAAGCTGGACAAGGAAAATCTCTACATCAATCTGTATGCCGGCTACCGCGAGCTGGATCGGCCCAAGGAAGCCGCTGCGCTGTTGAGCGAAGGTATCAGCAAAGGTATCGTCAAGGAGACCAAAGATCGCTTCCTGCAGATCGGTGAAGCCTATTATGATTCCGAGGAACTGGTGACGGCGCTGGATGCCTTCCGCAAGGCTGCTGCGCTGTCGCCGGCTGACGGCACCGCAGATCTGTATGCTGGTCAGGTATTGCTCGACCAGGAAAAGCCGCAGGAGGCACGCGCGGCATTTACAGCGGCGATCCAGAAAGGCAATCTTCGCCAACTCGGAAACGCGTACTATCAGTTGGGCATTGCCGAGCTCGACAGCAACAATGAAGCAGCCGCGGTTGCAGCGTTCCAGAAGGCTCAGGGTTACCCTGATTCGGCGAAGAACGCGACGCAAGCGCTCAAATCTTTGGGACGTTGAATCGCGACTTCTGCTGCTTCTGCCTTGTGGCTCGCAAATCAGTGGTGTAGCTTCGCCCGACTTTGGGGAGGCTTCCGCAGATGGCCCTGGCAGTTGAGTGCAGGAGACGCGGATTCCAGCGCATGACAACCTTGAATCCAAATTTGACAGCACGCTGATGGCTGCTAACGCTCACTCCCAGAGACCCAAAGGTCTCAACTTCCGGCGCGTCACGGCAATCGCTGTGACGTTGACCGTTCATTCGGTCCTGGTCGGGCTGCTTCTGCTCCCCGCCAGCGCGCCCACCGGGCTGCAAAAGCCTCAGGAAAACATCATCGAAGTGGTGTTCCTGGAGCCGCCACCGCCGCCCCCCACCACCACCGCCGCCGCCGCCGCCGCCGCCGCCGGAACCGCCGAAGATCATCAAGCTTGAGATCAAGAAGCCGGAACCGTTGCCGGACAATCCGCCGCCGGAGCCGCCACCGGAAGTCGCTGACGTGATCACCGACAACCCGGAGGGCATTGCCATCGCGCCGCCGGCACCACCGGCGCCGGATCGTGGCGATGGTCCGCGCGAGGTTGCGCCGTCGGTCGACATGTCGATGATGCGGGCACGTCCGCCGCGCTATCCGCCGGCCATGCTGCGTCGTGGCGTCCAGGGCGAAGTCATGCTGCGCATTCTGGTCAGCGCCGATGGCCGCCCGGAGAAGATCGAGGTCGAGAAGTCCAGCGGACATCGCGAATTCGATCGCTCGGCCATGCAGGCAGCGCGCAACTGGCGCTTCAATGCGGGCGTGCGCGACGGCGCGTCATTTGCGGGCTGGGCGTTGGTCCCGGTTCGATTCACGCTTGCGGATTGAGGTTAGCGGTCATGCAGGATCAAGTTCCCAATACTCCTGAAATTGCGGCGGACCCGCCGCGCCCGCGCCCGACGCCCCCCCCGCCACGACCCCCGCGGCCCGCCGCCCCCCGGCCGCCCCCCATCCCGGTGCCGTGGCGTCGACCGACCCCAGCATGATGCTTCCCGGTGATGCCGGGCAGAGTCTGGACGTGTCGTCCGCACTGCTGCCGGGCATGGATCGCCTGGATCTGATGATGGGCAACACCGACTCCCTGGCACTGAGCAAGATGGGTTTTTCGCATCTGCTCGACAACGCCGACATGGTCGGCATGGTCGCCGGCGCGGTGCTCGCCGTGATGAGCGTGCTGGTGTGGTTCTACATTCTCTACAACCTGTTGCGTCTGGTGTCGGTGCGCATGCGCTACCAGCGCGTGATGGATACCTTCTGGGACGCCCGCTCGCCGCGCGATGCGATCGACCAGCTGAAGGCGGAGCCGGAATACGAACCCTTCAGCAAGATCGCGCTGGACGCTGCATTTGCCGCCGAACACCATTCCGATGCGCTGGGTGGACGCATGGCGGAGGCGCTCAGCCGTCACGAGTTCATCGATCGCGCGGTGCGCAGCGGTGTGGATCGTGAGGCCGGCCGTCTGGAATCAGGACTGACCATGCTGGCATCGGTCGGGTCGACCGCACCCTTCGTCGGCCTGTTCGGAACGGTGTGGGGCATCTATCACGCCCTGATCCGCATTGGCGCCTCGGGTGAGGCTACGCTCGATGTGGTCGCGGGTCCGGTCGGCGAGGCGCTGATCATGACTTGCATCGGTCTGGGCGTCGCCATTCCCAGCGTGCTGGCGTACAACTACTTTGTCCGCAGCAACAAGGAAATGAACGCGCGCTTTGCGACCTTTGCGCACGATCTGCTGGATTACTTCGCAACCGGCAACCGTGTGCGCGGCCAACGCTATGGCACCAAGCAGCACATGCCGAGCCAGGGCTGATCGTCATCGCCAAAGTGCGGCCACTTCGATGGTCGCCCAGCAAGGAATAGCAAGATGGGAATGAGTACCGGCGGTGGCGGCCAGCAAAACGCCAGTCCGATGACCGACATCAACACGACGCCGCTGGTGGACGTCATGTTGGTGCTGTTGATCATCTTCATGATCACGGCCCCGTTGATGCAGAACAAGGTGCCGATTTCGATCCCGGAGGCTCCGAATGAGCCGGATTCGACCGAGGAGCGCGCGATCACGCTGAATGTCCAGGACAAGGGCAACGGTCTGGTGCAGTACTACTGGGTCGACGATCCCATCGGCCTCGACGGTCTGGAGTCGCGTCTGGCGATTGAAGCCGCGAAGAAGCCGCAGCCGGAAATCAAGATTCGCGGCGACCGCAGCGTGCAGTACAAGCACATTCGCAACGCGCTCGATCTGGCCAAGCGCAAGGGCATCAGCAAGATTGGTTTTGTCACCGCGCCCGGCGAATAAGCCGCACTCGCGCAGGAGATTGCAAACATGGGAATGAGTACGGGTCCAAGTGGCGGCGGAGCGGGCAGTTCGCCGATGGTCGATATCAACACCACGCCGCTGGTCGACGTGATGCTGGTGCTGTTGATCATCTTCATGATCACCGCACCGTTGCTGGCGCACAAAGTGCGCATCAACCTGCCGCAGCAGTCGACCGATCCAGCCGACAAGAGCAAGATCGAACAGAAGCGACTGGAACTGCGCGACCTCGGTGGCGCCGTCGAAATCCGTTTGAACAACGAACCGGTGAGCCAGGAGATGTTGTTCACCGAATTCCGCGAAGTTGGCAAGAAGGTCAAGGACGATCAGCCCGAGTACAAGCTGGAGGCCGACGAGACCATCCCCTACAGCGCGCTGGCCAGCATTCTGGCCGCGGCCAAGCGCTCGCGCGTCGAGCGCATCGGCTTCGACAACCTCGCCACGCCTTCGGGCGGTGACGGATCGGGACCGCCGCCGGGTTGATCTGAAAGCCATTGCAGAATCACGACGCCGGGCAACGCCCGGCGTTGTTGTTTTCCGACCCCGCCACGCGACAAGCGCAAGGGCTCCACCGGCCGCTACGGGTTGCGGCAGGCCGATGTATCGCACAGCAATTCACCGGTTCGGTGTCGCCGCAAGCTCCCGGGGCGCGCGCCGGGCTGCGCCGGCGCATTCGCTAACACCCGGTAAATGCCCGATGCGCAGCGGCGCCAGTCCGGCCGTGCGCCGGAGTACGCTGGTGCCGACGCATTCTTGCGTCGCGAGCCGGAGCGAGACATGGTGCGAGAAGCCGCTGCGCCGATGGTGGATCTGAATACGACCCCGTTGATCGATGTGATGCTGGTGTTGCTGATCATCTTCATGATCGCCGCGCCGCTGATGTCGCACAAACTGCCACTGCCGAATCAAGCGCCCGGCCCGGATCCGGCCACCATCCCGGCGCGTCACGAGATCACCGTCGAGGCGATCGGCAACCAGGTGCGCCTGACCCTGGATGGCGAACTGATGTCCGAGTCGATGCTCGCATCCCGTCTGCAGATAGCCGGCCGGATGCCGGCAAAAGAGCAGGCCGAATTTCGCATCAGCGCAGCCGAAGACGTGCGCTTCGAGACCGTTGCCAGCCTGATGGCGATGGGCAAGCGTGCCGGCGTGGCGCGCGTCGGGCTCGACTAGGATCGACTGTTGGAGCCGGTGCTGCCTTGAAAGTAGGTCACGTTGTCTGCGCAGCAGACTACGTGACTCTCAGCGGTGTCACGTAGGCCGCTACGCGGCCAACGTGACCTACGTCCGAATGCACGTTGCGCGGCCAAACGCACTGCCGGGGGGCGGCCGAAACGGCCACCCCCGCTCAGGCGGCCGCGGAGATCGCCTGAAGATATCGGCGCACGGTCAGATCCAGGCCGTCGTACAGCGCATCGTTGATCAGCGCGTGGCCGATCGAGACTTCGCTGATTGATGGCACGTGGCGAAGCAGCGGCCCGAGGTTGTGTTGATCGAGGTCGTGACCGGCGTTGACCTTGAGGCCAACCGCATGGGCGCGTTCGGCCGTGCGGGCGCAGGCGTCGAGCGCCGCGCCCGCATCGCCGAATGCATGCGCGTGGGCATAGGGCCCGGTGTAGATCTCGATGCGGTCGGCGCCGAGTTCGGCAGCACGTTCGATATCGGGTGAGTCGACATCCATGAACAGGCTGACACGCATGCCGGCGTCGCGCAGTTGCGCAATCAACGGACGCAGTCGCCCCGCCTCCGTGACCAGATCCCAGCCGTGATCGGACGTCAGCTGCGCGTCGCCATCCGGCACCAGCGTGGCCTGCTCGGGCCGACATTCCAGCAGCAAGGGCACAAAGCCGGGATAGCGATCACCGGCGCCGGCATAAGGATTGCCTTCGAGGTTCAACTCAACGTTGCGGCACAGCGCGCGCATCGCACGCGCATCCTGCGGACGCGCGTGACGCAGGTCCGGACGTGGGTGCAGGGTGATGCCGCCGCAGCCGGCGTCGATCGCCACCCGCGCTGCCTGCAGCGGGTCGGGCAGTACGCCACCGCGCGAGTTGCGCAGCAGTGCAACCTTGTTCAAGTTGACGCTGAGTACAGGTGTCGAAATATTTTGCGTAGAGAGTGCCTGAATCATCGTGTTGGCATCGATTTGCCCACTAGAAGGGAGTGCCGCATCCTGTGTAGGATAGCGCGCTCCGCGACGCCTCCTGCGTCGGGGTTCGACTCAGATCAAACGAGGCTTGGTCATGGAACAAATGGGTTTTATGCACCTGTGGAGTGCGTCGGATTACGTCGCCAAGTTCGTGTTCACGGTGGTGGCGATCATGATGGCGGGAACTCTCTACTTCATCTTCACGGCGTCGATGCGCAATTTCGCGGTTCGCTCGCGCGCCCACAAGGTGATCGAGACCTTCTGGCAGACGACGAATCCCCAGGAAGCGATCCGTGCAATGGAATCGCAACCCGCGAACGAGCCGTTCTCGAAGATTGCGCTGGAATGCGCCAATGCCGCAGCTCACCACGCCAAGAACGAAGGCAGCCGCCTCGTCGAAGCACTGAATCGCAGCGAGTTCATCGATCGCGCACTGCGTCAGGCCGTCAGCCGTGAGAGCGCCAAGCTCGAAAATGGTTTGACCTGGCTGGCCTCGGTGGGTTCCACCGCGCCGTTCGTCGGTCTGTTCGGCACGGTGTGGGGCATCTACAACGCGCTGATCAAGATCGGTGCCTCCGGTCAGGCATCGCTCGACGTGGTTGCCGGTCCGGTCGGTGAGGCGCTGATCATGACCTGTATCGGCCTCGGCGTCGCCATCCCGTCGGTGTTGGCTTACAACTTCTTCGTCCGCGCCAATCGCGTGACGCTCGGCCAGTTCGACGAATTCGCGCATGACCTGCACGACTACTTCGCGACCGGTGCCCGCGTTGGCGGTGGTCCGCAGCCGACCATGCGTGTGCAGGCCCCGGCGGCTGCCCGTCCGGCACCCGGCAAAGCCTGATCCAGGCCGTACATGGTGAGATCTCGACGGCCCCGTTCGCGGGGCCGTCGTCGTTTGCGGGAGCCGGGCGTCGGGATGAGGTGTGCAGGGCCCGCGCCCGAGGCTTGATCATCGTCCGCCGCGCAGCTTGTCGAACAGCAGCAGGCTGGTGCAGGAATTCTCGCCGCCTGCCGATGCCTGGTTTGCGCACCGAAGCGGTGTGGGAGGACGTAGGTCACCTTGGTCGCGTGGCGGCCTAGCTGACATGGCTGAGAGTCACGTCGTCTGCTGCGCAGACAACGTGACCTGCTTTCAACGACCTACGGTCAGTTCGACAAGAGCGACGGGCGCGTCGCGACCGGTTGTGCGACGAATCGGGTGATCGCGATCCGAAGATCGCGCCTGCAGGTCGCCAATGCCCTTGTCGGAACACTCACGCGAGCTGCAACTCTCCCCGTCAGCTACCGTGACGCATCACCGTATTGGGTTCGATCACGCCGGAATAGATGCCCAGTGCGATCAGTCCAAACAGCAGTATCGACAGGCCGATACGCCAGGACAGCGAGCGCACCACACGGTCGGTCTGGCCGTGATCGGTCAGCATGTAGTAGCAGCCGGCGCCCAGGTTGTAGACGATGAAGATCAGAAACAACACGATCCCGAGTTTGATCATGAAGGCGCCTCTCAACGGGCGGAAGACGAAGCAGGCGCTAGTCTACGCAAGCCGTCGACAATGGACGGTAAACACCATGGAACGCGGATGCTGAGCGGTACAGCCAGATTCAAGTGGATAGCCTTCGGTCTACTGGCGTTGCTGTGTGCGCTTGGGCTGGCGCGCATGGGATGGTGGCAACTGGACCGCGCGCGGGCCAAACAGGCCTTGCTGGATGGCATCGAGCTTGCCGCGCATGCACCGTTGGTCGAGTTGACCGAACTGGAAACCGGATCGGTCGATCCGCGCTTTCGTGCCGTCCGTGTGATCGGCGAGTTGCGCGCCGACCGTCAGATCCTGCTCGACAACCAGTTGCGCGACGGACAGCCGGGTGTACGTGTCTATGTGCCCTTGCAGCGCGCCGCCGGACGACCCGCCGTGCTGATCGACCGCGGCTGGCTGCCCTGGCCGGATCGCGCGCAAGCCGCGCCGCGCGCGGTGCTGCCGAGCGGACCGCAGCAATTGACCGGGGTATTGCTGGATCCCCCGGGGGCTGGCATGCAACTGGGCGCGGCGTTGGCGACTGAATGGCCGCTGCTGGTGACGCGCATCGAGATGGCCGAGATCGAGCGTCGCCTCGGGCTGCCGCTGCTAGACTTGGTGCTTGAAGATCGAAATGCGCCGCGTGCGCAGTCCATTCGTGCGCAAATGCTTCCTCCGGAGCGTCACCGCGGCTATGCGCTGCAGTGGTTCGGTCTGTCACTGACCGTGCTGATCATTTATTGCGTGCTCGCCTGGCGTGCCTGGCGCACCGCGCGTGCTGGTTGACTTTGGCCTTGTTGATGAACCGACGACGACTACAACTGTTGATGATCGTGGCGGCATTCCTGCTGCCAGCGCTGCTCGCGCTGCTGCTGCAGACGCGCTGGTTTCACTGGGAGCCGCAATCCACCCGCAACCGCGGCGAGCTGATCGAGCCGGTGATTGCCCTGGCCGACGATGCCCAGACCGCGGGCGTATTCGCCGACGGCCACCGTTGGAGTGTGTTGGTCCGCATTCCTGCTGGTTGCGACGCCGGATGTGAGCGGCGCATCGCGCTGCTGGGCAATATTCGCGAAGCCCAGGGCAAGGAGATGGACCGCGTGCAGATGGTCGCCTGGCCGGCACCCGGTGCGACCCCGCCGACGCCATTTACCGAATGGCAACCGCAATCCGCGGTCGCCGCGCGCCTGGCGCTCACCGAGGGCGCGGTAATGCTGGTCGATCCCGCCGGTAACGCCATGATGCGCTACCGGCCCGATGCCGACCCCACCGACGTGCGCAAGGACGTGGCCCACCTGCTGCGCTGGAGCACATTGGGCAAATGAATCCCTGGGTCGAGACGATGACCGACTTCTGGGCGCTGACCAAGCCCCGTGTCGTGGCGCTGATCGTGTTCACCGCGGTGGTGGGCATGTTCCTGGCAACGCCGGAGCTGCCCGGTTGGCGCGTGCTGATCGTCGGCAGCATCGGCATCTGGCTGGCGGCATCTGGTGCTGCCGCCATCAACCAGATTCTCGACGCACGCGTCGACGCGCAGATGGCGCGCACCATGTACCGGCCACTGCCGCGCGGTCGCTTGACCGAGAAGCAGGCACTGGCCTTCGCGCTGGTGCTGGCGGCGCTGAGCATGCTCATGCTGTCCGTGTGGATCAACGTGCTGACGGCCGTGCTGACCTTCGGCTCATTGATCGGCTATGCCGTGATCTACACGCTGTTCCTGAAGCGGGCGACGCCGCAGAACATCGTCATCGGCGGTGCCGCCGGCGCCGCGCCACCGGTACTCGGCTGGACCGCGGTCACCGGTACGCTCGATCCCTATGCGCTGCTGCTGTTCCTGATCATCTTCATCTGGACGCCGCCGCACTTCTGGGCATTGGCGATCTTTCGCCGCGCCGACTACGAAAAAGTGTCGATTCCGATGTTGCCGATCACCCACGGCGTCACCGTGACGCGCTGGCACATCCTTGCCTACACCGTGGTCCTGGTGATGGTGACGCTGTTGCCGTACCTGACCGGCATGTCGAGCTTCTTTTACCTCGGCGGTGCGCTGGTGCTCGGCGGCGGCTTTCTCTACTACGCCATCCGTCTGATGAATCCCCCGGATGAGCTGTTCGCGCTGAAGACCTTTCACTACTCGATCTGGTATCTGGCGGCGTTGTTCGCCTTTCTGCTGATCGACCATTACCTGCCGCAGCCGCGCTTCGGGCCGGTGCCGATGGTGTTGGTGCCGATGTAGCAGTGAGCAGTGAATAGTGAGTAGTAAGTAAGAGCCGGCGTACGTGAGAGGGTCGTTTGGGCCCGTTTTTACTCACTATTCACCACTCACTATTCACTACTTCCCCGCCGCCACGGCCGCCAGCTGAACACCAGCGGCACTGGATCGTGGCCGCCCTCGCAGCCGGGATGACAGCGGGCCAGGCGACACACCGCCATGTAGCTGCCGCGTGCGGCGCCGTGGTTGGCAATGGCTTGCGCGGCGTAACGCGAGCAGCTGGGATAGAAGCGGCAGCGCTGGCCGAGCAAGGGGCTGATGAAGCGCTGGTAGAAGCGCAGCAGGGCCAGCAGCAACGAGCGGATCACGCAGCGCTCGAGTCGATTGGGGAAACCGCGACAATAGCGCCAGCGAACGACAGACGCACCGCGACTGTCGGCATGCGCCGAGTGCCGCCGGTCGGTGTAAGGTCCGCTTTCGGCCCCCGAACTTGCGTGGAGCGCGCCATGGCCCCCTTGCCTTGGTATTTCGATGTGATCTCGCCGTTTTCCTATCTGCAGCTGGAATGGCTGTTGCAGCATCGTCCGGATGTGCCGCTGGAGCCGCGTCCGGTCGTGTTGGGCGCGGTGCTGTCCCACCACGGCCAGCTGGGTCCGGCGGAGATTCGCGGCAAGCGCGAGTTTACCTATCGCTACGTGCTCTGGCGCGGCCAGGAACTCGGTGTGCCGGTGCGCTTCCCGCCGCGCCACCCGTTCAATCCGCTCGCCGCATTGCGCCTGATCGTTGCTGCCGGCGGCGGCGTTGCCGCGGTGCAGCGGGTGTTTCGACATATCTGGGCACACGGCCACGGCGGTGAGACCGCGGCCGAACTGGCCGGGGTTGGCGCCGAACTGGGCATTGCGGACGTCGCCGCGGCGATTACCCAGCCGTCGGTGAAGGAAGGCCTGAAGGCCAGTACCGAGGCAGCCATTGCGGCCGGCGTGTTTGGCGTGCCGACGCTGATCGTGCACGGCGAGCCCTTCTTCGGCCAGGATGCAACGGCGTTTGCGCTGGCGGTCCACGATCGACCGGCGCTGCTGCAGGAAGGCGAATATGCGCGACTGGCGGCAATTCCGGTGGGGGTGCGGCGGGAGCGCTGATGCGAGTCGTTGCAGGATCGATGCGTGCGTCGCGACCGTTTGCGCGTCGCCGCCTCGGGCCACGCGGTCGCGACGTTCACGTCGCTCCTACATGAGCGCGCTTCCCCGGCGACCCATCGCATGGCAGTCTGCGCTACCCAGCCGGCCGAAAGCGCACCGATGAGCTACCCCTGGATCAAGACGCTGCACCTCCTGTTCGTGATGGCCTGGATGGCGTCGTTGTTCTATCTGCCGCGCATCCTGGTCAACATCGGCGAGGCCGGTGCGCAGGCCGCGGTGCGCGAGCGCCTGTTGCTGATGGGGCGCCGACTGTATCGATTTGGACATATCATGTTCGGCATCGCCCTGGCGTTCGGGCTGATCCTGTGGCTGCATTTCAAGATTGGCGGCGCCTGGATGCACGTCAAGCTGACCTTGGTGGTGCTGATGATGGTCTATTACATCGTCACCGGGCGTTACTTGAAGAAAGCCGCGGCCAATCTGCCGCTGCCGGGATCGGTGTTCTTTCGCTGGTACAACGAGTTGTCGCTGCTGCTGGCGATTCCGGTGATTTACCTCGCGGTCGCCAAGGCATTGCCGTTCTGATGCGCAAGCCCAGCGCCAGCGTGAGACCTGTTGCCCCGCCACGGCCGGGCAGCGCGCCGGGTGCCGAAGCCGCTGAGGTGGACGCACGGTATGGACTGGATCCGGTCTTCGAGCCGGGTCAGGACCCGCGCCAGCGCCCGCTGGATGCTGCCGTCGAGATCGAATGTCCGTATTGCTGGCAGACCTATCAGAGCAGCGTCGATCTGACCCTGGGCGCCCAGGCCTGGGTCGAGGACTGCCAGCATTGCTGCCACCCGATAGCGGTCGCCGTCGAGGTGATCGATGACGGACGCAGCGCGCAGGTGAGTGCCGAACGGCTGGGCGGGTAGTCGGCGGCTATGTATTTGTGTGGAGCGGAGCTTGCTCCGCTGCTTCATTGAAGTTGACGGCCAGAGCAGCGGAGCAAGCTCCGCTCTACGAAAGCAAGGACAGCGGGCACGGCAGCGGCGCTTGCTCCGCTGCCGTGCGCCTGGGTTACTCAAAGCCGTTGGCGAACACCGCGTCGGTTGGCGTCACGCTGTTGGATGGCGTCGATGGCGCACTGCCGCCAATCCCGTTGGTGGCCACCACGGTGCAAGTCACGGCGACACCATTGCTCAGGCCACTGACCACGATCGGCGATCCTGGGCCGTTCGCGCTCTGCGTGCCGCAGGTGGCGGTGTAGCCGGTAATCGCGCTGCCGCCATTGTTGCCCGGTGCAACGAAGCTCACCGTGACTTGCGAACCGCCCGCGACCGCCACTACCGACGTGGGTGCATTCGGTACCGTCGCCGGAGTCACCGTGTTGGACGGTGCCGATGCCGGGCCGTTGCTGACGCCATTGGTGGCGAACACGGTGCAGCTGACCGCCACGCCATTGCTCAGGCCGGTGACCAGGATGGGTGAGTTCGGGCCGGTGAACACCGGACCGCCGCACTCGGCGGTGTAACTGATGATGGCGCTGCCATTGTTGCTGGCCGGCGCGGTGAAGGCGACGCTGACCTGACCATTGCCGGCCGTTGCGACAACCGCGGTCGGCGCGCCCGGCGCGCCAGCTGGCGTCACCGTATTCGACGCCGCGGAAGGCGCTCCCGGGCCGATCGCATTGGTGGCGAAGACCGTGCAGCTGACGGCAACACCATTGGTCAATCCACCCACCGTGATCGGAGAAGTGCCGCCGCCGCTCTGGGCGCCACAGGTCGCGGTGTAGCTCAAGATCGCGCTGCCACCGTTGTTGAGCGGGGCGGTAAACGTGACCACGACGCTGGAATCACCCGCAGTCGCGACGACACCGGTCGGCGCGTTGGGCACCGTGGCGGCCGGCGTGACCGAGTTGGACGGTATTGACGGCAGGCTCGGTCCCACCGAATTGCTCGCGATCACGGTGCAGGTCACGGCCACGCCATTGCTCAGGCCAGTGACCACGATCGGCGACCCGCTGCCGCTCATGCTCTGGCCGCCGCAGGTCGCGGTGTAGCCGGTGATCGTGCTGCCGCCGTTGCTGGCCGGCGCGGCGAAGGCGACCGACACCTCGGTGTTGCCCGCGGTGGCCACGACGCTGGTCGGTGCACCGGGTACGGTTGCCGGGGCGCAGGTGTTCTGCCACAGGCAGGCGACCCATTCGGGGTGATCGATGAAGGGATTGCGATTGCCCTGGAAGCCAAACACGACTTCATTGCGCAGCACTTCCTGGGCGTCGGGCGGATCGGCCTGGTGCCATTCGATCAGCGTGTCGAGGATGCCCATGTAGCCCTGGGCGGCGACCACGCCGCTCGGGGTGCCCTGGATCTGGCTGCGGATGTTGGTGACGATCAGGTCGGGCTCCGGCTGGCCATTGGCGTGGAAACCGCCCTCGTAACGCACGTCCATGTACAGCACGGCGCGCGCGACATCGCCCTTGCGTGCGCTCCAGGTGCGGTAATTGTTGGCGTCCCACCAGTTGGAGTCGCCCGGGAACGGCGCGCCGCCAACCCCGCCGATACCGTTGTTGGCCACCGTCGGATCCTGGCTGGTGCAGCCGACGCAATTGTCGTAGGGGCTGTTGCCGCGATTGGAGTTGTAGGTGATGTCCGACAGATACAGCATGTGGGTGTCGACGTACGGCGAGTAGGGTTTGCCGTTGCCGTCGAGGCCGCTCAAGTTGTTGAAGCCGAGCGAGTTGGGCCAGGTGTGCTCGCGGTTGTAGTCGGCATTGCCGCCGCCAGCCTTGGGGTGGTTGTCGTTCTGGTAGACGTCGATGATCTCGGCCGGATTGCCCGGATTCTGGTCGGCGCGCTCGAGAATGTCCCAGGTGTCGCAGGTGGTGATCGTCGGCGCCGCCGGATTGCACGGACCGGCGCCGGAGTAGGGATAAGCGATGTGGTCATCGATCAACTCGTGCAGGGTGCTGCGCAAGGTCGCTGCCGAGCTGGCGTTGACGCTGGCGTAGTAGTTGCTGCCCGAGGCCGCGCTGGTGAAGCTCCACATGTAGTTGCTGGCGAGCGCATTCGGCGTGCCGTCCTGATCGACGATCAACGCGGCGGTCAGGGTGACCGTGCAGCTCTCCAGGAAGTCGAAATCGACATCCGGATTCAGTGTGTAGCTGGCCCCGCCGCCACTGACGACCGCCGTGTGCGTCCCGGAAACGGCGCAGCTGATCGCATACCAGCTGCCGCTGACACTGACCGCTTCGCTGAAGTTGATCGTGATGTTGCTGCCTACCGCCACGTTGGTAGCGGCGTTGGCCGGCGTGGTGCTGACCACCGTCGGCAGATTGTCCGGCTGCACGGTGAAGCTGAACGGGTAGTTGCTCGCCATCGGGTTGGGCGTGCCGTCGACATCCAGCACATTGGCGGCGGTGATCGTGCCGGTGCACTGCTCGCCCGGGGCCAGCGCCGGCACCGGGTCGAGGCTGCGATTGGCGCCGCTGCCTGATTCAACGGTCGTTACTGCGCCGCTGACGGTGCAACTGAGGGCGAACCAGGCGCCATTGGTGGTCACGGCCTCGCTGAACAGCACGTCGATATTGCTGACGGCGGCCACGTTGGTCGCCAGGTTGGCCGGCGTGGTACTGACGACCGTCGGCACAAGGTCCGCCTGCACGGTGAAACCGAACACGTAGTTGGCCGCCATCGGGTCGAGCGTGCCGTCCTGGTCGATGACACTGGCCGCCAGAATCGTTGCGGAGCACTGCTCGCCGAAGACCAGATTGGTCGCCGGGTCGAGCGTGCGCGTGGCGCCGCTGCCGCTCTCGACCACGCTGACCGGGCCGCTGACGGTGCAGCTCATGGCGAACCAGCCGGCATTGGTGGTCACCGGCTCGCTGAAATTCACCGTGATGTTGGCGGTCGGGTTGACGTTGGTGGCGAGGTTGGCGGGTACCGTCGAGGACACCGTCGGCGCCACATCCGGCGGCACGCCGAAGGTCTGGCTGGTGTTGCAGGCGCCGAAGGTCGCTGTCGCCGAGGCGGTCCAGGTGAAGCTGGCGTAGGTACTGCCGGGGCCACCGTTGAGTTGCAGTGAGGTGCCTACTGGGGCACTGGCCGCTTCCGCCACGCCGATGTCGGTGCTCAGCATGCCGTTCGCCGGGCCATTGGTCGCCGTCATGGTTCCTTCGTAGCTGAGGAACTGGATCACGCTCGAATTCGACCGCAGCACCAGCGCGATGCCGTCCGGTGCACCGTTCTGCAGCCCGTCAACCGGATAATTGATGACGCCGCCGGTCGCACTGCCGCCACAGGCCAGCGCGCTGCCGGTCGGTACCGCATCCGTGTCGTAGCTCGCGCCGCCGTTGCCGTTGTAGAGCACGATGTCGTAGTCAGCGAGGTTCTCGCCGCTGGTGGCGACGACCTCGATCGCCTCGCCGGCATCGGCGCCGAGATTGTCGTAGTGGATTTCGTTGATGAACACCGCGGCAGGGGCGCCCACAGAAGCCAGAGCCAGCGCACTGGCCAGTAACAATCGGGAAACAGACATGAGCGACGCCGGCACCTGCGGAACGGGGGCGTGGATTCTAGACGGTTTCATGTTGCACTCATGAGCATCGAATGTGACCGAGTGGGCGTCGGGTGCGGGCGCTTCCGCGCCGCAGGCACGACGCGTGCGTCGACCGCCGACGCCTCGCAATCCCGACCCCGCGGCGTCGCGACGTGCACGTCGCTCCTACATCAGGCGTCGCCGTGCGGGTGCCGCGGTGTCGCGACGTGCACGTCGCTCCTGCAGCAAGCGTCGCCTAGTATCCGCGCCATGCCCGAGTTCGCCCTGATCAGCCTGGATGCGGTAATCGTCGCGGTCACCGATGACACGCCGCGCGTGCTGGTGGTGACCGACGGCGGCGTCGACGCCTTGCCGTCCGGGCCACTGGATCTGGTCGCGCATCCGACGCTGGAGCGCGGCATGCGCTCATGGGTGGTGCAGCAGACCGGATTGTCGCTGGGCTACGTCGAGCAGCTCTACACCTTCGGCGACCGCTTCCGTGATCCGCGCGAGGTCGCCGGCGGGCCGCGGGTGATTTCGGCGGCCTATCTGGCGCTGGTGCGCGAAGGTCGTCTGGCCCCCGGATTCGAGGCGGCGTGGGCCGACTGGTATGCCTATCTGCCGTGGGAGGACTGGCGCGCGGGTCGTCCGGCGATCATTGATGCGCGCATCCTGCCGCTGCTGACCAGCTGGCTGGACCGCCACCCGGAGCACGGCGAACGGCTGCGCCAGTGCTTCGGCCTTGACGGCTGCCCGTGGGACCCCGAGCGCACGCTGGAGCGCTATGAACTGCTGTGGGAGGCCGGCGCAGTCGCCGAGGCACAGCGCGAGAGCGGCCTGGCGCTGGCCCCTGGACGCGCCATGGCGCGCGACCATCGGCGCATTCTCGCTACCGCACTGGGCCGCCTGCGTGGCAAGCTCAATTATCGGCCGTTGGTGTTCGAACTGCTGCCCGAGCGCTTCTCCCTGGGCCAGCTGCAGCGTGTGGTCGAGGCGCTCGCCGGGCGCGCCCTGCACACGCAGAACTTCCGCCGGCTGGTGGCCAAGGGTCTGGTCGAGCCTACGGGTGCGCATACGCACGCGACCGGCGGGCGTCCGGCAGAATTGTTCCGCTTCCGCCGCGAAGTCGTTCGCGAGCGACCGGCGCCGGGTGTCGGGATGCCCAAGGCCAGCCGCGAGGCTTGACGCTCCGGTCGAGCTCCCTACCGGCTGACCGGCGGCCCTCGCTGACTCCCGCGGGGCGTGTCCCTGCGAGCCATTCAGGGTCCACTCCGACCGCCGCGCGGATTTCCCGCTAGACTCACCGGCTTTGATACGAGAACACTGCCATGCGCCGCACGCTGATCGTCCTCATTGCCCTTTGCACCGCCTCGCTGGCGTTGGCGCAGAGCCAGAGCTTTTCCTCGCTCGAGGAGCGCATGACCGCCAAGGATTTCCGCGCTGCGGGGCTGGAAAAGCTCAGCGACGCCGAACTCGCGGCTCTGAACGCGTGGATCGAGCGCAACATCCGCCTCGCCGACCCGGTCGGCGGCGCCGCGCCAGCCTCGGGCCAGGTGCCCGCCGCGGCTGCGACTGCGCCATCGGCGGAGGAGTCGCAGGTCGGTTTCGAGAACGCCCGTCGCGAGGAGTTCAGCAGCAGCATCAAGGGCAGCTTCAAGGGTTGGTTCGGCAAGACCAAGTTCGAACTGGAGAACGGTCAGGTCTGGCAGCAGGTGGAAGAAGACCGCTATCCGATGAATGTCGAGAATCCGACGGTCTGGATCGAGCCCGGCGCCTTCAACTCCTGGCGCTTGCGGATCGAGGGCTACAACCGAACGACGCCGGTCAAGCGCATTCGCTGATTGATGGCGCGTTGCAGGTCCCAATCGGTGCGCTTGCTCGCGCATCGAACATGCGGAAGTAGGTCCTGCCGCGCAGCGCCCTGACAGCCCGCGCCCGTCGCGCGAACGTGACCTACTTTCACATACTTACGGCATGTTCGGTGAGAGCCGACAGTTTTCCGGGACAAGGATGGTCAAGATGCGTTTGCCTGGTGTCATGTTGCTCGTGCTCGGAATCGCCACCGCCGCGCCCGCGCGCGCCGAATTCGAGGCGGGCTATGCGCACGTCGACGAGATCGATGGCGAGATCAGCCACGCGCTGGTCGGCTCCTGGACGCGGCCGATCGAGCGCTGGAACGACTACGACGTCCACAGCGAGGTCGTGGGCGGCTGGATCATGGGTCGCAGCGACTTCCCGCACCCGGATGACGACGACATCTTTTTCGCTGGCGCCGGGCTGCGCAAGTATTTCGGCGGATTTTTCCTCGGCGCGGGCGTGGTCGTGCTGGACCACAAGAACACGCTGCTGTCGAGCACCGGCCAATTCGTGACCTCGATGGGTTATGGGCGCAAGCACTGGGTGATCGCCTTCCGCCATATTTCCAATGCCAATACCGCGGGCAACAACGACGGTGAGAACCTGCTGTCGTTGAGCTATCGCTGGTAGCGCCCGCGCGTCGCCAGCGCCGTCCACGATCGTCGGCGCTATCCTCGGCGCCCATCCTGATACAGCACAGCAAACCGCTGATGAAAATCCTGATTGTTGGCAACGGTGGACGCGAGCACGCGCTGGCCTGGCGTATCCGCCAGTCGCCGCGCGTGCATGACATCCTGGTGGCGCCCGGCAACGCAGGCACCGCGCTGGAACCGGGCATGCGCAATGTCGCGGTTGCGGCCACCGATATTGCCGGTTTGCTGCGACTGGCGCGCGACGAGGCGGTCGACCTGACCGTGGTCGGTCCGGAGGCGCCGTTGTCGCTCGGCATCGTCGATGCATTCAGCGCCGCCGGCCTGCGCTGCTTCGGCCCCACCCGCGCGGCGGCACAACTGGAGGCCTCGAAGGCCTTCACCAAGCACTTTCTGGCACGCCACGCGATCCCGACCGCGGACTATGCGGTGTTTACCGAACTGCAGCCGGCGCTCGAACACGTGCGCCAGCGCGGCGCGCCGATCGTGGTCAAGGCCGACGGACTGGCCGCAGGCAAGGGCGTCGTGGTGGCGATGGAACTGGACGAGGCCGAAGCCGCAATCACCGACATGCTCGGCGGCGGTGCGCTGGGCGAAGCCGGCCGGCGCGTGGTCATCGAGGAGTTTCTCGATGGCGAGGAGGCCAGTTACATCGTGGTCGCCAGTGGCGATCAGTATGTCGCCATGGCCACTTCGCAGGACCACAAGCGCCGCGACGACGGCGACCGCGGGCCCAATACCGGCGGCATGGGCGCCTATTCGCCGGCACCGGTGGTCACCCATGAGATCGACGAACTGGTGCGGCGCACGATCATCGAACCGACGCTGGCCGGCATGCGCCATGAAGGCGCGCCGTTCACCGGGTTCCTCTACGCCGGCTTGATGATCAGCCGCGACGGCCAGGTCAAGGTGCTCGAATACAACGTGCGCTTCGGCGACCCGGAAACGCAGCCGATCATGCTGCGCCTGAAGAGCGATCTGGTCGACTTGATCGAGGCTGCACTCGACCATCGCCTCGACCAGATCGAATGCCAGTGGGACCCACGGCCGGCGGTCGGCGTGGTGCTGGCGGCGCAGGGCTATCCGGGAACGGTGCGCAAGGGCGACGCCATAGACGGCTTGTCGGTCACGCAATTGCTCGGCGTCAAGGTGTTTCATGCGGCCACCCGACTGGTGGATGGCGTGCCGACCACCGATGGCGGTCGCGTGCTGACCGTGTGCGCGCTGGGCGACGACCTGCCCAGCGCGCGCCTGCTCGCCTATCAGCGCATCGACAGCATCCGTTGGCCGGGACGTTTCTTCCGTACCGATATCGGCGCGAAGGCCCTGTAGCAGCGACGTGCACGTCGCGACTGCGTCCGCACGCGCCGGCGACGCCGGATATGCAGACTCACGACGCCAATGCTGCGAGAGTTCGCGCACCGCTTTGACCCATCCTGGTGCGCCGCGGGCATTGTTCCAGAGGCACGCTGATCCACCTTGTTCGCGACGTGCACGTCGCTCCTACAACAGCGACGAAAACCATGCCCTTCCATTCCATCCCCGAAATCCTCGCCGACATTGCCGCTGGCCGCATGGTCGTGATCCTCGACGATGAAGATCGCGAGAACGAGGGCGATCTGATCATGGCGGCCAGCAAAGTGCGCCCCGAGGACATCAACTTCATGGCGCGCCACGCGCGCGGGCTGATCTGCCTCGGACTGACGCGCGAGCGCTGCAAGCGCCTCGGGATAGGTCCGATGGTGCCGCGCAACACCGCGCGCATGGGCACCAACTTCACCGTGTCGATCGAGGCGGCGGAAGGCGTCACCACCGGCATCTCTGCCTACGATCGCGCGCACACCATCCGCACCGCGGTGGCGCCGGATGCCGGCAGCGAGGACATTGTCCAGCCCGGCCACATCTTCCCGCTGATGGCGCAGCCGGGCGGCGTGCTCGCACGTGCGGGGCACACCGAGGCCGCGGTCGATCTGGCCTGCCTCGCGGGCCTGGAGCCGGCCGGCGTGCTGGTGGAGATCATGGGCGACGACGGCCATATGGCGCGGCGGCCGCAGCTGGAGATCTTTGCAGCCGAACACGGGCTGAAGATCGGCAGCATCGCCGATCTGATCCGCTACCGTCTGGCCACCGAAAAGACCATCGAGCGGGTGGCGGAACAGGCGGTCGATACCGACACCGGGTGTTTTCGACTGATCGTCTATCGCGATCTGCTGGCCAAGGAGCTGCACCACGCGCTGGTGTTCGGCGAACCCACCGCCGAGCAGCCGACCCTGGTGCGCGTGCACACCAAGAATTTCTGGTCCGATGTGCTCGGCGTGGCGCGCAGCGATTTCGGCATGCCGTTGCGAAGGGCAATGAGCGAAATCGCGGCGGCTGGTGCCGGCGTGGTTGTCGTCATCGGCGATCGCCCGGACAACGAGGCCAACCTCGCCCGTCTGACCGGCAGTGCCAGCAGCGCAGACCAGGCGCAGCCGTGGCGGATGACCGGCATCGGCGCACAGATCCTCGCCGATCTGGGCCTGCGGCGGCTGCGCGTGCTCGGCACCCCACGGCGCTATCTGGGTCTGGCCGGATTCGGGCTGGAGGTGGTGGAGTACGTCAGCAGCGCCGCAACTCCGTCATAGAAGGCCGGTGTATCGCGCAGCGTTTCCCGGCGGGGCTTGCGGCAAGGTACCCGCGTGAACGCGACTGGAGCCGCGTATTCCACCAGGGCTACCGACGGCGCGGTGGGTGGTGCGGGTTCCGCCCTACACCGGCGCTACACCGGCGCGTCGAAGCGGATCGGCCAGCGCGTGGCGTAGTCGCGGGCGCGCAGGTAGAAGCCGAAGGCGCCGGCCAGTACCAGGGACCCGACCGCCGCACCGGCTGCCGGCGAGCGCAGCGCCGCCGTCACGCACAAGGACGTCGGGATCGAACCGAGCACCCCGAGCACCATCAGCCCGAGCAACAGGCGCGGGCGTTCCGAATCGAGCAGCATCAGCACCATGCCCAGGCCCGCCAGGCTGGCGGCGAACGCGCCGACCAGGCCGCCGGCCAGCAGCGGCAGGCGCTGCTCGGCGGGATACATGGTCCCGACCAGCAGCAACAGCACCGCAGCGAACGCCAGCGCCGGCAGCAGCGAAGCGCGCAGCGCCGCGACGATCGCGCGGGTGAATTCAAGCTGCGAGTTGGGCGCCGCCGCGAAATACACGTCGATCAGGCTGGGCCGCAACATCAGGGTGGCCCGATGAAGTTGCTGAAAGCGCAAGGCGGTCAGCATGCCGATGTAGCTGGCCGCCAGGCCAATCGGTGGCGGTCCGCCGCGCTGCAGCGACAGTATGCTCAGCAGCAGGCCAATGCCGAGCACGGTAAACACCATTTCCAAGCCAACGCCGCGCCAGTGCGCGTTGGGCATCAACACCATGCGCAGCGTGCTGCGCTCGGCGCCGGGTCGCTGCAGCTGCAAAGCGGCCAACGCGTCGTCGAAGGCGCGCGAGGACAGCTGGTGCTGCAGCTTCTGCATCCATTGGGCCAGTCCGCCAGCCTGACGGATGCGCGCGGCATCGGCTGCGGCGCTGAAATCGGAGGCGTTGATGTCGGCGGGTGACAGCGTTGGCGCGCCATCGCTGATGATCATCAGGCGGCGCCAGACCACACGCAGGATCACCGCGGCGACGGCCAACAGCAGCAAGGGCGCCAGGGTGGAGTTGCGCAACGCTTGCCACAGCTCCTTGGCAAACTCTGGCCAGATGCCGAGCAGCATCGGCGCGAACCACACCAGCATCGCTGATTTGACGCCGCTGCCGCTGGCGACCGACGTGGCCAGCAGCAGCGACATGGCGCCGCCGATCAGCATCGCGGGCCAGCCGCTGGCATGCGCGATCGCGGTCGGCAGCGCGACCAGATACAAGGCGTAGATCCCCCACGCGCTCGCCAGCGCGCGCTTGAATCCGGGCAGGGTCTGCGACTCCGGGCGGCACACGGAGACCCAGACCATCGCGCTCAGCATGCCGAGCAGGGTGAGCACGTAGGCATGCACCGCAAAACTGGCGACCACTGCCCTGGGTTTGCCCAGGATCAGCGGCAGGGTCCAGCCGCCGATCAGCAGCAGCGCCACCAGCGCCATGCCCAATGGATAGCGTTGTGCCGGCAGCCACAGCAGGGTGCCGACGGAGCGCCAGAAGGACCTGCTGCCGAGCGTGGACTGGCTGCGCATCAGCCGAGCTCGATGAAGATGTCTTCGAGCGACATCGGCTGCGACCGGGCCGTCGCGCCGAAGCGACCGGCCAGCGCCGCCACGGCGTCATTGTCGAGACCATCGACGATCCAGTGGGCGCTGCCGTTCTCCTGCACGTGGCGGACGATGCCGGGATGGCGGAAGTCCGCGGGCGGCAGCGCATCGGTGAAGTCGATGCGACGCACGCGCGCCTTCAGCGTCGGCAGATCGCAGGAAAACTGGATGCGTCCGGATTTCAGCAGCGCGATCTCGGCATCGGCGCGTTCCAGATCGGTGGTGATGTGGGTCGAGAACACCACGGTCTTGCCCGGCCGCCGCGTGATCCTGAGCAGTTCTTCCAGAAACAGCCGGCGCGTCTGCGGATCGAGGCTGGCCACCGGCTCGTCGAGCAGCAACAGGTCCGGGTCGGGCGCGATGGCGCGGATGATCGCCAGCTTCTGCCGCTGGCCCTGCGACAACTCGCCGATCTTCTTGGCCGCATCGACCTCCCAGCGTCCGAGCAGGCCATCGACCATCTCGCCGTTCCAGCGCGCGTAAAAGGCCGCGTGGAAGTTCAGGTACTGGCGCACCTTCATCCACGGGAACAGGTCGAAACTCTGCGGCACGTAGCCGATCCGGTGCAGCGTCGCCGCCGGCAACCGCGCAACCGGCTCGCCGAACAGCGCCACGCTGCCGGCGTCGATCGGCGACAGGCCGAGCGCGCAGCGGATCAAGGTCGACTTGCCGGCGCCGTTGCGCCCGAGCAGGCCGATCACGCGCCCGGTGGGCAGCGACCAGTCCAGGTAGTCGAGTACCGTCTGCTTGCCGAAGGTCTTGCGCAGGCCTTCGATGCGCAGGGCGCTGCCTTGGTCCGCTGTCATTGGGTTCCTTGAGTCGGTGGTCACGAGAGCGTTGCCACCACAGCATACGAGAGCACGGCCGAGGCCGGTCTGACGCGACCTGCCCCCCCCCCCCCCCCGCGGCGCGCCGCTGCCCCGCTGCCCGTCATGCGCGACCGTCGTTTACTTCAGCATTCACGCCAGAGCCTAGCCTTGCATGCAGACCGGAGATTCCAACGCCCTGCGCATGTTTATCGGCGGATTGACGGTCGGGCTGGTCATTGGCCTGGGAGGAGCGCTGCTGGCGACCCGGCCACTGCCCGGTCCATTGCGGCAGCGATCCGATCGTCCCCGCTGTCCTCAGCGGACCAGACGCGAGTTCAGGACATGCTTGCTGCAGGGAATGCCCACATGCGTTTGGCGAACTACGAGAATGCGGCGGCCATCTATGAGCGCGTGCTCGTGGCGGGCGGGGGGCCCCCGGGGCGGCGCCCCCCCCGCGCCGCCCCCCGCGCGTAGCGCGGGCGCGGGGGCGCCCCGGGCCCGCGCGCGGCCGCCCCCGCGCCGCGCGCGGCCCCCCCGCCCCTGGGGGCGATCGCGGCTGACGCCACTCCCAACACGTCCGGTGCTCGCGGCAGCCCGAGAGCTTGACCTGCAACAAGGCGCGGCGCGTTCGACGGCGGTAAAACGAACGCCTGTGGCGACGGTCGGGGAGGGCAACAGCCATGTGTCTGGCGATACCTGCTGAGGTCATCGCCCTGCTGGATGGCGACCGTGCGCGCGTCAGTGTCGGCGGCGTCACCAAGGACATCTCGCTGGCGCTGGTGGATCACGTCGCGGTGGGCGACTACGTGCTGCTGCACGTCGGCTTCGCGCTCGGCAAGATCGACGCCGAAGAGGCGCAGCGCACGCTGGACCTGCTCGCCGCCAGCGGTGAACTCGGCGCGGAATTGCGTGCATGAAGTACATCGACGAATTCCGCGATGGCGGCTTGGCGCGCAAAGTTGCGGCCGAGATTGCCCGCGAGGCCCGGTCGGATCGCCAGTACCGGCTGATGGAGTTCTGCGGCGGCCACACCCACGCGATCTTCCGCTACGGCATTCCCGATCTGTTGCCGTCCAATGTGCAGATGATCCATGGGCCGGGCTGCCCGGTCTGCGTGCTGCCGATCGGCCGGCTCGATCTTGCCATCCGCATCGCGCGCCAGCCAGGCACCATCCTGACCAGCTACGCCGACATGCTGCGCGTGCCGGGTTCGCGCAAGATGAGCCTGATGCGCGCCAAGGCCGAAGGTTGCGACGTGCGCATGGTCTATTCGGCCACCGACGCGCTGGCGATTGCCCGCGAGCATCCGGACCGGCAGGTGGTGTTCTTCGCCATTGGTTTTGAAACCACGACACCGCCGACCGCGGTTGCGGTGCTGCAGGCGCAAAGCGAAGGACTGAGCAATTTTTCGGTCTACTGCAATCACGTGCTGACGCCGCCGGCGCTGGTACATCTGCTGGAGAGCCACAATCCGGCGGACGAAGCGCCGATCGCGATTGACGGCTTCGTCGGCCCGGCGCACGTCAGCGTGGTCATCGGCACCGGCGCCTACCAGGCCTTCGCCGAGCACTATCGCAAGCCGGTGGTGATCAGCGGATTCGAGCCGCTCGACGTGCTGCAATCGATCCTGATGCTGCTGCGGCAACTGAACGACGGCCGGGCACAGATCGAGAACCAGTACAGCCGCGCCGTCACCGCGGCCGGCAATCTGAAGGCGCAGGGGCTGGTCGGACAGGTGCTCGAAGTGCGCGACAGCTTCGAGTGGCGCGGTCTCGGCGAGGTGCCGTTCTCGGCGCTGCAGGTGCGCGCGGCCTATGCCGCATTCGATGCCGAACGGCGTTTTGGCTTCAAGCCGGTCGCAGCGCGCGAGAACGCCGCCTGCGAATGCCCAGCGATCCTGCGTGGCGCCAAGCGACCGACCGACTGCAGAGTATTCGGCACGCTGTGCACGCCGGAAAACCCGATCGGCTCGTGCATGGTGTCGTCCGAGGGCGCCTGCGCGGCCTACTACACCTACGGACGCCACACCGAATCGGCGGCCGCATGAGCGCCGGGCGTTACGACAACGGTGCGCGCATCGAGCTCAGCCACGGTGGCGGTGGGCGCGCCATGCAGCAGCTGATCGACCGCGTGTTCAAACCGGCCTTCGACAACCCCTGCCTGAAGCGTGGCAACGACCAGGCCCAGTTCGCGCTGACTGGCGGGCGCTATGCCTTCAGTACCGATTCCTACGTCATCTCGCCGCTGTTTTTTCCCGGCGGTGATATCGGCAGCCTCGCCGTGCACGGCACCGTCAACGATCTGGCCATGGGCGGCGCGATGCCGCTGCACCTGTCGGCCGGTTTCATCATCGAAGAGGGCTTTCCGCTTGCCGATCTGATGCGTATCGCCAACTCGATGGGTCAGGCGGCGCGCGCCGCCGGTGCCGCCATCGTCACCGGCGACACCAAGGTGGTCGAACGCGGCAAGGGCGACGGCGTGTTCATCAATACCGCGGGTATCGGCGCAATTCCCGAGGGCGTGGATCTGGGTGGCGATCGCGCGCGTCCCGGCGATGCCATCCTGGTCTCCGGTTCGATCGGCGACCACGGCGTGGCGATCATGGCCAGTCGCAGCGGATTGAGCTTCGAAACCACCATCCGATCGGATTCGGCCGCTCTGCACGCTGGTGGCGGCCATGCTCGCCGCCGCGCCCGGGCTGCGCGCGCTGCGCGACCCGACTCGTGGTGGTCTCGCGGCGACGCTCAACGAGATCGCACAGCAGTCGGGCGTCGGCATGCGCCTGGAAGAGGCCGCGATCCCGCTGAAAGCCGAAGTGCGCGGTGCCTGCGAACTGCTCGGCCTCGACCCGCTGTATGTCGCCAACGAGGGCAAGCTGATCGCCATCTGCAACCACGCCGATGCGCCTCGCATCCTCGCCGCGATGCGCGCTCACCCGCTCGGTCGCGACGCCGCGCAGATCGGCCATATCACCGCCGATCCGCAGCACTTCGTGGAAGTGCGCACCATCTTCGGCGGCCGGCGCATGGTCGATTGGCTACATGGGGAGCAGTTGCCGCGGATTTGTTGAAGAGCGGGGCACGGGTGCCGCTGGACCGCTCCCGGCGCACACAAAGCCTGAAGGTAGGTCACGTTGGCCGTGCTGTTTGGCCTACGTGACATTGCCGCGCGGCTGTCACGTAGCCCGCGGAGCGGGCAACGTGACCTACATCAATCGCACGCCGTCGATCGCGACGTGCACGCCGCTCCTACAGGCGCGCACACCCGCCTATCATCCGCGCCCTGTCCAGCCGCGAGCGACACGCGCATGAGCACCCGCATCGATCACACCCGTCTGGTCCGCGCCGCGCGCGGGTCGGCGATTTCCTGCAAGAGCTGGCTCACCGAAGCGCCGCTGCGCATGCTGATGAACAACCTCGATCCCGAAGTGGCCGAGAACCCGGCGGAGTTGGTGGTCTATGGCGGCATTGGCCGCGCCGCGCGCGACTGGGAGTGTTTCGACGCCATCGTACGTGCGCTGACCACGCTCGGCGACGACGAGACGCTGCTGATCCAGTCGGGCAAGCCCGTCGCCGTGTTCCGCACCCACAGCGATGCGCCGCGCGTGCTGCTGGCCAACTCCAACCTGGTGCCGCACTGGGCCACCTGGGAGCACTTCCGCGAGCTCGATCGCAAGGGCCTGATGATGTACGGCCAGATGACCGCCGGCTCGTGGATCTACATCGGCTCGCAGGGCATCGTGCAGGGCACCTACGAGACCTTCGTCGAGATGGGTCGCCAGCACTTCGGCGGCAATCTCAAGGGCAAGTGGATCCTCACCGCAGGCCTGGGCGGCATGGGCGGCGCGCAGCCGCTGGCGGCGGCGATGGCTGGCGCCTGCTCGCTGAACATCGAGTGTCAGCAGAGTCGCATCGACATGCGCCTGCGCACGCGCTACCTCGACGAACAGGCGAGCGATCTCGACGACGCGCTGGCACGCATCGCAGCGCACACGGCTGCCGGACGCGCGATCAGCGTCGGCCTGCTCGGCAATGCCGCCGAGATCCTGCCCGAACTGGTGCGCCGCGGAGTCAAGCCGGATGCGGTGACCGACCAGACCAGCGCGCACGATCCGGTCAACGGCTACCTGCCGATCGGCTGGACGGTGGATCAGTGGTTCCAGCGGCGCAAAGCCGATCCCGACGGCACCGCGCGCGCCGCCAAGGCCTCGATGCGCGATCACGTCGAGGCGATGCTGGCCTTCCACGCCCAGGGCATCCCGACCTTCGACTACGGCAACAACATCCGCCAGATGGCCAAGGACGAGGGCCTGGACAACGCCTTCGATTTCCCCGGCTTCGTGCCGGCCTACGTGCGCCCGCTGTTCTGCCGCGGCGTCGGCCCGTTCCGCTGGGTCGCCTTGAGCGGCGATCCGGAAGACATCGCGAAAACCGACGCCAAGGTCAAGGAGCTGATTCCGGACGACGCCCATCTGCACAACTGGCTGGACATGGCCGCCGACCGCATCGCCTTCCAGGGCCTGCCGGCGCGCATCTGCTGGGTCGGCCTCGGCCAGCGCCATCGTCTGGGCCTGGCGTTCAACGAGATGGTGCGCACCGGCGAGCTGAAGGCGCCGATCGTGATCGGCCGCGATCATCTGGATTCGGGCTCGGTGGCCTCGCCCAACCGCGAGACCGAGGCGATGAAGGACGGCTCCGACGCGGTCTCCGACTGGCCGCTGCTGAACGCGATGGGCGCGGTCGCCGGCGGCGCCACCTGGGTGTCGCTGCACCACGGCGGCGGCGTCGGCATGGGCTATTCGCAGCATTCCGGCATCGTCATCGTCTGCGATGGCAGCGTCGAGGCCGACCGGCGCATCGCGCGCGTGCTGTGGAACGATCCGGCGATGGGCGTGTACCGGCATCACGACGCCGGCTACGAGATCGCCAGCGAGTGTGCGCGGGAGCAGGGGCTGATCTTGCCCATGGGTTGATCGGGTGTTGGTTGCGGCGTGCGTTGCGGCGCGACCGGCTGACCGTTGCCGGATCGCGCCGCGCGCGCCTACCCTGAGAACACGAAGACCCACACGCTCCATGCCTCGCTGGCTCTACCTCGCACTCGCCTACGTCTGCCTCGGCCTCGGCTTCATCGGCATCTTCGTGCCTGGCCTGCCGACCACGCCCTTCGTGCTGGTTGCCGCCTGGGCAGCGGCACGCGGGTCGGCGCGCTTGCATCGCTGGCTCCACAGCCACGCGATTTTCGGCCCGATGGTGCGCGACTGGGATCGCTATCAGGCGGTCAGTCGCCGCGCCAAGTGGACCGCGACATTGAGCATGATCGCCTGCGGCGTGATCTTCTTCCTGACCTCGCCGCGCTGGTGGATGGCGGCGATCGGCTGCGGAATCATGACGGTGGTGGCGATCTGGCTGTGGCTGCGGCCCGAGCCGCCGAAACCGTAGGTTGCCGCGGAGACTCGGTTCATGTCATGCATGCCCGGTCGCATGGTTGTGTCGCGTGCCGACTGTTATCTGGAGTGCGGTGGCTTGCCACCGCTTTGGTTGCGGTTGACGCCCATCGCGTCCGATCCAAAGCGCCGGCAAGCCGGCACACTCCAGATGGCGCGATGCCTCATTGACGCGCCGCGCGCGCCTGCAGCATCGCCACCGCCGGCAGGGTCTTGCCTTCGAGGAATTCGAGGAAGGCGCCGCCGCCGGTGCTGATGTAGCCGATGTCGTTCTGGATGCCGTACTTCTCGATCGCCGCCAGCGTGTCGCCGCCGCCGGCGATGGAAAACGCCTGCGACTTGGCAATGGCCTGCGCGATGGCCTTGGTGCCCTCGCCGAAGGCATCGAACTCGAACACGCCGACCGGGCCGTTCCAGACCACGGTGCCGGCGTTGGCGATCAGCTCGGCGTAGTGCGCAGCTGTCTTCGGGCCGATGTCGAGGATCATCTCTTCGGCGGAGACGCAGTCGATGCCTTCGATGGTGGCCTTGGCGTCGGCAGCGAAGGCCGGCGCGGTGACCACGTCCAGCGGCAGCGGAATGCTGGCGCCGCGCGCGCTGGCCTTGGCGACGATGGCGCGCGCGGAGTCGAGCAGATCAGCCTCGCACAGCGACTTGCCGACGCCATACCCGGCCGCGGCGATGAAGGTGTTGGCGATGCCGCCGCCGACGATCAGTTGGTCGACCTTGTCGACCAGATTGCCGAGCAGTTCCAGTTTGGTCGACACCTTGGAGCCGGCGACGATCGCCAGCAGCGGGCGCTTTGGCTGCAGCAGCGCCTTGGCCAGCGCGTCCAGTTCCGCTGCCAGCAACGGCCCGGCGCAAGCGATCGGCGCGAACTTCGCCACCCCGTGGGTGGAGGCCTGGGCGCGATGGGCGGTGCCGAAGGCATCCATCACGAACACATCGCACAGCGCTGCCATGCGCCTGGACAGCGCTTCGTCGTCCTTTTCCTCACCGGCGTTGAAGCGCACGTTCTCGCACAGCGCGACCGCGCCGGGCGCCACGTCGACGCCATCCAGCCAATCGCGCACCAGCGGCACCGGTTGGCCCAGGTGCGCGGAAAGCCACGCAGCGACCGGCGCCATCGACGCGGCCGCGTCGAACACGCCTTCCTTCGGCCTGCCCAGGTGCGACATCACCAGCACGCGTCCGCCCGCGGCCATTGCCGCCTTGATCGTCGGCAATGCCGCCGCCAGGCGCTGCTCGCTGCTGATGCGCCCGTCCTTGATCGGCACGTTCAGATCCTCGCGGATCAACACGCGTTTGCCGGCGAGGTCAAGATCGGTCATGCGCAGGAAGTTCATGGCGGGCTCCAGGGGTTTGCAGGTAGTCAGCCCGATAGCATAGGGATGTTGCGTCGCGCGGTATTGATCAAATGCCAAGTGCGAAAAGCATCGCGCGCAAGCGCGCTCCTACAAACCTGCCGCGAATCCACGCAAGACTTGTAGGAGCGCGCTCGCGCGCGATAGCTTTCAACCGACAACCGATTGCCACCATTCGCTAGCGCATCGCCCCCTGTTTGGCGGATGCTTCACCGACCGGTCGCTCGGGTGGGGCGGCGGGCGTGCTTTGCATCACAGGTTGCGCGGATGCGATCGCGCATGCTCGCGCCGCCGGCGAAGTCGGCTGCCAACCGGTCATTGGGGCTAGGAAGGGGAAACCATGGGCCTGTTCGACTTCATTCGCGGCATTTTCGGCGGTGGCAAGAAAGCTGCCGACGATCGTCGCTTCAAGAATCGCCCGCGCGTCAAGCGCGGCACGCAGATTCTGATCATCGACGACTCGACCACGGTCGTGACCATGCTGCGGCGCATGCTGGAGCAGAATGGCTACGAGCCGCTGGAGGCTTTTGATGCCGAGAGCGGCATCCAGATCGCCAAGGAACAGCTGCCACGGCTGATCTTCCTCGACATCGTATTGCCCGGCATGAACGGCTTTGCCGCGCTGCGCGCACTGCGTCGCGATCAGCTGACCGCCGAGATCCCGATCATCATGATGAGCGGCAACGAGCAGGCCACCGAGCATTTCTGGGCGCAGAAGATCGGCGCCGACGATTTCATGAAGAAGCCGTTCTCGCGCCCGGAAGTGTTTGCCCGGGTGGATCGGCTGCTGGGCGTGGTCAAGGAATGAGTCAGTTGTTGGTTGTTGGTTGCTGGTTGCTGGTTGCTGGTTGTTGGTTGTTGGCATCGCCGGAGCAAACGCAGGCCCTGTGGAGCGTTTGCGCGCGATCCCGAACCGATCGATTCCCGATTCCCGATTCCCGGGATTCCCCTACGCCAGATACCCCCCATCCACCGGCAATACCGCGCCGGTGACGTAGGACGACGCCGCGCTCAGCAGGTACAGCACGGCCGGCGCGATTTCGTCGGGCTGCGCCATGCGCTGTTGCGGGATCAGCGGCATGATCATCTTCAGGATCGCCGGCGACTGGGTGATCGCGCTGGCGAACTTGGTGTCGGTCAGCCCCGGCAATACCGCGTTGACGCGAATTTGCTGCTGGGCCAGTTCCTTGGCCCAGGCCTGGGTCATCGAGATGATCGCGGCTTTCGAGAATGAGTAGACGCCCTGTCCGAAGGCCGGACGCACGCCGTTGACGCTGGCGATATTGACGATCGAACCACCGGACTTCATCCGTTTGGCGGCCTGCTGCGTGGTGTACCAATAGCCGCGGATATTGACGTCGACCGTCTTGTGGTAGGCGTCGATGCCCATGTCCAGCATCGGCCCGAAGTAGGGATTGGCCGCCGCATTGTTGACCAGCAGGTCGGGCGTCAGGCCCTTGGCGTCGAGTTCGGCGAACAGCGCATCGATGGCCGCAGGTTCGCCGATATGCGCGGCGATTGCTTCAGCCTGGCCGCCGGCTTCCCGGATGCTGGCGGCGACGGTTTCGCAGGCATCGAGCTTGCGACTGGAGACGATCACGCGCGCGCCATGCGCCGCCAGCAGGCGCGCGATGGATTCGCCGATGCCGCGGCTGGCGCCGGTCACCAGGGCGGTCTTGCCGGACAGATCGAAAAGTGCGGACATCGGATTCTCCAGGGCAATCGTGGCTTGAGTGGATGGCGCCGAGTCTGCATCCTTGGCGTCGAGCAATCCACGGGGTGAGCGCATGGCGGGTCGGCGGGTACTGATTACCGGAGCGGGCAGCGGGCTCGGGCGCGAGCTGGCGCTGAACTATGCCGCTCGCGGCGATCGCGTCGCCTGTGTCGATCTGTACGCGGATCGCGCCGAGGAGACGCGACGCCTGCTGTCGGGCGGCGGCCATCTGGCGCTGGTGGCCGATGTCGGATCGGATGCGGCGATGGCTGCTCTGAAGGCGCAGATCCAGGGCGCCTGGAGTGGTCTGGACGTGCTGGTCAACAACGCCGGGATCGCCTGTGGCGGCGAATGCGCGCATACCAGCATCGCCGAGTGGCAGCGCACGCTGAACATCAATCTGATGGGCGTGGTCCGCGGCGTGCGCGAGTTCGTGCCGATGATGGAGGCGCAGCGCAACGGGTTGGTGATCAACGTGGCCTCGTTTGCCGGTCTGGCCGGGGCGCCGGGGCTGGGCGCCTACGGCGTGTCCAAGGCTGCGGTGGTGGCCATGTCCGAGGGCATGCGCGCCGAACTGCTGCCCAAGGGCATCCGTGTCAGCGTGCTCTGCCCGAGCTTCTTCAAGACCAATCTGCTGGAGTCGTTTCAGGGGACATCCGATGCGCCGATGAAGCATATGGCGGCGAAGCTGATGGAAAAGAGCCCGATCGACGCCGCCGATGTGGCCCGCTACACCGTCGAGCAGGCCGAGCGCGGGCGTTTTCTGCTGCTGCCGCACAAGGACACGCGCAGCCGCTGGCTGCTCAAGCGCTGGCTGCCGGGGATGTATTTCAAGGAACTGCTGAAGTACGTGGCGAAGAATTCGCAAAAGGCGAAGTGAAAAGGCGGTTGTCGGATTTGGGAAAGGCATCGCGCGCAAGCGCTTCTACAATTCTTGCGTGAGTCCTCGGCAGGGTGTGCAGGACCCGCTTGCGCGCGATGCTCTGCAACCAACAACCAAGAATCAGCTCTCGCGTTCCACCACATAGCGCGCCAATGCGCGCAGCACGTCGGCGCGCTGATCGAAGCCGGCCAGCGCTTCGATGGCGAGGTCGCGATGCAGGCACGCCAGTCGGCGCGATTCGTCGATGCCGACCAATGCCGGGTAGGTCGGTTTGCCGCGCGCGCTGTCGGAACCCTGCGGCTTGCCGATGACCTCGGTATCGCCGAGCACATCGAGCACGTCGTCGTGGATCTGGAAAGCAAAGCCCAATTCGTGACCGTAGCGGGCCAGGGCCGCGAACGGCGCGCTGCTTTCCTCGCACCCGGCCGCCAGCGCGCCGAGCAGCACCGAGGCGCGGATCAGCGCACCGGTCTTGTAGCGGTGCATGCGTTCGAGTTGTTCCAGGCTCAGCTGCTGGCGCACCGCGGCGAGGTCGATGGCCTGGCCGCCAGCCATGCCGAGCGAGCCACAGGCATTGGCGAGCAGGCGCAGCATGGCCAGTTGCGCGCGCGGCGACCAATGGCAATCGCGCGCGAGCACTTCGAAGGCCAGCGCCTGCAGCGCATCGCCGGCCAGGATCGCCTCGGCCTCGCCAAAGGCGATGTGGCAGGTCGGCTTGCCGCGGCGCAGCTCGTCGTCGTCCATCGCCGGCAGGTCGTCGTGGATCAGCGAATAGGCATGAATGATTTCGACCGCCGCCGCCGGAAGATCGAGTTCGGGGTCATCGACGCCGAGCGCCGCCGCGGCCGCATAGACCAGCGTCGGCCGCAGGCGCTTGCCGCCGCCGAGTACGCTGTAGCGCATCGCGGCATGCAGTTGCTGCGGCAACTGATCAGGCGTCGGCAGCGCGCGTTCCAGCGCCAGCTCTGCGCGTGCCGCCGATTGCGTCAGAAAGGTGAGAGCTAACGAAGTCATCGATGGCGGTGCGCAGTCAGTGAGGCGCCGCGGCTGGCGCTGCCCGCGTGGGGCCGGTTGATGAAAGCACGCGTGTTCGCAGTCGGCTGCGCGCGGCTCAGGGCGTTTCCGGGTCGAAGCGCACGCGCCCGGCCGGATCGTTGCCCTTGAGCAGCAGGTCGACGCGCAGTTCCGCCTCGTCGAGCGCCTTCTGGCAGTTCTGGTACAGCGCCATGCCGCGCTCGAAGGCCTTGACGGAATCTTCCAGCGTCAGATCGCCCTTTTCCATGCGCGCGACCAGCGACTCGAGTTCGTCCAGGGACTTCTCGAAATCGGCGATCGCGCCGGGTTGGGCCGGGGTGTCGGTGTGGGTCTCGGACATGGCGGGGGAAGGTAGCGCAGGTGTTGGGTCGGAGCAAGCGGGCAAGGCCGCTTTCCACCGCGATGTGCGGTTGCGGGTCATGGCGGGCGGCAGATGGCTGGCGAGAATCGAACGGCCCCGCGTGCGTCACATTGCCGTTGCCTTGAACCAGGCCGTGCCTGCTGCACGCTGCCGCGCGCGCTGTGGAGGCCCTGATGTCCCGCAAGCGCAACGTGCCTGCCCCTCGCCCGCCCGCCGACGCGATGATGCGACGCCGGCGCCGCCGCCAGCCTGTTCAGGATGGCCTGGAAGACCCTGCCGTGGCGCCGATCGCCTGGCTTGCCGACGATTCGACGAGCCGGCTCGCTGACGATTCCAGCGCATCTGGCAGCCGAACATTGGCCTTTCGACCAGCTGCAAACGCGCGTCATCGGCCAGGTACCCGGCCGTCTGACCATGCAGCCGTTTTCTTCCGGCTGGTACGAAGATTTTCGCGGCGAGCTGACCTACAAGGAACTGAGCGGCGACGTGGTCGCCACCACGCTGGTCTATCCGCGCAACGCGGCTGGCAGCGGGGCACCCGGCAGCACGCATGGCGGGCCGTTCGCGCGAGTATCGTGGCGGGCTTATGTTGCGCGCCCGCGCGCGATGGAGGCCAGCAATGCCAACTGGGCGCGCGGCGGCGAGGCCTATGTGTTCCTGTCGATGGGCGCGGCGCATGAACCGGGCGTCTACCAGTTCGAGGACAAAAGCACGCGTCATGCACCGATGCCCGGTGGCAACAGCGTCTCCACTCTGCTGGTCACGACGGCGCCGGCCGGCGCCAATGCTGCCTACCTGCGACTGGTGCGCGTCGGCGTGCACGTGTTGTTGCTGATCCAGCCGGTAGGCGGCGTCGGTTCCGGCTGGCAAGTCCTGCGGCGTTTCAATCGCAGCGATTTTCCCGAACGCCTGCAGCTGGGCTTTGTCACCTACACCGACTGGGCGACGATGCAGAACTGCAGCTACGAGTTCCACAACCTCAATATCCTGACGCAGTCCTGCGGCGCCAATCCGCAACCCGCAGATCCGGATCTCAACGCCACCTTCGAGTTCCTGCGCGTGGATCGGCCGCAGATTCCGACGCCTTTCGTCGGCGCCGATTTCAGCAACCCGGCGGCGGTCAGCGATGCCCAGTTGCTGGCGCTGTTCGGGTTTGCGCCGTGAGGGTGTGACAGATCGCGCGCGAGCGCGCTCCTACAGAATGCCGTGAATTCGCGGAGGCGGGGGCGCGCGAGCTCCGCTGCCCTCCGGTCAGCCAGGCCTCTCACTCGAAGCCACTGCCAAACAGCGGATCGGCGCTACCCAGCGACAGCCGCGCCACCGCCGCATGCAGGCGACCGAAGTACAGGCCGGTGGCCTTGTTCATCGGTTGCGGCAGTTGCCCGACCACCTGCAGGGTCAGCGCGCTCAGGTCGAGGGCCATTTGACGCATCGCGGTGTCGCCGAGGGCGTCGGCCGAGCGCGCCAGGGTGGCAGCGAGGCTGGCCTTGCCGGAGTCGTAGAGGCAACGATCTTCGCACGGTTGCGGCGCGGACCCTGGCGCCCAGCCGGGTTGCAGCTGGGTCAGCGCGCCACCGACGCGATTGCCGCTGAAGGTGAAGCGCAGTTCGTTCGGCCAGACGCCGCTGGCGCCGCCGTTGCCGCCCGGCGCGACGCTGGCGGCGGCCATCAGGGTGCGCGCCCAGGCGTCGATTGCCGCCGACGGGCTGATTGCCGGCAAACCCAGCGCCGCGTCGTTGCTGTCGATGCGCAGCCGCTGCAACTGGTTGAAGTCGTACACCGAGGCCATCCACAGCTGCGTGGTGTAGTAGCTGCCGGCGGCGCCGATGATGCTGAAGTCGCCGCTGCCGGAGGGTTCGGTGAAACCCAGCGTCTGTCCGCCCGACTGCAGCAGCGCGAAGTTCTGCGTCAACGCACGCGCCGTATTGCCGCTCCAGTCGACCAGGAAGCTGACGTCGGCGGTCAGACCGACCAGCCGGAACATCTGATAGGCCTGCACCGCGACGCGGTCGTTGAGCCCGGCCCAGGGATCGGCGATCGGCGTGGTGGCGCTGCACATCGGGCCGGGCGGCGTGCTGCCGCGCGCCGGGCACATGTAGGCGCGACGCACGCGCGCGCCCTGCAGCAGGCGTTCGACCACGCTGTCGTCGCCGCTCATCCAGTAGTACTGCGCCAGGCCCTCGATGTACTGGTGCGAGCCGTTGTTGTTGGCGCGATAGCCGCCGTAGCCGGTCGGCACCTGGCCGCAGTGGAAGAAGTCGTCGTCCGGCGCGCAGCGCTGCAGCTGGGTATGCAGCATGCGCAGCGCAGCGGGGATTGCCAGGCTGCGCAGGGCAGCCGGATCGCTCCTGCGCCAGGCGTGCACCCAGGCGCTCATGCTGGTGTTGTGGTAATCGGTCCAGCTGGCGCACCAGTAGGGATCGTCCCAGTCCTGCGTGGGCGTCGGGTCGTCGCCGCAGTCGATCTCGTCGGCACCGATCGGGTTGCCCCATTCGCGCGGGAACAAGCCGAAGGTCTGCAGGCCTTCGAGGCCGCGCTCGCGGCGCAGGGTCTGCGTGCGCGCGATCAGGTCGTCGAGCAGCGTGTCGTAGCTGGCCAGTGCCGGCGCCAGCGTGCCGACCGGAAATTCCTCGGTGGCCTGCGAGGCGGCGATCCAATCGGGTGCGGCGAGCACCCATAGCGGCTGGTCGAGCCCGCGGCGCAGTTCGCCGAGCGCTTGGTCGACGGCGGTCGTCAGCGGCCAGGCGCCGAGCCGATACACGGCGTAAGTGCCCTGGCGCGCGCCGAGCCAGACGCCATCGTCGGCCAGGTCCGCGGCGATCGAACCGTCGGCGAGCAGACGCAGCGCCTGCGGCTCGAAATCGGCCATCTGCGCCAGCGCGATGCCGACGCGGCCCTGGTTGCCGCTCAGCAACAGCGCGCCGGCATCCGCACGCACCCCCTGCTGTGGCGCCTGACCGGGCACGGCCAGCGTGTACTGCTGCGGCTGCAGGCGCTGGCTGCGGCGCAGCTGGCGCAGCTCGGCACGCTGCCGCGGCGGCGGTCGCGACCGCCGGCTGTGCGGGTTGCGCCAGCACTGCCAGCGTGCGCGTGCCGTTGAGCGTGGGCGACAGCGCGACGCGCCAGCGCTGCAGTTCGCGCGCGTTCGGCGTGCCGTCGCAGCTCAGGGTGCCCAAGCCACAGCGGTCGCCTTCCCAGTCGATCCACTCGCGCACGCTGACCGCCGACGAACCGGCGGCGAACTGCAGCCGCCGGCCGCCGCTGATCAGGCCACCGCCCACCGCCGGATGAGGAAAACTCCCTCCGCAGGAGCACGGCGCCGAGCGCATCGGCATGCTCGACGACGATGCTGCGGATGCTGGCGAAGCCGCCAATCGACTGGCCATCGACGGTCGCGCTCAGGCTGCTCGAATCGACCAGCGCGCTGCCCACCGGGGCTTCGATGCGGTCGAACAGCCGCGCCGGGCTGGCGCCGAGGACGAAGCGCGCCACGCCGGTATCGACCTGCCATTGCGCGCCGATCTGGCTCAGCGACAGCGGCTGCGCGGGCGCCGGATTGGCCACGCCGCCATCGGTACGCAAGCGATAGCGCGCGCTGCCGGCCGCCGGCACATCGGCAAGCAAGCGCACCTGCAGCCATTGGATCGGCGCGTTGGCATCCTCGCGCGGCGTGCCAGCGCGCCAGCACGCGAAAACCCGCCGGCACCGCGATGCCCTGGGCGTCGACCACCGCCAGCCCCTGCAGCGTGCGCAGGTTCAGCGCGCGCGGCAGCGGCACGCCGCCGATCGCCAGTTCATCGACCCGGGCCGCCGCCGCGGAGTTGCGCAGTTCCAGCGCGATCTCGGCGGGCACCGACGGCGGCCAGGCCGCGTGCGCCGGAACTCCGAGCAGGAGCAGCGCGCACAGGCCGGCACGCAGGGCGTCGGACAGATCCTCGCAAACGGGGGGGGCCGCATCCCTTCCTGCCACCTGGCGACCGCCGCCGGCACGCAGCGCCCGCACAAACGAGTCCATCGAGGCTCCACCGAGGATGCCGGTGAGACGCAGCTGCTTCAGCGTGATTCTCGCGCGGCACCCGTAGATGTGCCGACGATCACAAAACCGGCCCAGTACCAGGGATGCGAGAGATCCGGCGCGCTCTGCCACCAGCGCTGCCACCAGCCGGGGCGCTGCTCGATCAGCTGACGCTGAGCCGCCTGCAGCGCGATATCCGCATCTGCCTCTTGCGCCAATTCGCTGTAGAAGGCTTGCATCAGGGCTTGCGTGGGGCGATCGGGCACGCGCCAGCGGGTGCCGACCACCGTCGGTACCCCGGCATATTGGAAGGCGCGCGCCAGCCCGAGCAGGCCTTCGTCGCCGAGCGCGGCGCCGCCGGCGGTATCGCAGGCCGACAGGGTGACCAGATGGCTGCGCAGCGGCGGGCCGCGCATCAGATCGATTGCGCGCAAGCGGCCGTCATCGCCATCCGCCGGGCTGAGCTGCAGCCAGGCGGCCAGCGGATCGCGCGGATCGAGCACGGCGTGACTGGCGAAATGGGTGCGCCGCGAATCCGCCAGCGCTGCGCGCGCTGCCTCCACTGTGGCATCGGCATCGATCTGCAGGCGCACCCGCGGGCCGAACAGCGCGCTGATCTGGCGCGCTTCCTCGCGCGCACCGGGCAGGTCGGCCGCGCTGGCGCCCTCGCGCAGCGTGCCCGTCGGGGCCCCGGCGGGCGCGGCAGCCAGCGCCGTCAGTTCCAGACGCGTCGGCAGGCGCGGCAGCTCGAGCGCCTGCAGCCAGGCGCTGGCCGAGGCCAGCATGGTGGGCGCCCGGTCCTGCACCAGCCAGCGCGGCTGGCCGTCGCTGTCGATGGCACTGACCAGCGCCGCGAACGGCAACTGCAGCAGCGGGCCGTCGGCGACGATCAGCAGGTGCTGCGCGTCCGCCAGCAGGTCGGCGAGCGGCGCGATCAGCTGCTTATGCAGGTTCAGCGCGCGCTGCAGCATTGCGGCTTGCGATTCCGGCGCGGCGTCCGGCCGCGCGATCAGCAGGCGCAGCGCGTCGACCTCGGTGGCCAGCTTTGCCCGTCCGCTCGGCAGGCGGCGCAACTGCGGGGCAACGTCGCCCGGACGCAGCACCAGCGCGTAGCTGTGCGGCTCGGCCACCAGGTAACTGACCAGCACGCTCGCTGGTGGCAGTGCCCTCGCCACGTCGGCGGCCGCGGCGGGTTGCGCCAAGCGCGCCAGTCGCGGCTCCAGCGTGGCCAGCTGGCGTTGCCAATCGGCCAGCGCCGCGTCCGGCGGCGCCGCCGCGGTGCCGGCCGCCGCCTGCTTCAGTGCGCGCAGATAGTCCTCGGCCAGCCGGTCGGCGCGTTCACGCAAGGCCGCCGGCAGCGCAGCGATCAGCGCCTGCTGGCGCTCGCCGAGCGCGGCCAGGAACTCGCGGGCGCGCGAGCGTTCGATCTGCTCCCAGGCCTCGTCCGGGCGTTCCAGCTCCAGCAGCCATTGCGCCGGCTCGCGGTAATACACCTGATAGCGCGCCGCCCAGCGTGCGCGCGATTCCTCGTCGCCGCCCAGATAGTCGCGCTGGCGTTCCAGACACTGCTGGGCACGCCGGTAACTGGCCAGCGCCGCATCCACCTGATCGCGCGCGCGCAGCAGCCGCGCGCCTTCGAGATGCGCTTCGGCCTCGATGGCCGTGTCCGGCGCGATGCGCTGGAGGATCGTCAACGCCTCGTGCTGGGCAGCGCTGGCGGCATCCAGGTCGCCCAGCGCGCGCTCGGCTGCCGCCAGCATCAGCAGCGACTGTGCCAGCGGCAGATCGCGCTTGCGGCTGCGATAACCGGGCAGCAGGGTGATCAGCTCATTGCGCGCGCGCAGCGCGTCGCCGGCTTCCAGATCGAGTTGTGCGCGCAACTGGCGGGCGTCGAGGAACAGGGTTTCCACCCGCGCCGGATCGTCGTGTTCGAGCACCGCGGCGATCTCGTCGCGCGCCTCGTCGTGGCGCTGCTGCCAGCGCAGCGAGTAGGCCAGTTCCATGCGGATCGACAGCGTCTCGAAGCTGTCCGGCGACAGGGCCAGCGCCTGCGCCAGCGCGGCGCGCTTGAGCGGTTCGGCGCGGCTTTCCTCGCCGCGCTTGCTCAGCACTTCGGCCAGTTGCGAGCGCGCCATCGCCACTTCCGGCGTGCCGGGGCCAGCCGCCTCGAAAAGTGCCAGCGCCGCCTGCGCGTGCGCTTGCGCCGCCGCCAGTCGGCGCCTCTGGAAGGCGCCGAGGCCCGCGTTGAAGTGCAGCCGGCCGAGTGCCAGGCTGCCCGGCGCCGCGCGCGTCGCGCTGTCGATCGCCTTCGCGAACATGGCCTCAGCCGCAGCGAATTCACCGCGCGACAGCGCCACCGTCGCGACTTTTCCCTGCGCCTGCGCGTGCGCCAGGCTGTCCGGTGCCAGTTCACCCAGCAACTGGGCAGCGCGCTCGAAGTCGGCCAGCGCGGCGGCGTTGTCCGCGCGCCGGTAGGCGATCGATCCGCGCAGTTCCAGCGCCTGCGCCAGCAGCGCATGGCGCGTAGTGCTGCCCAGACGCGCCAGCGCATCGACCACTGCGGCCTCGGCGCCGACATAGTCGCGCAGCAAGAGCAGCGCCCGAGCGCGGGCCACCGCGCCCTGCGCGCCGCGCACGCCGCGAATGTCGCGCGCGATCAGGTCCGCATCCAGCGCCTGCGCCAGCGCCAGCCAGCGCTGGCGATCGGGATCGGCCTCCAGTGCGCGAAACAGCTGCAGGCGGATGCGGTCGGCTTGGGCCGGGCGGGCGCTGGGCCAAGTCGTCGGCAGCGGTGTACGCCGTCGGCCAATCGCCAGCGCGAATCGCCGCCTGCGCCTGCTGCAGTCGGCTCCAGTCCGCGTTCCAGTCGGCACCGGTTTCGTCCGCGCTGGCGGTCAGGCGCCAATCCCAGGTCGGCGCCGGCAGGCTCAGGTCCAGCTCGGTGCCGGCGCGCGCGACGCGCAGGCGCAGCGCGCCGGTGCCTGCGCGGTCCTGTTCCAGCGCCAGCCAGTCGAAGGGATCAGTGACTGCAACAAGCTTGCCGGTGTCGTCGATCCAGCCGATCAGTCGATCCGCCAGTTGCGGCGTGTGCGCGGCCGTCGCCGATCCGGCGCCGACCGCCGCGACCTCCAGCGCCGGCGCCGCAGCGCTCAGCAGCATTGCCAGCGCGACCAGCAACCGCAGCGCGCGCCTCATCGGCTGACCTCGAAACGATACGGTCCCAGCCCCGCGCCCTCGGCGCCGGCCCATTCGACGCGCCAGAGGTAGTCGCCGTTGCCGATGCGCCCGCGTGTCGACTCGTCGATCTTGAGTTCGACCGCAGCCACCGGGTCGCTCTGCCAGATCAGTTCGGCGCGCGCGTCGTACAGGCGCACCTGATAGCGCGCAACGCCGGGCTGCGCTGCCCAGCGCAGTCGCGTCGGAGCCGCCGTCAGGCGCGCACCATCGGGCGGCTCGATCAGCGCCGCCGTGGCGCTGCTGCGCAGCACGTCCTGTGGCGGCGGCCGCAGCCAGACTGCGGCGCCGACCGCGACCAGCAGGCTGGCGGCGAGCGCCTGCAGCCAGCGCCAGGGCGGCCGCGCGCGCGGCCGCAGCCGCGTGACCGAGGCTGTCGGTGGCGCCACCGCCGCCTCGGCAGCAGCTCGCAGTTCCATCGCCATCTGCAGCATCAGGGCAGCGTCGGCGTCCTCGGCCACGCGCGCCAGCAGCGCCTCGCGCCGCGCCGGATCGAGGCGCCCGTCGAGCAGCGCGGTGAAATCATCCGCATCCGGCAGCGGCGCATCCGAGTGCGGCGCACTGCGCCAGGCTTGACGCAAGCGTTCGTCGTTCATGGCCAGCCTCCCGCCCGCAGGCGCTCACGCAACTCGTCCATGCCGCGGTAGATCAGGTTGCGCGCGGTGGCATCGGTGAGCCCGAGCAACTGTGCCACCTCGGCAAATCCGAAGCCCTGCAGGTGCAGCTGCACCGGCCGCTGGCGGCGTTCCGGCAGCGCGCGCACCGCCGCGCGCACGGCGGCGGCAAACTCGCCATCGGCGGCGACTGAGGCCGGTTCCAGGCCGGCATCCACCGGGTGCTGGGTCAAGGTGTCCAGGGCATCACCATCCCGATCCGGGCGCGCACGGCGCCGCCGCAACAGATCGACGATGACATTCATCGCCGCGCGGTACAGGTAAGACGCAGGATGGTCGATGCGATGCTCACCGAAGGCCTGCCAGACGCGGATGCGCACTTCCTGCTCGACTTCATCGGGCTCGATACCCGACTCGCGTGGGCAACGCGAACGCACGATGGCGCGCAGCCGCGGGCCGAACTCCGCCAGCCAGCGCTCGACGGCTTCACGATCGACAGGCGGGCCGGGCATTGCATCAGCATAGCGTGGCCGCGTCAGCGGCTGATCGTCGAACTTTCCGACCCGGCAACGGTCTGTTCAGAGGTACCAAGCGCCGATGCCAGCTAGAATGTGTTGATGTACCTCGACTTCTATGGCCTCTCCGAGGCACCGTTTTCGATCACCCCGGATCCGCGCTTCGTCTACCTGAGCGAGCGCCATCGGGATGGTCTCGCGCATCTGCTGTATGGCGTTGGCCAGGGTGGATCGGGTGGGTTTGTCCAGTTGACCGGCGAAGTCGGCACCGGCAAGACCACGTTGTGTCGCTTGCTGCTGGAGCAGTTGCCGGAAAAGACGCGCGTCGCCTTGCTGCTCAATCCCTTGCTGAGCCCGGTTGAACTGCTGGAGACCATCTGCGAGGAACTGCACGTCGATATCGCCGACGCGCACGGCAGTCTGAAGGCCCTGACCGATCGCCTGAACGCCTTTCTGCTGCACGCGCATGCCGAGGGCGAGCGCGTGGTGGTCATCATCGACGAGGCGCAGAACCTGTCGGTCGAGGCGCTCGAACAGGTGCGCCTGTTGACCAACCTGGAAACGGCCACGCAGAAGCTGATGCAGATCATCCTGCTCGGTCAGCCGGAACTGCGCGTATTGCTGGATCGGCCCGATCTGCGTCAGTTGGCGCAGCGCATCACGGCACGCTATCACCTGACACCGCTGGATTCGGACGAAACCGAAACCTACGTGCGCCACCGCCTGCACGTGTCGGGCTGCGAGCGCCTGCCGTTCACCCGCTTGGCACTGCGCAGCCTGCACAAGCGCGCCGGCGGCGTGCCGCGCCTGATCAACGTCATCGCCGATCGCGCGCTGGTGGCCGGTTACGCCCGCTCGCTCGACAGCATCAACGAGCGGGTCATCGACGAAGCCGCCGACGAGGCATTGCTGGGCGGCTCGCGGCGACGCCGCAAGCTGTGGTTGAGTCTGGCCGCAGTGCTGGTCCTGGCGGCCTTGTCGCTGGCGGCCTGGCGCTGGCCGCGCACGCCGGATCCGGCGACGCAGGCGGTGGCGGCGGCGGCGCCGGCCGCAAGCGTCGAGGCACCCGACGCGGCTCTGCGGCGATTGCTGGCGGGTCATGACGATTCCGACCTGCGCCCCTGGGTGCGCCTCGCCGGGCTCTGGCAATGGCCGGCCGGGCCCGAACAACTGGCGCAACTGGCCGAATGTGGCGGACGCATCGCCGGTGGGGTCAACTGCCTGCGCGGCTCCGGACCGCTCGGTCGGCTCGGCGCGCTCGGCCGGCCGGTGGTGCTGCGCTTGCGCACCGAGACCGGCTTCGCGTCGGCCGTCTTGCTCGGCCTGGATGAACAAAGAGCACGCATAGAGCTGTCTGGCGAGACGCTGACGCTGCCGCGGTCCTTGATTGAACTTCACTGGTTGGGAGACTATCGCGTGCTGTGGCGCGCACCGGACTGGGTGCCGGCGACCATGCGCAGCAGCGACAAGGGTCCCGGCGTGATCTGGTTGCGTGAACGTTTGGCCGCCGCCGAGGTCCAAGAGGGTCTGGAAGGACCGATCGGGCAAGGCGATGAGTTCGATGCCGACCTGGAACGTCGATTGCGCCGCTTGCAGATCCGACTGGGCTTGATTGCCGATGGCATCGCCGGTCCGGAGACGCAGATGGCTTTGGCCAGTTACGATGTGGAAGGGCCGCGACTTGCGCGCCTTTGAAACCTGGGGTTGATGATGTCCCTGATCCTTGATGCATTGAAGAAGTCCGAGGCCGAACGCAGGCGTGGCATGCCGCCGACCTTGCACGCGCCTTTCGGCGAGCCGCGACGCGTTCGGCGCAAGCCCTGGGTCGCCGGCGCCGGAGCCGTGCTGCTGGTCGCCGGACTGGCGGGCAGCTGGGTCATGCTCTCGCGTGGCCGCACTGACGGCGGCATCGAGCCCGGGGCACAGCCGCTGGCCAGCGCGGGTGCGCCGGTCGCCGGCGATGCGGTGGCCGTTGCGACGCCGACGCCGGACGGCCCGGCGCCGGACGCCGGGACGGGCATGTCGGTTGCTGCAGGCGGCGCCGACCCGAAACTGGTCAATGTGAGTTCGGAAAGCGCATTCGGCGGGGTCGACGCCGCAGCGCAGGGCGCAACGGTCTCCGGTGGCGGCTTGCCGGTGCCGCAGCGGGCGGTGCTGTTTACGCCGAGCGCTACTCCGGGGCCGGAGACCGCCGCTACTGCGCCGGTACCCGCGCCGACGCCCGGTGCGGCGCCGACGCCGGAGCCGCCGACGGTAGTGGCCGCGCCGATCGTCGCTGAGCCGATTGCTGTGGCGGCCCCCGGTGGATCAGTTCGCGCCGAAGATCGAGCCGCCAGCCATGGCCAGCGCGCCGGCGTCGGTCGAGTTGGCGCCAAGCAAGCCGGAGGAAGTCCTGCCGCTGGTGTTCCAGTTGCCTTACGCCACGCGCAAGGATCTGCCCAAGCTGGAACTGTCGATGCATGTCTTCAGTCCCGAGCGCAGCGAACGCTTCATCGTGCTCAACAGCAAGCGCTACACACTGGAATCAGCGCAGCCCGGTCCGGAGTTGAATCTGCTCGACATCGTCGCCGACGGTGCGGTGTTCGAGTTCCGTGGCCAGCGTTTCCTGCTGCCGCGACAGACCTACTGAGTGCATCGATTGCCTGAGCGCAGCGGCGCATGTTTGTCCACGTAGACGAAAAGCGCCGGCGACGCTGGCGCTGGGCGACACCCGTGCTGGTCATCGCCTGCCTGGCGATCGCCGTGTGGCAGGCACTGATGGCGCCGGCCGAGCGCTATGCCTTGCTGCAGAGCTGGGGCACGGTGCCGGCGGAATTGCGTTTCGACTTCAGCGCCCTGTTCGGCGGAACCGGACTGCGTCTGTTCAGTGCGCTGTTCGTGCACGCCGACTGGACCCACCTGTTCGGCAACCTCTTGTTCCTGGGCCTGTTCGGTGCCGGCGTCGAACGCGCGCTCGGCTCGGTGCGGCTGCTGACGCTGTTTCTGGTCGCCGGTGCCGCCGCCAACCTGTTCGCGGCGCTGATGTCGCCACTGACCAACGCGCCGATCATCGGTTCCAGCGGCGCCGTGTCGGCGCTGATCGGCGCCTACGTACTGCTGTTTCCCACCTCGCACCTCGGCGTCATCCTGCCGCTGGGACTGTACTTTCAGCTGGTGCGGGTCCCGGCGATCCATTTGATCGGAATCTGGCTGCTGTTCCAGGTGCTGGAAACCGTCGGCTCGCGCTCCGGCGCGGTCGCCTGGTGGGCGCACGTGTTCGGCTTCGTCAATGGATTGTTCCTGGCACTGACACTGCGCCCGTGGCTGTTCCGGCGCGATGCGCGCATGGTGTGAGAGCGGTGAGTGGTACGTAGTGAGTGGTGAGTAGCAGAGCGCGCAGCGGCGCGGGTTGTAGGGCGACGCGTGCGTCGCGACCGGCGGCAGCTTCGCGCGGAGCGCGTTCCTGCCAACAGCGCCGCCGACAACCAACGACCAACACCAAGACCACAACTGAAAACCGATTGATGGCCGCCAAGAAACTCTACAAAGTCGTCTTCCTCAACCACGGCAAGATCTACGAGCTGTACGCGCGCAGCATCGGCAGCAGCGAACTGTGGGGTTTCACCTGCGTGTCCGATCTGGAATTCGCGGCGCGCGACGGCATGCTGGTCGATCCGACCGAGGAACGCCTGCGCGACGAGTTCGCCAATACCCGCGCCTTGCATCTGCCGATGCAGAGCATCGTGCGCATCGAGGAAGTCGCCACGCGCGGCCCGGCGGCGATCCGCGACGGGACGAGCGGCGAGAAGATCGTCACCCTGCCGTTGCCGCCGCAGCGGCAGGGTTGAGCCGGCCGCTGGCATCGAACGTACTCCAACTCATTGAATCAATGCGTTTTAATGTGGAATGACGACCCGGGGCAAAGGCGCAGGCGCAAACAGCGGCAGGGGCCGCAAGTCGCCTTTGATTTCCTTTGCGTCCTTTGCGCCCCTTAGCGTCCTTTGCGTCCAGAAACCGCCCCCCCTGTTCGATGCGCGAAGCGCACCGCAGGGGGGCTCCGCGCGCTGGCGCGACGACCTTGTCAGGTGTCGCCGCAACCGGCGGCTTCCAGCGCGCCAGCGCGCGCAGGATGTTGAGCGCCTCGCCGAGCACGAAATCGCGTGAGGGATCGTTCGCCGGCACCGCCGAGGCGGCCTCGGGGTCCCCCTCAGTGGCCTTGGCCGGCTTGCTGCGGCCATTGCCGTTGCCCAGGTGCCCGGGCAGGTCGGCTTCGCTGATGTAGCGGCCCTGTTCACCCACCGGCTTGAGTTCGGCCGGCTGCAGCAGCACATCGGGTTCGATGCCCTTGGCCTGGATCGAGCGCCCGTTCGGCGTGTAGTAGCGCGCGGTGGTCAGCTTGATCGCCTCGCCGCTGGCCAGGGGCAACACCGATTGCACCGAGCCCTTGCCGAAGCTGCGCTGGCCGAGGATCAGCGCGCGCTTGCGGTCCTGCAGGGCGCCGGCCACGATTTCGCTGGCCGAGGCCGAGCCGCCGTCGACCAGCACCACCAGCGGCGCGCCGAGCAGCACATCGCCGGGGGTCGCGGTGAATTCGGAACTGGCCAGTGCGACGCGCCCCTTGGTGCTGACGATCAGGCCCGATTCCAGAAACAGATCGCTGACATCGACCGCGGCATCGAGCAATCCGCCCGGATTGCTGCGCAGATCGAGCACCAGCCCTTCAAGCGGCTTTTCCTTGTTGATCAGTCCGGCAATGCGCTTGGCCACTTCCTCCGCCGTGTTGGTCTGGAACGCGGCGACGCGCACATAGCCAAAACCCGGCGCCAGCAGGCGCCCGCGCACGGCGGTGACGTCGATGACCTCGCGCACCAGGGTCAGGTCGAAGGCCGGCTGGCCGGCGCGGATGACGGTGAGTTCAACGCTGGTGCCGGCTTCGCCGCGCATGCGGTCGATGGCGACATCGGCGTTTTCGCTCTCCACCTGGATGCCATCGATGCGGCTGATCACGTCGCCGGGCTGGATGCCGGCGCGCGCCGCCGGCGTGTCGTCGATGGGCGCGATCACGGTCAGTGCCCCGGCGCGGATCTGCACCTCCAGGCCAAGACCGCCGTAGCGACCGCTGGTGTCGTCGGTCAGCGCCTGCAGATCCGATTTCTTCAGATAGCCGCTGTGCGGATCGAGATCCAGCAGCAAGCCGCGGATTGCCGCCTTCATCAGGCGTTGCGCGCTGACCGGCTCGACGTAGGAGCGCTGCACCTCGCGGAATACCGCTGTAAACACGCGAATGTCTTCGACGCTGACTTCGTCGATGGCGTCGGTGGCGGGCGCGTCGCTGGCTGGCGCCGGCTTCGCGGCAGGCGGCGGGTCGGCCGCGAGCAACCGGTCCGGCAGAGAAGTCAGCGCCAGCGTGGCCGCGATGCAGCAGGCGAGCAATCTCAAGGTCATGGTGGCGTGGCCAACAAGTGCGATGCGCGCATATTTGGCGAGCGGAAGCGGAAATGCCAGAGCTTTGTTGCAACGGCATCGCGCGCGAGCGCGCTCCTACAGCTTCGCCGAAGATCCACGCAAGAATTGTAGGAGCGCGCTCGCGCGCGATGCTTCGGATCCCGTCAGCGCCACCACGCCGCCGGATCCAGCGCCTGACCGCGATGGCGCAGTTCGAAGTACAGCGCGGTTTCGCTGGCGCCGCCGGAATCGCCGGCCAGGGCGATCGGGGCGCCGGCATCCACCCAGGCGCCTTCGCTGGCGAGCAATGACTCGCAGCGCCCATACAGGCTCATGTAGCCATCGCCGTGGTCGATGATCAGCAGCAGGCCGTAGCCGCGCAGCCAGTCGGCGAAGGCCACCCGGCCGCGCGCCACCGCGTGGATCTGCGCGCCGCGCGCGGCGGCGATGCGCACGCCGGCGCTGGCGCGGCCGAGGTGCTCCTGGCCGAATCCGAGCAGAATGTTGCCAGCCAGTGGGCGCGGCAGCTGGCCCTTCAGCTCGGCAAAGGGCCGATCTTGCGGCAGCAGCGCGGGCACATCGCCGATCACGTCGCGCAACTGCGCCAGCAGTTCTTCGATCTCGCCGCGGTCGCGATCGAGTTCATCGACGCGCGCTTCGACCTTGGCCAGCTCGCGCTTCAATTGGGCCAGGATTTCGCGGCGCTGCTTGCGCTCGCCTTCCAGCGCGCGCACATTTTCGGCTTCGGCGAGGCGCACGGTTTCCAGCGCGGCGCGTGCGGCCTCGGTCTGAACCCGCAGCGCCTCCAGCGACTGCAGCAGTTCGCGCACGTGGTCGATGCGGCTCAGGCGCACCTGCTGCAATTGCGTCTGGTAGGCGAGCAGGCGGCCGGTGTCGGCGAGCTGGTCCTGCGCCAGGATCAGCTTCAGGGTGTCCAGCCGCCCCAGCGCGTAAGTCGAGCGCAGCAGCGCCGCCAGCGACTCCTTCTCGCCGGACAGCGCGGTTTCCTGGCGCGCGCGTTCGGCCAGCAGTTCGACCAGCCTGGCTTCGGCGGCCGCGGCTTGTTCGGCCAGTTGCTTCAGCGTGCGATTGCGCTGCGCGATCTGGCGCTCGATCCTGGCGAGTTCCGCCATCGAGCGATCGACCGCGCCGGCGCGCTCGCTGCGCTCGCGCTCGGCCTTGGCCAGATCGACGCGAATGGCGGTCAGGCGCTCGACCAGTCCCGCTTCATCGCTGCTGCTCGGCGCATCCTGGCTGGGACTGGCTGGCGCCAGTCCGAGCAACAGGAGCAGCAGAATCCAGCGGAAGCGGGCCCCATGCGATGAGGGCTGCCTATGCGACGCAGCCGTAGAGCGGAGCTTGCTCCGCTGCTCCTGCGCTCTGGCCGCGCGACTGCTGCCGGGATGCGCCGCCCCGAACATCGTTCAAGCCCTCGCCACAGGCGCCAGCTGCACCAGCGATCGCCCGGTCATCTCGGCCGGCTGCGGCATGCCCATCAAGGCCAGCACCGTCGGCGCGAGGTCGCGCAAGCTGCCGCCCGAACGCAGGTTGGCCTGGCGGCCGATGTAGACCAGCGGCACCGGGTTGGTCGAGTGCTGGGTGTTGGCCTGGCCGCTGACCTCGTCCCACATGTCTTCCAGGTTGCCATGGTCGGCGCTGATCAGCATTTCGCCGCCGGCCCTGAGTATCGCCGCTTCGAGCGCACCTAGGGCCACATCCACCGCCTCGACGGCGGCGATCGCCGCCGACAGGATGCCGGTGTGGCCGACCATGTCCGGATTGGCGATGTTGCAGACGATGAAATCGAATCGATTCTGGTCGATGGCTTCGACCAGTCGCGCGGTGAGTTCGGGGCAGCTCATCTGTGGCTGCAGATCGTAGGTGGCGACCTTGGGTGAGGGGATCAGAATGCGTTCCTCGCCCGGGTACGGCGCTTCGCGACCGCCGTTGAAGAAAAACGTGACGTGCGCGAATTTCTCGGTTTCGGCGATGCGCAACTGGCTCAGGCCGGCTTCCGACAGGACCTGTGGCAGGGTGTGGTCCATGCTCTGCGGTGGGAATGCTACCGACGTGGGCAAATCCGCCGAATATTCGGTCAGGCTGACAAAACTGGCGAGTTTGGGCACCCGCGCGCGCTCGAATCCGGCGAAATCCTGGCGGACGAAGGCAGCGGTGATCTGTCGCGCCCGATCGGCGCGGAAGTTCATGAACACGATGACGTCGCCGTCCTCGATGCGGCAGCCGCCGGCGATGGTGGTCGGCTGCACGAACTCGTCGTTCTCGCCGCGCACGTACGCGGTCTCCAGCGCAACGCTTGCATCTGCCGCGTCGAAGGGCGCCTGGGCATCGACGATGGCGTTCCATGCGCGCGCGACGCGGTCCCAGCGCTGGTCGCGGTCCATGCCGAAATACCGTCCGCCGACGCTGGCGATGCGTGCCGATGGCAGTCGCGCGCAGAGCTCGGTCAGCGCCTGCAGCGAGGCTGCCGCACTGCGCGGCGGCGTGTCGCGGCCGTCGAGAAAGGCATGCACGGCGACGCGGGCGCCATGGCTGGCGGCCAGTTCGATCATCGCGTGGATCTGCAACTCGTGGCTGTGCACGCCGCCCGGCGACAGCAGGCCGAGCACGTGCAGCGTGCGTCCGCTGGCGGACACTTCGCGTGCGGCGGCGGACAGTGTCGGATTGTCATTGAAGCTGCCATCAGCGATCGCCGCATCGACCCGGGTCAGGTCCTGATAGACGATGCGCCCGGCGCCGAGGTTCATGTGACCCACCTCGGAATTGCCCATCTGGCCCTGCGGCAGGCCGACCGCCAGCCCATCGGTGCGGATCAAGGTCAGCGGCCATTTCAGGCTGATGCGCCGCCAGTTCGGGCAGCGCGCCTGGGATATCGCATTGTCCGCCGCGGCCCGCGCATGGCCCCAGCCGTCGAGAATGAGGAGCAGGATCGGTTTGGGTCGCATCGTTTCCACCGGGCTATTCCAAGGGTGGATGGTAGCAAGTCGGTCGTCGGTTTCGGTTTGCGTGGACGGATTGCAGCAAAGGCATCGCGCGCGAGCGCGCTCCTACAGATCTTGCGGACACCTTCGGCACATTTGTAGGAGCGCGCTTGCGCGCGATGCCTTTGATCCAACAACCGACAACCCAAAAGCACCCCTGCCATCAGTTTACCCACCGACCCGTAACCAACCGCCCTGGCGGCGCGTCCAACTGATGGCATAGGGTTTGCAACAGTGACACCGAACCCGAGTGTCGGCCAAACGGAGAAGCCAGGAGCTCAACATGGACAACTCAATGGAACAGCGCTTCGTCGATCGGCTGCTGCATGCGCTTGCAGCGATGGGTGAGTACGAGTCGGTACCGAAATCAACGGTGCCGGTTCCCGTGCCTGCCCAGCAGAGCGCCCCGATCCCATCCCACTTTCCGCATTGAGGCTCAGCCCATGAAACAGCATGTTTTCGCCGCCGCCCTGGTTGCCGCGGTTTCCGCTTACGGTTCGGCGCTGGCCGCTGCGACCATCGTCGCGCCCGGTACCAGCGAGGATTCGGTCAACAAGTCGCTCACCGTCGGTGCTGGTACCGAGGTCAAGGATGTCGAGACCGTCAACGGCAGCATCGACGTACAGGACCAGTCGAGCGCGCAGGAAGTGTCGACCGTCAACGGCAGCATCGATGTCGGCAACAACGTCAGCGTGAGCACGCTGGAAACGGTCAACGGCAGCATCCACGCCGGCAGCGGCCTCAAGGTCGCCCACGACGTCGAGACCGTCAACGGTCGCATCGAGATCGGTGCCGGGTCGGCAATCCAGGGCGGTGTGTCCACGGTCAATGGCCGGGTGACGTTGGAGCAGACCAGCGTGGCCAAGGACGTCGAGACCGTCAATGGCGGCCTGGGCTTCAGCAATAGCCGCATCGGCGGCAATGTCGAACTGGTCAACGGCCGCGCCGAAGTGCTCGACGGCACGATCGTCGCCGGCGACCTGATCGTGCGCAAGCCGAAAGGGAACTGGAGCTGGGGCAACAAGTCCAAGCCGCCGGTGGTGATCATCGGCGCCGGTTCCGAGGTCGTCGGCCGCATCCTCGTCGAAAACGAAGAGGCCAAGGTCTACGTCAACGATACTGCCCGCATCGGCGCGGTCGAGGGCGTTACCGTGACCAAATTCAGCGGCAGCAAGGCACCGGAGTGAAGCGATTCTGAAGACTGACGGTTGTGTTGTTCACCTTTGCGCAGGAACTTCAACGACAACCGCCGGTCTTATCTTGCACAGGGCGCAACACTCCACATCCCCATCCCTGGGATGGCGCGATTGACAGCACATGGGACCTCTTCAACGCCGGGCAGGACGCTCGGCGTTTTTTTTGTCCGCCCGGCAAAGCGCACCTTCAATGCGATCGACAGCGGCCGAGCAGGCGCTCGGCCCTCGACGAAGGCCCCGCGATGTGGCTACAGATCGCCCATGCCTTCCGGCGTACCGTCGGCGCCCACCCGCAGCAGTTTCATGGTGTTGGTGCCGCCGAGCAGACCGGTGTGGTCGCCGGTGGTGACGATCACGCGGTCACCCGCACTGAGTCGTCCCTGCGCATGCAGCAGTTCCACCGCAAGGCGGGTGGTATGGGTGACAGCGCCGCCCTGCGGATCGAAGGCGACCGGATAGACATCGCGATACAGATTCATGCGCTGGCGCGATCCCTGGTGGCGGCTCATCGCGTAGATCGGGATGTGCGAGCGAAAGCGCGACAGCCATTGCGCGGTGGCTCCCGATTCGGTCAGCGCGACGATCGCGCGCACGCCGATGCGGTTGGCCAGGGTCATCGCCGCCATGGCGATGGCCTGATCCGGGCGATGGATTTCCGGGGGTATCGGCAGTGAGGTTTCCATCGCGCCGAACTGGCGCTCTGCGGCTTCGCAGATGCTGCGCATCGCCGCTACCGCCTTGTCCGGGTGTTTGCCCGACGCGGTCTCGGCCGACAGCATCACCGCATCGCTGCCATCGAGCACGGCGTTGGCGACGTCCAGCACTTCGGCGCGCGTCGGGATCGGCGAGTCGACCATCGACTGCAGCATCTGCGTGGCGGTGATCACCACGCGATGACGCGACAGCGATTCGCGGATGATGCGTTTCTGCAGGCCCGGCAGTTCGGCATACCCAATTTCGACACCGAGATCGCCGCGTGCGACCAGCACCGCATCGGAGGCATCGATGATCTCGCCGAGATTGTCCATCGCTTCGGCGCGCTCGATCTTGGCGACCAGCGCCGCCGATGAGCCGGCGCCGCGCAGCAATGCGCGCGCCTGGTTCATGTCGGCGGCGGTGCGCGGGAACGACACCGCCAGGTAGTCGGCACCCATGCGTGCGGCCAGCTCGATGTCGCGGCGGTCCTTGTCGCTCAGGGCGTCGACCGACAGGCCACCGCCGAGTCGATTGATTCCCTTGCGGTCCGACAGCCGGCCACCGATCTGCACCCGGGTGTGGATCTCCAGCCCGTCGATGCGTTCAACCTTGAGCGACAGCAATCCATCGTCGAGCAACAGGGTGTCGCCGGCGTACACGTCCTGGCACAGACGCTTGTAGCTGACGCCGACGCGGTGCGTGGTGCCGGGCGCCGGCTGGTCGGCGCAATCGAGGATGAAGGGCTGCTCCGGTTCAAGCTCGATGGCGCCGTCGGCGAAGCGTTCGATGCGGATTTTCGGGCCCTGCAGATCGGCCAGGATGGCCACCTCCACCCCGAGCGAGGTCGCCACCCGGCGCAGTTCCTCGGCACGCCGCAACTGGTCCTCGGCGGTGCCGTGCGACAGGTTGAGCCGGATGACATCGGCGCCGGCTTCGATGACTTTGGCCAGCATGCCGGGACGGTCGGTGGCCGGTCCCAGCGTGGCAATGATCTTGGTGCGACGGCTCTGCGCCATGCTTGAATCCTCCCTTCCCTGGAGCGCGGACTCTAGCAGGGCAGTCGCATCCAGGCGCGGTCGCTGCCCACTGATCCCGCCTGCATTCGATTGCGCCGTTCGCGCGCAGCGCCGACGCGGGGCCGCCGCCGTTTGCGATTGCTCACCTCGGGTTCAACGCGGCGCGGCTAAACTATGACCGCCTCTTTTCAAATCGATGCGTCCATGGGTGCTGCCGTTGAATTGATCTCTGCCTTCGTCGACAAGGCCAAGGGCGTGCTGCTCGAAACCCACCGACTGAATTCGGGCGAGTGGGATCCGCTCCAGGCGGCGCGGCACCAGGATGATCTGCAGAGCCTCGCCGACTACGCGGTGAACCTCGAACTCGACGATGTGCATGCCGCGGTGCTCGATCTGTACGCCTACGTCAGCGTATTTGCCGAGGGCACGCTGAAGCCGAATGTGGCACAGCGCAAAGAGCTGGAACGCCTGATCCACGATGCCCAGGCGCAAGTGCTGCCGCTGGCGCCCGCATCGGCATCGGCGCCGGCCTCGGCCGATGCAGCCTCGGTGTACTTGCTCGCGCCGGGCCTGGAGCTCGCCGGTGGGCTGCGGGCGGCGCTGCGTCAGGAAGGGCTGCAGCTGACCGTGTTCGACGACGGCGATGCCTTTGCCGATGCCCTGCGCGCACAGTTGCCGCAGGCGATCCTGATCGAATCGGCCTTTGTCGGCGCCACCTCGGAGTTGCTCGACGGTCTCGCTGTCGACATGCCCGAGGCGACGCGATTGCCGTTGATCGGCATCGACGACGGCGAACCGTCGGCGCGTCTGAAGGCACTGGTTGGCGGCGCCGACCTGTTCCTGGCGCGTCTCGACGATCCAACTGCTGCGGCGCAGATCAAGGAACTGATCAGCGGGCAGAGCAGCGAACCGTTCCGCGTGCTGGTGGTCGACGATGACCGCCAGATGTGCACCTATTGCGCGTCGATCCTGTCGCGTGCCGGCATGCAGGTCGAGACCACCATGGACGCCGCGCTGGTGCCGGCGATGGTGCAACGCTTCAAGCCCGACCTGGTGTTGATGGACCTGTACATGCCCGGCATCGACGGGCTGACGCTGACCGCCGAATTGCGGCGCCAGGCCGACGCCGTGGTCTTGCCGATCGTGTTTCTGTCCGGCGAACAGAGCGAGGAGGCACGCTTCCAGGCGATCCAGGTCGGCGGCGACGATTTCCTGACCAAGCCGATCCGCCCGCGCCATCTGGTCACCGCCGTACGCAGCCGCATCAAGCGCGTGCGCGCGCTGGGCAAGCAACTGACCCGGCGTCGCGGCGATGCCACCGGTTACATGCGCCGCGGTGCCTTCCTCGACCATCTGCGCGAGCGCAAGGCGAGTACGCTGGCCACCGAGATGTCCAGCGTGCTTCTGGTGGTATCCGTCGACCAGGGTTCCGAGTTGCAGGAACGCTTGTCGCTGTCGGTCGGGCATGAACTGGAGCAGGCCGTGGCGATGCGCCTGGCCAGCAATTTCGCCGACAGCGACCGCTATTGCCTGATTCAGGAGTTCGGCTTCGGCGTCTACATCGATCGCCCCCGGCGTGACGCCCTGCTGGCGTTCGCCGACCGTCTGCGCGAAGCGGTCGTGGGGCAGTCGTTCAAGGTCGACGGCCAGGACATGCGCCTGACCGTCAGCGTCGGTCTGGCGCTGATCCCGAGCAGCGAACGCAGCGTCGACGACTGGATCAATGCCGCGTTCGCCGCCGCGCGCACCGCGCACCGGCTGGGCGGCAACCGTGTCGAGGGAATCCTCAGCGACGCCGATTCGGCGTTGCCGCCGGAGCGTCTGTTGCGCATCCGCGAACTGCTGCGCGATGCGGTGGACAAGCGCGGCATGGCGATCGATTTCCAGCCGCTGATCCCGCTGCGCGGCACCGAGGCCGGGCGCTACGCGATGCTGACCTATCTGGCGGATCCCAAGGAGCCGCTCGGCGGCATTGGGCGCCAGGATTATGTGCCGGTGGCGCGCGAGCTGGGTTTGCAGCAGGCGATCGATCGCATGCTGATCACCCACGCCCTGCGAGCGCTCGACGACCAGCGCTCGCTCAATCGCGTGCGCGACCTGCTGGTGCCGGTCGATTTCGCGTCGGTGGATCGCGATCAACTCGCCTGGATGCAGTCCGAGTTCGCGCGGCGCAAGCACGTCGACCAGCGCCTGACGCTGGAGTTCGACGCCAGCGCGCTGATCGACTCCGAGGCGGCCAGGCGCGTGCTCGATCGTCTGCGGGCGGATGGCATCCGCCTGGGTGTCGCCGAGCGCTCGCCGCGCCTCGGCCATCTCGGCGAGTTGGTGCAACTGCCGTTGAAGGTGTTGCGCCTGCCGGCGGCCGTGCTGCAGGCGATGGATGCCGAGGCCACCGGGCCGGCGCTCGAGAACTGGCAGCGCAGCGGACGCGAACTGGTGGTCGAGGATGTGCGCGATCTCAGTGGCATCACGCGCTTCTGGAACATCGGCGCCGACTACTTGCAGGGCGACGCGCTGGCCACCGCCAGTCCACGCCTGGATTTCGACTTCTCCGAGATCAACCTGGGCTGACTACGGCGCCATCAGCGCCGGGTCGAGCTTGACCTCGAACCAGTTGAGTCCCCAGTGCAGGTGCGGTCCGCTGGCGCGGCCGGTCATGCCGATGGCGCCGATCGGGTCGCCGACCTTGAGCTCCTGGCCTTCGACGACGTCGGTGCGGCTCATGTGGATGTAGACGCTGCTGACGCCATGGCCGTGGTCGACGATCACGCTCTGGCCGGTGAGCAGCATGTCCGGATGCACCAGGGTGACCACGCCGGGGGCCGGGGCGGTGATCGCGGTGCCGACGGGTGCGGCAATGTCGAGGCCCATGTGCGGGCTCTTCGGCTCGCCGTTGAGCACGCGCTGGCTGCCGAAGACGCCGCTGATGCGGCCCTTGGCGGGGCGCACGAAACCGCCGGCGAAATCGCTGCGCGGATCGTTGCGCTCACGCGCCTTGGCAATCAGCGCGGCCTCGCGTTCGATACGCGCCTGTTCGGCGGGGTTTGGGGTCACCGTGCCTTGCGGCAGGCCATCGACGCGTTCGATCGCATACTCGCGCGGCGCCACCGGCAGACCGGCGCAGCGCGCCTTGGCCTCGTCAGCCAGGCGCACGCACAGGCTGACGCGGCTCTGGTCGCGACCGAGACCGAACACGAAACGGCCCTGATCATCGACGCGCAGATTGCGCTGATCGACACTGATGCGCGCCCCGGGCGCACTGTGGCCGATCACCAGCTGGCCCTGGCGCAGCGGCTGATCGAGGCTGAGGCCGGCGGGTGGGGTGGCGGCGAGGGCGGGGGCGCTAGCCGCGAGGATGAGTGCGAGGAGTAGCACCAGGCTCGGGGCCGGGGCACCCAGACAACGGCCGCACCGATTGGTAGACGTGCTCGCCGCAGGCGCTGCCTCGTGCCCGTGCCGATGCTCAAGTCACGTTGGCCGCGCGGCCACGTGACCTCGACCCGCTGGCTTCCCGGCTCATCGCTCAAACTCCAGCCGCTGGCCCAGCAAGCGGTCATCCAGCTGCCCATCGCGATACACCAGATGGCCGTTGACCCAGGTCGCGGACACCGTCGAACGGAAGCGATCGCCTTCGAATGGCGACCAACCGCAGCGATTGATGATGTCCTCGCGGCGCACCAGATTTTCCCGGTCGAGGTCGATCAAGACCAGGTCGGCCTGGAAGCCTTCACGCAGGAAGCCGCGGTTACGCACGCCAAACAGGCGCGCCGGGTTGTGCGCGCATTTTTCGACGATCAGCGGCAGATCGAAAGCGCCGTCGAAATAGCGCTCGAGCACCAGCGGCAGGGCAAATTGCACCAGTGGCAGGCCGGCTGCCGCCTTGTCGTATTTCGCGCCTTTCTCGCTGAGCAGGTGCGGCGCGTGATCGGTGGCGAGGACATCGATGCGGCCATCCTTGACCGCTGCCAGCAGCGCCTCCCGGTCGCGCGGCTCTTTCAGCGCCGGATTGCACTTGATCAGATTGCCCTTGCGCGCATAGTCGCGGCGATCGAAGTGCAGGAAGTGCAGACAGGTCTCGGCGGTGATGCGCTTGCCGGCGCTGTCCCCCGGCGCGAACAGTTCCAGTTCCTCGGCCGTGCTGATATGCAACACATGCAGGCGCGCATCGTGGCGCCGCGCCAGTTCCATCGCCAGCAGTGTGGATGTCATGCAGGCCTCGCGCGAGCGGATATCCGGATGCGCGTCGGGCGGGATGTCGTCGCCATATTGCTCGCGAAAACGGGCGAGATTGGCGTTGATCGTCGGCGTATCTTCGCAATGCGTGGCGATCAGGCACGGTGCGACACGGAAGATCGCGTCGAGCACCTCGGGGTTGTCGACCAGCATGTTGCCGGTCGAGGCGCCCATGAACACCTTGATGCCGGCCACGCCGTGCTCGTCGGCGCGCGCGACGTCATCGAGATTGTCGTTGGTGGCGCCGAGGTAAAAGGCGTAGTTGGCCAGCGAAGTCTGTGCGGCGCGCGCGCACTTCTCGCCGATCATGTCCATGCTGCCGGTCCACGGCGAGGTGTTCGGCATTTCCATGTAGCTGGTGATGCCGCCGGCCACCGCCGCACGCGACTCCGTGCCGATGTCGCCCTTGTGGGTCAGGCCCGGTTCGCGGAAATGCACCTGGTCGTCGATCATCCCGGGCATCAGGCAGCGCCCGGCGGCGTCGAACACCGCCTCATCCGGCCGCGCACCCAGACTCGGTCCAATTTCCGCGATACGCCCGGAGCGGATGCGCAAGTCGGCATCGAACACGCGGCCCTCGTTGACCAGCCGGGCATTGACGATCAGGTGGTTGACCATGGGGATGTCCATCGTGGCGTCGCCTGCATTATCGCGCTCTGCTTGCTGAGCGGGGTGAGGGTGGGAGGCCGGGTTGCCTGCTCGGCGTTGCTGATTTAGCACGGCCGGGGAGAGGGCCGAGGGGCAACTCGCGCTTCCCCCGAAGCCGGTGGCGCCCCGCCCTTGGTCGGCTGCGGAACGAGCGATCGCCTGCCACGTTCGCTTCGCCTCCTAGTCGCCCCGCGCCCACTGCGCCAATCCCTCCAGCACCAGATTGGGCAGCACGCGGTGCGGAATACTGATCTGCGCTTCCAGCAAGGGCAGGGAGCCGCCGCAGAGCAGCAGCGCCACATCGCCGCCGACGCCGAGCGCGCCGTGGCGCCAGGCGTGGCCGATCAGCGCGCTGCAGGCCAGCGCGCCGCCGCTCCACACGGCATCGTCGGTGTTGCGGGCGAACTCGCGCACACGCATGACCTCGCCGGTGCGCACACCGTCGGTGCCGCGTTGCAGCGCTTCGCGCATCAGCACCGGGCCGGGCGCGATCAGACCGCCGAGGTGCTGGCCGGTGTCATCCACCATGTCCAGGGTCAGCGCCGTGCCGGCATCGGCAACCAGGAATGCGCCCTTGACCTGCGCGCGGGCGCCGGCCATCGCCAGAAAGCGATCACTGCCCAGGGTGTGCGGCTGGTCATAGGCACTGCGGATGCCGAGCGCCTGCTTGGGCGAGACAAACACGCGGGTCGGGCAACCGAAACGGGCGGAGATCGCGGCGGCCAGCACGGGTGTCAAGCTCAGCGCAGTGGAGGAAATCCACGCCGATTGCAGCGTGCCGACGGCGGCCCACAGCGGGCTCAGGTCGCCCAAGCCATCCGGCGTGTGCGTGATCGGATCGCCGGCCGTGAGCGCGCCATCCTGATCGAGCGCCCACTTCAATCGACTGTTTCCCAGGTCCAGCAAGAGTTTCGATGTCATTGAACGGGTCTCATGGATGCAGGCGGATGCTGATCTCGCCGGCGCTGAGCTTGCGCTGCTGCCCGCCGACGTCGACAAAGAGTCTACCGATGGTATCCACACCCAGCGCCTGCGCTGGCACCGGCCCGTCGGCTTCGAGCAGCCAGATGGCGCGCCCGGCGAGCGCGTCGGCACGTCGCCACTCGTCGTGGAAGCCGGCGAAGCCGGTTTGTTCGAAGCGCATCAGGTATTCGTGCAATCGGGAAAGCAGGGCGCCGATCACCACATTGCGCGAGGGCGCAGGCTGCAGCAACTGTTTCAGATCGACCCAGGGCTGGTCGATTGCAGCCGTCGCCGCCGGCGGCAGAGCGAGGTTCAACCCGATGCCGATCAGGGCATGGCAATGATGCCGATCGGCGAGCACTTCGATCAGGATGCCGGCGAGTTTGCGCTCATCGATCCAGACATCGTTGGGCCATTTCAGCCGCGCGTCGAGCTGCCAGTTCGCCAGCATGGCGCGCACGGCCAGCCCGACCACCAGCGACAGACCGGCCAGCCCGGCGACCTTGCGTGCGCTGGGCCAGATCAGCGTCAGGTAGACAGCCGCGCCCGCAGGCGATTGCCAGCGGCGCCCGCGCTGGCCACGGCCGCCACTCTGAGCATCGGCGATCACCGCCGCCGCGCCGCGCGCGCCGGACTGCACGCGCTCGCGGGCGCGCGTCTGCGTCGACTCGATCAGGTCGTGAACTTCGATCTCGAACGCGGCGTGGCGCGCGATTTCGTCGGCATCGAGTGGGGTGGGGTCGGGCATGGGGGAAGACTAGCGGCTTGGCTGCGCCATCCAATCATTGCGGTAGACGACGCTAGGCTGAAGGCAATGGGGGCGCGAATCAGGCTTTCTTGCCCACCACGCGCGCCAGCACCCGTGCGCGCTCGAAGCGGTGCTCGGTCCCGGCGCGCAAGCGCGCCAGGTTGCTGCGGTGGGTGAAGATCAGCAGCAGCGCTGCGCCGACAGCCAGTCCCATCAGGATCGCGCCGGGCCATCCCTGCATCAGATACAGTGCGATCGGAAACGCGATGCCCGCGATCACCGTGCCCAGACCGACGTAACCGGTGGTGGTCAATACCAGCAGCCACAGCCCGAGCATGGCCAGCGCCACCCAGGGGAACAGCCAGGCGAGCATGCCAAACAGGGTGCCGGCGCCCTTGCCGCCGCGAAAACCGTGGAACAGTGGATAGCAATGACCAAGTGCCGCGGCCAGTCCGCAGGCCAGCTGGGTCTCGATCAACGACAAGCCGCCGCCGGCCGACCAGCCGATCGGCGCGATCACCGCCGCGGCGAACACGCCCTTGCCGAAGTCGATCAGTGCGGTGCCCAGCGCAAAGGCCTTGCCCTGCGTGCGCAGCGCGTTGGTGGCGCCGGCGTTGCCGCTGCCCTGGTTGCGGATGTCGACACCGTTGAGCTTGCCGAGCAGCAGGCTGCCGACGATGCTGCCGATCAGGTAGCTGGCGATCAGTTTGGCTAACAAAATCACCGCCACTGCAACCCGATCACCAGCGATCCCGGTCCTGCGTGCACGCCGATCGCCGGTCCGGTCTCCACCACCCAGACCTTGCCGAGTTTCGGGAAGACTTCGCGCAGGACGGCCGCCAGGCGTGCGGCGTCATCGCCGGCATCGCAATGGCCAACCACTGCGCGGCAACTGGAGTGCTCGGGAATGCGCCGCGCGACGACCGCCGCGAAGCGCTCGATCAGCCGGTGTTTGCCGATCAGCGCGGAGAACGGCCGCACCAGTCCCTGCTTGTCGGCGATCAGCACGGTCAGTCCGAACCAGCGGGCGATGGTCTCGGCGGCCTTGGGCAGGCGGCCGCCCTTGACGCCGTAGCGCAGATCGCGGATCAACGCGAAGGTGCGCGTGCGTGTCATCGCTTCGCGCGCGGCGGCGGCCACCGCGGCGGCGTCGCCGCCAGCGGCGGCGCATTCGGCCGCAACCATGGTGATCAGCCCCTGACCGGAGGCCGCGTTGCGGGTGTCGACGACCTCGATGCGCTCGCGACCGCTCTCGCGCGCCGCGGTCTGTGCCGCCTGGAAGGTGCCGGACAGGCGGCTCGACAGTTCGACCGACACCAGTCGCTCGCAGTGCGCGAGCACCAGGTCGAAAGCGCGCCGGAAGTCGCCGGGCGGCGGCTGCGAGGTGCGTGGCGGCGTCGGGTCCACTCTCAGGCGGGCGTACATCTCGCGCGGCGACAGCGTGATGCGGTCGAGATAGTCGTCGTCGCCAAAATTGATGCGCACCGGCACCACGGTGATGCCGAGGCGCTCGGCCTCGCTCGCAGGCACGTCGCCAGCCGAGTCGGTGACCACGCGCACACGCTGGAACGGCGCAGCCCGCAGCTTGGTCTGTGCCTGGATGTCGTCGGCCTTGCGTTGGGTCACGCTGGCCAGCGCGGCCAAGGTCTCGAACAGCTGGATGGGCCGGTCGATGTGCGCATGCACGCGCACTCGATCACGGCCGCCGGCTACCACCAGCGAGTCCAGCGCCAGCGCGGACAGCGCCGCGCGCACGCGCGTCAGATCCAGATCCTGGCCGGTCAGTACGCACTCGCTGCAGTAGCGATAGATGCTGGCGTTCTCGACCGCCTCCAGGTGGACCTCATCGTGCTCGCCGTGGTCGCTGTCGTGCGCGTCCGGCGCTACCCTGAGCGCACTGCGGCCATGTTCGATGAAATCCTGCACACCCTCGAGGAAATCGACAAAGCCCGCTGCGCCGGCATCGACGACACCCGCGGCGCGCAACACGGGCAACTGGTTGGGTGTATTCGCCAAGGATTGGCGCGCGCGCACAAGTGCTCGCGTAAACAGCTCCCTGAGATCGGCGACGCCGGCCTCGACTTGACCCGCCATCTCGGTGGCAAAGTCCGAAATCACGCTGAGCATGGTGCCTTCGCGCGGGTCGGCGAGGCAGGCACGGGCGGCGCGCGCCGCACCGCCGGCGGCGTCCGCCAATTCGCGCGCATTGACCTCAGTGCAGCGGCCGAGCGCCTCGGCCAGGCCCTGGAAGAACTGCGCAAGAATGGCGCCGGAGTTGCCGCGAGCGCCGTCGATTGCCTCGCGCGCAACGCGTCCGAGCACGGTGCCGACATCGGCGCCGCGCAAGCGTCGCGCCGTCTTCAACACCGCCAGCATGGTGAAGGCGAGGTTGGTGCCGGTATCCCCGTCCGGAACCGGAAACACGTTGATCCGGTTGAGGTCGTCGCGCCGGGACAACACGCGCCCGGCGCCCGCGATCAGCGCACCCTTGAGGCGCGCACCGCTGAGGCGCTCGAAAACGATGGGGATCGGCCAGTCGGCTACGGCTTGCATAGACCACGGAGCATATATAGGCAGCGGGCTGCGGTCGTGCTGCAGTGCAATGTGTCCGCGGCCGGACACTTCGGTGTACGCAGGCGGACGCCGTGGTATCGCCGCAACGGTCGCGCGAGTTTCCATTCGGCGCGTGCCGCGTGCATTTCATGGATTCGCCACTGTTTGTTCATGTCGCCGCCGCTAGTCTCGTAGCTGGCACGAATCGTGCGAATACCGGCACGAGCCAGATGCTCGAAGAGGTGAGTCATGAACTCCAAGCGGATTCGTTTCAGTTTCCTGGTACTGGCGGTCTACGCCGTACTGGGAGTAGTTGGCGTCTACAGTCAATCGTCCAACTCATCGCCCGAGGTCTGCGTCACCGACATCGCTGCCATTGCCACCAGCGTCAATGGCGGGCAATCGGACGGCGGCGGCAGCAGCACCAACGCCAGTCTCGAGTGGCATTCGTTCCTGCCCGGCGCGTTCAAATAAGCCGGATTTCGGCTCGTGGAGTCGGCATAGACTCCGGGCTGGGCCGAAATCTGCAGAGTGAACCCAGTGATCTCGTGGTGGCGGCGACGATTCCAGCGGCGGGTGGAACCCGATGCGCAAGCCTTCGCAAGAACCATCGAGGTCCTGCCGAGTCTGGCGCTGCTGGATATCGAGGCGCACCAGCGCCTGCGTGATTACACGGGGCGCTTCCTCGCCGACAAGCACTTTGCCGGAGCCCATGGGCTGGAAGTCGACGGCGCCATGCGCACGACCATCGCGCAACTGGCGTGTTGGCCGGTGCTGAATCTCGGCTATCACTGGCTGTCGGGCTGGCGCGAAGTGATTGTCTATCCTGGCGCCTTTCGTGCGCGCCGTGCGCATGACGACGAAGACACCGGCGTGGTCCACGAGTGGGACGAAGACCTGGCCGGCGAGTCCTGGGACAACGGACCGCTGATCCTGTCATGGCAGGACCTGTGCCTGGACCTGTCCGAGCCGGACGATCTGCAGAACGTGGTAGTCCACGAAATCGCGCACAAGCTGGATGCGCGAAGTGGCGGCGCCGACGGCGCGCCGCCGCTGCCTCGCAGCATCGACGGCAGGCACTGGGCGCAGGTCTTCCGCGCGGCGTATGACCATCTGTGCGCACAGGTCGACCGCGATGACCATCAGGCCGCCATCGATCCCTACGCCGCCAGCGCGCCCGAAGAGTTCTTCGCAGTGGTCAGCGAATACCATTTCCTGGCGCCGCAACTCTTGGCGGCGGCCTACCCCGATGTGGCGCGGCTGACGGCGCAGTTCTACGCGGGTGGGCGGTTGGCGGTGGCTGATGCGCGGGCGGGCGCCCCCCCCCCCCCCCGCGGGCCGCCGCGCGGCTGACGACGGCAGCGAAACGGCCTCAGCCCTTGATCAGGCCGGCCTCGCGCAGGGTCAGCAGCAGTGCGTCCAGATCGGCCTTCACGCGCTCGCTGGTGACCAGGAACTTGCGCTCGACCGCGGCGGCGACCTCGGCGTGACTGGCGCCGGCCAGCAACTGCTCAAGCATCACCGTGCCGCTTGCGTTGAGTTCGAAATAATGGCCGCCGCTGGTGTCCAGCAGCACCATCTGCCCATCAAGAACCTGGGCGACGACATTGTCGCCAAGGTGGACCGTGGGGCTGTTCATGCTCATGCGTGATCGCTCAGGATTCAACTTCGGGATGGCGCCGCGGCACCCGGTCCGTCGCGCGACAAACTGGCGGGCGCGGTGTCGCCATGGGTGTCGCTGCGACGCCCATGATAGTGGCGTACGCGGCTCTGGCAAAAGCCACGGAACACACCGTCAGGCGGGTCGAGCTTGCCGCTGTCATGGGCTTGGGTTATATAGCTCGGCTTGCTTTGCGGCGCCCCGGCATCTGGGTACTGTGACCGGCGCGACCCGAATTCGACGAGGGATCAATCGAAATGGCGACTTCCAAAGCCAAGACCAAGGTGACTCAGGGCGCTGCCGAAGCCCCGGTCAAGACCGCTCGCACGGCTGCAAAAAGTGCTGCTGCCACGCGCAGCGTCACCTCCGCTGCAGGATCGCGCAATGGCGTTTTCGTCAGTCCGGCTGACCTGCCGTTGCCGATCGGTTATGTGGCCAAGGTCGACCTGCCCAGCGGCTATCGCCCGCGCGCAGACGAAGAGTACATGTGCGCGGAGCACGTCGAGTATTTCCGCCGCAAACTGCTGATCTGGCGCCAGGAACTGATCGAGGAATCGCAGCAGACCATCGAGAACCTGCGCGATGAAGTGCGCGACGTCGGCGACGAAGCCGAACGCGCCACGCGCGAGACCGAAAATTCGCTGGAACTGCGCACGCGCGATCGATACCGCAAGCTGATCGGCAAGATCGACAAGGCGCTCAAGCGTCTCGAAGACGGCCGCTACGGCTATTGCGAGGAGACCGACGAAGAAATCGGTCTGGAGCGTCTCGAGGCGCGGCCGATCGCCACCATGTGCCTGGATGCGCAAGAGCGCTGGGAACATCGTCAGCGCCAGATGGGCGACTGAGGCCGCAACAGCGCGCAAGCGCGCTGCTACAAATCCTGCGCGGATTTGCGGAAGGAGTGTAGGAGCGCGCTTGCGCGCGATGCCTTTCGCGAGCGCTCAAAGGCATTCGAGTAGCGACTGGCAGCGGCGCCGCTGTGGCGGTCCAGTCGGCCGCGCTTACGCTTGTTCCAGCACCGCCAGGATGGCCGCCAGTCGCTGCCTGGGCGCAGCGATGCCGCCTGATATGGCGGTGGGCGTGGGGCGCATGGTGTTGGCCCAGCCGCGCATGCGCAGCCGCGATTCGCTGCTGACGAAATGTTCGGCCAGTCCCAGTGATTCCGCGAGCAGCGCCAGGCCGAGCGCCGAAAGATCCTCCAGGCTCGGCGACTCGCAGCCACGCCGCAACTTCGCCACGCGTTCGGCGCGCGTCTGCGTTGACTGCAAGGCGAAGTGCTCGCGCCCGAAGCGGCCGAACAGGCCTGTATTCAGACGATGGATGATGCCGAGGCGCTCGAAGCCGTCCATCAGGTCGGAGCGCACCGACCACATGCGCCGGCGCAGGCGCGCGATCGCCGACTCCGGCGGGAAACGACCATCGCCGAGCACGCGCAGTGCCATGGTCAGCAGCCGATGCGCCTGCGGCAGGGGATCGACCACCTGCAGCTTGCCCTGTTCCAGGGTCACCGCGCCGTGCACGATCAGATCGACCAGGATCGCCCGCGCCATGGCGTCGCGACTGCTCGCATGACGACCATCGCCGACCAGGCCACCGGCCGGGTCGACAGTCAGGATCAGCAAGTCTTCGGCGAGCAGCACGTCAGTTGGCGCTGATGGCAGGCGCAAGCGTTGCCTGCGCGTAATCCTGGATCTTCGCCAGCATCGCCGCAAGACCGTTCTTGCGCGTTGGCGACAGATGTCCGGACAGGCCAATCTGTTCGATGAATACCGGCTGCGTGGCGACGATCTCTGCTGCCGGTCGGCCGGAGTAGACGCGCAACACCAGTGCAATCAGACCGCAGACGATGGCCGAGTCGCTGGTTGCAGCAAAATGCAGCGACGCACTCGATCCGCTCGGCTTGAGCCACACCATCGACTGGCAGCCCAGCACGCGCCAGGCCTCGCTGCGATCGTCATCCGCATAGGGCGGCAAGCGCTTGCCCAGGTCGATCAGATACTGATAGCGCTCGGACCAGTCGCTGAACAGGGCGAACTCGTCGACGATCTCTTGTTGGCGGGGGTCCATCAGCGGCGGAGTGACTTCAGCGGGCAGGGGCGGGGCAGGGGCAGGGGAGGCCGAATTGCGCACAAGCCGCGTGCCGCGAACCTGGCTGGGCAAGCTCGCATGGCTCCCGAGGCACTTCCCGCTCCCCCTGCCCCCCCTTCCCCGCTTCTATTCACAGCAACAACCTGCGCACGTCCGACAGCTGCTGCGCCAGATAGCTGGTGAAGCGCGCCGCCTCGGCGCCGTCGATGACGCGGTGGTCGTAGCTCAGCGACAGCGGCAGCATCAGTCGCGGCACGAATTCGCTGCCGTTCCAGATCGGCTTGGTGGTGCTCTTGCTGACGCCGAGGATGGCGACTTCCGGTGCGTTGATGATCGGCGTGAAGGCGCTGCCGCCAATGCCGCCGAGCGAGCTGATCGAGAAACAGCCGCCGGACATGTCGGCCGGGCCCAGCTTGCGGTCGCGCGCCTTGGCCGAAAACGCGCCGAGGTCGCGGGCGAGATCCAGCAGACCTTTCTGGTCGCAGTCGCGGATCACCGGCACCACCAGGCCATCGGGCGTGTCCACCGCGATGCCGATGTGGAAGTAGCGTTTCAAGACCAGATTCTCGCCGGCCGCATCCAGCGAAGCGTTGAAGCTCGGGAAGCGCTTGAGCGCCGCCACCACCGCCTTGATCATGAACACCAGCGGCGTCAGCTTGAGATCCTTGTTTTCCTCGCCGAGGCGCTTGCGGAAGGCCTCCATCTCGGTGATGTCGGCTTCGTCGAACTGGGTGACGTGCGGAATCATCGCCCAGTTGCGCGCCAGATTGGCGCCGGAGATCTTCTTGATGCGCGACAGCGGCTGCGCCTCCACCGGGCCAAACTTGGCAAAGTCGACCTGCGGCCACGGCAGCAGATTGAGGCCACCGCCAGCGGGCTTGGCCGCAGCCGCCGGGGGCGCTGCCAGCGCAGTCTTGACGAAGGCTTGCACGTCCTCGCGTGTGATGCGGCCCTTGCGACCGCTGCCGCCGCTGACGCGGGTCAGGTCGACACCGAGCTCGCGCGCGTACAGACGCACTGCGGGGCTCGCGTGCGGCCGCGCGGCCGGAGGCAACTCGCTGGCGGACGCACTCACGGCGGCAGTGGCTGCGGTTGCGGCCGGTGCTGCAGCGGGTGTTGCTGCCGGTGTCGGTGTCGGTGCTGGTGCTGGTGCAGTGGCAGGAGCCGCGGCAACCGGCACCGGCGCTGCAACGGCCACCGGCGCGGGTGCTGCGGCGGCGTCCGTTTCGATCAGCGCCACCAGCGAACCTTCCGACAGCAAGTCGCCGACCTTGACCTTGATATCGACAATCGTGCCGGCCATCGGTGCCGGTACCTCCATCGTCGCCTTGTCCGATTCGAGCGACACCAGGCCCTGGTCGAGTTTGACCTTGTCGCCCGGCTTCACCAGCAGCTCGATGACGGGCACATCCTTGTAATTGCCGATATCCGGCACCTTGGCTTCGATGGTCGCCATGTCATCTCCCGAGCGGCTGGCAGCTGGCGTCGACAATACAGGAGCCAATGCGACGACCGAAGGCACTGCAAACGATTGAGCGCGCAGCCGTCCCCCCCGCCGGGCGTCGCGCTAACGCCCCGGGCGCTCGGACGCGCGTACCCGGCCTACGACAGCCGCGTCCCGGGTAGCGCAGCCCGCGGCGGCCGCGGGCCGCCCGGCCTCGGGCGCCCGGGGTCGCCCAGTGGTGCGGCGCCCGGGCCGCGTCCCCCCTAGAACCGCACCACCCCCGACAACGAGAAGGTGTCGACCTGATCCGAGAAGTCGGTTGCGAGATCGATCTGGAAGCGCGGGAATGCCCAGCCCAGACCCAGCGAGTAGTGCATCTCGTCGTCGCCCGGTCGGAACAGCGCGCGGTCGATGTCGACACTGGCGTCGTCCGCCGGACCCGTCGCATACAGCGCGTGGTCGGGCTCCTGCCAGATGCCGGCGCGCACCGAGAAGGGATTGGCGAACTGGGTGAACACGTATTCGCCGCCGAAGCGGAATTCGGTGCCATCGTCGCTCTTGAGCACGGTGGCGGCGCCGAAGATGTCGTCGTAATCGTCGGTCAGGCGGCTGTATTCAACGCGATTGATGTCCATGGTCAACGCGAAATTGTCGGATGGACGCCAACTGACGCCTACGCCGAACACGTGCGGCACGTCGAATCCGGTGTCGACCACGATCAGCGGGTTGCCGTTGGCGTCGAAGTTACCGGCGCGATATTCGAAACTGCCGCCACGGCGGTAGGCGGCGCCAATCGACCAGCGGTCATTGAGCTTCCACAAGGCGCCGATGTTGTAGCTGACATCAGAATCGTCGCCGCGCTGCAACTGGATGTTGCGGCCGCTGCGCACGGTGTCCGACTCCAACTCCCATTGAGAGTAGACGAGGCCGAAGCCGACCGAGAAACTTTCGCCGAAACGATAGGCACCGGAGACACCGTAGTTGACCAGATCGGTTTCCAGCCGCGTCGATTTGACTGGCAGCGAGCCCACCGGGTTGCCGGCGGCATTGTTGACGCCGATTTCTTCCTGCGTGTAGGCGAGATCGAATGCCAGTGATTGCTGGCGATAGGCGGCCAGCGCCCAGCCGTCGCCGGCGTAGGTGTAGGACAGAAAGGCCAAGGCGTCGTCGTTGCTGTCGGCGTTGTCGCTGCCCAGGCCAGTGTCGTCGAACGGCGACACGCTGAAGCTGCCGCCCGAGCTGAACGGCGTGGTGTAGGCCGTGTGGCGATATTCCAGCGCAACCTCCGAGGCACCGAGAATGGTCAGGCCGGCGGGATTGGTGTAGGCGGCGGTGGCGTCGTCCGCCAGGCCAAGGAAGGCGCCGCCCATGCCCATCGCGCGCGCGCCCGGGTTGGCGAAGTTGAACTGGATGCCGGCATTGACCTCGTCCGAGGTGATCGCAAAAGTCGGCGCCGCGGCAAGGCTGGCGGTCAGAGCGATACAAAGGCGTGACAAGCGCATGTCGAATCCTCCGAGCAATTGTTAACAGATCGTCAAGTTAGCACCGAGTTGTGAAAGCTGTAAACGGACGGAAGTCAGGGGGTGGGACAGGCTTCGCGGTTTGCGGTTTGCGGTTTTGCGGATCAAAGGGCATCGCGCGCAAGCGCGCTCCTACAAATCTTGCGTGGAATTACGGCAAGGTTGTGGGAGCGCGCTCGCGCGCGATGCTTCTGATCGACAACCAGCAACCGACAACCGACAACGCTATGCTCTGCCTCCCCCGCCTTCGGACCCTCCCGCCATGTTTTCGCGTACCTCGACCATTGCCGATCTAGATCCTGAACTGGCCCAGGCCATTGCCGCCGAACAGCAGCGCCAGGAGGACCACGTCGAGCTGATCGCGTCGGAGAACTACGCCAGCCCGCGCGTGCTGGAAGCCCAGGGCTCGGTGCTGACCAACAAATACGCCGAAGGCTATCCGGGCAAGCGCTATTACGGCGGTTGCGAATACGTCGACATTGCCGAGCGTCTCGCCATCGAGCGTGCCAAGCTGCTGTTCCATTGCGAGTACGCCAATGTGCAGCCGCACTCGGGCTCGCAGGCGAACGCCGCGGTGTATCTGGCGCTGGTCAATCCGGGCGACACCATCCTCGGCATGAGCCTGGCCCATGGTGGTCACCTGACCCACGGCGCCAAGGTCAACTTCTCCGGCAAGATCTTCAATGCCGTGCAGTACGGTCTCGACATGAGCACCGAGCTGATCGATTACGTCGAGATGGAGCGCCTCGCGCACGAGCACAAGCCGAAGATGCTGATCGGCGGTTTCTCGGCGTACTCGCACGTGGTCGACTGGGAGCGCATGGCGGCGATTGCCAAGGCGGTCGGCGCGTATTTCGTGGTCGACATGGCGCATGTCGCCGGTCTGGTCGCGGCGGGTGTTTATCCGAGCCCGATCCCGCACGCGGACGTGGTCACCAGCACCACGCACAAGACGCTGCGCGGTCCGCGCGGCGGCATCATCCTGGCCAAGTCCAATCCCGAGATCGAGAAGAAGCTGCAGTCGATGGTCTTCCCGGGCACCCAGGGCGGCCCGCTGATGCACGTGATCGCCGCCAAGGCGGTGGCTTTCAAGGAGGCGTTGCAGCCGGAGTTCCGGGCTTACCAGCAGCAGGTGGTGAGCAACGCGCAATCGATGGCGGCGGTGCTGATCGAGCGCGGTTACAAGATCGTCTCCAGCGGCACCGAGAACCATCTGTTCCTGCTCAGTCTGGTCGGACATGAACTCACCGGCAAGGACGCCGAAGAAGCCCTGGGCAGTGCCCATATCACGGTCAACAAGAATGCCGTTCCGGGCGATCCGCGCTCACCCTTCGTCACCTCCGGCCTGCGCATCGGCACCCCGGCGATCACCACGCGCGGTTACGGCACAGACGAAGCGCGCGCACTGGCCGGCTGGATCGCCGATGTGCTCGATGCGCCGACCGACCAGACCGTCATCGCTCGCGTGCGTGAGCTGGTGACGGCACAATGCCGGCAGTTTCCGGTGTATGGGTGAGGGTCATGACGCAAGCGCTGACGATGATCTACTGGAAGAGCGAGCGTTTCTGGCTCGGCAAGTTTGTGGAACGGCCCGACATCATGACGCAGGGAGAAACGCTGGAGGAGCTCGAGGAAAACCTCCGTGATGCCTGGCGTGAAATGGTCATGGAAGACGTCCCCGAGAACTTCCAGACCAAGTCCGTGACCGTGTGAAGCGCACGGACCTCATCCGTCGACTGCTGGCCGCTGGCTGCGTGCTGGTCCGCCACGGCGGCCGGCACGACATCTACCGAAATCCGGCATCCGGCAAAGTGCAGCCGGTGCCGAGGCACACCGAGATCGATGATGTCCTGGCACGCCACATCCTGCGACAGCTTGGATTGTCGTGAAATACGCATCAACGATGCAGAATGTCCAAAGCCGCTGGTCGCGAACGACCGCTGCTACTCACTACTCACTACTCACTACTGACTACTCACCGCTCCCATGCGCTGCCCCTTCTGTAGCCACGACGACACCCGCGTGGTCGACTCGCGCGTCACCGAGGACGGACTGCAGGTCCGCCGGCGGCGCGAGTGTCCGCAATGCAACGCGCGCTTTTCGACCTACGAGACGGCCGAGATCAAGCTGCCGCAGATCGTCAAGCGCGATGGTCGCCGCGAGCCCTTCAACGAGCACAAGCTGCGCGGCGGACTGGCGCGCGCTTTCGAGAAGCGCGCGGTGTCGATCGAGGACATCGACAAGGTCATCGACGTGGTCATGCGCAAACTGCGCACCAGCGGCGAGCGCGAAATTCCGGCCGGCAAGATGGGCGAGTGGATCATGGAAGAGCTCAAACGCATCGATCAGGTCGCCTATGTGCGCTTTGCATCGGTGTATCGACGTTTCGAGGACGTGCAGGCCTTCCGCGAGGAAGTCGAGCGCCTGGAAAAGGAACTGCCGGCGCTGAGCGCGCAGCAGTTGCCGCTGCTGGGTGAGTTGCCGCTGACGGGCAAGAAGGGCTGATCGATGACCGACTCAATCCGCGAATATCGAGTGCGGGTCCGCTGGTGAACTGGATTATCGAGTCGATTGCCGCCAATCCCGGCGTCGTCGACACGCTGGCGGCCTGGCACCACCTTGAATGGGGCGAGTTGATGGCCCCGTGGTCGCTTGTCGATGCGCGCACCGAACTGACTGAGTGTGTGGTTGCGAACGGGTTCCCGGCCACGCTGGTGGCGTTCGACGAGTTGCGCCAACTGGCCGGTTCGATCAGCCTGATCGCCAGCGATGCGCCCGAGTTTTCCGAATATTCGCCGTGGCTGGCCAGCCTGTATGTGGCGCCGCCGTTTCGCGGCCGCGGTCTGGGCACGAGGTTGATCGATGCGCTGGTCAACCATGCGCACCAGCAGGGTTTCGAACGCCTGTACCTGTTCACACCGGGGTCGCCGGAGATCTACCGGCGCAGCGGTTGGCGTGAGATCGGGAAACGCCCGATCGGCGATCATGCAGTGACGTTGATGCTCCACGAGTAGCCCGGCGTGCGCGCGATGAGCGCGTTCACCGGGTGCTTGCCGCAGGCCCGAGCCGGTGAACGGCTGCGCCGTACACCAGCCTACCAGAGCCCCCTCTCGTCGCCCGCTGCCCCGTATGCCAGAGCCCGCTCCTGTAGCCCGGTGTACGCGCGTCAAGCGCGTTCACCGGGTGCTTGCCACCAGCCCCGGTCGCTGAATCGCTACGCGACACACCGGCCTACATTCGACGATCGTTGAGGCGAGAGACGTGAGCACCATCGACAACTGGACCGAAATCGACCGCAAGGCCATGCGCCGCGCGCTGGAACTGGCGGCGCTGGGGCTCTACACCACGCATCCGAATCCGCGCGTCGGCTGCGTGCTGATGCAGGGTGACCGGATCGTCGGCGAAGGCTGGCACCGCCGCGCGGGCGAGCCGCATGCGGAGGTGCATGCGCTGGCCCAGGCGGGCGCGCTGGCCCGCGGCGCCACTGCCTACGTCACGCTGGAGCCGTGCGCCCACCATGGCCGCACGCCGCCCTGTGCCGATGCGCTGATTGCCGCCGGCGTCAGCCGCGTGGTGGCGGCAATGGCTGATCCCTTCCCGGCCGTCGATGGCGCCGGGCTGGCGCGACTGCGCGCGGCCGGCATCGCCGTTGAGTGCGGCTTGTTCGAGTCCGAGGCGCGCGAGCTCAACCTCGGCTTCGTGTCGCGCCAGACGCGCCACCGACCGTGGGTGCGGGTCAAGCTCGGCGTCAGTCTCGATGGACGCAGCGCGCTGGCCGACGGGCCGCAGCCAGTGGATCACCTCCGCCGCTGCGCGGCTGGACGTGCAGCACTGGCGCGCGCGCTCCAGTGCGGTACTGACCGGCATCGGCAGCGTGCTCGCCGACGATCCGCGGCTGACGGTACGCCTGGATGGCGTCGACCACGCCACGCCCGAGCGCATCGTGCTCGATCGCCTGTGGCGGCTACCCGCCGATGCCCGATTGCTCAGCGAGTCCGGACCCATCCTCAGCGTCACCGGCCCCGATGCGCCGGATCGCCCCGGGTTGGCCGATCGTGTCGAACGCATCACGGTCCCGGCGCATGGCGATCAACTGCAACTGTCGCGATTGCTGTTCGCGCTGGCCCAGCGCGGTCACAACGAAGTGCTGGTTGAGGCCGGTGCCACGCTGGCCGGCGCATTCGTTGCCGCTGGTCTGGTCGACGAACTGATCTGGTACGTCGCGCCGAAGCTGCTTGGCTCAGGCGCGCGTGGAGCCCTGGCCCTGCCGGAGCCAGCCAGCCTGGATGAGGTCGACCGGTGGCAATGGCACAGCGTCGATCACGTCGGCGAGGACTTGCGGCTGGTGCTGCGCGCGCCGCTGGCGGCGCCGACCTGGGCGTGGACTGACGGCGCACGGCCGGCGTAGGAGCGACGTGCACGTCGCGACCGGCGACGCCATGGGGCTGTCGGTCGCGACGTACACGTCGCTCCTACGCGCTTGCCTTAGATCCACGCAAAATGTAGGAGCGCGCTCGCGCGCGATGCTTCTGATCGCGGCACGCGACCGTTCCCACCGGTCCTCAATTGCAACCGCGCGCCTCGACCGGCATCTCGAAGCGCAGATCCGTTCCCGGCGGCAGCGGCTGCCACGATTCCTGGACGCGGTCGGCGATGAGCGCGGTCACGGTCGGATCGTTGGTGCTGGCGGCGAGATTCAGATAGGTCCTGGCCAGCACAGGATCGATCGACAGGCCGCCCGCGCCGGTCTCGTGCGCGCGCGCCAGCCAGATCAAGGTCGGCGCCATGCGCAGCCAGTCGATCGAATGCAGTCGCGCCTCGCCCAGCAGGCGTTCAGCGCGCTCGATCCGCTGGCGCCAAGGCTCGCTCGCGAACGCCGGTGCCTTGGCAAAATCCAGCGAGCGCAACAGGATCTCGGCGAGGATCACCTTGGCGACGATCGACGGTCGCTCGCTACGGCCTTGCGCGAAACGCAGCGCGGCGAGGCGCTGGGCAGCGCCGCGGCTGTTGTCTTCGTAGTCGTCCACCTCATCGTCCGCGGCGGCATCCGCATCGGCAAGCTCCGATTCGAGGCGTGGCATCGGTGCCGGCGGAATATCCGCCAGGCAAGTCGCGGCAAAAGACTCGTAATCTTCAATGCTGCGCCTGGCACCCAGTTGCCTGGAGATCGCGACGGAATCGGCATCCCGCCCGATCACCATATTGTCCAGGCGCTCCAGCCGCCAGATACCATCCCGTTGCATGAAGCTCAGACCCACGCCGAGGTACTCGCCGGCCGGCGTGAGCAGCGGCACGAATGCGGTATTGCGCAGCACGATTGGATCGGCGGGACGCATCCTGGCCAGTGCCGCGCGCAAGCCGGCGGCGCTGTTCGCGTGGCATTCGGCCGCGTAGACCTCGTTCAGCTCAAAGCGTGCGTCGCGTCGCAACTGCGCCACCAGCGCCTGATCGCCCTCCGACAAATCCTCGCGCACGTCGTCCACGTGCAGCGCGAACTGCTGCAGTTCCGTCAATTCGTCCAACCAGACGTGATCGAGCACCGCGCTGGGATCGGCAAGTTGGCAATCGATCAGCGCGCGCCTGGCGCCATCGATCTGCTGCGCGCTCGGCGCAGCCAACAGGGCTGTCGGCAGCAGCAGACACAGGCCGGCGATGGGCCAGGTCTTCATTCGCTGTCGGTCCGCGGGGACTCGTCCATCCAGGCGTCGTCGCCTTCCTCGCTTTCGAGGAAGACCAGATCGCTGACCGCAAGGGTGGCGCCGCCGACCTCTACGATCTCCATCTCCATCTGCGGTTCCTGGTCGGCGCCGTCCTGTGCCAACGCCGTTCCGCTGGCAATCAGCAGCGCTGCGGCGGGCAAGAAGTGTGAGTAACGCACGCACAACGGGCCGCCGCGCGAGAGCAGGGCAGCGCGCTCGCTCGCGTTCATCGCCGACAGGTTGTGCACCCGTGTCTGGCACATGCCGCAAAACACCGACTTCTCGCCGCGCGCGAATTCGGGCGGACGCGGGCAAGGCGAGGTCACACGCGGACACTGCGTCAGCACTTTGGCCATGGCGATTCCTCGTTTGACAATTGGCAACAGTGTAGTTCGGGCGCGCATCTGCTGCCAACTGCCCCGGGACATGGCAGCCTGCGCAGCACTCGGTTATTCCCTTGGTGGCTGCCGGGACTCGTCCATCCAGGCGTCGTCGCCCTCTTCGCTTTCAAGGAAGACCAGGTCGTTGACCCCGCCCCTGCCACCGCCGGTCACTTCCACGCGCTCCAGTTGGGCGATGTCATCCCCTTCACTGTCCTGCGCCAGCGCGGACTGACTGGCCAGCAGCAGCGCCGCCGCCCGCAGCATGTAGGCATAGCGCACGCACAGCGGACCACTGTCGGCCAGCAGCGACTCGCGTTCGCGCGTATTCATCGCCGACAGGTTGTGCACGCGTTTCTGGCAGAAGTCGCAGAACACCGACTTCTGGCCGCGGGCGAATGTCGGCAGCTGAGGACACGGCGAACTCACGCGTGGGCACTCGGTCAGCACTCTGGCCATGATCGGTCCCTGGTGACGGTTGGTCACAGTGTAGCCTTGCGCATTGCCCGCTGCCAATCACCCCGGCGTGTGGCAGCCTGCACCCACCCAACACTCTCACCAGGAAGACCGTGTTTACCGGATTGATCCAGTCTGTCGGGCAGATCAAAGCCCTCGAAGCCCGCGGCGGCGATCTGCGCCTGACCATCGACTGCGGCGAATTGGACCTGTCGGCGGTGACCGAGGGCGACAGCATCGCCGTGTCCGGCGTCTGCCTGACCGCGCTCGATCTGCACCCACGAAGCTTCGCGGCGGATGTTTCCAACGAAACCCTGGCCAAGACCACGCTCGGTGCGCTGCGCGCTGGCGATGCGGTCAACCTGGAACGCTCGCTGACGCTGGCGACGCCACTGGGCGGTCACTTCGTCAGTGGCCATGTCGATGGCATCGGCCGCGTGCGTGGGATCAGCGCCGATGCGCGCTCGCAGCGCTGGGTCTTCGAGGTGCCCGAAGAACTGCGTCGCTACATCGCCAGCAAGGGCTCGATCGCGATCAATGGCGTCAGCCTGACCGTCAACGAGCTGTACCCGGACGGCTTTGGCGTCAACCTGATCCCGCACACACTGGCGCACACCACCTTCGGCAGTTTGGTCGAAGGGGCGCCGGTGAATCTGGAAGTGGACCTGATCGCGCGCTATGTCGAGCGGTTGATGGCGTCGAAGTAGTTGCTGCTTTTGGTGGGAGCGGGCATATCCCGCGATTCAAAAGCATCGCGCGCGAGCGCGCTCCTACAACCGTGCCGAAAACCCGCGCAAGAAGTGTAGGAGCGCGCTCGCGCGCGATGCTTCATCGCCTTTGTCTTGAACCACGCTTGGTTGGCCCCCATATCCATCGGTCTGCGTCACTCGCCATCGAAAACCCATGCCCATCTACGAATTCGAATGCCTGAGCTGCGGCCAGCGTTTTGACCGGCTGCAGAAGATGTCCGATCCGGACCCGACCGATTGCCCCAGTTGCGGCGCGCCGCAGGTCAAGCGCGCGCTGACGGCGGCATCGTTCCGGCTCAAGGGCGGCGGTTGGTACGAGACCGACTTCAAGGGCGAGAAGGACAAGAAACGCAATCTGGTCGACGGCAGCGGCGGTTCCGATTCCAGTTCCAGCGCGGCCGAATCCGCCGGCAGTGGAACTGCGACGACCGTGCCGGCCAAACCGGATAGCAAGCCCGAGGCCAAGACCGAGACCAAGGTCGACAAGCCAGCGGCGCCGGCTCCGAGCACGCCAGCGAGCTGAGGTGCGGTTCGGGTAGGCCGATGTATCGCGCAGCAATTCACCGGCATGGGCTTGCGGCAAGGCCTGTGCTCCCGGGCCGCGCTGCGCGCGTACACCGGGCCTAATCGGCGTTGTAAATCGCCACCCGCAACACCCCATCGTCGCCGACCCACGCGCGGTACATGCCTTCGCTGTTGAAGGACAGCGCGATTTCGCCATCGCGACCGATGGCGATCAGGCCGCCGGTACCACCGAGCTCGGCCACGCGTCCCAATGCGCCAGCACAGGCGGCATCGAGCCCGGCCTGACCGTAGACCATCCGTGCGTGCACGTCATGGGCCAGTGCCGAGCGCATGAAGAACTCGCCGTGTCCGGTTGCCGACACCGCGCAGCTTTGGTCTTCGGCCCAGGTGCCGGCGCCAATCAACGGCGTGTCGCCGACGCGCCCGGGGTGTTTGTTGGTCATGCCGCCGGTCGATGTCGCCGCCGCCAGATGGCCGTGCGCATCGCGCGCCACGGCGCCGACGGTACCGGTCTTGTCGGCCGGATCGGGTCCGTTGTACATCGAATCATGATCCAGCGTGACCCTTCCCGAGGCGGCGGCACGGCGCTGCTGCTGCGCGCGCTCGGCGGTGATGAAGTACGCAGGCGACGACTGCTCCAGCCCGAGTTCCTGCGCCAACCGATCGGCGCCCGCGCCCACCAGCAACACATGCTCCGTGTGTTCCATCACCGCACGCGCCAGACTCACCGGATGTGTCGGTGTGAGCGCCGCCGCCACCGCACCCGCCGCGCGCGTGCGCCCATCCATGATCGCGGCGTCCAGTTCAGCCACGCCGTCGGCATTCAACACCGCGCCATGGCCGGCATTGAACAGCGGGAAATCCTCCAGATCGCGCACCGCCGACTCGACCACATCGAGCGCGCTGGCGCCAGCCTGCAACTTCGCCCAGGCGGCGCCGGCAATGCGTTCCAGCGCAGCGCGAAACTCCGCCTCGCGCGCAGGCGTCAGCGAGGCGCGATCGATGACGCCGGCACCGCCGTGGATGGCGAGGCGGCAGCGGGAGAGGTCGGGGGTGGTCAAGAGTCGCCGCCTTTGAAAAGGGACAGAGCATTTATCCGCAAAGGACGCAAAGGACGCAAAGGAAAGCGCAGCCGGACAAATGGAAAATCAGGCAGACCAACGGGGAGGACGGCGGTAGGCCGGGTACGCGCGTCCTTGTGGCCGGACAGTGCGCTACTGTGGTTACGCGCGACACCCGGCGCTCCTGTGCGACCGGGGCCAAAAGCCGCGGCCGCCGGCGCGATCAGCGATTCGGCGCCGGCGAGTTCCACGCGCGCCGGAGCCGCGCTACGACAGCGACGATCGCGGAACCGCTCAATCCTCATCCCCGCCACTGTCCCCCGCAATCGTCACCTCCGCCAGGCGTATCGGCCCGGTGCGCACATTGCCGCGGGTGTCGATGTCGCTGCCGACGGCGATGATCGAGTTGAACATCTCGCGCAGATTGCCGGCGATGGTGATCTCGTGGACCGGATAGGCGATGCGCCCGTTTTCGATCCAGTAGCCAGCGGCGCCGCGTGAGTAGTCGCCGGTGATCAGGCTGACGCCCTGGCCAAGCAGTTCGGTGACGTACAGGCCGGTGCCCATGTCGGCGAACAGCTCGTCGAGCGAACCGGCGTTCGGCGTGACCGTCAGGTTATGCACGCCGCCGGCATTGCCGGTGCTGGCAAGCCCAAGCTTGCGCGCCGAGTAGCTGCCGAGGATGTAGCGTTCGAGCACGCCGTCGACGATCAGCGGATTGGCGCCGGTGGCGACACCTTCGTCGTCATAGGCCGATGAGCCCGGCGCGCGTTTCAGATGCGGCTGCTCGGTGATCTGCATCCATCGCGGGAAAATCTGCTGGCCCCGGGCGTCGAGCAGGAAGCTCGCCTTGCGATACAGCGAGCCACCGCTGACGGCGCCGGTCAGATGCCCGAAGAAACCGCGTGCGACCTCCGCAGCCAGGATCACCGGTGCCTTGCGCGTGGACAGATTGCGCGCACCCAGACGCGCCAGCGTGCGCTGGGCGGATTCGCGGCCCACCGCCTCGGCCGTCGCCAGTTCGGCGAAAGCACGCGCGCTGTCGTAATAGTGGTCGCGCTGCATCGCATCGTCTTCACCCGCCAGCACCGAGCACGACAGCGAATAGCGCGTGCCGTAGTCGCGGCCGACGAAGCCGTGGCTGTTGGCGTAGATGCCGTAACTGCGCCCGGCACTGACGCTGGCGCCTTCGGAGTTGTTGATGCGCGGGTCGTATCCCAGCGCGGCCGCCTCGCAGCGCAGCGCCAGTTCGATCGCCGTGGGCGCGTCCGGACCCTGCGGATGCCACAAATCCAGTTCCGGGAACCAGGTGGCCAGACGCTCGGGATCGGCGAGGCCGGCGGCCGGATCGGCCTCGGTGTAACGGGCGATGGCCAGCGCCTGCTCGATGGTGATCGCGATCGAGCGCTCGTCCAGATCGGCCGTACTCGCCGAACCCTTGCGCTGGCCGGCATACACCGTCAGCGACAGCCCACGATCGCGCGTGTGCTCGACCGTTTCCACCTCACCCAGGCGCACATTCACCGCCAGCCCGCTGTCGATGCTCAAGCCCACTTCGACCTGCTCGGCGCCGTGCCGCCGGCAGCGCGCGATCACGTCTTCGGCGATGGCGGCAAGGCGGTCGAGTTCCGCGTGCGGCGGGGCGTTCGGTGATTCAACAGTCAGGAGGGTCATGCGCGGGCGGGGGTTCCGAAAGCCAAAGGCAAGTATGCGGACTTGGGGGCGGGCGCGGCGGCAATCAAGGCGAATGCTTGTAGGCCGTTGTATCGCGCAGCGATTCACCGGCAGGGACCTGCGGCAAGCACCCGGTGAACGCGCGTTGCCGCGCGTACACCGGGCTACCAATGATTCAGGTCCCGCGCGGCTTGGCCCGGTGGGTGGCCTTGGCGGACCACGGGTCATCCGGCCACGGGTGCTTGGGGTAGCGGCCCTTGAGCTCCTTGCGCACTTCGCCGTAGGTGCGGTCCCAGAAGCCCTTCAGGTCCTGGGTGACCTGGATCGGCAGGCCGCCGGGGGACAGAAGGTGCAGGGTGACCGGCACGCGGCCTTTGGCGATGCGCGGGGTGTCGGCAAGGCCAAACAGCTCCTGCAACTTGACCGCCAGCACCGGCGGCTGGCCAATGAGATATTCGAGCTTGCGCGTCATGCCGCTCGGCACGGTCAGCGCGTCGGGGGCTTCCTTGTCGAGCAACTGGCGTGTCGCGTAGTCCAGCGACTCGAGCAGTGCGCCGCCCAGACGATCGGGGCCGAGCTGGGTCAAGCGGGTGACGCCGTTCAGCGCTGGCGCCAGCCAGTGTTCCAGTGTGGCGAGAAGCGCCGTATCCGACCAGTCGGGCAGACCGGCTTCCGGCAGCCATTCGCGCAGGCACTGCACGCGGGCGCGCAGGCGCTGCTGGTGTTCGGAGAATTGCAGGGCGGCCACGCCGAGTTGACGCACGCCGGCGATCAGCGCGCCGCGCACGGCTTCCGGGTCGCTCGCGGCCTCGACGCGGCGCTCCAGCACGATCGCGCCGAAGCGCTTCTCGACGCGCTGGATGGCGGCTTGCTTGGCGGCATCGAAACCGAGTTCGCGCACTGTCTGGAAGCGCTCCGGATAGTGCTGCTGCAGCAGATCGGCATCGAAGGGCGCGGCGCGGGCGATGCGCGCATCCGCGCCCACGCCCATCAGATCGCTGATCGCCAGCCAGGGCTCGCCGGTCAATGGCGAGCCCGGACGCAGGGCCGCGCCGCGGCCGCCGGCCAACTGGTAGCGCTCGCCCTTGTCCAGCCGCGCGATGCGATCGGGGAAGGCGTGGATCAGCAGATCGCCCAGGGCATGCGTGGTCGGCGTGCCCGGCGCATCCGGCAGGCGCAGGCGTCGACGCCATTCGCGCGCCGCAAAGTCGATCGCCCGCAGCGCGCCCATCGAGGCGCTGCCGAGCGGACGCCGCAGGCGCATCGCGATCAGCGCGTTCAGCCGCGCGCGCCAATCTTCCGACCAGCGCTCCTCGCCGCCGAGTGGATCGCGTGCTTCCAGCAGCGCCAGCAACTCGGGGACCCAGCCGGCGGCGGCATCGCGACGGCCGTGAACCACCAGATTGGCCAGCCGCGGATGAGTGCCGATGCGCATCAGTTCGCGGCCGTGCGCGTTGATGCGCGCGGCGCTGTCGAGCGCGCCGAGGTTTTGCAGCAGCTCGCGCGCCTGGGACAGATGGCCGGGCGGCGGCGTGTCGAGAAAACGCAAATCGGCGCCGCCCCACGCGGCCAGTTCCAGCGCCAGCGGCGCCAGATCGGCATCGACGATCTCGGCCCGGCGTTCCGATTCCAGACGCTTGTCCGGCGACCACAGGCGCAGCGCGTAGCCGGGGCCGAGGCGACCGGCGCGACCGGCGCGCTGGGTCGCCGAGGCCATCGAGATCGCCACCGTGTCCAGCCGCGTGAAGCCGGCATTCGGATCGAAGCGCGGCTCGCGCGCCAGACCCGTGTCGACCACCGCGCGCACGCCCGGCAGCGTCAGGCTGGACTCGGCGACATTGGTTGCCAGCACCACGCGACGCCGTCCGGGCGCCGCCGGCGTCATCGCCGCCGCCTGCGCTTCGATGGCCAGTTCACCGTGCAGCAGTACGACGTCGACGTTTGCCGGCAGGCGTGCGGCGAGGATCTGCGCCGAGTCGTCGATCTCGCGCCGACCCGGCAGAAAGGCCAGCACATCGCCCTCGCTGCGTTCCAGCGCCTGCTCCACCCCGCGCGCCAGATGCACGTGGATGCGCTCTTCGCGCTTGCCGGGCAGATGTTCGACGGTCACCGGAAAGCTGCGGCCGGCACTGACCACGCGCGTGGCATCCAGCCAGGTGGCCAGACGCTCGCCGTCGAGCGTCGCGCTCATCACCAGGATGCGCAGGTCCTCGCGCAAACCGGCTTGCGCGTCGAGCGCCAGCGCCAGACCGAGATCAGTGGCCAGATGGCGTTCGTGAAATTCGTCGAAGATCAGGCAGCCGACGCCATCGAGCATCGGGTCGTCCTGGATCAGGCGCGTCAGGATGCCCTCGGTCAGCACCTCGATGCGCTTGCCCGGACGCGCCTCGAAGCGGATCCGGTAACCGATCCGGCCGCCGGGCTCTTCGCCGAGCTGGCGCGCCATGTAAGTGGCCGCCGAGCGCGCGGCGATGCGGCGCGGCTCCAGCATCAGGATCTTCTGTCCCGCCAGCCACGGCGCATCGAGCAGCGCCAGTGGCACCACGGTGGTCTTGCCGGCGCCCGGCGGCGCCTCCAGCACCACGCGCGAGCGCGCCGCCAGCGCCGATTGCAGCGCGGGCAGCGCCTCGTGGATCGGCAGCGTTGGATCGATGTTCAGGCAGGTGCGCCAGTGTTCGTCGGGTCGGCGCAGGATAGCGAAGCGATGCCGTGGTAGGCCGTGAGGACGCACCGCAGGCGCGTTCTCCGGCAGGCATCGCTTCGGGGCGCGAATGGCGCCGGGGAACCGCTGCGCGGTACCCCGGCCTACACGATGCCTCAGCGCATCCGCGCCGTCAGCGCTTCCAGTTCCTTGACCGGAACCTGGTCGAGGTCGATACCGAAGCGCGATTTCACGGCGGCATTGTCGAGGCCGTCGACCACGCGCGTGTCGCCGATCACGTTCGCCAGCGACCAACTCGTCGCGGCTGCGGCGCTCTTGTCGGCTCCATTCGGACCGCTGCCAGTGAGCACGAAGGTGCGGCTGGCGGTGCGCTGGCCGCGCACCGGGAAGGCGCGGTAAGTGGTCGATTGCAGGCACTGCGTAATCGCGTTCGACAGCGATTTCGGGCACAGCTTCATGATGCCGTCGAACTGGTAGGTGCCGGTCTTGACCACATAGTAGGCAAAGTTGTTGGCGTCATCGTTGACGATCAGGTAATGCTCCTTGGTGCTGGCGGCATAGAACCCGGAGGCGTCGTGGTTGGCGATCGCGCTCTGCGTGCAGCGGCCGTCGACCGAGTTGTTGGCGCGGCAACCGTCGAAGACATCCGGGTTGGGAGCGCGGTCGACCGTCTGGAACACCAGCACATCACCGTAAAAGGGATAGCCGATATTCGGGCTGGTCGAGAAATCGATGGTGAGCTGCCATTCGCCGAGCATCAGCTCGTTCTTGACATCGGTCGGCGTGCGCGTCAGCGCGTAATCGAAGCGTTTGATCGGCACCTGGCGGCCACCGAGGGTGATGCGCGCATCGGTCTCGGTGTCGAAGATGATCTCGACCGGGCCGCCGGCGCCGAGCGCCACAGTCGGCTGTCGCCACGGGCAGCCCAGGCACTGGCCGTTGGTGAAGCTGGACAGTTCGCCGACGAAGCGTGCGTTGCCGTTCATCGTGCCCTGCGAGGTGTACCACATCGGCTGGCCATCGGGCTTGTACATGTAGCCGGCGAGGAACAGGAAGTTGTCCTGGATCTCGATCAGGTAGCCGGTGCCCGGCTCGGCCGGATTCCACCAGGTGCCATTTTCCGGCGTGAACGCCGAAGCCGTGGAACCGAAGGCGAGGATCGAAGCGATGAGCGCAGAGCGGACAAAACGCATGGCGGGCTTCCGTGGGTGGGACTCAAGGGTGGATTCTGAGTCATTGCGCTGAATTCGTAATGAATCCTTGCGGGCAGGCGGCAGCCGGTGTGCGCGGGTTAACGAAGTGCGGTGAGTGAGTAGTGAATAGTGAATAGTGAATAGTGAGTAAGAGCCGCCAGGTCCGGAGCCGTTGTAGGAGCGCGCTTGCGCGCGATCGCTTTCCGCTGAGCCTTTCGCGCGCAAGCGCGCTCCTACAAAGTGCCGCAGGTCATGCGAACACCCTGAACCGATACACGATCCGCTGTTCGTACACCTGTCCCGGCAGCAACCAGCAACCGGGCTGCGGCCACTCCGGGTGATTCGGGCTGTCGGGCAGGAATTGCGGCTCCAGCGCGATGCCGCTGCAATCTGGCCAATGGTCCTTGCGCATGCGCGCGTCCCCTGCGCCAGGTGCTGGCCGGTGTAGAGCTGCAGCGCGGGCAGGGTGGTGAATATTTCCAGTTGCACGCGCCGATCAGCCGACTGTAGTCGTGCGGCGGGCTTTTGCATCGCCGAGCAGTCGGCGTCGAGCAGGAAGGCGTGATCGTAGACGGTCAGCGGCGGTCCGTCGGCGATCGGTCGCGGCGCCCGGAAGTCGTATGCGCTGCCGCCGACCGCGCACAGTGGCCCGAGCGGAATCCCCTCGGCATCCACCGGCAGATAACGATCCGCAGCGATCGCCAACTGCTGGGAGCGCGCATCGCCGACGCCGTCGAGATTGAAGTAAGGATGGCTGGTCAATCCCACCGGACAGGGCTGCGTCACCCGCGCGCAAAAGCGCAGCTCCACGGTGTGGCCGGCATGCATGCGATAGCTCAGCTCACAGTCGAGCGCGCCCGGATAGCCCTGGTCGCCATCCGGCGAATGCAGCGCCAGGCGCAGCGTGTAGTCAGTGTGTTCGATCAGGTGCCAGCGGCGGCGGTCGAAGCCGACGGGGCCGCCATGCAGGTGGTGGGCAGCCCCGGGCGCGCGGTCCAGTTCGATTTGCCGACCTTGCCAGGACAAACGGCCCTGGGCGATGCGATTGGCATAGCGGCCGATGGTCGCGCCGATGTAGCTGGTTTGCTGCAGGTAGTCCGTTTCGGAATCAAACCCGAGCAGCAGTTCCCGCCGAGTGCCGTCAGCCAAGGGCAAGCGACAGGACGCCCAGGTCGCGCCCAGCTCCAGCACCTCGATCTGCAGGCCATCGGGACCCGTGAGTTTCCACGAGCGACGCGCTGCATTACTGCCTGGTCCGCTCTCACCAAACATAATGTAAGTAATTGATTTTATGGGCTACGGATTTCATGAATCCGTTCGCCCTGAGCAAAGCGTCCGGCGCTTCATCAGGACGGCCCGTTCACCCTGAGCAGAGCATTCCAGCTTCATCGGAATGCGGCGTCGAAGGGCGTCGAAGGGTCCCGCGCACCGTCACCCTTCGACGACGCGTCCCGGTAAAGCGCTGGGACGCTTTGCTCAGGGCGACCGGTGTGGTGGAAGTGAGTCAGTTCGCCGCGCGAACAAGCGCACCGACAGGGGCGACCGGAACTCTCCTTTGCGTCCATTCCATTCACCTTTGCGTCCATTGCGTCCCATGCACTTCAGCCACGCCAACTGCGAGTGGCCGAGCTCAGCGAATGCGGCTGAACGCCGACGCCGACGGCAGCGCGCGGCCCTGAAAATCGAACCAGGATTGGTTCTCCCAGCCATTGCCGTCGCCGCTGCGCCAGCCGGCGCCCGGCACCGCGAGCCAGCCGGGTTCCCACCAGAACACGCCGAGCGCCTTGCCCGCCGGCAGTTCACCGAGCACGCCATACAAATCGCGCAGCAGCATCTCCTGGCCCTTGGCGCTGACCGCATAGCCGCCCGCCTGGGCACGCTCCGCGTTGAACACATTGCCGGTGCCGTCGGCGTTGTCGAGGGTCCAGCCGGTGGCGGTTTCCATGATCACGACCGGCTTGCCGTAGCGGCTGACCAGATCGACCAGATTGGCGCGCAGGCCGGCGATCGGGCCATGGAAGTACGGGTAGTAAGACAAACCAATCACATCGAAATCGACTGCCCGCGCCGTGAGGTCGTCGAAGACGCGGCGATAGAGTTCGTTGTCGCCACCGTCGGCGAGGTGGATGGCGATGCGGATGGCGTCTGCCTGACCGGCGCGCGGATCGGTTTCGCGCACGGCACTGCCGGCCGCCATCAGCAGTTCGGCGAATCCGGCCGCACCGCCGATCTCCTCGGCCGGCGTGGCGCGCCAGGTCTTGCCGTCCGGCCACAACATGCCGCCATTGGTTTCGTTGCCCAGTTGCACCATGTCCGGCCAGGCACCGGCCTCGCGCAGTGCGAGCAGGGTGTCGCGGGTGTAATCGTGCACCGCCGCGCGCAGCGCCGCGCCATGCAGATCGGTCCAGGCCGCCGGTTTGACCTGCTTGCCCGGATCGGCCCAGAAATCGCTGTAGTGGAAATCGAGCAGCAGTTTCAGACCGAGCGACTTGGCGCGCGTGGCCATGCGCAGGGTCGCGGCCAGATCATTGTTGCCGCCGCCGACAGGATCGCCACGACGCGACAGCAGACGGCCGTTCTCGTAGACGTCCGCCGGGTTGACCGGATGGTGCCACAAGCGCAGGCGCACCCAGTTGACGCCGCCGGCTTGCAGCAGCGGCAGCAGTTCGGCGGACTGACCTTGCGCGTCGCGAAACACCGCGCCCGAGCGTTCGAGCTGATCGAGCATCGACACATCGACGCCGCGGATCGGTGTCATCGGCGGCAGTATGGGATCACCCCCAGCCGCTCGTTTGTCCAGAGTGCCGGCGGCACAGGCGGGCAGGGCAGCCAGCACCAGCAGCATCGCGAAGCGCATTGTCACGTCAATCTCCGTTCTGCAATCGAAAGAGCATGGCGCTCGGGTAGGCTGGGCACGCGCGTCGATCGTGGTCGTTCGTGCCGTCGTGGCCTTACGCGCGACGTCCGGCAGGGCTCGCCGCAAGTCCGCGCGGCTGCCGGCGCGAACAGCCGGTTCGCCACCACCAGCAGCGGGCGCGCCGGAGCCGCGACAGGTCCCGCGGTGCAGGCGTTGTCCGACCCACACACCGGGTCCCCTCGCCTCCGGCGGTGAGCCCGGACACCAGCCAGCGCTGGGTCAACATGAACATCGCGGTCAGCGGCAATCCGGCGAGGATCGCGGTGGCGGCGAAATCGCCCCACAGATAGCGCTGGTCGAACAGGAACAGCCGCGAACCGATCGCCAGGGTGAGCTGATCTTCGGCTTGCAGCAGCACCGACGCCACCGGGTATTCGATCATCCCGGCGAGGAAGGACAGCACGAACACCACCGCCAGGATCGGCTTGGCCAGCGGCAGCAGCACGTAGACGAAGGCCTGCCAGCGGGTGGCGCCATCCACCGCAGCGGCTTCTTCGAGCTCGCGCGGCACGCTGTCGTAGTAGCCCTTGATCAGCCAGATGTACTGGGCGACGCCGCCGGTGTAAGCCAGCGCCAGACTCCAGTGGCTGTTCAGTCCGAGCCACGGCACGAGCTCGCCGATGCGGTCGAAGATCGCGTAGATCGCCACCAGCGCCAGCACCGCGGGAAACATCTGCAGCAGCAGCAGCGCCGTCAGCAGGCCGCGCTGACCGGCAAAGCGCAACCGCGCGAAGGCGTAGGCGCTGGTGATCGACAAGAGCAGGATCGCGCTGGCCGAGATCAGCGCCACCTTGATCGAATTGCCGATCCAGCGCAGCACCGGAAATGGCGGTTGTGTCCAGTTGCCGTCCGCATCCTGGGTCGGGAATCCCAGTGCCAGTTGCCAGTGCTCGAAGCTGATCGCGCTCGGAATCAGGCTGCCACCGGCAAAATTGCCGGGCCGGAGCGAAATCGACAGGATCATCAGCATCGGCAGCAGGGTGATCGCGATGAAGCCGAGCAAGACCGCGTGCATCGCGATCACGCGCCAGCGCTGGTTTTTCTTGAGGACTATGGGCATGGGCGTTGCGCGACGGGCCGCGGGCCAGGACCCCGTCGCCGGAGCAGACGCCCAAAGCTCCGACGGGTGAGCGGGCGCCTCCAGCACTTCGCTCACGCCGCGGCTTCGCCCTCCCGGCTGGGATGCTCTGCTCAGGGCGACCGGTTTGTCAGGCTTACCCAAGGGCTGGGCTCCTGCGTGTCCGGGTCCGCCTTTGCGCGCATCTGCGGATGCTTTCATCTCACCACCGCCCCCTGCCGGAACAGCCTCAGGTTGACGATCGCCAGCGTCGCCACGATCAGGAACACGAGGGTCGAGATGGCGCAGGCGAGGGCGTAGTTCTGGCCGCCGTCGCTGAAGGCGATGCGGTAGGTGTAGGAGGCCAGAAGATCAGTCGCGCCCACTGGCACCTCGGTGTCCAGATAATCCGGTGCGCCTTCGGTGAGCAGCGCGATCAGCGTCAGGTTGTTGAAGTTGACCGCGAACGAGGCCACCAGCAGCGGCGCGATCGGCCGCGCGATCAGTGGCAGCGTGATGCGGAAGAAATTGCTCAGCGGACCGGCGCCGGCCAGCGCCGAGGCTTCGTAGAGTTCTTCCGGGATCGCCTTGATCAGGCCCATCGCCAGAATCATCATGTACGGGTAGCCGAGCCAGGTGTTGACGATCAGCACCATGCTGCGGGCGAGGCCAGCTTCGGAAAACCAGCCCGGACGGATCTGGAACAGCTGTTCCAGCACCAGGTTGATCTCGCCCAGGTTCTCGTTGAACAGGCCGCGGAATACCGGGATCGAGATGAAGGCCGGCACCGCGTAGGGCAGGAACAGCATCAGCTGATAGAAGGCGCGGCCACGCAACTGCTCCCAGCTCAGCGCCACCGCCAGGAACAGGCCCAGCGCGAAGGTCAGCAGCGTGTTCAGCGTGGCAAAGCTGATCGTCCAGCCGAGCACGCGCAGGAAGGGCTTGAGGAAGCGCTCCTCGGTGAAGATGCGACGGTAGTTGTCCCAGCCTACGTTGCTGCGAAAGCCCGGTTGCAGGCGTTGGCCATCGGCGCTTTCCCAGTAGCCGGTGTCGACATTGGCGTGCCAGACGACGCCGTCGCGGCTGCGCTTGAAGCCACCATCGGCGCTGCGTTCGAAGCTCGGCTGGCTCTGGTTGAAGCGGCGCAGGCTGGTCTGGCGATAGCTCGTGCCGTCGGGTGTTACCAGGGTCAGTGCGGCAAGTTCGTCGCCGATCTCGACCAGTTCGCGCGCCGTGAGCGGCGTTGGCCGCTGGTCCGATCGCCATCCGGCAGCCCTTCCGCTTGCAGATCGACCCGCTGCGGCTCGCGCGACGGCGTGAACCAGGGCGTTTCCAGCGCTGGCCGTCGTCGTGCGGCCCCGCGATCGCACTTGTCCATCGAGGCGATAAGCGCTGGAACTCCAGTCCCAGCTCGCTGCTCTCGGTGCGCGCCAGAAGCACGTTGGTCGCTCGCTCGAAAGCCAGCAAATGATCCGAACTGTAGTTGCTGAAGCTGATCATGACCGTGTAGACCATCGGCAGCACGATGAACACCGCCACCGCAAGCACACCCGGCAACACATAGCGCCACGCTTCAAAACGTGGAGAGGTGTAGATCAACACCGCGCCGCCGAGCAGCGCCAGCACCGCCGCCGCCCACAGCGGCTGACGCGCCGACAGCAGCAGAACGACCACGCCTAGCAGTGCGATGCCGGCGAGGATGCCGAGCGCTTGCAGGGCCCAGCCAAGCCAGCGCAGGGGGTTGGCGCCGACCGGCTTCATCGCGAGATCTTTCCGCATGCGACCGCGTGCCAACTCGCGCGGCCGACATTCGACGGATTGCGGACCAAACGGCTTTCGGTTGTGCCCCTTGTCACGTAGCCCTGCGGGCAACGTGACCTACGTATGGCATGGGCGTGACTCATGGCGTCCCCTTTACCCGCCGCTGCGCGCGGGCCAGGCCCGGGCCGACCTCTTCGCGGCCCTGCGCGATGTTCTGCACGGCGGCGTTCATCGCCGACCAGAAGCGCGCCATTTCCGGGATGTTGGGCATGATGCTGCCGGCCTGGGCCGCGGCGTAGGTGCCGGCGATCAACGGGTCGGCCTTGAGTTCGTCAAAGAGCTCCCGGTTGGCCGGCACGCCGAGCGGCGCGTGCTCGTTCATCGCCCTCAGGCCGGGCAGCGAAAGCAGATAGCTCTCGATGAACTCGGTGGCGAGCACGCGGTTCGGGCTGGCGCTGCTGATCATCGCGCCGACCACGCCGACCATCGGCCCGCCGGCGCGGCCGTCGACCGTTGGAAATGCCGCGGCGCCGAAGCGGATCCGGCTTCTTTTCAGGTTGTTCCACGACCACGGACCGTTGATGGTCATCGCCACCCGGCCTTCGTTGATCGCGGCTTCCGATTCGGCGTAGGTGGCGGTGCGCGGCACCGCGCCGGCGTCGATCAATTGCAGCAGGATCTGCATGCCGCGCAGCGTGCCTGCATTGTCGATTCCGACATCGGTCGCATCGAAACTGCCATCCGCCCGCCGTCCGAAGGCGTAACCGCCCGAGGCCGAGATCAGGCCGTAGGTGTAGTAGAACTCGTTGAACGGCCACATGATGGCGTGCTTGCCGAAGGGCTTGAGGCGTTGTTCGATGGCGAACACCTCGTCCCAGGTTTCGGGCGGCGTGGCCACCAGATCCAGGTTGTAGATCAGCGCCAGCGCCTCGATCGACAATGGATAGCCCCAGGTTTTGCCGCCGATATCCCAGGCTTCCCACGCCAGCGGCATGATCGATGCGCGGATCGCGCGCGACGGCGCCACCGGGTTGATCAGACCGGAACTGGCCCAGCTGCCGGCGCGGTCGTGCGGCCAGATCCAGATGTCCGGGCCCTTGCCTGCCGCAGCGGCCTGTTCGAACTTCGACACCGCGTCTTCCGGATGCTCCACGCGCACCGCCACGCCGGTGTCGCGGGTGAAATCCTCGGCGATGCGTTCGATGCCTGCGTAACCCTTGTCGCCGTTGATCCAGACCAGCAGCTGGCCTTTCTCGGCAGCCGTCGCCGGCAGGGCCCAGAAAAACGCGAGGAGTACGAAGCACTGTAGGAGCGACGTGTACGTCGCGACCGGCGCAGCGTCGGGCGGCTGCGCCTTCGCGACGTACACCCGCCAAATGCTGGCGCCCTGCCCGAACGCCGCCCATTTCAGGTACGCCCGCCACAGCGCACCAACGCCACACCAGCGCGATCGAACACATGCCCGTGCTCGGCCGGCAGCACCAGATGCACCTGGTCGCCGACCCGGGCGCGACTGCCTTCGAGCAGGCGCACCACGATCTTCGCGCCGCTGGCGTCGGCCAGATAGGCGTAACTGAGGTCGCCCAGATGCTCCAGCCACTGAACCTGGCAGGGCAGAGTGTTCGGGCTGGTCGCGTCGCCCAGGCGCAGATGTTCGGCGCGAAAGCCCAACGTCACCGCATCGCCAACGGCTGCCACACCAGGCTGCACTGCCAACGTGATTTCACTCCCGCCCGCCAGTCGCGCACGCACCGCATCCGGCGCCAGACTCACCACGGTCGCGCTGAGCAGGTTCATTTTCGGCGAACCCAGGAAACCGGCCACGAACAGACTGCACGGCTCGTGGTAGAGCGCCAGCGGCGTGCCCACCTGAGCCACGCTGAGCTCGCCGGCGCCTGGACCCGCCCGCAGCAGCACCATGCGATCGGCCAGCGTCATCGCCTCGACCTGGTCGTGGGTGACGTAGATGGTGCTGGCGCGACCGTAATCCCGGTGCAGCCGCGCGATCTCCAGGCGCGTCTGGGTGCGCAGCGAAGCGTCAAGATTGGACAGGGGCTCGTCGAACAGGAACACGCCGGGGTCGCGCACCAGCGCGCGACCGATCGCCACGCGCTGGCGCTGGCCGCCGGACAGCGAGGCCGGCTTGCGATCGAGCAGTGCGTCGATCTGCAGCATTTCCGCGACCCGCTTGACCCGGCTGGCGGCATCCGCGCGGCTGTAGCCGGCCAGACGCAGGCCGAAGCCGAGGTTCGCGGCCACATCCATATGCGGATACAGCGCGTAGTTCTGGAACACCATCGCCACATTGCGTTCGCTCGGCGCGAGCTCGTTGACGCGACGACCGCCGATGCGGATCTCGCCGCTGCTGATGTCTTCGAGGCCCGCGATCATCCGCAGCAGGGTGGACTTGCCGCAGCCACTGGGCCCGACAAACACGCAGAACTCGCCGTCGGCGATGTCCAGGCTGACCTCGCGGATCACCGCCGCGCCGCCGGGGTAAGTCTTGCCGACCTTGTCGAGTTGCACGCTCGCCACTTCAGACACCCACCCAAGACTTCCGCCGTATAAAGCATGCCATGGATTAAACGCTTAATCTCGCCGCAGCGCAGCAATCCGGATGCACAGCAAATAACCGCCGGGGCTTTGGTAGGGCGATGTATCGCGAAGCGATTCACCGCCGGGAGGTTGCGGCAAGTACCCGGTGAACGCGATGGAGCTGCGTACACCGGGCTACGAGAGCGGGGTTTGGTGCGCCCATCCGTTCGCGAAGTTCCTTGACAACGGATCAACTGTCGAGCTCAAATCCAGTTAATCGCTTAACCCCTCTCTATCCCGACTGTCGGCCTGCATGAACAACGTCGTGGCAGCATCACCAAGGGCCCCGCAGCTCGGCGTCTGCTACTACCCGGAACAGTGGCCCGAAAGCCAGTGGGCGGGCGACGCGCAGCGCATGCGCGCCATGGGCCTGAGCGTGGTGCGCATCGGCGAGTTCGCCTGGACGCGGATGGAGCCTGCTGCGGGCACATTCGACTGGGGCTGGCTGGACCGCGCGATCGCGACTCTCGCGCAAGCGGGTCTGAAGATCGTGCTCGGCACGCCGACGGCGGCGCCGCCGCACTGGCTGCTGCAGGCCTGCCCGGAGATCGCGCCGGTGGACGCGCAGGGTCGCCGCAAGCCCTTCGGTTCGCGTCGTCACTACGACTTTTCCAGCCCCGAGTTCCACGCCGCCAGCGCGCGCATCGTGCGGGCGATGGCGAGCGCTACGGCCAACATCCGGCGCTCATCGCCTGGCAAACCGACAACGAATACGGCTGCCACGACACCATCCTGTCCTACTCGGATGCGGCGCTGCGCGGCTTTCGCGGCTGGCTGCGGCGGCGCTACGGCAGCGTTGATGGATTGAACGAGGCCTGGGGCAACGCCTTCTGGAGCATGCAGATCGGCAGCTTCGACGAGGTCGGATTTCCGATTGGCCTGCCGGCGAACGCCAACCCGATCCACGCGCTCGACTTTCGCCGTTTCGCGTCGGACGAAGTCCTGCGCTACAACCGCATGCAGGTAGAAATTCTGCGCGAGCTGTCGCCGGGCCGCGATGTGCTGCACAACTTCATGGGCTTCTTCGGCGGCTTCGAACTGCACCAGATGGGGCATGATCTGGACGTGGCGGCGTGGGACAGCTATCCGCTCGGCAGCACCGACATCGCGTCTTTCCTCAGCGAGGCCGAGCGCGTGCGCTGGGCGCGCAGCGGACATCCGGACATCCCCGCATTTCATCACGATCTCTACCGCGGCCTGTGCCGCGGACGCTGGTGGGTGATGGAGCAGCAGGCCGGCCCGGTCAACTGGGCGCCGTGGAACGCCGAGCCGCTGCCCGGCATGGTGCGCGCGTGGACCTGGGAAGCGATCGCCCACGGCGCCGAACTGGTGTCCTATTTCCGCTGGCGCCAGTTGCCCTACGCCCAGGAACAGATGCATTCGGGTCTGAATGCCAGCGACGACAGCCTCGATATCGGCGGTCGCGAAGCCGCGCAGGTCGCGCTCGAAATGCAGTCGCTGCGTGGTGTGCTGAGCATGCCGACCAGTCGCGCCAGGGTGGCGCTGGTGATTGACTACGGCAGTGGCTGGATGACCGAGATCCAGCCGCATGGCGCCGACATGGACTACTTCGCGGGAGCTTTCCGCTGGTACAGCGCGCTGCGGCAACTGGGCCTGGACATCGATCTGGTTGCCGCCAGTGCGCCGCTGGCCGACTACGGTCTGGTGGTGGTGCCCGGCCTGATCCATTTGTCCGATCCGCTGATGGCCAGCCTGCGCGCCGCGCAGCGACGGCCGGGCAGGGCGCCGGTGTGGGTATTCGGGCCGCGCAGTGGCAGCAAGACCGAACATTTCCGCATTCCCGCCGGCCTGGCGCCCGGCGCGCTGGCGGAATTCCTGCCGCTGCAGGTACGGCGCGTCGAATCGCTGCGTCCCGGGCGGCGCGTCAGCATCCATGCCGATGGCCAGGTCATCGGCCATGCCTTGCGCTGGCGGGAGTTTGTCGAAGCCGACGCGGCGCTGGCGATCGACGCACGCTTCGACGATGGTCATCCCGCGCTGCTGAGCCATGGCGCAATCCGCTACGTGTGCGCCGACGTCGATGGCGATCTGCTGCGCGGCTGGCTGGAGCAGGCCGCCAAGGACGCCGGTCTGCGTACCCGGCGCCTGCCCGATGCGCTGCGGCTGCGTCGGCGTGGCAATCTGCAGTTCGCGTTCAACTACGGCAGCGAGGTGCTCAACCTGCCCTTCGTTCCCGAGTCCGACTGCGTGTTGGGCAGTCCCGAGTTGCCGCCGGCCGGGGTGGCGGCGTGGGTCGCGTCATGACACCCAGCATCCTCGTCACCGGCGGCGCCGGCTATATCGGCAGCCTGACCTGCGTGCGCCTGATCGAAGCCGGCTATCGGCCGATCGTGCTCGATAACTTCAGCAACAGCCATCCCGCCGTGCTCGCGCGCATCGCGCAGCCCGCGCCTTGCGGCCGCCCGCGCAGCGCACCACGCCGCGACCCTGCCGGCCCCCCGCGCCCCGCGCGCGCATGCCGACCCGAACCGGCCTGGGCTACCGCCAGCCTGCGTTACTTCAATCCGGTCGGCGCGCATCCGAGCGGGCAGATGGGCGAGGACCCGCCGGCCCACGACCCCCCGGGCACGGCGACGCCCCGGGCCGAAAAACGCATGCCCACTCGCCCCGACACTCCAGCCAGCGCCGAGATGCATTCACATCGTCGCTTCAATCCGCTCAATGGCGAATGGGTGCTGGTATCACCGCAACGCTCGACCCGGCCGTGGCAGGGACAGCGCGAGCCGCTCGTCGTCGGCCAGCGCCTCCATCACGATCCCGGCTGTTACCTGTGTCCCGGCAATGCGCGCGTCACGGGTGCGCGCAATCCGCAGTACAGCGGCACGCATGTGTTCGACAACGATTTCGCTGCCTTGGAACACGCTGCACCGATCGACAGCGAAGACGATCCGCTGTTCCGACGCATGGGCGCGCGTGGACGCAGCCGCGTGATCTGCTTCACGCCCGATCACAGCCGGAGCCTGCCGGAACTTGAGTTGCCCGCGCTGAACGAAGTCGTGCGGACCTGGTGCATACAGAGCGCCGAGCTCGGCGCGAGCTATCCCTGGGTGCAGGTGTTCGAGAACAAGGGCGCGATGATGGGCTGCTCCAATCCGCACCCGCATGGGCAGATCTGGGCCAGCAGTTTCCTGCCCAATATCGCCTTGACCGAGGACCGTCAGCAGCGCGCATATTTCGAAACCCACGGGCGCGCCTTGTTGCTCGACTACGCATCGAGGGAACTGGAGCGCAGCGAGCGCGTCGTGGTGGTCAACGAGGACTGGGTCGCGCTGGTGCCGTACTGGGCCAGCTGGCCCTTCGAAACGCTGCTGCTGCCGCGCTTTGCCGTGCAGCAACTGCCGCAGCTGAGCGATGCGCAACAGCACAGCCTGGCGCAGATCATCAAGGCGCTGACGATTGCCTACGACAACCTGTTCGAATGCTCGTTTCCGTATTCGATGGGCTGGCATGGCGCGCCGTTCGGCGCGCCGGCGAGTCCCGCCTGGCAACTGCACGCGCATTTCTACCCACCCCTGCTGCGCTCGGCGAGCGTGCGCAAGTTCATGGTCGGTTTCGAACTGCTCGCCGAAACCCAGCGCGACCTGACCCCGGAGCAGGCGGCGCAACGCTTGCGGAGTTGCCAGGCGCACTACCTCGACCGGTCGTAGGTCATGGTGGCCCGCAGGGCCTGCGTGACAAGGGGCCGCGCCGCCGAACCCCCCCCCCCCCCGCGCGCCCGCCCCGGCGCCGAGGAAACCTGAACTTGAACATGAACCCACACCTCGCCAACCGCGCCCGCGACGCCTTCATCCACGCCTACGGCCACCCGCCGGCCCTGCTCGCGCACGCCCCCGGCCGCGTCAATCTGATTGGCGAACACACCGACTACAACGACGGCTTCGTGCTGCCTTGCGCGATCGATTACGGCACGGTCGTGGCCTGCGCGTCGCGCGACGACCGCCGGGTGCGCGTGCTGGCGCTGGACCAGGGCGGTGCACTCGATCACTTCGATCTCGACCAGCCGATCGCGCCACGCAGCGATGCGCACTGGCCGAACTACCCGCGCGGCGTGCTCAAGCTGCTGCAGGATGCTGGCTGGGCCTTCGGTGGCGCTGACCTTGTAGTCTGCGGCGACGTGCCGCAGGGTGCGGGTCTGAGTTCCTCGGCCTCGCTGGAACTGGCCGTGCTGCAGGGCTTCAAGTCGATGTATGCGCTCGACGCGTTCAACGGCACGGCGATGGCCTTGCTGGCGCAGCGCGCCGAGAACCAGTTCGTCGGCTGCAATTGCGGCGTGATGGACCAGTTGATCTCGGCGCTCGGGCAAGCGAACCGTGCGCTGCTGATCGATTGCCGCAGCCTCGCCGTGGAAGCAGTGCCGCTGCCGGCAGATCTGGCGCTGCTGATCGTGCACTCGCGCGTCGAGCGCGGACTGGTCGACAGCGCCTACAACCAGCGCCGCGCGCAGTGCGAGCAGGCGGCGCGGCATTTTGGCCTGCGCAGCCTGCGCGATCTCGATCTGCCCACATTGCTGGCGCGCGGCGCTGAACTGGACCCGCTGGTATTCCGCCGCGCCCGACACGTGCTGAGCGAAAACCGGCGAGTCCTCGATGCGCGCGAGGCGCTGGCGGCGGGCGATCTGTCGCGGCTGGGGCAGTTGATGGCCGCCTCGCACGCCTCGATGCGCGACGATTTCGAGATCACGGTGCCGGCCATCGATCGGCTGGTGGAGATCCTGCAATCGAGCATCGGCATGGATGGCGGCGCGCGCATGACTGGCGGCGGCTTTGGCGGCTGCGTCGTGGCGCTGCTGCCGCAGGAGCGGATCGCGGCCGCCCGTTCCGCAGTGGAGCGTTCTACCGATCGCCCACCGGACTGCCCGCGCCCATCTATCTGTGCCGCGCCAGTGCGGGAGCGCGAACGCTGTGAACTTGCTTCGCGCAACCGTAGCTCACGTTGGCCACGCTCTTTGGCCTGCGTGACGTTGTGGACCCTGTCACGTAGCCCGCGGTGCGGGCAACGTGACCTACTCTCGGATCGCATTCCATGACCACCCTCGTCCAGGTCGCCCAACTTGCAGGTGTCACCGCCGCCACGGTGTCGAATGTGCTGCGCGGGCGCGGCAAGGTGGGCGCGCAGACCCGCCAGCGCGTGCTCGCGGCGGTCGAAACGCTGGGCTATCGCCCGAATCTGATGGCGCGCGCGCTGGTCGAGGGCAAGCCGTCGACGATCGCCTTGATCGTCTCCAGCATCGCCAATCCCTTCTATCCCGAATTCGCGCTGGAAGTGGAGCGCGCCGCGCGCAAGCTCGGCTACTTCCTGCTGGTGTGCAACACCAACGACGATCCGGCGCAGGAGCGCGCCTACCTGGATGCCGTCGGCGGCTCGCTGGCGCAGGGCGTGATCGTCATGAACGCCGATTTCGTGCAGATCGACGCGCTGCTGGCGCTGCGCCGGCGCGGCGTGCCGGTGGTGCTGTGCATGTGGGAGCGGCCGCAGGCGCCGCCCGAACTGCCCTGCGTCGCGGTCGATTTCCACCAGGCCGGCGTGCTCGCCGCCGAGCACCTGATCAAGTTGGGGCATCAGCGCATCGGCGCCATCGTCGGCAGCGAAGCGAGCGGCAACCACCGCTGGCGCTACCAGGGCTTTCGCGACACGCTGGCGAAAGCCGGCATCGAGTTTCACGACACCCAGGTGCGCTTCGGCCACGACAGCATCGACGACGGGCGCAACGCCGCGCACAGCCTGCTGGCGGCGGTACCCGACCTGAGCGCGGTGTTCGTCAGCAACGATCTGCCGGCTTTCGGCGTGCTGCAGGCCGCCGCTGACCTCGGGCTGGAGGTACCACGCGATCTCTCGGTCACCGGCATCACCGACATCCAGTTGGCCCATCAGTTGCGACCGGCGCTGACCACCGTCGCCGTGCCCACGGCGGAGGCGGCGGGACTGGCGGTCGACATGCTGATGGATCTGATCGCCCATCCGAAGGGCGCCGTGCCGCCACTCAAGGTGACCGCCGCGCCGCGGCTGGTGGTGCGGGCGACGACGGGGCGTGTGGGGCCGTTGTAGCAGCGACGTGCGTGCCGCGACGGGACGATCAGAAGCATCGCGCGCAAGCGCGCTCCTACACTCAGCCGATGATCCGCGGAAAAATTGTAGGAGCGCGCTCGCGCGCGAAAGGCAATCGCGACGCCGCCCGCTGGTTCCCTTTTTCCCTTTTCCTTTTTCCAGACAAAGCGCCTGCACGCTGTCAGCAGCCCTGGCCGATACTCCGCCCATGCGCAAGATCGTCCACATCGACATGGATGCCTTCTACGCCTCGGTCGAGCAGCGCGACGATCCTTCCTTGCGCGGGCGGCCGGTGGTGGTGGCCTGGCGCGGCGCGCGGTCGGTGGTGTGCGCGGCCAGCTACGAGGCGCGTCGCTATGGCGTGCGTTCGGCGATGCCGGCGATCCGCGCCGAGCGGCTGTGCCCGGACGCGGTATTCGTGCCGCCCGATTTCAGCCGCTACCGCGCGGTGTCGCGCGCGGTCCGCGAGATCTTCGCGCGGCACACCGATCGGATCGAGCCCTTGTCGCTGGATGAGGCCTACCTCGACGTGACCAGCAACAAGCAGGAGCTGCCCAGCGCCACCGCGGTGGCGCAGAGCATCCGCGCGAGCATCCGCGAGGAACTGGCGCTGACCGCCTCGGCCGGCGTGGCGGCGAACAAGTTCCTCGCCAAGATCGCCTCGGACTGGCGCAAGCCGGACGGCTGCTTCGTGATTCGTCCGGAGCACGCGCTGGACTTTCTGACGCCGCTGCAGGTGGGCCGACTGCATGGCGTCGGCAAGGTGATGGAGGCCCGTCTGCAAGCCTTGGGCGTGAACACGGTCGGCGAGTTGCGCGCCCTCGGCGCCGGCGCGCTGGAGGGTCATTTCGGACGCTGGGGCAAGCGTCTGTTCGAATTGTCCTGCGGCATCGACGAACACGCTGTGGAGAGCGAGCGGCCGACGCAGTCGATCTCCAGCGAGGACACCTTTGCCGCCGACCTGCCGATCACTGAGTTGGGCGAGGCGATCACGCAGCTGGCGACGCGCACGTGGACCTCCGCGCAGGACGAGCCGCGCGTCGCCCGCACCGTCGTCCTCAAGCTGAAGACCTCGGATTTTCGCAACCTGACGCGCAGCCTGACGCCGCCGCAACCGCCGGCGTCGGCGGCTGGATTGGTCGAGATCGCGCTGGCGCTGTGTGCGCGCGTCGAGTTGCCGCCGAGCACGCGCTTTCGCCTGGTCGGCGTCGGTCTGTCGGGCTTCTGCGATCGCGACCAGATGGCGGCGCAGCAGAGTTTGTTTGCGTAGGCTGGTTCCGCCGAGTCGCTGCGGAGAAGTGGTGGGAGCGGATTTACTCCGCGAGCCTTTGCGATTCCTGGAGCGGGTTTACCCCGCGAGCCTTTGCGCTTCCTGTGGGAGCGGATTTACTCCGCGAGCTTCTGCTTGAAAGGCAAGAGCTCGCGGAGTAAATCCGCTCCCACAAAATCCATCGCCCTGACGAGGCTGGCCGTCTTGGCCTGTGACATCGTCGCGCCGCGCACGAGCTCGCAATGCGAGCAACGTGAACTAAGACTGCTGTCGGCGCCCTCTGCGTGACATCAACGCGATCAGCTCCGCCTTTTCTTCCGGCATCAGTTGCTCGTTGGCCTTCGCTTTGCCTTCCAACAAGCGCAGGCGCTCCATGTCCGCTTGCACCATCAGTTGCGCCAGCGCGGTTTCCAGATCGTCGCGCCAGCCCGTCTCATCACCCGGCAGTTCGGCCAGCGACAATTTGATCAATGCGCCATGCGCTGGCGTGTCGACAAAATCATCCATGATGTCCGACGCGGTGATCTGCGGCCGCTTGCGGATCAGTTCGATCATCTGCCGCAGGATGTCCGCCCCGGGCTTGTCCAGCGTAGCCAGCCGCTGCGGCACCTCGACCTCGAACAACAACTGCGGCCTTGCCAACAACAAGGCCAGCGCACTCCGAATCAGGGTGCGCTGCACCACCTGGCGATTGGCGCGCGCCGGCACCGGCGGCGGCGCGGCCTGGGTGACCACGCGGCGCGCGCCGGTGCGTTCAGCCAGTGCCTCGCGCATCAGATCGCGGAAGGCGCCATCGGGCATCTGTTCGATCAGCGGCTGCGCGCGCGAGGACAGCCGTGCGCGGCCGTCGATCGAGCCCATGTCGATCTCTTTGCTGAGCGTGTCGAAGAAATAATCCGACAGCGGCATCGCAACAAACATGCGGCGGCGGAAGCCATCCGCGCCCTCCTTGCGCACCAGCGTGTCCGGGTCCTCGCCGTCGGGCAGGAACAGGAAAGTACGCCTGGCGACCGTCGGTCAGCCGCGGCAGCGTGGATTCCAGCGCGCGCCAGGCCGCCTGGCGGCCGGCGCGATCGCCGTCGAAGCAGAACACCACGTCCTCGGCATTGCGGAACAGCAGTTCGGCATGTTCCTTGGTGGTCGCCGTGCCGAGCGTCGCCACCGCCTCGTCGACGCCGTGCTGGGCCAGCGCGATGACGTCCATATAGCCTTCGACGACGATCAGGCGCTTGAGCTTCTGCGCGCTCTGGCGCGCCTGCCACAGGCCGTACAGCTCGCGGCCCTTGTGGAACAGCGCGGTTTCCGGCGAATTCAGGTACTTGGGCTCGCCCTGGTCGAGGATGCGGCCGCCAAAGGCAATCGGCCGACCGCGGCGGTCGTGGATCGGGAACATCACGCGGTCGCGGAACTTGTCGTAGCTCTGGCCGTTGTCGCGCTGCGACAGCAGGCCGGTGGCGGCCAGCAGCTTCATCCGATCGGCATTGCCGCCGAGTTTGCCGCTGATGCCATCCCAACGGTCAGGCGCATAGCCGAGCTGGAAGCGTTCGATCATCTCGCTGCCAACGCCGCGCCGATCGAAATAGGCGCGCGCCCGCTCGCTCTTGCCCAGTTGCTCGCGAAACCACGCGGTCGCTTCGAGCAGCACCGTGTACAGCGGCCCCAGCTTGTCATCCTCACCGGCGCGACCGGCATCGCGCGGCACCTTCAGGCCCGCCTGCGCCGCCAGTTGCTCGACCGCGTCGGGAAGCTGACGCCCTCGTAGTCCATCACGAACTTGAGCGCGCTGCCGTGCGCGCCGCAGCCGAAGCAGTGATAGAACTGCTTTTGCGGCACCACGGTGAACGACGGCGAACGCTCGTCATGGAAGGGGCAACGCGCCTGGTACTCCTTGCCCGCCCGCTTCAACTGCACGCGCGCGCCGATCACGTCGACGATGTCGACGCGCTGCAGCAACTCGTCAATGAAGCTTTCGGGGATCAGGCCGGCCATGGGGTTGGGGTGGTTGTTGGTGTCGGTGGGTTGCGAGTCGGTGGAGCGGGGTGTTGGTTGCGAGGGGCTTCAGAAAGCGGTTGGTCGGTGAAACGTCAATCGCGAGGGCGTTGGTTGTTGGTGTTTGCCGCACCGCTGTTGGCCCTTGCGCAACGACACCTGCCTGCCCCCAACCACCAACCGCCGTTTCCCCCCAGGTAGTCGTCCTTCAACTTCCGATAATTCTCCGCCGAGTAATACAAGGACTCGATCTCCGCTTCGCTCAACTTGCGCACGAAGCGCGCCGGGTTGCCCAGCCACAGCGAACCGGGCTCGACGATCTTGCCGGGCGCGACCACGGCGCCGGCACCGATCAGCGAGTGCTTGCCGATCACGACGTTGTCGAGGATCACCGAGCCCATGCCGATCAGGCAGGCGTCTTCCACGGTGCAGGCGTGCAGGATCACGCTGTGGCCGACGGTGACATCGCTGCCGATGATCAGCGGCACGCCGCCCGGCGTGTAGCGGCCGTCGTGGGTGACGTGCAGCACCGAATTGTCCTGGATGTTCGTGCGCGCGCCGATGCGGATGCGATGCACATCGCCGCGGACCACGGCGAGCGGCCAGACCGACACGTCGTCGCCGAGTTCGACGTCGCCGATGACCTGGGCGGAGTCGTCGACAAACACGCGCTGGCCGAGTCTGGGGAGTTGCTTCAGGAAGGGGCGGATGGACATCGGGGAGTTCCTTGGTTAGCCCGTACATGCTACGCAAGCGGGCGTGGTCGCGTAGCTATTGCAGGAGCGACGTGCGTGTTGGGTTCCCGAACAGATCACAAGCCATTGGAAGTAGGTCACGTTGGCTGCGCAGCAGCCTACGTGACATGCGGCGATGTCACGTAGGCCGCCACGCGGCCAACGTGACCTACGTCCTGAGGCGAACTGCGTCCGAACAAGGTCCGGACCCACCAAAGCGCCAGTATGCGAGCCTTTCCCGTCCCGGGTCCCGGCCCGTCCCGATTCCCGCCTACCCCAGCACCACCAGATTGGCATAGGCCAGCACCAGCCACTTGCTGCCGGCGTCCTCGAAATTGACCTGCACGCGGGCGTGGCTGCCCTGGCCTTCGGCGCCGGTGATCACGCCTTCGCCGAACTGCGCGTGCGACACGCGGGTGCCCAGGCCTATCGCCGGCTGGTCGCCCCAGTCGTCGCTGGCCACGCGGGCGCGGGCGCCGTAGCTGCCGGGTCGGCTCAGCTGTGCGCGCGGACGCACTTCGGTGATGGTGTTGCGCGGCAGTTCGGAGAGGAAACGCGAGGGCCGGTTCCAGGTTTCCTGGCCGCGCATGCGCCGCGATTCGGCATAGCTCAGCGTCAGATGGCGGCGCGCGCGGGTGATGCCGACGTAGGCCAGGCGGCGCTCCTCTTCCAGTTGCGCATTGCCGCCTTCGTCGATCGAGCGCTGGCTGGGGAACAGGCCGTCTTCCATGCCGACCAGGAACACGCACGGGAATTCCAGGCCCTTGGCGGCGTGCAGGGTCATCAACTGCACGCAATCGTCCCAGGCCTCGCCCTGGCCTTCGCCGGCTTCCAGCGCGGCGTAGCTCAAGAAGGCCGCCATCTCGCTGATGCCAGCTGCTTCATCTTCGGCGCTGAGCACGAATTCGCGCGCCACCGAGATCAGTTCGTCGAGATTGGCAACGCGCGAATCGGCGTCGTGCTTGCTCTGCGCTTCGTAGTGCGCACGCAGGCCGCTGCGGTCGATCAGCTGTTCCAGCCGCTCGTGCAGGCGCAGGCTGTCGCTTGCGCCAAGGGGTGAAGCATTTCCTGGACTCAGGCTTTCGATCAGGGCGCCGAGGGATTCGAGACCGCTGCGGGCGCGGCCTTTGATCGCCCCGGCGCGCAATGCTGCGGCTGCCGCAGTCAGGATCGACGTGTCCGCGGCGCGCGCGGCGCCGCGCAGATCCTCCAGGGTCTTGTCGCCCACGCCGCGCGGCGGCGTGGCCACCACCCGTTCGAAGGCGCCGTCGTCGCTAGGATTGGCGAGCAGGCGCAGGTAAGCGAGCGCATCCTTGATTTCGGCGCGTTCGAAGAAGCGCAGGCCGCCGTAGACGCGATAGGCGATGCTGTGGCGGATCAGTTCCTCTTCGAACACCCGCGACAGCGCATTGGCGCGATAGAGGATGGCGATCTCGCTGCGCTTGAGGTCCTCGCCGACCAGGCGGCGGATGCGCTCGATCACATAACGCGCCTCGTCCTGCTCGTTGTAGGCGGCGTAGACGCTGATCGGTTCGCCTTGCCCGGCGGAGGTCCACAGCTCCTTGCCCAGGCGCTCGCTGTTGCGCGCGATCACCGCGTTGGCGGCGGCCAGGATGGTGCCGGTGGAGCGGTAGTTCTGTTCCAGGCGGATGGTGGTGACGCCGGGAAAATCGCGCGTGTAGGCCTGCATGTTGGCCACCCGCGCGCCGCGCCAGCTGTAGATCGACTGGTCGTCGTCGCCGACCGCGAACACCTGGCCGCTCGCGCCTGCAAGCATGCGGATCCAGGCGTACTGGATGGTGTTGGTGTCCTGGAACTCGTCGACCAGCAGATGGCTGAAGCGGCGCCGGTAGTGATCGAGCAGTGCCGGCTGCTTGAGCCAAAGTTCATGGCTGCGCAGCAGGATCTCGGCGAAATCGACCAGTCCCTGACGCTGGCAGGTGGCCTCATATGCAGCGTAGACGTCGATCCAGCGCATCAGGTCCGGGTTGTCGCCAGGGTCGATGTCGCGCGGGCGCTTGCCCTCGTCCTTCCAGGCATTGATCAGCCAGGTGCCCTGCTTGGCCACAAAGCGCGTGTCGTCCAGATTCTGGTCGGCGATCACGCGCTTGATCAGGCGCTGCTGGTCGTCGGCATCGATGATCTGGAAGGTCTCCAGCAGCCCCGCTTCGCGCCAGTGCAAGCGCAGCAGCCGATGCGCCAGCCCGTGAAAAGTGCCGATCCACAGGCCTTGCGTCGGCCGGTTGAGCAGGCGCTCGCAGCGCGCGCGCATCTCGGCGGCGGCCTTGTTGGTGAAAGTCACCGCCAGGATCGCGTGCGGCCAGACGTTCTCGACCTCGACCAGCCAGGCGATGCGCTGGGTCAGCACCCGCGTCTTGCCCGAGCCGGCGCCAGCCAGCACCAGAAGGTGCCCCGGCGGCGCCGTCACCACTTCGCGCTGGGCGGCGTTGAGGCCGTCGATCAGGTGGGAGATGTCCATCGGGAGCCGTGAGTAGTGAGTGGAGTGAGTGGTGGTGGCAGTGAGAGTGAGTGGCGTGTGTAGGTGGTGGTGGTGCGTGTGTAGTCGCTCACCGGCAGCGAGGCTGGGACGCCGTTGTCTGGCCTGGGGGCTCGGTGCGGTGGGCAGGTGGGTCCGTAACTGTGCTAAAACAATTGGCGGTGTTTGCCGGGGACGACGTGTACGTCGCGACCGGCGGCAAGCCGCGCCAGAGCCATCGCAGTAGCGCGCTGGCGCCCGATTGACCGGCTGTCGCCACTGACCCCGGTGAACCCGCCCCTTTTACCACCACTCACTACTCACTTCTTCAACAGCTCCACCGCCGCCCGCAACTCCCGCAACTCCCGCAATATCGCCCCGCGCTCATCATGGGCCTCGTGGGCCTCGGATGCCTGCTCGGCCTTGAGGTCGGCGGCGACGGTTTCCTGCATCGCGTTGACCACCACGGCGATGAACAAGTTGAGCACGGTGAAGGTGCTGACCAGGATGAACACGAGGAAGAACACCCAGGCCCAGGGCTTGGTGGCCATGATGTCGCGGGCGATGTCGGCCCAGCCTTCCATGGTCATCACCTGGAACAGCGTGAATGCGGTCTTGCCGAGACTGCCGAAGTACTCCGGCGAAACCTCGTGAAACAGCTTGGTGCCCATCACCGAGGACACGTACATGACCAGCGCCAGCAGCGTGGCGATCGAGCCCATGCCGGGCAGGGCGCTGAGCAGCGCGGCGACCACGCGGCGCATGCTTTTCACCATCGACACCAGGCGCAGCGCGCGCAGGATGCGCATGGCGCGCAGCACCGAGAAGGCGCCGCTGGCCGGCACCAGGGCGACCGCGACGATGATGAAATCGAACACATTCCACGCGTCCTTGAAGAAGCGCAGACGGTAGACAATCAGCTTCAGCGCGATCTCGACGGTGAAGATCGCCAGCGCGATGCGATCAAGCGCGTGCAGCAGGCCCTCGTGTCGCGCCAGGAACTCGGGGTCGGTTTCCAATCCCAGCGTGATCGCGTTGATCACGATGACCGTGATGATGAAGTACTGGAAACGCGGGGTTTCGAGCAGTCGCTGAAGGGCTGACACCGAAGGCGTCGGGGTATTGGCGGCGGTCGTGGCAGACATGCGGCGGTGGGTTCATGGGGATCGTCCAAGCATGCATGCAAGTCCGATTGCCTGCCAACCTGCGCCTTCGGGTGGGCAAGTCGCTGCCCGGCCGGGCCTGAATGTGGACCGCAATCGATCAGTACAGGGACGCTGAACGGAAGGCGCGCAGGTCGGCGCAATTCAGCGCCAGCGAACGCGATCGTCACCGATTGTGGCCATGCTCGCCGTCACCTGGTCGCCGGCCGGGAGATTGGCCGGAGGACGGGTGCACAAGCGTGTCAGGACCGCAGTCGGGCATCACGCCATGTCGCTGGCGAGGATCTGCGCCTTGACCTTCACCTTCACCGCCCACGTGTTGGCGTTCGCCTACGTCTGGCGCGTGACCCAGATGATTCCGCAGTTGCAGGGGCCGTCGGCGCTGACGGTTGCGGTATATCTGCCGGTCGAGCTTCCGCCGCCGCGGCTGGAGCCCAAAGCTGTGCCGGACCTGCCATTCGTGCCCCGCGCGACAGCCGTCGCGGCGACGCCGACGCCCACTGCCATAGTTGCGCCGGAAACCGTCAACGAGCCGCCATCTGAACCGCTGCTACTGCCTGAACCGGTGTCTCTGAGCACGCGCATCGAGCAGACGCGTACTGAAGTCGCTGCCGAAATCGCACGTGAGCAGGCACCGCAGCGACGCGCTTTCCAGGGGCGCTCGCTGGATGCCATGGTGCCCGACGCTGGAAACGGCAAGCTCCCCGGCTTCCACCCGCGCACCGGTGCCACGCCCAGTGACGCCCTGCGCAGTCTGGCGAAGATGCTCGGCGGCGGCGTACCCACGGCTGCGACCGATCCGGATGCGCCGACCGATCTGTTGACCGAAGCTTGGGAAGCGGCCCACCACGGCAGCGATCTGGCCGCCTGCGAACTGCAACACGAGGAGCTCGATGCGGACCTGCGACGGCAGATGTGTGGCGAGGTGCGGCCGCCGGAATGAGTCGCCTTGCGTGCCCAAAGGCATCGTCCAAATGCATCGCGCGCGAGCGCGCTCCTACAATTCCTGCGTGGACTACCGGCAAATTGTAGGAGCGCGCTTGCGCGCGATGCTTCCGATCTCTGCGTCACACCCGCTGAAGCACTCCCGAGTCCGGCGTTCACGCTTCCCGCGTTAAACTGCGCGCCACTTCGCATTGCCGATCCCTGATGACCCCCAATCGCCCCAGCGCGCGCAGTCCCGACCAGATGCGCGACGTCAGTTTCCAGCGCAACTTCACCAGGCACGCCGAGGGCTCGGTCCTGGTCAGTTTCGGCCATACGCGCGTGCTGTGCACCGCCAGCGTCGATGAGCGCCCGCCGCCCTGGCTGCGCGGCACCGGCGAGGGCTGGGTGACCGCCGAATACAGCATGCTGCCGCGCGCCACGCATACGCGTTCGCAGCGCGAGGTCGGCAAGGGCGGCCCGAGTGGGCGTACCCATGAAATCCAGCGCCTGATCGGACGTTCGCTGCGCGCCGTGGTAGATCGCCGTGCCCTTGGCGAGCGCCAGATCGTGCTTGACTGCGATGTGTTGCAGGCCGACGGTGGCACCCGCACCGCGGCGATCACCGGTGCCTTCGTTGCGCTGGTCGATGCCACGCGCAAGCTGCTGCGCGAACGCGTGATCAGCAAGGACCCGATCCATGGCCAGGTGGCGGCGGTCTCGGTCGGTATCTGGAAGGGCACGCCGGTGCTTGATCTCGACTATGCGGAAGATTCCGATTGCGAAACCGACATGAACGTCGTGCTCAACGATGCGCTCGGTTTCATCGAGCTGCAGGGCACGGCTGAAGGTCACGCCTTCCGCCACGAGGAACTCGAATCGATGCTGGCCCTGGCGCGCAAGGGCGTCAGCGAGTTGCATGCTGCTCAACGCGAGGCGCTTGCTCGTGACTGAGATCGGCGTGCGCGATCTGGTGCTGGCAAGCCACAACGTCGGCAAGCTGGGTGAATTGCGCACACTGCTGGCGGGTCTGCCGCTGCGCTTGCGCGGCGCCGGCGAATTTGGCCTCGACGAGCCGGTCGAGAGCGCCAGCACCTTCGTCGAGAACGCGCTGATCAAGGCGCGCCACGCTGCACGGGCGACCGGCCTGGCAGCGTTGGCCGACGACAGCGGCATCGTCGTCGACGCCCTCGGCGGCGCCCCGGGCGTGCTGAGTGCGCGCTACGCCGGTGCCGACGCCACCGATGCGGCGAACATCCAGCGCCTGTTGAGCGCCTGCGAGGGCCTCGAAGGTGCCGCGCGCAGCTGCCGTTTCGTCTGTGTCATCGTGATCCTGCGTTCGGCCGACGATCCGATGCCGCTGATCGCCGAGGGCAGCTGGAACGGCCGATTGTCGCGCGTGCCGCGTGGCAGCGGTGGCTTTGGCTACGATCCGGTCTTCCTCGATGCCGCCAGCGGGCGTAGCGCGGCCGAGCTTGGCCCGGAGCAGAAGCACTTGATCAGCCATCGCGGCCAGGCGCTGCAACTGCTGCGTGCCCGGCTGGGGCGAGCGATCTGGTGATCGCGTCGACGGCGATTCCGCTGTCGCTGTACGTGCATCTTCCCTGGTGCGTGCGCAAATGTCCGTACTGCGATTTCAATTCGCACCAGCGCCCGGCGACTCTGCCGGAGGACGACTATGTGGCGGCCTTGTTGGCCGATTTCGAACTCGAACTGCCGTTCGTGCAGAGCCGGCCGTTGCAGTCGATCTTCTTCGGCGGCGGCACGCCGAGCCTGTTCTCGGGCGCGGCCATCCAGCGCATTCTGGATGGTGTCCGCGCGCGCGCGCCGCTCGCCGCCGGTTGCGAAATCACGCTGGAAACCAACCCGGGTAGCGCGGAATTCGACCGTTTCGAGGGTTATCTGGCGGCCGGGGTCAATCGTCTGTCCTTCGGCGTGCAGAGCTTCGACGACGAACACTTGCGCCGCCTCGGGCGCATCCACGGCAGCGATGAGGCGCGCAACGCCTTCCGCCTGGCGCGCGCCGCTGGCGTCGACAACATCAATATCGATCTGATGTACGGCCTGCCGGGGCAGACGCTGAGCGGCGCAGTTGCCGATCTGCAGGCGGCGCTGGAACTGGCGCCAGAACACCTGTCGCATTACCAGCTGACGCTGGAACCGCAGACCGTGTTTGCGCGCAACCCGCCGGCCGATCTGCCCGATGACGAGAGTGTGGTCGACATGCTGGATGCCTGTCAGGCGTCCCTGCACGAGGCCGGGTTCGAGCACTACGAGGTATCGGCCTACGCGCGTCCGGGACGGCAATCACGGCATAACCGGAACTACTGGCTGTTCGGCGATTATCTGGCGATAGGCGCCGGCGGTCATTCCAAATACACCACCGCCACGGGTGTGCGCCGTCGCGCGCGCCAGCGCACGCCGTCGCTGTATCTGCGCAGCGCCGGTACCCCCGCGGCCTGGTCGGAGGACCGGCAGATCGCGGTCAGCGAGCTCGGCTTCGAGTTCATGCTCAACGCCTTGCGCTTGCGGCAAGGGTTCCCGCTCGACATCTATGCCGAGCGCACCGGCAGGGAACTGGCGCTGGAGCCGGGTTACCGCCAGGCGCTGGCGCGCGGATTGCTCGAGGTCGACGCCGGGCAGGTGCGTGCCAGTGAGCTCGGATATCGCTTCCTCAATGACACCATCGAGTGCTTTCTCAGCTGAGGAAGCTCTGAAGCGAGCCGCAGGACCGTTTCAGCGGGTCCCTGAAGCCACCCGGGAAAAGGCGCTGGATTTGCGCTCGCCGGGTTTGCTATCCTTCGCGGTCCACGAATCCGTGGCTATGTAGCTCAGACGGTTAGAGCGCGGCACTCATAATGCTGAGGTCGGTGGTTCGATTCCACTCATAGCCACCACGGTCGGGCGCCCCGGCGGCGACGTGGTCGCATACGACGGATATTGCGGCCCAGGGAGGGCCGCTGCAGTGGATATCTTCAAGGTTTTCTCCATCGAAGCCGCACACCGCTTGCCGAACCTTCCGGCAACGCACAAGTGTTCGCGGCTGCACGGCCATTCGTTCCGGATCGAACTGCACCTCAGTGGCGACATCGTCGAGCCGCAGGGCTGGGTGATGGACTTTGCCGACGTCAAGCGCGCCTTCAAGCCGCTGTTCGAGCAGCTCGACCACAACTACCTGAACGATATTCCCGGTCTGGAGAACCCCACCAGCGAGCGGCTGGCGCAGTGGATCTTCGAGCAATTGCGTCCGGCGCTGCCCTTGCTTTCGCTGGTAGTCGTCCATGAGACCTGCACTGCTGGCGCGCGTTACGGGATGCCGCGCCCTGGTTGAGTGGCGTACGGGATTCCCTCCGCCGCGCATAGCGGTGTAGAACAGTCGCTTGGCTGGGCGCCAGCGCAGCAGTTGTTCATTCGGACAACAGGCTGCAGGCAGCTATGCTCGGCGTTATCTGCAGTGGGGGCGGATCGACATGTGGAAACGGTGGTGTGCGTGTGCGGCATTGCTCGGTTCGCTGGCGACGCCGGCGCCGGCATTGAATCACGCGGGAGGCGAGATTGCGCCGATGGTGCGCGTCGAAGGCCAGCGGCGGCCATGGGTCTTGCTGGGTTCGGCCATGGTGCAGCGCAGTTTCATTCCCTTTTACGGACTCGCCATGCATGGTCCGGCCGATGCCGTGGCCAGAGGCAACATCAGCGAGGGGTTGACGCCGCTGCAGATCACGCTGGTCTGGTACGCCAACGAATTGCCCAAGGCGCAGGTGCAGGCGCATTTCCGCGAACTTTTCGAAAGTGTGACCAGCCTGGAAACGCGCCAGCGGGTCGCGCCGCGACTGGCGAAGTTCATCGCCATGCTGCCGGCCGCCACGCGCGGCCAGACCATGGTGTTCTTCTACGACCCCGATGGCGGGTCACAGATCACCATCAGTGGTGGTGCCACCGAGCACTTCCCCGGGATCGAGTTCAATCGCGCGCTGCTCGGCATGTGGCTGGGTCCTTCCGCCGACGCTGAAGTGCGCCATGGTCTGACGACCGCGCCACCGATTCACGCTGCGCCAGCGGCGAAGTAGGCGCCGCGCAGACCATCCGGCTGGCGCCTGTCGATCACGTGCCCAGAGGGTCCCCAGGCAGCCGGGGGTTTGGCTTGAAAGAAATATGTTGCACTGCACCATTTTCTCGTTTATGCTGCATCGCAACATGGGGCAGTTCCCAAGGAGAGCAAGCATGTACGAGCAAGCAAGCAATCAGTTCCTGGCCCTGTCGAAGCAGGCCGCCGAGACCTTCATCAAGGCCAATGCCATTGCAGTCGAAGGCTTCGAGAAGCTGATCGACATCCAGTTGAAGACCATCGAAGATCGCGTCAAGGTTGCCACCGACCTCATGGGTCAGGCCGGCGAAGTGAAGGATTTCGACGCCGCGCGCGCCTCCTTCCCGAAGAGCGTCAATCTGGTCAAGGATTCGGCCGAGAAGTTTTATGCCACTTCGCAGGAAGTGACCAGCGTGCTGGTCAAGACCGGTGAAGCTTATGGCCAGCTGTTCAAGGGCACCGTCGAAGCCGCCAACGACAGCGTCGTCAAGGCGACCAAGGCTGCCAAGGCACGCTGAGCGCCGACAAGAGCAATGTCGAGCGACGGTCACCCAGTTGAGCGAAGCCAGAACATGAGCGACGCGAAGATCTAGACCCCTCCCCTCGATTTGCGCGTCGCGAATGTCCCCGGTTGGCTCTGCCAGCCGGGGTTTTTCGTTTGTGGGGCCGCAAAGATGGCGTCATCTGCGGTTCGGCCGGGTGTCGGCAGGAGTTCGACCGCAGGCACGCTCCTGCAATTCCTGCGAGTAACTTCGGCAAACTTGCAGGAGTGCGCTCGCGCGCGAAGCTGCTGACCGCGATCAGCGCAAATCCCGCAGTCGACCCGAGCGGCCGCAGGCGCGGCCAGGCACGGCGAGCGCCGTGCACGTCTGCTGCGCCAGCGGCTTGTGGTGCTGGCGGAGGCGCTGTCGCTTGCAGACATCGGGCCGCCATATCGCGGCCCGATGCGATGCCATGAGCTCACCCAGAATCGCGCCGGTCAGCTTTCCATCGATCTTGACCACCCCTATCGACTGATCTTTCGTCCCGCCCACGACCCGCCCGCCGCCGATGCGCGAGGGAGGAGGGCTCGACTGGAGCCGTGTCACCGCCATCGAAATCCTTGAAGTTGCAGACACCCATGAGTAACCAGAACGCCTTTCAGCCCGACTACGCCGTGTCGCCCGGCGAGGTGCTGGACGAGCACCGCGAAGCAGCGGCGATGACCCAGATGGAACTGGCCCAGCGGCTTGGATTCACCACCAAGCACGTCAACCGGCTGTTGGCTGGCCTGGAGCCGGTCACCCCGGAAACTGCGTTGAAGCTGGAAGCTGTATTCGGTTTGCCGGCGCGGCTCTGGCTCGGTCTGGAAGCGCGCTACCGCGAGCACCTCGCGCGCGAATCCGAACAGCTTCGTCTGCAGGATGAGCAAAGTTGGCTGCCGCAGGTGCCGCATCGCTCGCTGTCGAAGCTGGGCTGGATTCCGGCGGGATTGCGCGGCAATGACTTGGTGCGCGCGCTGCGGGCATTCTTTAGCGTGGGTTCCCTGGACTATCTGCCGGAAGTCTGGGGCGATGTGCAGGCCACTTACCGCAAGTCGCAGGCATTCCAAAGTCATGAGTGGGCCATGCTGGCATGGTTGGCGCAAGGCGAGCGCGTAGCCGAACAGCTGCCCTGCGCGCCGTTCGATGGCGCCGCGCTGCGCGCTGCATTGCCAGAGATTCGGGCATTCAGCTTGCGGCCGGATGCCAGCTTTGTGGAACCACTGGTGGCACGTTGTGCCTCGAACGGTGTGGCGCTGGTGTTCTTGCCCGCACCCGATGGCGCGCGCGTTTGCGGTGCCACGCGTTGGCTGAGCAAGGACAAGGTGCTGGTGCAGCTGTCCTTGCGCTACGAGTCCGACGACCAACTGTGGTTCACCTTGTTCCACGAGTTTGGCCATGTACTGCTGCACGGCAAACGCGAACAGTTCATCGACTTCGATGGCGGACAGGACGAGACCGATCAGGAGCAGGAGGCCAACGATTCGCCACGCGCCAGCTGATTGCACCTGCCGAGCTGACCCGCTTCATCGCTTTGGGCAATTACTCCCGCGAGGCCGTGGCGGCATTCGCAATCCAGCAGGGCGTGGCGGCGGGCATCATCGTCGGGCAGTTGCAGCACCGCCGCGTCATTCCGTTCAACAGTGTGTTGAACAAGCTCAAGACCCGTTTCAGCTGGGCGCAAGAAGCCCGCGCAGCCTAGCCCACAAGGTCCACGACACAGCCCCCGTGGGAAGCGGTGAGTGAAACGAACCGCAGTAGTCGCGAACCGACCCGCGATCGGTGTCCGCCCATCACTGCTGTTGCAGGAAAGACGCGTGCGTCGCGAAACGCTCGCGGAGTAAATCCGCTCCCACAGACGCGCCGTGCGCTTGTAGGAGCGACGCGTGCGTCGCGAGGAGCTCGCGGAGTAAATCCGCTCCCACAGACGCGCCGTGCGCTTGTAGGAGCGACGCGTGCGTCGCGAGCAGCCCCTGTAGGATGCGGTGAGTGGAACGAACCGCATCAGTCGCGAACCAGCGCTCGATTGGTGTCAGCCCATCGCCGCGATCGATGCGGTTCGCTAGGCTCACCGCATCCTCGGGCTGCCGAGTTTCAACCGTCAGGACGACGCACGCCCGTATCTGATCGACATCGAGCGTGGGCGCATCGGCGTGCGTGAGGACGAAGCGCAATACAATCTCGATATCGATTCCGCACAGGATGGAATTCGTCGAGAGGACGTGATGAAGGCGCTGGACCAGCGCCTGCGTCGCGTCGATCTGCTGCGGCCGGATCTGATTGCCTGGGCGGGCCGACTGCTGGATGGGTTGGTTGCGCGCGACTTCGAGTTGACCTACCTGGCCCGGCACATCAACGCGCCGGCAGACGCGGCGGCGACGAGAATTGCATCGCTGCTGAAGAGCGTGACGGCGGAATCCGCACGGAGAAGCGTGTGCGGGTTCCGCCCTACATTCGGAGGGGAGCCGCCTTACGCGGGTTCAGTTCCCCTCGAAGCCGTTGGCGAACAACTCGGCGGCGGGATCGCAGCCGGCCTCGGGCACGTTGACGGCTTTCAGCGCGTAGCGGCCATCGGCCGATTCGGTGTTCGGCGTCTGCCGCAATTCGGCGCTGAGCGCGAAGCGGCGGTCGTCGCTGAGACCCAGCGCGTGCACTTCGCCGCGCACGGCGAAGCGCTGTCCGCTGTCCGCCACTGTCCCCGTTGGCGGCAGCGCCAGCCAAATGCAGGCTGCCAGAGGCGGCATGAATGCCCGGCGCATCTCAGCGGCGCTCCCGGCGCAGGCCGTGTACCAGCGCGCGCAACTCGGACAGTTCCTGCTCGACGCGCGCCTGGCGCCGCTCGGCCGCCGTGCGTTCTGCCTGCAGGCGGGCAATCGCCTCGGCCTGCAGCGATTCGCGCGCCGCCAGTTCCTGCACCGCGCCGGCCAGCAGCGCGCTCAGGCGGTCGTACTTGACGCCTTCGACCTCGCCCTGGTCGTTGCGGGTAACCAGGCGTTCGTCGAGCTTTGCCACCTCTTCGGCGACGAAGCCGACGTCGGCCATGCCGCCGTCCTTCCAGACGTAGCCGACCGGGCGCAGCCGCAGCACTGCGGCCAGACCCAGGCCGAGATCGGCGATCTTTTCCTTGTAGCGTGCGCTCGACGAGCAGCTCGCGAACTGGTTGCTGGCGTTGCGACAGACCTGCGTTGCCCCGGCGGCGCCCAGGGTCTGCAGCGACAGCGTCCCGTCGGCACCCAGCGTCATCCGCGGGACATTGCCGTTGGTGCGGAACTGCATGACATCGGTGCCGAGGTAAACGATGCCGCCGTCGGCGATGCTCTCCGGGGTGGCGAAGATCAGGCCCTTCTCCTCGATGCTCGGTGACAGGATGCGCAGGAAGGCATCGGTGTCACTCTCGAAGATCGCCACAGTGTCGATGCGCGGCGTCGCCGGCTGCGCCAGTCCGGAGTCGCCCTGCACCACATTGAAGTAGCCGCGCGGCGCGCGTGCGCTGGTTTCTGCGGCGATCTGCTTCTGCAGGACCAGCGCGCCACTGGCGCGCACCAGGAACTGGTTGGGGCCGGTCGAGGTGAACGCGGTTGCATTGGAGTCCGCCCAGGCGTAGGTGCCTTCGTCGCCGTCCACATCGCCGCTGCTGGCCACTCCGGCGCATCCGGCCCCGGCGGCACCGGAACCGCTGCCGGGGCGCACCTTGGCGTTGTTGCCGGCGCTGGCCGAAAAGGCCCCTCCCGCGCAGTTGCCAACGCCCGAATGCACGCCCGCACCCGACAGGCTCGCGGTGTTGCCGCTGCCGCCGGCAACCACCGCGGAATTGCCACTGGCCATGTTGTCGAGGCCACCGCCGACGCTGGCGAAGTTGGCCTGGGCGGTGTTCGACTCGCCGCCGCCAACGTTCGTCCCTGCCAGAGCCGCGAGGTTGGAGCTGCCTCCCGCCACCGTGCTGTTGGCGCCGAGCGCCCGGTTGCTGCGGCCACCGGCCACGCTGGACCCCTGTCCGCTGGCGAGGTTGACGGAGCCGCCGCCGACCGTCGAGTCGGTGCCGGCTGCGCTGTTGTCGCGTCCGCCGGAGACGGTGGCATGTTGCGCCGATGCGAAGAAGGTGGGGCCGTTGTCGTCGCCGGCGACATTCTTGTAGCCGCCGCCGACGGTGCCGTAGGTGTCGGTCACGCGATTGGGGCCGCCGGCGCTGGCGGAGATGCCGGCATCGGCGCCCGTCGTCTTGCCGCCACCGGAGATGGTGGCGCCGCGCACATTGGTCTCCACGGCATTCAGGCGGCTGCCGGCGATCACGTTGGCGGTGAACGGCAGGCCATCGCTATGGAGGAAACTCGGCTCGATGCGCAGGCTCTGCACATTGCGCGTGCGCAGGACCAGCGGTTGATCGTCGGTGGTGCCGAGGAAATTGGTTGCCGCACTGCTGCCGCTGTCGCCGGTGGTCGCCCAGCATTGGCCGATCAGCGGCGCGGCGATGGCCTTGGTGCGGGTCGGGATGCGGCTGAAAGCGCCGGCACCGGGCTCGCGCACCGCCACTTCGACCCACGCGGCATCGGCATCCGCCGGCAGGTCGAAAGTCAGCAGGAAACGCCCATCGGCCACCGGAACGCGCTCGAACACGATCGGCGCCGCCAGCGTGGCGCCGGCTTTCTCGGCCGGGAACGCAGTCAGTTGCAGGTCGTAGAGGCCGTTCGCGGGCCGGCCAGCATCGTCCAGATGGCCGTCGAAACGAAATTCCGCCGCGGCAGCAGGCAGCGCCAGCAAGAGGGTGACGAGGACGCCAAGGGGGCGGGGTGACTGCATGGGGCCGGTCTCCGGTGGTGGGCTCGAAAGCATCAACCCGGAACGGCGCGTAATCCCGCCAGCCAGTAGCGGCGTCCCGTGACGGCCGCCCGCCTGAGCGCATAGCCGCGCCGCGCCGGCAGGGCCGCCGTCCCGGCGGCCGCTGATGGCCGTACCTCAGTTACCCTCGGGGAAGTACAAGCCTGCGGCGGCAGACCCGCATGTGCGGTGCTGTGGGAGCCCTGACCGGCGCAATCCGGTCAGGGCGATCCGATCAAGGGCTAGGTGACCCTCAGGGTCCCTGAGCCTCCCCGTGCCCCGTGCCCCGTGCCTCGTGCCCCGGCAGTCAGGCCAGCAGAAAGAACATCGCCACCCAGCATGCGGTCGCCGCCAGCCAGGCCAGGCTGCGCAGCGTGGCCATGTCGGCCAGATAGAACGCGAAATAGGCCAGGCGCGCGACGATGAAGCCAATCGCGAGTTGGTCCAGCGTGCCCTGGGCCAGTCCCAATTGGTGCGCCATCACTACCGCCGCCGCGAACGGCGGGAACGCCTCGAACGAGTTCAGGTGCGCCCAGTGCGCGCGTTGGCGGAATCCTGTCAGCCCCGCCTGAAAGTCGCGCGGTCGGTTATTGTTGAAGCCGGGACCGCTGAATTTGGCCACGCCGGTGAAGGCGAGGGGCAGGAAAGCGGCGATCAACATGCACCAGTAGGCTGTGGTCATCTGCGACTCCGGGTTCACGGCGGGATTGCGGTACGCCAGGCGGATGTTACGGGACGGATCGGTCGATGTTCTTGTCGTTGCTGAGCGGTAGCCACAATGGTCGGGTCCTCAAGATCGAGCGCGAGGGCGTGATTGGTCGCGACCCCGCGGTCGAGTATTCGATCGACGATCCGACGGTGTCCCGACGCCATGCGGAACTGGTGCGCAGTGCCGATGGCTGGCGCCTGCGCGACCTCGGCAGCGCCAATGGCACCGAAATCAACGGTGCCGGCGAGTATCGATCAGACACTGCCGCCGGACGAACTGCTGCGCCCGGGCCCGGAACTGGTCAGCGCGATGCTGGCTGGCTTGCGCGCCGAGCATCGCGACGCCGAGTCACAGGCCGCCGCGGCGCTGGCGGCAATGATCAAGGTCATCCCCGGTGCCGTGCGCGCCAGCGTGGTGGATTGGCGTGCCGGCAAGCTGCTGGCGCGGGCGCCGGAGGGTGCCGAGGTTTCCCGCGGCACGCTATTCCGGGCGCTCTCGGCATTGAAATCCGAGCCGAAGGGCGTCTCGGTGTGGACCGTCGAGGAATGCCGCACCCTCGCCCAGTCGCTGGCGCAGCCCGAGGTTGCACCGTTCATCGCCGTGCCGGTCGATCACCAGGTGGGCTTGCTGCTGGAAGGGCTGGCTGCCGACGACACCCACCCTGATGTGGCGCTGACGCCGGCGCAACTGGGCGATGCGACGCTGCTCCTGAAGATTCCGGTCGCGGCGATCCGCGCCGAAATCGCCGCCGGCTCGCGCAAGATGCGCGACTCCGACCTGCGACTGGCGCAGCGCATCCAGCAAAAGTTGCTGACGCCGCCGCCGGAATCCATCGACGGCTTCGAACTGGCGCTGAGCTACACGCCGGCGATGATGGTCGGCGGCGACTTTTTCCATATCGAGAAGCGTGGCGTCGACGAATTGGCGGTGCTGATCGGCGACGTCTCCGGCAAGGGCGTCTCGGGGGCGATGTACATGGCCTACCTGGTCGCCGACCTGCGCCATCAGTTGCGCACCAACGCGGGGCCCGCCGAATTGCTGGAAAACCTGCAACGATCGCTGACGCCGGTGCTCGAAGCCGGCATGTTCGTGACCGTGGCCGCGGTGTTTGTCAACACCCGCTCGGGCATGTGCCGGGTCGGCCTGGCAGGCCATTCGGCCCCGGTGTTGCGCACGGCGAAGCGCAAGGTGATTGAAATGGGGCTGGATCCGGGCTCACCGATCGGCGCCGACATGGATCTGGCGGTGCGCGAGCAGCGGCTGCAACTGGCGCCCGGCGACTGCCTGGTGCTGACCACCGACGGTGTCGACGAGGGCGAGAATTCGGCGGGCGAGGCCTATGGCAAGGCACGCCGCGATCAGGTGCTGGTGGCCTGCGACAGTGCTGCCGAGATTAATCAGGCGCTGAAGAAGTCGCTGCTCGAATTCGTCGGCCGCGATCGCTCGACGGACGATCTGACGATCATCTGCCTCGAGCGCTGCCGCGTTTGACCCGCGGGACCTGCGCTCTCGTCCAACACCTGCGGCTGCTCAGTTGCCCTTGAGCCAGGCGAACAAGCGAGCGAACAGGCCGGGCTTCGCTGCCGCCTGCCGGGCGCCCAGCAGATCGGCGGCCTGACGCCCAACTTGCGGGCTGCCCGCAGGCTGTTGCGAACTGCTCGTTGCGCCGAGCAAATTTGCGGCGGCCTTGCTGACCTCCGGTGACGGTGCTGCAGTCGAGCCGCCGCTCTTTTCGCCCAGCGCGCTATTGACGTCGCTGGCAATGGTGAACAGCTTGCTGAAGCCGGACAGGTCGAAAACCTGACGCACGCTTGGCGCCAGCCCGCACAGGCGCAGTTCGCCTCCGCCGGAGGACATCTGCTTGGCCAGCGACAGCAACACCCGCAAACCAGCGCTGCTGACGTAACTGATCCCGCTCAGGTCGACGATGAAACGCCGCTCTCCAGCAGCGGTCAGGTCGTGCGCGGCCAGCTCGAAATCGGCTGAGGTCTCGGTGTCGAGACGCCCATCCAGTTTGAGCACGCGGAAATCACCGTGGGTTTCGCTACCGATTTCTAGCGCCATGCGATCCTCAAAGCAAACGGAAGTTGAACTGGGCCGAACCTACCAACAGAGTATCACCCTCAGCCAACACGTGCTCTTGAACGCTGGCACCATTGACCTTGACCGAGCCGCTGGCAGCGATATCGCGCAGGCAGAATCCGGCGCGCGTCATCGTGATTTCGACATGCCGCTTGGCAATGCCGGGGGCAGACAAGTGTAGATCGCAGGTGCTGTCGCTGCCGATGGTGATCGGCTTCAAGCCGAGCGTCTGCACGACCGAGCCGGCTTCGGGGTTGCGCGGTTCCAGCCGCCCCTGGCGGAATACCACGGTCGCATCCGGATTGCGCACGGCGCGGCTCATCTGGCGTGGCGGCACCGGCATGGCGCTGGCCGCCACAGGGGCGGCGGTCGCTACCGGTGGCTCCGGCGGCGTCGGTGCCGCAGCCTCACTGGCGGGCATCGGCACTACCTTGGAAATGATGGTTGCGCCCGAATCGAAGGCCGGCGCAGCCTTTATAGGCGTGGCGATGACGGTTGCCGCAGGTTCCGGCGCCGGCGCCGGGTTCGGCATCGCGATGGCGTCCATCCGCGCGGTATCGTCGTCGCTGGCCTCCAGTTCGGATTCCGCCGACACCACCGCCAGAAAACGCTCCTTCAGGGCCAGCGCCTGGGTGCGTGCCTTGCCGTGTTCCTCGATGCGCACATCGACGGCCTTGACGCGCTGCTGCAATTCAATGGCGTCGAACTCGCCGAGCGCGTGGCGAAAATCGATCTCCTCGCGATCCAGGCGGGCGTTGCCGAAGGCGCTCTCCAGGCCCGCCAGTTCGTTGCGCAGGGCACGGTAGGCCTCGCCGGCACGCTGCTTCAGCGGCGCCGCCTGGGCCGCCAGTTCGTCGAGCCGCTTGCGATAGTCCGCATGGACGCGCTGGTAGACCTCGGCGGAGACCTGGTCGCGCTTGCTCGCCATCGCCCGCAGGCGCTCGCCGAGTTGATCGTGTTCGGCCTTGATGGCAGCCAGCGCATCGACGGCGCTGAGATCGATCGAGTTCAGATCCAGGGCCATATGGCCTCCGCGAAGGATGTGGAGCGGACACCCGGGGACATTCGGCCGGCCCCGGCAATCACAGCGACTCTACCTTCAATTCGACGGATCCGAAGCGCAGCGAGTCGCCCAGCGACAACGGCCGCGCCTGCCCGGTGGGCACGCGCTCGCCGTTGATGAAGGTGCCGTTGGTGGTGCCGACCTCTTCGCGCAGAAACAGGATCCCGCCTTCGTTGACGATCTTGGCGTGACGCCGCGACAGGCTGCGCTGATTGTCGAGCGGTCCGAGATTGATTTCGGGCAGCAGGCCGGTGACCGGATCGGGCCGTCCGATCAGCATTTCCGTTTTCTGGCTGTTCAACGCAAACTCGCTGCCGCTCTCGACATGCACCAGTTTGATCGGCTTGCCGATCTTGGACGGGTCGATGGGACTCACCCGACGCGAGGGTGTCGGCGCTGGGCGCGGCGACTCTGCCGTCGCCGCCGGTCCGGCACTCAGGGCTGCGTGCGGCACGGCGGGCGTGGCGCCCGCCACCAGGCCGCCGCGGCGCAGCACGTCGAGCTCGGCCTGTGCGCTCTGCAGCAACTCTTCGGTTCGGCGCAGGCGCGCCACCAGCTTGCGCATGATGCGGACCGCGATTTCAAAATTCTCGCGCAGCATGCCGGCGAAAGCGGCGCGGTCGACGCGCAGCAGTCGTGCCGGGCTCACCGCGCGAACCGCGGCAAACCGCGGCTGGTCCTCGAGGATCGCCATCTCGCCGAAGAAATCGCCGGCGCCCAGGGTGGCCACTGGCGTGCCCCCGCGGGCGCTGCGCAGCACTTCCAGCGTGCCGGACTCGATGATGTACATGTCGCTGCCGGCATCGCCCTCGCGGAACACGAAGGTCCCGGCGGGCATGTCGACGAAAACCGGTTTCGATTCGCTCATCGGAAGGCCCAGGGCAAAGGTGGCGGCGCCCATCGGTGCCGGCGGCCGTGACGCGAGTATGCCGAGCGGCAGAACGCAGCGGCAAGCGCCGCCGTTAGCCCAAGGTCCTAGAGCCTTCGCTCCAGCCTGGCCCTAGGATTGGCACCTCTGTTGCGCCGTCATTGGCTTGCTCACCCTTACTTTTGACCCATATACTCTCGCTGATTTTTCGACCGGCCGCGGGTTCCGCGGATCGTAACCGGAGCAAAGCGAAGCGCATGCAAGATCCTTTCGCCAAAGGCCGATTGCTGGCCCGGCGAGTGGTGCAGGCGCAGGTGTTGGCCGGCTTGTTGATCGCAGTGCCGGCTTCGCTCTTTGCGCAGTCGCCGATGCTTGCGGTCGCCGTACTCTGGGGCGCGGCCTCGGTGGCAATCGCGCAGAGCGTGTTCGCGTGACGCCAGTTGCAGGGCGTGGCAGCGGTGCAGACGATGCTGCGACGATTTTATGGTGCGGCCGCGTGGAAGTGGCTGGTGTTTTTCGCGCTGTTCGCGCTGGGTTTGGTGGTGCTGCATCTGCCCGCGGGTGGCTTGCTGACCGGGTTGATTGCGGCACAGATTGCTGGAACTGGGGCACTCATACGCTATGGATAAGCTTTTGTTGATGTGGGCTAGCGCCGAGAAGGAAGCCGCCGGCGGCTCCGGTGGCATGACCGAGTACATCGTGCACCATCTGCATCACGCGCAGATCAAGGTGGGCGAGGGCTGGTTCTGGACCATCAATATCGACAGCGTGATCTTCAAGTTCATGATGATCGCGGTGTTTCTGGCGCTGGTCCTCGGTGTGGCGCGGCGCGCCACCTCCGGGGTTCCCGGCAAGCTGCAGTGCTTCATCGAAATGGTGGTCGAAGTCGTCGATGGCCTGGTCAAGGACACCTTTCACGGCAAGAGCAAACTGATCGCGCCGCTGGCGCTGACCATTTTCATGCTCACTTTCCTGATGAATTTCCTCGACATGATCCCGGTCGACGCGCTGCCTGCGGCGGCGCACGCCTCGGGCATCAACTACCTGCGCGTGGTGCCCACGGCCGACCTCAATACCACGGTGGGCATGGCCCTGTGCGTATTCCTGCTGATCCAGTACATGGGTATCAAGCACAAGGGCGTCGGTGGGTTCTTCAGTGAGTTCCTGACCGCCCCGTTCGGACCGAAGATCGCGCCGGCCAACCTGCTGTTGCGCATCATCGAAGAAGCGGTACGCCCGGTTTCGCTCTCCCTGCGTCTTTTCGGCAACATGTATGCGGGTGAATTGATCTTCATCCTGATCGCGGTGATGACGCTCGGCGCCAGCTTGAGCTCCGGCGCCACCTGGGCGCTCGGCTCGATGCAGTTCATCGCCGGCTTCATCTGGACCGCTTTCCACGTGCTGGTGATCACGCTGCAGGCCTTCATCTTCATGATGCTGACCATCGTGTATCTCAGCATGGCCGCCGAGCACCACTGATCGGCCGGATTCCGCTTCTCAAGTTTCACCCTTCACCTTAACTGATAGTCACTACGGAGTTGACCCATGGAACTCGCAACAGTCATGAGCTACACGCTGATCGCCGCAGCCCTGCTGATCGGCTTCGGCGCCCTCGGCACCGCCATCGGCTTTGCGCTGCTGGGCGGCAAGTTCCTGGAAGGCGCCTCGCGTCAGCCGGAGCTCGCGCCGATGCTGCAGACCAAGATGTTCATCGTCGCCGGCCTGCTCGACGCCGTGCCGATGATCGGCGTCGCCATCGCGCTGCTGCTGATCTTCGCCAACCCGTTCCTGTCGCAGCTGGCCGGTTAATCCGTTCCTGATCGACCGGCGGACGCATGACTGCGGCCGCCGCAACGGAGTAAAGCGATGAACATCAACTTGACTCTGGTCATCCAGGGCCTCGCGTTTTTCGCGACGGCCTGGCTGGTCATGAAGTTCGGCTGGCCGCTGATCGACGGTGCCATCGTCGCGCGGCAGAAAAAGATTGCCGATGGTCTGGCCGCTGCCGAGGAAGGCAAGCGCGCTCTGGCTTCGGCCAGCGCCAAGCAGGATGAGGTCATCCGCGAAGCACGCAGCGAAGCGGGCGGCATTCGTGATCGCGCCGAGAAGGAATATGCGTCGATTCTCGAGAAGGCCAAGAGCGATGCGATCGCCGAGGGCAGTCGACAGAAAGCGGTGGCCGTCGCCGAGATCGAGACCGAAGCCCACCGCGCCCGCGAGCAGCTCAGCCACAAGGTCGCCGAACTGGCGGTCAAGGGTGCCGAGCGTCTGATCCGCAAGGAAATCGACGCCAAGGCGCACAAGGACCTGCTCGACGATCTGATCAGCGAGATCGCGCGATGAGCAACGCCATCACCCTGGCCCGTCCGTACGCGCGCGCCGCCTTCGAACTCGCCAAGGGTGAGCAGGCGGCGGCTGCGTGGTCGCAGAAGCTGTCGTTTGCCGCCGCAATCGTCGGTCAGTCGGTCGTGCAGGGGCTGATCACCAGCCCGAAGCTCGGCGCCAGCGACCGTGTCAGCTTGTTCCTGCCCGAGGGCGAGGCTGCCGACAGCGCGTTCAGTCGTTTCCTGATGCTGCTCGAAGTCAACCAGCGCCTGGCGCTGCTCGGCGAGATCGCCGGGCTGTACGAGGAACTGCGGGCGGACTACGAGCGGACGCTGAGGGTGCACGTGCGCTCGGCGATGCCGATCGACCCGGCGCAGCAGCAGCAGCTGATCGGTGCCCTGGCCAAACGCTTCGATCGCCAGGTCACGCTGGATGTCAGCCTCGATCCGGAGTTGATCGGTGGCGCCATCGTCGAAGCCGGCGATGTGGTCATCGATGGCTCCTTGCGCGGCAAGCTCAAGCGCCTGCGCGCTGAACTCGCCCAGTAATCCCGGCCCCGGCGGGCGCGCCAAGGCGCGCCGCGGGGGCTGCCAGAATTCAAATTTAGCCGGATATCCGCCATGCAGACGCAACTGAATCCTTCCGAGATCAGCGACCTCATCAAGTCGCGCATCGAGAAGTTCAAATCCGCCGCCGAGGCACGCAACGAAGGCACGATCGTGTCGGTCTCCGACGGCATCGTGCGCATCCACGGCCTTGCCGACGTCATGCAGGGTGAGATGATCGAGATGCCGGGCGATACCTTCGCCCTGGCGCTGAACCTGGAGCGCGACTCGGTCGGTTCCGTGGTGCTCGGCAAGTATGAGCATCTGCGCGAAGGCGACACGGTGAAGACCACCGGACGCATTCTCGAAGTGCCGGTCGGCCCGGAACTGCTCGGCCGCGTGGTCGACGCGCTGGGCAACCCGATCGACGGCAAGGGACCGCTGAATGCCAAGATGCAGAGCCCGATCGAGAAAGTCGCGCCGGGCGTGATCTGGCGCAAGTCGGTGTCGCAGCCGGTGCAGACCGGCTACAAGTCGGTCGACGCCATGGTCCCGATCGGCCGCGGCCAGCGCGAGCTGATCATCGGCGACCGCCAGACCGGCAAGACCGCACTGGCGATCGACACCATCATCAACCAGAAAGGCTCGGGCATTAAGTGCATTTACGTGGCCATCGGGCAGAAGCGCAGCTCGATCGCCAACGTGGTGCGCCGCCTGGAGCAGAACGGCGCGCTGGCGCACACCATCATCGTCGCCGCCTCGGCCTCCGAATCCGCCGCGATGCAGTACGTCGCCCCGTATTCCGGCTGCACCATGGGCGAGTACTTCCGCGACCGCGGCGAAGACGCGCTGATCATCTATGACGATCTGACCAAGCAGGCCTGGGCCTATCGCCAGATCTCGCTGCTGCTGCGCCGCCCGCCGGGTCGCGAAGCCTATCCGGGCGACGTCTTCTATCTCCACTCGCGCCTGCTCGAACGCGCGGCGCGCGTCAGCGAGGACTACGTCGAGAAGTTCACCAATGGCGAAGTCAAGGGCAAGACCGGATCGCTGACGGCGCTGCCGATCATCGAAACCCAGGCGGGCGACGTCTCGGCCTTCGTGCCGACCAACGTGATCTCGATCACCGACGGCCAGATCTTCCTCGAAACCGATCTGTTCAACGCCGGCGTGCGTCCGGCGATGAACGCCGGCATCTCGGTGTCGCGCGTCGGTGGCGCTGCGCAAACCAAGATCATCAAGAAGCTCGGCGGCGGTATCCGCCTGGCGCTGGCGCAATATCGCGAACTGGCGGCTTTCGCCCAGTTCGCCTCGGACCTCGACGCCGCTACCCGTGCTCAGCTCGACCGTGGCACGCGCGTCACCGAACTGACCAAGCAGAAGCAGTACGCACCGATGTCGGTGGCGAACATGGCGCTTTCGCTGTACGCCGTCTCCGAAGGTTTCATGGACGACCTGCCGATGCCGAAGATCCAGCCCTTCGAGCATGGCCTGCATCAGTATTTCCAGAGCAACCATGGCCCGCTGATGGACAAGATCGCTACCAGCGGCGACTGGGACAAGGACATCGAGGCGACCTTCAAGAAGGGGATCGCCGAGTTCAAGAAGACGGGCAGCTGGTGAAGCCGGGACCGGGGACCCGGGAATCGAATTGACCCCTCAGGAATGCCGAACCAACCAGCTTCCGAGCAACCGGGACGGCGCAGCCGTCTCCAACCGGTCCCGCGTCCCGGTTCCCGATTCGAAGTCCGAGAAACCCCGATGGCAGGCGCAAGAGAAATCCGCACCAAGATCAAGAGCATTCAGAACACCCGCAAGGTGACGAAAGCGCTTGAAATGGTCTCGGCCAGCAAGATTCGCAAGGCGCAGGAGCTGATGCGGGCGTCGCGCCCGTATGCGCGCCTGATGCGCCAGGTCATCGGCCATATCGCCCGGGCCAATACCGAGTACAAGCATCCCTTCCTGGTCGAGCGCGCCGAGGTTTCGCACGTCGGTTACATCGTCCTGTCGACCGATCGCGGCCTGTGCGGCGGCTTGAACTCCAACCTGTTCCGCACCCTGCTCGGCGAAATGCGTGCTTGGCAGGAAAAGGGTGTGGAAGTCGACGTCGTCTGCATCGGCGCCAAGGCCACGGCGTTTTTCAAGCGTCTGAAGGTCAACAATGTCGGCTCGATCTCGCACCTTGGCGAAAAGCCGCATGCGGACCAGTTGATCGGTGCGATCAAGGTGATGCTCGACAGCTACATGGAAGGCCGCGTCGACCGGGTGTTCATGGCCTACAACAGTTTCGTCAACACCATGGTGCAGAAGCAGGCGCTCGATCAGATGCTGCCTTTGGTGCCGTCGGATGATCTTGAGGCCACGCATTCCTGGGACTACATCTATGAGCCGGGTGCGCCGGAGATCATGGACCATGTGCTCAAGCGCTACCTCGAATCGCTGGTCTACCAGGCCGTCGTCGAGAACCTCGCCAGCGAACACGCTGCGCGCATGGTCGCGATGAAGTCGGCATCGGACAACGCCAACAAGCTGATCGGCGAACTCACCCTGGTCTACAACAAGGCACGCCAGGCCGCGATCACGCAGGAAATCAGCGAGATCGTCAGCGGGGCGGCAGCGGTCTAGAGCAGTGAATAGTTAGTAGTGAGTAGTGACTAGTTAAGAGTGAATAGTGAATAGCGAGTAGTGAGTAAGAACCGGTGTTACCGGCAGTCCGAGGCATGTTGTGAGAGCTCTGGCGAACAGAACAGCGCAACGTGCCGGTTTTACCACACTCACTATTAACCCTCACTTTGGCGGACGACAGGCTGCATCCGCGCCGGTTTTTACTCACTACTCACTATTCACTACTCACCAGAACCAAAGGCCGGACGCGCCCCAAACGCGCCCACCAAAGCACAAACGAAGTTCGGAGCAAGCAAATGAACCAAGGCAAAGTCGTACAGATCATCGGCGCGGTCGTCGACGTCGAATTCCCGCGCGAGTCCGTGCCCAAGGTGTACGACGCGCTGACCATCGCCGGCACCGAGATCACGCTGGAAGTGCAGCAGCAGCTGGGCGACGGCGTCGTGCGCACCATCGCGCTCGGTTCCACCGACGGCCTGAAGCGCAACCTGATCGCGCAGAACACCGGCAAGGCGATCTCGGTTCCGGTGGGTCTGAAGACCTTGGGCCGCATCATGGACGTGCTCGGTCGCCCGATCGACGAAGCCGGCCCGATCGGCGAGGACGACCGCTGGGTCATCCATCGTTCGGCGCCGACCTATGCCGAGCAGGCGGGTGGCAACGATCTGCTGGAAACCGGCATCAAGGTCATCGACCTGATGTGCCCGTTCGCCAAGGGCGGCAAGATCGGCCTGTTCGGCGGCGCCGGTGTCGGCAAGACCGTCAACATGATGGAACTGATCAACAACATCGCCAAGGCCCACTCGGGTCTGTCGGTGTTCGCTGGCGTCGGTGAGCGTACCCGCGAGGGCAACGACTTCTACCACGAGATGAAAGACTCCAACGTGCTCGACAAGGTCGCGATGGTCTACGGCCAGATGAACGAGCCGCCGGGCAACCGCCTGCGCGTCGCGCTGACCGGCCTGACCATGGCCGAGTACTTCCGCGACGAAAAGGACCCGGCCACCGGCAAGGGTCGCGACGTGCTGCTGTTCATCGACAACATCTATCGCTACACGCTGGCCGGTACCGAAGTGTCCGCGCTGCTCGGCCGCATGCCGTCCGCGGTGGGTTACCAGCCGACGCTGGCCGAGGAAATGGGCGTGCTGCAGGAGCGCATCACCTCGACCAAGACCGGTTCGATCACCTCGATCCAGGCCGTCTACGTGCCGGCCGACGACTTGACCGACCCGTCGCCGGCCACCACCTTCGCCCACTTGGACGCGACCGTGGTGCTGAGCCGCAACATCGCCTCGCTGGGTATCTACCCGGCGGTGGATCCGCTCGACTCGACCAGCCGTCAGCTGGACCCGAACGTGATCGGCAACGAGCACTACGACACCGCGCGCCGCGTGCAGTCGACGCTGCAGCGCTACAAGGAACTGAAGGACATCATCGCCATCCTCGGCATGGACGAACTGTCGGAAGAAGACAAGGCGACCGTGTCCCGCGCGCGCAAGGTCGAAAAGTTCTTCAGCCAGCCCTTCCACGTCGCCGAAGTGTTCACCGGCAGCCCGGGCAAGTACGTGTCGCTGAAGGAAACCATCCGCGGCTTCAAGACCATCCTCGACGGCGGCGCCGATCATCTGCCGGAGCAGGCCTTCTACATGGTCGGCGGCATCGACGAGGTGTTCGCCAAGGCGAAGGAAATGGGTGTGGCGGCTTGAGCGGCAGTGAGTAGTGAGTAGTGAGTAGTGAGGTGAGTAGGAGCCGGCAGGTCGTCGTCGGCTCCAGTGGTTAGAGATCGGCTGGCGTCAACAATTCTCAGTTGACGCTGCCCAGTGACAAGGATGGCCAGGTAGTTGATGGGTAGCGCGATGTGGGCAAGAGGCGGTCTTCGCCGGTTTTTACTCACTACTCACTACTCACTACTCACTCGGCCACGAGGGCTCAACGGAGCCCAAAGCAACATCCAACAAGCAACCAAGGTAGTCCGTAGCCCATGAGCACCATCCGCGTAGAAGTCGTCAGCGCCGAGGCCGAGATTTTCAAAGGCGAGGCCAAGCTCGTGGTGGTCAGCGGCGAGATGGGCGATCTCGGCATCGCGCCGCGTCACGCGCCGCTGATCACCCGCATCAAGCCCGGCCAGGTGCGCATCATCAAGCCCGATGACGACGAATTGTTCCTCTACGTCTCCGGCGGCATCCTGGAAGTGCAGCCCACCGTCGTGACCATCCTGGCCGACTCCGCCGTGCGCGCAGCTGATCTCGACGAAGCGGTCGCCCTGCAGGCCAAGCAGAACGCCGAAGCCGCCATCGCCAACAGAACCGATGCGGTCGAAGTGGCCAAAGCGCAGGTCGAACTCGCCCAGTCGATGGCCCAGTTGCAGGCCCTCGAGCGCCTGCGCAAGACCCTCAAGCACTGAGCTTTTGTAGAGCGGAGCTTGCTCCGCTGCTGTTGCGACAACGCCCGCCTTCGCGGGCGTTGTTGTTTGCGCCGCCCGAAGATCGCGCGCATCCGCACCCTGTAGGAGCGACGTGCACGTCGCGACCGCCCCTCTGGGCAGTCACGAACGGAGCGGGGTGCCGTTGTAGCGCGGCTTTCACGCGCTCAGGGGACCGCGAGTACCCGGTGAACGCGCGTTTGCGCGGATACCGGGCTACTGCCAAATGCAGGTCCAGCGGGTATCGACGCGCTGCCCGGCCTTCCCCGATACTCCGTCGCCTTTTGTCACGATCCTGATCTTGATGCCGCTGCCCCGACTTTCTGCGCCTGTGCGCCGGCGTCTGCAGTTCCTTTTGCTGGTCGTATTGAGTATTGCTCTGATGCTCGCCTGGCCGCGTCAGCGACTTGACCCGGCGCCACAGTCTGCGCAATCGGCTGTGACCGGCCCAGTGGGACCGACCTCCCCGCGCAGTGAGCCAGCCAGAGCCGCCGAACCCGTCGTCGACGGAGCGACCGAGAATTCCGCGCCAAAACCGCTGCCATCGCTCAAGCCTCACCGCGCGTCGGCGTCCCAGCGCGCTGCCGATCTGGAACGCCTGACGAGCGAAACCGATCTGAACGGGTTCGCCGATGAACTGCGCGCGCGTGCCGACGCCGGCGATGCGGATGCGGCCTGGATGCTGGCCGATCTGCTGGAAGGCTGCGCAACGATGGCGGAGATCGCCACGATGGGCGCAGCGCTGACGCAGCAGTTCGACAGCATGCGGGTCATGGGCTACAGCGATCAGGAGATCGCCCTCCTTCAGACTTCGCTGCATCGCTGGACCGGTCGCTGCTCCACGTTCCCGGCGCGCAGCCGCGAGGCCTGGCGTGCTCAGATCTCAAGCTCGCGCACTCGCGCAGCGGTTCTCGGCCATCCTGGCGCGATGCTGATGCAACCGCTGCCGCGCGGACCGGCGGATTCACCGGCCGTGGTGCAAGCCACGCAGCGGGCCCGGGACGCAGGTGTCACGCTGTTGCAGCAAGGCGATGCGCTGGACTTGTTGGGCTACGCGCCGCAACTGGCGCGACTCAGTGGCTATGGCACGGACAGCTATCTGATGGCGGCATGCTCCCTGCTGGATGGCTGTTTGCGTGACCCGCGCGCCTATGCGCTGACCATGGACCAGGACCAGTTCCTGATCGGCCTCAGCAACTCCTTCCTCGAGTTGAGCGAACTCAGCCCGCGCCGGCGTCTGATCGTCGAGGCCCAGAGCGCCGAGATCCTGCGTTTGTGGCGCGCGCGTCAGTACGAGCAATTGCTGGGCGGGAGTGGCGGATGAAATCACGGGTCTGGCTGTTGCTCCTGTTGGCTGCAGTCCTGCTCTTGCTGGCTGTCGGAAGCGATGATCTGGCGAACTCGCTTGCTCGGCTGTCGACCCCATCGGTAGCCCCTGCAGCGTCGGACAGTTCGGCAGCGGGCTCGGACGGTCGGACTGCCCACACCAGCGGCAATGACGCAGATCCTGCGGCATTGGCATCTTCGCCCACTGCGGAGGCGATCGAGCCGTTCGCGCCGACAGTTGCTGCTGCGGCCATGCCGCTGCTGAAATTCAACGCCGCACAGGCACGTGTGGCGATGCGTCAGCGCTGGCGCGAACAGGACTGCCAGATGGCACGGCTCTACTCGACGCCCACGTTCGTGCAACGACGCGAGCAGGAATGGCGTTGGCTGCCGCCTGATCTGGTCGAGCAGGAGCGTCGCGCCGTGGCGGCCGCGCTCACGCGGCTGACTGCCGATTGCCCGGGCGAGATCACCGACAAGGCGCAGCTCATTCGGCGTAGCCAGGAATCACAGGCCGTACTGGCGGCGGCAAGGACAGCCGGCGATCTGTATGCACGCATGGAGCCGGCCAGGCGCGGCCGCGACACTGCCGAACTGGCCGCCGAGGCACGCGCCACGATGTACGACGTCGTCTTGTCCGGAGATATGGAGGCCATTGCGCGGCTCGGGCGGCTCGACTTCCTTTTGCAGAACGACGCCGGAACGCAATCCATCGACATGTTCGTCGACGGCAGCAGCCTGTGGCCGATGGTGGCTTGCGACCTCGGCATGGACTGTGGCCCCGCCAGCCGCGCGCTGGACCAAGCCTGCCAGCAGATCGGCAACGGCTGCGGCTACCCCAGCCTGGAGGCCCTGGTGCGCGACCGCAGCCCGCCGTGGCAGTACCGCCTCACCGACCAGCGCCGCCGCGAGATCGTCGCGCGCATCCGCAGCGGGCGGATTGCGGGAATGTTTGAGCCGGCGCCGCCGCCACAGCCGCCGTCAGACGGCAGGCCATGAGACTTGCGGCAAGCACCCGGTGAACGCGCTCACGCGCGTACACCGGGCTACTTGCGGGGACGAACGCGTGCGCGGAGCCCGGGCTCGGCGTTTTCGAAGGTGAGCGTGGCCCCGTGGTGTTCGGCGATTGCGCGTGCCAGCGCCAGGCCGATGCCGATGCCGGGCGTGCTGCGCGCGGGGTCGGCGCGGTAGAAGCGTTCGCCGAGGTGGGGCAGGGATTCGGTCGCCACGCCGGGGCCATGGTCGCGCACGCTGAGTTCGCCGGTGGCCTGAAGTTCAACGTCGATATCGCTGTGGCCGTGATTGATGGCGTTTTCGATCAGGTTCTGCAGCAACTGGAACCACAGATGGCGGTCGCCCTGGACGCGACAAGGCGCCAGCTTTGCGCGCAACTGATGGCCGGCCGCGTTGGCCAGCGGCGTGTACAACTCGACCGCATCGGCGACCACGCGCTCCAGATCGATCCATTCGGAGCTGCGCTCGAAACCGCCGGCCTGCAGCCGCGCCAGTCGCAGCAAGGCGGCGAAGGTGCCGAGCAGTTGATCGACCTCGGCCAGACTGGACTCGATGGCAGCGCGCGCCGGGCCATCGAGGTTGCTGCGGTGGGCGAGTTCCTCGAGGTGCTGGCGCGCTGCTTGCAGCGGTCGGCGCAGATCATGCGCGAGGTGGCTGCTGACCTGCCGCGTGCCATCGACCAGTCGCTCCAGATCGGCAAAGGTGCGGTTGAAACGCTCGGCCAGATCGTCGATCTCGTCGCGTCGCGGCGATAGCCACAGGCGCCGGGCAAGATCGCCAGCGCGGATACGCTCGGCGTCCTGCGCCAGTCCGCGCAGCCGTCGCCGCAAGCGCGCGCTGAACCACGCCGCGGCCAACGCCGACAGCGCGAACATCGCCGCCACGGTCCAGCACAATTGCAGCGCCAGCGAGCGGTCAAAGCTGGCCAGCGGCGAACGTCGACCGACCAGCAGCCAGCGTTGACCGAACAGGCCGAACACCTGGCCCTCGGCCTGTTCGCCGCGTTCGGTCGGGAACTCGGCCCAGGCGCGGTCCTCGCGCGGCACGCTCGCTGGCCAGTGCGCCAGTGAACCGGCGAGGATGTCGCCCTTGCTGTCGATCAACAGGTACAAGGTGCTGGCATCCAGTTGGCGCGCCTGACGCTGGTCGATGGCGGCGATCAGTCCGTCGATGCCATTCTCGTGAAACTCGACCTCCAGATCCCAGCTGTCGCGTTCGATGGCCGCGTGCACCTGCGCGCGGATGTGGTCCACGGCCTCGCGGTAGATTGGCCACAGCAGCAGCCCGGACAGCGCGCCGAGCAGCAGCGGCAGCGCCACGGCGAAGCGGAAGAAGGCGCTGCGGCGGTACTGCGGCCGCGCCATTCAATCGGTCTCCAGCCCGAGCCGGTAGCCGACTCCGCGCACGGTGTGGATCAGGGTGTTGTGCGCGTCCTTGTCGACCTTCTGGCGCAGATTGGAGATGTGCACGTCGATGACGTTGGTCTTGGGGTCGAAGTGGTAGTCCCAGACCGCCTCCAGCAGCATGGTGCGCGTCACCACCTGATCGCAGTGGCGCATCAGGTATTCCAGCAGGTGGAACTCCTTGGGCTGCAGGTCGATGCGCCGTTCGCCGCGGCGCACCGTGCGCTTGAGCCGATCGAGTTCCAGGTCGGCAACCCGCAGTTGGGTGGTTTCCGCGCTCTGTTCGCCGCCGCGCGGACGCCGCAGCAGCGCCTCGACGCGCGCCAGTAGTTCGACCAGCGCAAACGGCTTGACCAGATAGTCGTCACCGCCGGCGCGCAGCCCGTCGACGCGGTCGTCGACTTCGCCCAGCGCGCTCAGCACCAGCACCGGCGTGCTGATCTTGCTGGCGCGCAAGGTGCGCAGGATGGTCAAGCCATCCACCGTGGGCAACATGCGATCGAGCACGATCAGGTCGAATGGCTCGGTGGTCGCCATGAACAGCCCGTCGCGGCCGTTGCCGACCGCGTCGACGGTGTAGCCGGACTCGCGCAGCGCGCGCTCGATGAACTCGCGGGTGTGACGGTCATCCTCGACGACCAGGACGCGCATGCGCAGGGCTCCTCAACGACCGGAATCAGGGGCGAACACGACCGGAACCTGGACCCAGACCAGGCGACCCGGCTCCTCGGTGCGATAGGGCTCAAAGCGCCAGTGGTCGACCGCCCGCAGCGCCTCGTGGTCGAGATCGACATGTCCGCTGCTGTCGGTGATCTCGGTCTTGCGCACGTGGCCGTCGGGCGTCACCTCGGCGGCCACCAGCACCACGCCGTGCTTGTTGCGGCCGGCGGCATTCTTCGGATACTCGGGAGGTTCCATATGCACCGAGACCAGCGCCGCCCACAGGCGCTGATCGGCCGCCGCCGGCGCGCCGATCAAGCGCGGATCGACCTCGTCGATGCGGCTGAAGTCGAGCGCGCGGATGCTGCCGATCCGGCAATCCTGGCCGTCGCGGGTGAAGATCGATGACCAGCGCGCGCGCAGCACGTTGCGTCCGGGCCGCTGGTAGTCGGCGATGCGCAGGAACAGTTCCTGACCGAGGTCGCGACAGCGCTCGCGCATGTCGATCAGATAGGGCTCTTCGCGTCCGAGCCAGAGCACCAGCGAGCGCTCGCCGAGCGGTTGCCAGTGGTAGATACGGTAAAAGCGCACCGAATCCTGCGGTTCGCCGGCGATGGCAGCGAAGCGCGCATAGGCAGCGTCGGTCTGCGGCTCGGCGCGCGCGGCCGCGGCGGAGGAGCCGGCACACAGACACAGCACGCTCAGCACTGTGCGTGCCAGCCGCCAGACGCCCAGGATGTCCGTAGATGCGCCAATCATGCACGGACCATAGCAAGGCGGCCCTGTGGGGCGCTGCGGCGGTGGATTAAGGGTAGTTCATGTGGCGCGGCGCAGCCAGTGGGTGCGTGCAGTCGCCCGGGTGCAGGCCGTTGTCGCGACGTGCACGTCGCTCCTACAGCAGATAGCCGATCGCAGCGAGGGCCAGCGCCGAATAGACCGCGGCGACGGCATCGTCGGCCATCGCGCCGAGGCCACCGCCGAGATCGCGGTCGAGGCGTGAGGCCGGCCAGGGTTTGAAGATGTCGGCGATGCGGAACAGCAGGAAACCGCAGGCCAGGAATCCCAGCCAGGACCACGGATGCAGGGCGAATGGCCAATAGATCGCGCCGACCGTCAGCGTCAGCCATTGGCCGACCCACTCGTCGATGACGATCGCCGAGGCGTCGTCGGTCTTGAGCGCATTGCAGGCAAAGGTGCTGGCTGGCACGCCAATGGCAAACACCAGCGCAATCACCATCAGACTCAGCCACAGTGGCCAGGCGACCGCGCCACCCAGCCAGTACAGCAGCACGGCGGCGGCCGAACCAGTGGTACCGGAGGCAAATGGCGACAGCCCGCTGCCGAAACCGCTGGCGATCCAGCCCCAGGGATGGCGCAGCAGCACCCTGGCCTCATCGTGGACGTGGCGGCTCATCGGAAGTGCTCATAGCCGGCAGCCGGCGCGCTCATGATGCGGCCGTCCGCATCGAGGAAATGCACGCCCTCGCCGGGACCGAGCGTACCAATGCGCGTCAGCGCGGTGTGCGTGGCGGCGGCGATCGCCGCCAGTTGCTCTTCGTTTTCAGGGGCGACGCTGAAGCACAGCTCGTAGTCGTCGCCACCCAGTTGCAGCGCCAGCCGCTGACCGGGATCGTCGACCAGTGTCAGCAGGGCGCGCGACGCCGGCAGCGCCACCGAATCGAGCACCGCCGCCAGACCGCTGGCGCGGCAGATGTGTCCGAGATCGGCGGCCAGTCCGTCGGAGACATCGATGCAGGCATGGGCGATACCGCGCAGCGCCTGACCCAGCGCCACCCGTGGCGTCGGCCGCGCCAGGCGCTGCTGCAGGCGGGTGCGCGCCAGCTTGCGTTCGCCGTCCAGGCTGTCGCCCCTCTGACCGCGCAGCGCCAGCGCCGCGGCAGCGTCGCCCAGGGTGCCGCTGACGTACACCACATCCCCCGCGCGCGCACCATCGCGACCGAGCGCGGTACCGGCCGGCAGACTGCCGATCGCCGTCAGCGTCAGCGACATCGGCCCGCGCGTGGTATCGCCGCCGACCAGCGCGACCTGATGCGTATCGAGCAGCGCCAGCAGTCCCTTGATCAAGGGCTCGACATAGCCGCCATCCAGGCTCGGCAGGGTCAGCGCCAGCGTGCAAAAGCGCGGCGTCGCACCCATCGCCGCCAGATCGCTCAAGTTGACCGCAGCGGTCTTGTAACCGATGTCGGCCGGCGCCGCGTCGAGCGGAAAATGCACCCCGGCGACCAGCGTGTCGGTGGTGACCACGCACTCCTCGCCCGGCGCAAAACGCACGATGGCGGCGTCGTCGCCGATACCGCGCACCACGCCATCGTTGCTGCGGACACGGGCGCGCAGGCTGTCGATGAAGGCGAATTCACCCGGCATGCTTCGGGCTCCGAATGGGGGCTGTAGATTTGGACGCAAAGTACGCAAAGGGACGCAAAGTACGCAAAGGAGAGCGATTCAAGTCATCAGAGAACTGCCGTTGCGCCGCCGCCGCTCCCCACCGAAATGCCAACTGGCAATCGACCAACGCCTTTTGCGTCGCGCCTTTGCGCACTTTGCGTCCTTTGCGTCCCCCAAAACAGCTCTCAGGTGGTGACGAGCCGGCGCTCAGCGTCCCTGCAGTTCCGTGCTGCGCACCCGCCGCGCCAGTTTGTCGAGCACGCCGTTGACGTAGGTGTGGCCGCCTTCGGCGCCGAAATCCTTGGCCAGTTCGACGGCTTCGTTGAGGACCACGCGATAGGGGACGTCGAGCCGGTGCATCAGTTCGAAGGCACCCAGGCGCAGCGCCGCGCGCTCGATGGCATCGACCTCATCCATGCGGCGATCGACGAATGGCGCGATGGCGCCATCGAGTTCATCCAGATGCGCCTCGACGCCGAGCAAGAGCTCGGAGAAATAGGCGCCGTCGGCGATCGCCATGTCCTGCTCTTCGTTGAACTGGCTGATGATCCGGTGCATCGGGCCGCCGCCGATCTGCCACTGGTACAGCGCCTGCAGCGCACGACGACGCGCGCGGGCGCGTTCGGGGAACGGCCGGGTCGGTTTCACTGTTCGGGCTCCAGCTGTTGCAGCAGATTGAGTTGCTCGATGATCGCCAGCGCCGCGTCGGCGCCCTTGTTGCCGGACTTGCCGCCGGCGCGATCGAGTGCCTGTTCCATGCTGTCGGTGGTGAGCACGCCAAAGCCGACCGGAAGGCCGTGATCCAGCGCGACCTGCATCAGGCCATTGGCGGCGCCGCCGGCCACGAAATCGAAATGCGCGGTGTCGCCGCGAATCACGCAACCGAGCGCGACGATGGCTGCATAGCGACCGCTGGCCGCGATCTTGTCCGCAGTCAGCGGCAGCTCAAAGGCGCCGGGTACGCGGATCAGGCACAAGTCTGCGTCCTCGACACCATGGCGCAGCAGAGCGTCGCGCGCGCCATCGATCAGGCGGCTGACCACCAGATCATTGAAACGCGAGGCCAGAATCGCGATGCGCCCGACGGGCGTGCTGAAATCACCTTCGATGCGTTCCATGCCATCGATACATCCATATCAGGGGGGCGAGAGTCTACCCGGCTTGTATGGATGTCCGCTGAGCGGAGTCGTGCTTCGGTGGGTCCGGACCCTCCCCGCAGCGCCGCGGCCGCCGCGCCGCGTCTCCCCGTTTACCGCCTAGCCCCATTCCCGTGACCCGCCTCAACCCACCCCGGCGCACCCTGTCAGGGTCAAATCGCCAGGCCAGCTGATGAACGACTCGCTGCGGGTGCCCTCCGATGCCCAGCCATCGGAAGGCCACCCCGGTCTGCATCTCGAAGAGTTGCTGAACGCCTTGACCCACGGCGCTGGCGCTGTCGTCGCGCTCGCTGGCGCTGCCGTGCTGATCACGCTGGCCTCGATCTACGCCGATCGCTGGGCCGTGATCGGCGCCTCGGTCTACGGCGCCTCCCTGCTGCTGCTGTATGTGGCCTCGACGCTCTACCACGCCGTCAGCCACGTCAAGATCAAGGCGCGCCTGAAGGTCTTCGACCACTGCATGATCTACGTGCTGATCGCCGGCACCTACACGCCGTTCACCCTGACCAGCCTGCGCGGCCCCTGGGGCTGGACGCTGTTCGGGTTGATCTGGGGCCTGGCGCTCGCCGGCATCGTGTTCAAGCTCTACTACACCGGCCGCTTTCACTGGCTGTCGACCGGCATCTATCTGGCGATGGGCTGGCTGGTCGTCATCGCCATCGAACCGCTGATGAAGGCGCTGCCGCAAGGGGCCTTTGCCTGGCTGATGGCGGGCGGCATCGCCTACACGCTGGGTACGGTGTTTTACATGAGCCGTCGGCTACCGTATGCGCACGCCATCTGGCATGGTTTCGTTCTGGCCGGCAGCGTCTGCCATTTCGCGGCCGTGTTGATTCAGGTGCTGGCCTTGAGTCCGGCGCCGGGTTCGTGATGGCATCCCGGCGGCGCCGATCGTAGGTCACGTTGCCCGCGCCGTGACGACGGAATGCGCCTGCCCTGGGGCAACGCCTGCGGCTGGGGGCGACCCTCGCAAGGTCCTCACTTGCACTCATCAATGATCGAATTTCGTGGAACTTTGTCCGCAAGGCGCGGTCCATGGGCTTTCGACCACCGTTCCCGGTCGCCCGACACTTCAGGAGATTAAGATGCGCAATGGGTATTGGATGGCCGCTGTCGGCATGTTCGTCAGCGCGGGCCTGGCCGCGCAGGACAAGCCCGATGCCGCAATTGCCGCGTCGTTGAAGACCTTGAATGCCAACATCAAGGTCGACGAGGTTCGCGAGACGCCGATCGCGGGACTGTTCGAGGTCAACCTTGGCGGGCAGATCGTCTACATGACGGCCGATGGGAAATACCTGGTCCAGGGCTCGCTGATGGACGTGCCGGGCAAGATCGATCTGACCGAACAGCGCAGGGCCGGCTTGCGTCGTGGATTGCTGGCCAACGCGCCGAGCAGCCAGCGCATCGTGTTCAAGCCCAAGGGCGAGGTCAAGCACACGGTCGCCGTGTTCACCGACATCGATTGCGGCTACTGCCGTGAGCTGCACAAGCACATGGAGGAGTACAACGCGCGTGGCATCCAGATCGAGTACATGATGTTCCCGCGCGCCGGCATCGGCTCCGACTCCTACCGCAAGGCGGTCGCCACTTGGTGCGCCAAGGATCAGCAGGGCGCGTTGACCAAGGCCAAGGCGGGAGAGGACCCGGGCAATGCGACTTGCATCAATCCGATCGAGGCGCAGTACAACCTGGGTCAGCAGATGGGTGTGACCGGCACGCCGACCCTGGTGTTCCCGGACGGCAACGTCGCCCCCGGCTACGTGACGCCGGACCAGTTGGAACAACGACTGACGCAGGTCGAAGCGTCCATGGCCGAGGCAGACGCATCGGCCAAGGGCAAGTAGGCTGCGCTGGCGGAGCTGGCGCGACGTCGTCGCAGGCCGTTCGCCCACTGCTGCTGCAGGCCGCTGATGCTGCGGCGCCCCCGCGGCGCCGCGCCCTGTATGATCCGCCCGCCTCAACCGTCTGAAGCCCCGATGCCGATACGCTCGATTCCCGGGGCTCCGGCCCTGTCTGCGTTCCGCCTGGATGCCCTCAACAAGCGCTTGCAGCCCTTGCGTGCGCGAGTGGCCAGCGTCAGCGAGGTGTTCGTCGTCTTCGGCGCGCCGGATACCCTGAGTGACCAGGAACTGGCCGAAGTGCTGCAATGGGGCGCTCTGGCGCCCGTCGCCGATCCCGCAGGCTCGCGCTGGATTGCGCCGCGCCTGGGTACGCGCTCGCCGTGGTCGAGCAAGGCCACCGACATCCTGCATCGTTGCGGGCTTGCGGTCGAGCGCGTCGAGCGCTTGCTGCGCTATGCGTTTGACCTGTTGCCGCAATCGGCGAGCGAGCTTGCGCAGGTGGAGGCGCTGCTGCACGACCCGATGACCCAGAGCGTGCTCGGCGATCCCGCGCAATTCGCGCAACTGCACGCTCATCCCCAGGCAGCGCCGCTGGTGTTCCTGCCGAGCGACGAGGCCAGTCTGGCCGCAGCCAATGCCAGCCTCGGGCTGGCGTTGAGCAGCGACGAAGTGGAGTACCTGGCGGTCCGTTACGCCGAACTCGGTCGCGCCGCCACCGATGCCGAATTGATGATGTTCGCGCAGGCCAATTCGGAGCATTGTCGCCACAAGGTGTTCAACGCCAGCTGGACCATCGATGGGCAGTCGCAGCCCTCCAGCCTGTTCGGCCATATCAAGCACACCCACGCGAGCACGCCGCAGGGTACTCTGGTTGCCTACAAGGACAACGCGGCGGTGCTCGAAGGCCTGCCCGGCGCGCGCTTCTTTGCCGATGGCGATGGCCAGTATCGGGCGCATGTCGAGCCGATCCATCTGTGCATCAAGGTCGAGACGCACAACCATCCGACCGCGATTGCCCCCTATGCCGGCGCCGCGACCGGTGCCGGTGGCGAAATCCGCGATGAGGGCGCCACCGGGCGCGGTGCGCGCCCGAAGGCCGGGTTGACCGGATTCACGGTCTCCCACTTGCGCTTTGCCGACGCGCCGCAGCCGTGGGAATCGGCGCGACCGCTGCCGGCGCACCTCGCCAGTCCGCTGCGCATCATGAGCGAGGGTCCGATTGGCGCGGCGGCCTTCAACAACGAATTCGGCCGGCCGGCGCTCGGCGGTTACTTCCGCACCTTCGAGCATTTCCCGGACGGCGGCACCAGCGGCTACGCCTACGACAAGCCGATCATGATCGCCGGAGGTTTGGGCAGCGTGCGCGCGGGAGACGTCGACAAGCGCGTGCTGCAGGCGGGCGATGTGGTCATCGTGCTCGGCGGACCGGCGATGCTGATCGGCCTCGGCGGCGGCGCCGCGTCCTCGCAGGCCAGTGGCGTCGGCAGCGCCGCGCGCGATTTCGCCTCGGTACAGCGCGACAACGCCGAGATGGAGCGCCGCTGCCAGGAAGTCATCGATCGCTGCATCGCGCTGGGAGAGACCAACCCGATCGTCAGCGTCCACGATGTCGGCGCCGGTGGCCTGTCCAACGCCATCCCCGAGTTGCTGCACGACAGCGAAGTCGGTGGCGACATCGACCTGGGCGCCGTGCTCAACGACGATCCGGGCATGAGCCCGATGCAGATCTGGTGCAACGAGGCGCAGGAACGCTATGTGCTGGGCGTGCGCGCGCAGGATCTGCCGCGCTTTGCCGCGCTGGCGCAGCGCGAACGCTGTTTGTACGCGGCCGTCGGTCACGCCACTGCCGAGCAGCATCTGCGGGTGACCCTGAGTGGCACGCCGGTGATCGACCTGCCGATGGATGTGCTGTTCGGCAAGGCGCCGAAGATGCAGCGTCAAGGCTTGCGCCATCAACCGCAGCCCGGTAACGCCCTGGACCTGGCGACGGTCGATCTGACATCCGCGCTGCTGAGCGTGCTGAAGTTCCCGGCGGTCGGCAGCAAGCAGTTCCTGATCACCATCGGCGATCGCAGCGTCGGCGGCCTGTGCCATCGCGACCAGTTGGTCGGAGCGTGGCAAACGCCGGTCGCCGATGTGGCGGTGACGCTGGCGGATTTTTCCGGCTACACCGGCGAGGCCATGTGCATCGCCGAGCGCACGCCGCTGGCGCTGCTCGACGCGCGCGCCGCCGCGCGCATGGCGGTCGGCGAGGCACTGACCAATCTCTACGCAGCGCCCGTCGAGCGTCTGGAAGACATCAAGCTGTCGGCCAACTGGATGGCGGCGGTGGGCGATCCGGCGATGGACGGCGCGCTGTACGCCGCGGTCGAAACGCTCGGCCGCGAACTCTGCCCGGCGCTGGCCCTGGGCATCCCGGTGGGCAAGGATTCCTTGTCGATGCGCGCGCAGTGGCGCGCCGAGGATGGCAGCGAATGCCGCACGCGCTCGCCGGTGTCGCCGATCATCAGCGCCTTCGCGCGGGTCGCGGACGTCCGCGGCACGCTGACGCCGGAGCTGAAGCGGCGTGATGGCGCCAGTTCGATCTGGCTGCTGATCTGGGCGCTGCGCAGCCGCGCCTGGGCGGCAGCGCGCTGGCGCAGGTGCATGGCGTGCTCGGCGATGTGGCGCCCGACCTCGACGATCCGCTGGCCTTCCGCCGCGCGCTCGAATGGCTGAGCAGCGAAAAGCGCAGCGGCCGTATCCTCGCCTGGCACGATCGCAGCGATGGTGGATTGATCGTTGCGGCGCTGGAAATGGCGTTTGCGGCGCGCCTGGGGCTGGAGCTGGTGCTGGACAGCCACAGCAGCGGAGCAAGCTCCGCTCTACAAAAGAAGGACGCGCTGAGCAAGTTGTTCAACGAAGAGCTGGGCGTGCTGATCGAGGTCGACGACGACGTTGTCCCGGCCTTGCTGGCGTCGGCGCATGCTGCGGGCATGACGGCGCCGCTGCGTCGCCTGGGCGAGGCGCGCACCGACGCGCGATTGCGCGTCGTGCAGGGCAACCAGACCCTGATCGACGCCGCAATGGGCGAGCTGATCGGCGCCTGGGGTGAAACCTCCTGGCGCATCCAGCGCGAGCGCGACAATCCGGCCAGCGCCGATCAGGAATACCAGCGCCTGCGCGACTACGCGGCGCCCGGCCTGGTGTTTGCGCCGAGCTTCGATGCCGACGCCGACATCGCTGCGCCCTACATTGCCACCGGCGCGCGGCCGCGCGTGGCCATCCTGCGCGAGCAGGGGGTCAACGGCCATGTCGAAATGGCGGCGGCTTTCGACCGCGCCGGCTTCGATGCCATCGATGTGCACGTCAGTGACCTCGAAAGTGGCCGCTGGCGGCTGTCGCAGTTCCGCGGCCTGGCCGCGTGCGGCGGGTTTTCCTATGGCGATGTGCTCGGTGCCGGACAGGGTTGGGCCAAGGGCATCGCGCACCACCCGGAACTGGCGGAGCAGTTCCGCGCCTTTTTCGCCGATCCGGGCAGCTTCACGCTCGGCGTGTGCAATGGTTGCCAGATGATGAGCGGCCTCAAGGACCTGGTGCCGGGCGCCGAAGGCTGGCCGCGCTTCCTGCGCAATCATTCCGAGCAGTACGAAGCACGCCTGGTGCAGGTCGAAATCATGGATTCACCCAGTGTGCTGCTGGCCGGCATGGCCGGCTCCCGCCTGCCGCTGGTGGTCTCGCATGGCGAGGGCCGGGTCGACTGGGGTGGTCAGCCGATGCCGGCCAGCGCCAGGCCGGCATTGCGGTTCATCGAAAGCGACGGTCGTCCGGCGCACACTTATCCAGCGAACCCGAATGGATCGCCCGACGGCTACACCGGTTTCACCACGCGCGATGGCCGCACGCTGATCCTGATGCCGCACCCCGAACGCATCCACCGGCGCGTGCAGATGAGCTGGGCGCCAGCCGGTGGCGACGCCTCGCCATGGCTGCGGATGTTCCGCAATGCGCGGGTGTTTGTGGGCTAGGAGCGGTGAGTGGTGAGTGGTGAGAGTGACGAAACCCGCTCGGGTCCCATGTTCGGCCCGATGAAGTCCCTGTTGTTCCTTGCGGTGCTCTGGCTGCCGCTGTCGTTCTTTGTCTGGTTCAATTTCGCCCAGCTGTGGGTGCAGCCGATCGCCGGTCTCGCGGGGCAGGTCATGGGCGCGTTGTTCGATGGCAGCTTCGCGCGTACCGAGTTGACCCAGCACCAGATCGACTTCTACTTTCGCGTCGTGCCCGAGGGGCTGCGCCCGGTGGAACTGGGTTTCGACGTCAATCCGATGATCTACGGCTATTGCATCCCGGTGCTGGTCGGCCTGGTGATGGCGACGCCGCTCAGCCATGCCCGCCGGGCGCTGCAGATCGGCGTCAGTCTGGTGGTGTTGATCGGTGTCCAGGTGTTCGGTACGGTGTTCGATGCACTGGTTTCGATGGGCATCAAGCCGCCGGAAAAGCTGTCGATGCTGGCCGGTTCGTCGCCGGAGACGCTGGGCGCCAAGCCCATCGCCAGGTGCGCAGACCGCGGCGATTGCCCCGGACGTCATCGCCTTCTGCTATCAGTTCGGCTATCTGGTGCTGCCGGCGATCACCCCGGTGATTCTGTGGGTCGCCTTCAACCAGGCATTCATCAAGAACCTGATCACCATCGAGGGCAGTGAATTGCCGGACGTGGGAACCAGCAGTCCCGACAGCAAGTCCTGATTTCCTGCAATGCCCAACCAGGTGCGAAACGCGTGAACGCCATCCTCGAGACCGAAATCAGCGATCCGACGCCGGCGCCAGCGCCGACGGCGGTGCCGGTGCCGGTCGATGCCGACCAGCTCGACGAGCGCATCTGCCAGTTCCTGCTGCGCAAGGGGCGCCTGAAGGAAACCGATCTGGCGCGTGCGCGGCGCGTGTTCGAGGAACAGGATGACGTCGGCCTGGTGTCGCTGCTGACGCGCCTGGGGCTGGCCTCCGAGCGCGATGTCGCCGAGGCGCTGAGCGAGTTGCTGGAACGGCCGCTGGTCAGTTCGAAGGACGCGCCCGAGGTGCCGCCGGCGGGGGTGCAACTGTCGGTGCGCTTCCTCAAGCAATTCCACGTGGTGCCGATCGCCGAGACCGAAACCACGGTCACCTTGCTGGTGGCCGATCCGCAGGACCAGTACGCGCATGACGCGGTGGCACTGGCGACCGGCAAGCAGGTCGAATCCTCGGTGGGCCTGCGCAGCGAGATCGACGATCTGATCGAGCGCTACTACGGCCAGGGCCGCTCGGCGATGGGCACCATCGTCGAGAACCTGTCGGGCGACGAATCCGGCGGCGAGGACGACGTCGAGCATCTGCGCGACCTCGCGTCCGAGGCGCCGGTGATCCGCCTGGTCAATCTGGTGATGCAGCGCGCGGTCGAGCAGCGCGCCAGCGATATCCACATCGAACCCTTCGAGAACCGGCTGAAGGTGCGCTACCGCATCGATGGCGTGCTGCAGGAAGTCGAATCGCCGCCGGCCAGTTCTACCGCGGCGGTGATCAGCCGCATCAAGATCATGGCCAAGCTCAACATCGCCGAGCGCCGGCTGCCGCAGGACGGCCGCATCATGCTGCGCGTGCAGGGCAAGGAGCTCGACCTGCGCGTGTCCACGGTGCCGACCAGCTACGGCGAGAGCGTGGTCATGCGTATCCTCGATCGCGAAAGCGTGGTGCTGGATTTCAAGGCGCTCGGTTTCACCGATGACTTCATGCAGAAGTTCATCAACGTGCTGGAAATGCCGCACGGCATCCTGCTGGTCACCGGCCCGACCGGCTCGGGCAAGACCACCACGCTGTACACCGCGCTCAGCCGGATCAACACGCCCGAGGTCAAGATCATCACGGTCGAGGACCCGGTCGAGTACCAGCTGGAGGGCGTCAACCAGATCCAGGTCAAGCCGCAGATCGGCCTCGATTTCGCCGGCGCGCTGCGCTCGATCGTGCGCCAGGATCCGGACGTCATCATGATCGGCGAAATGCGCGACCTGGAGACCGCCAAGATCGCGATCCAGTCGGCGCTCACCGGCCACCTGGTGCTGTCCACGCTGCACACCAACAACGCCGCCGGCGCGGTCACCCGACTGCTCGACATGGGCGTCGACGATTACCTGATGTGCTCGACCGTCAACGGCGTGCTCGCCCAGCGCCTGGTGCGCCGTCTCGATCGCGAATCCAGCCAGCGCTACATCGCGCTGCCGGAAGTGGTTGCCGACCACAAGCTGCGCCAGTACACCCGCCACGACCCGATCTACCTGCACAAACCGGTGCCATCGGAGCGCAGCGCCACCGGTTACCTCGGCCGTACGACCATCATGGAGTTCCTGGTCATGACCGATCCGATCCGCCGTCTGGTCATGCAGCACGCCGACCATGGCAAGATCGAAGCCCTGGCGCGCGAAGAGGGCATGCGCACCATGTACGAAGACGGCATGGCCAAGGCACTGGCCGGCGCGACCACCATCGAGGAAGTGCTGCGCGTGTGTCAGGAGACGTGATCGCTGCGGCCAGCGCCATGCGCAAGTAGGGCAAAGGGGGGCAGGGAACGTATAGGCGGTGAAAGGCGAACCAGGCGGGCCTGCGGGCTCTTCCGTTTCACGTTTTACGTTCCACGTTTCACCTAGCTCTTCTTCACGTTTCACGTTTCACGTTTCACCGCGCGCCTCCTGCCGGGAGGCGCGCTGATGCCCTCATTCCGCTTCAAAGCCGTCGCCCCCAACGGCGAAGTGCTGCAGGGGCAGATGGAGGCGGCGAACACCGATGAGGTGGTTGCCAAGCTGCATGAGCAGGGCAATCTGCCGTTGGAGGCCATCCCGGCGGACCAGGCGGCTGGCGCCGGGTTTGGTGCGCTGTTCCGCTCGACCGGGGTGTCGCAGGCCGACGTGGCCAATTTCACCCAGCAGCTGGCGACCCTGGTCGGTGCCGGGCTGCCGCTCGATCGATCCTTGCTGGTGCTGGCGGAACTGGCCGAGTCGCCACGCCTGAAGCGCCTGGTTGATCGTATCCGCGACGAAGTGCGCGGCGGTGTGTCCTTGTCGGAGGCACTGGAGCGCCAGCACGGCGTGTTTTCGCGCCTGTTCATCAACATGGTGCGCGCCGGCGAGATGGGCGGCACGCTCGATCACACGCTGACGCGACTGTCCGAATACCTGGAGCGCGCCCAGGAGCTGAAATCCAGCGTGGTCTCGGCGCTGATCTATCCGTGCATCCTGTTGCTGTTGGCGGGCGGCGCGATGATCTTCCTGCTGGTGTTCGTGATCCCGAATTTCATGCCGCTGTTCGAACAGCTCGGCGGCGAACTGCCGATCCTGACGCAGATCGTGCTCGCCATGGCCAACGCGCTGCGTTACGGCTGGTGGGCCATCGCCCTGGCAGTCGCGGGCGTCGCCATCTTTTTCCAGCGCCAGTTCGCCGATCCGACGACGCGCCTGATCTGGGATACGCGGCTGATCAATCTGAAGTGGGTCGGTGACCTGCTGATCAAGATCGATACCGCGCGCTTCGCGCGTACGGCCGGCACCTTGCTGAAGAATGGCGTGCCCTTGCTGTCGGCCATGTCGATCGCCAAGAACGTGTTGGGGAACTCTGCGCTCGGTGAACAGGTCGAGAGTGCTACCAAGGACGTCAAGACCGGTGGCGGACTGGCGCACGCATTGGCGGTGGGCAAGCGTTTTCCGCGGATGGCACTGCAGATGATTGCGGTCGGCGAGGAGACCGGGCAGCTCGACGACATGCTGCTGCGCGCGGCCGACACCTATGACCGCGAAGTGCGCACGACGATCGATCGGCTGATGGCGGCCTTCGTGCCGGTGATGACCATCCTGCTGGCGGGTTTCATCGCCCTCATCGTGATCTCGATGGTGACCGCGATCCTGAGTTTGAATGAATTGGTGGGTTGACGAGGACGGAACATGAATCAAGAAGTGCAGCTTTTCAGTCTGGATGGTTTGCGGGTACGGGTGACGAACGCGCTGCTTTCGATCAGCGGGCGGAGCAGGGCGAACAGCGCAAGCGGCGCGAAAGAGGCTGGTCGCCTGGTCTCCGGTCGGCGGCGCGCCTCCCTTCATCAACGAGGTTTCTCCCTGATCGAGATGCTGCTGGTGCTCGGCATCATCGCCTTCATCGCGACCATGCTCGCCACCAACATCTTCAAGGGCAAGGGCAAGGCCGACGTCAAGGCGGCGCAGGCCGGCGTGCGCAAGGTCGCCACCTCGGTCGATCAGTACTATCTCGATTCGGTCACGATCCCGACCAAGATCGAGGATCTGATCACGACGCCCGGCAATGCCACCAACTGGGGCGGCCCCTACCTCAAGGAGTCGCAGCTCAAGGATCCGTGGGGTACCAACTACGTGATCAAGGTGCCCGGCGAAGGCGGTCAGCCCTACGCCGTCATCTCGCTCGGCTCCGACAAGACGCCGGGTGGCGCGGATACGGCGGCGGATATTGATAACAACCAGTGAAGGTGACGTGAGAACTGCCATGGGTCAGAAGGCGGGACGGGGCGGGGCCAGGACGCGATGAAGCCGGTGCCCGAGCCGCCGCGGCGCCCGGCACCGTTCGCGGGCACCGCGCGCCCGCCCCGGCCCCTGTCGCCGCACGCGGTCCCTGCGCCAGCGCGGATTCACCCTCCTCGAAATGATCGTCGTGATGCTGATCATCGCGATGATGGCCAGCCTGCTCGGCACTTCGGTGGTCGGTCGCATGGACAGCGTCAAGGTGGCGACTGCCGCGCGCGACATGACAGCGGCGCTGCGCTACACGCGCAGCCAGGCGGTCCTGCATCGCGAGGAGAAATTCCTCGAGCTCAACCTGGAAACCAAGAGCTACGTGGCGGCGGGCCAGAAATCGGTGCAGTTGCCTGAATCGATGGAACTGAAGCTGCTGACGGCCCAGTCGGAAGTCAGCAGCGACAAGGTCGGGCGCATTCGCTTCTTTGCCGACGGTGGATCCACCGGTGGTCGTGTGACCCTGATCTCCGGCGGTCGCGAATGGAAGGTCAAGGTGTCCTGGCTGACCGGCGAGATCACGATGGATGATGGGCGCGGGGAGCGGCGGTTGTGAGCGGCGCATTGATCGAGTCGTTGGGGGTGGGGCTGGGCCCTGGCCCGCCGTCGCGAGTCAGCGGACGCCCTGCCGGATCGTCGGGCGCCCTGCCCCAGCCCCGCCCCGCCCGCCGCCCCCCTCGCCAAGGCGGATTCACTCTCCTCGAAGTCCTCGTCGCCTTCATCGTCTTCGTGCTGATCTTCGGCGCCGTGCTCGATGCACTCGGGATGGCCATGCGCAACACGCGGCGATCGGCCGAAGTCAGTGAAGCGGCGCTCTGGGCGCAATCCAAGCTGGATGCCATCGGCACCATCGAGGAGCTCAAGGAGGGCAGCGACAGCGGCGAATTCAACGCGCACTATCGCTGGCAGCTGGACGTCAGCAAGCAGGAGGTCGAGCGCACCGACGGCGTGTCGCCCGACAGCTTTCCGGTCGAGTTGTACCGGGTGGAACTGGTGGTGTCCTGGGGCGATCGCAATCGCAGGAGCGAACAACACTTCGTCACGCTGCGCTCGATGTTGAAGGAGGGGCAGTTTTGAACAGAGCGGTGAAACGTGAAACGTCAAACGTCAATTCGGTCGCCGCGACACTGGCACTGAAGCTGACATTGACGTTTCACTTTTCACGTTTCACCGTTGCCCCGCGTGCTCGATCAGGGTCGCGAGGTTTCACCCTCATCGAACTCCTCGTCGCCATGGCCCTCGTCGCCATGCTGATGACCATGGTCTACGAGGGTCTGCGTACCGGGCAGAAGGCGGCGGAAACCGGGCAGAATTTCATCGATCGCACCAATCGATTGCGCATCACCCACGAATTTGTGCGCCAGCAGGTGGGCCGGCTGATGCCACTGGCCTACAAGCAGGACAGCAAGGACGGCAAGTTGTTCATGTTCGAAGGCGACGACAAGAAGATCCGCTTTGTCGGGCCGATGCCGGGATACCTGGGGTACGGCGGCACCTATGTGCAGGAACTCGAACTGATCCGTGATGGGCGCTACCAGTCGCTGGTGTTCCGCTACTGGCTGCAGAATGGTTTCGACGAGAAGGACATCGATGATTCGCTGCCGCCGATCCTGCTGCTGGCGGGTATCCGCGATGGCGAATTCCGCTTCAAGGGGCTGAATCCGGAAGGCAAGGTCGGCGACTGGACCGGCGATTGGGAAGACCCGCAGCTGACGCCGCTGGCGATCCAGTTGCAGCTGGAAATGAGCCCGGAGAGTCGCACCGAGTGGCCGTTGCTGGAGATCGTCATGATGGTCGATGGCGGCGCCACGCGTGGCTTCAATGCCGGTCTGCAGCCGGCGGGGCTAGGGACCCAAATGCGCAAACAGAAAGGCATCGCGCTGGTCCTGGTGCTGTGGGTCTCGGTGTTGATCGCCGTGCTGCTCGGCAGTTTCTCGCTGAGCGCGCGGGTGGAGGCCCTGCAGGGCCGCAACCTGCTCGATTCGACGCGTGCGCGCTACGCCGCCGAGGCCGGCCTGCATCGCGCCGCCTATGAATTGCGCGGCAACAATCCGGACACGCGCTGGATTGCCGACGGACGCGAGTATCCGTTTGAGTTCGAAGGCGCGCAGATCAAGGTGCAGATTTTCGACGAAACCGGCAAGGTCGATCTGAATGTTGCCGATTTGCCGTTGCTGATCGAGTTGTTCAAGTTTGGCGGACTCGAGCAAGTGGATGCCGAGGCGCTCGCGGCCGCGGTCATGGATTGGCGCGACCCGGATGACCTGATCAGCCTGAACGGTGCCGAATCGGACGAGTACAAGGCCGCCGACCGCAGCTACAAGCCGCGCAATGCCCCCTTCGAGACCGTGTCCGAGCTGCAGCAGGTGCTTGGCATGAGTTTTGAAATGTACCGGGAACTTGAGCCACTGCTGACCATCTATTCAGGACGGGCGCAACCCAATCCGGCGTTCGCCTCTCCCGAAGTCTTGCAGCTGATGCCCGGCATGAACCCTGACTTGATCCAGATGTTTGTGCAGCAAAGAGAGCTGCCGACCGGTGCTCCGGGGCAGCCACAAATCCCGCTGGTGCTACCCGATGGAACGCCCGTGGTGGCGCAGGGTGGGGGCCTTACGTACACTATCCGGTCCCGTGCGACGCTGCCGGGCGGCGCGAATGCCGGTTTGGAGGCTACCGTCCGCCTTGGCGCGAGCATGGTCGCGCGCCGACCGTTTCGCATCGTGCGCTGGCGCGATGGCGAGTCGAAGTGAGCGCGCGGCCTGCTGCTGGACCGGGAATCTTGCGCTGACAGCTGGGCTGCGGCGCGCGATCGACGCCCATCGCCGGCCGGTTTTTTTGCGCAAGGAATGACTCGCCAATCCGGGCGAGGTGTGAATCTGGGTTGCCGAACAGACAAGAATCGAGATGATGCTCAGCGCGAATTCCAATCCCCTGTGGCGCGCATTGCATCCGCCCGCCCCAGCTGCCCACTGCAGATTCGCCGCCCACCAGCGGGGCGGATCGCGGGACGGTGCGCGCTACCCGACCTCACGGGCAGACCATGCTTGAGTTAGTCCAGAAGCCCCTGCGGCGCCTGCGGCAGCGCTACGAAAAGAGTGGTTTTGCCCAGTTCCTGACCTGGTGGCGCAACGAATTGCTGTCGGCGCTGCCGCCGGCCTGGCGCGACTGGGTGGGGGCCGAGCGCGCGGTCGTCACCCTGGCGCCAACCGCCGACAGCTGGCTGCTGCGCCGCGTGCGCGTTGGTCGCACCGAAGCCGAGGAGCGCGTGGCCGCCGACCGCGATGTCCTGGTGCAGGCGGTCGAACGTCTGCGCCCGGAGGAGGAGCAGCCGGCTCGCCAGATTCTGCTGTTGCCGGCAGAGCGCACACTGCGGCGCCGCCTGACACTGCCGCTGGCCGCCGAGGAGCACCTGGCCTCGGTGCTGGCTTTCGAGATGGATCGACAGACGCCGTTCCGCGCCGATCAGCTGTATTTCGATCACCGCATACTCAAGCGCGACGCGACGACGCGGACGATGCTGGTCGAGTTGCTGGCGGTGCCGCGCGCGGTGCTCGACCAGGCCTTGCAGGGTATCGGCGCACTGCAACTGGATGCCGCGGACGTGGCTGCGGGCGAGCTGCCAGCCGGCTTCAATCTGCTGCCGGCCGATCGTCGCGCGCGTCGCGTCGACAAGCGACTGCGGCTGAACCTGATCCTGGCGCTGTCGGCGGCGGCATTGCTGTGGCTGGTGATGTGGCAATCGCTGGCCTTGCGCGAACAGGCGATCGAGCGCCTCAACGAAGAGAAGTCGGTGGCCAGCGCCGCGGCGATGCAGAGCGCCGAGCTCAAGCGCCAGTTGCGCGACGCCATCGAGGGCGCCAGCTTCCTCGCCAAGAAGAAGGCCGAGCAGGCGGTCGCCGTCGATGTGTTGGCCGAGGTTACCCGCATGGTTCCCGATGACACCTGGCTGGAGCGCCTGTCCTTCGTCGGCGCCCAGGTGCAATTGCAGGGTCAGTCGGCGCGTGCCGACAAGTTGATTGGCATTCTGACCGACTCGCGCTGCCTGGCCAAACCGCAGTTCCAGGGCATCATCCAGCCCGACGGCGCCACCGGCAAAGAACGCTTCAGCCTCGTCGCCGACCTCAAGACCGGAGCCTGCCATGGCACTGACACTGCTGCCGGCTCCCGGTAAGGGCAAGCCGGTTGCGATCGGTCTGGCGCTGTTCGCGCTGGCGATCGTCTACCTGCTTTTGTTCCATGGGTTCATCACCCAGCATCTGGCCTACGCCGCCGAGATCAGCGATCTGAAGGACGCCGAGTTGCGTTTCCGCCAGATCGCGGCGCAACGGCCGCAGATCGAGAGTCGCCTGGCGGAGGTGCGGCAGTTTCAGGCCGGCGCCAACTACTTCCTGCCGGAAGACAGCTTCGATCTGGCGGCCGCCAATCTGAACAGCCTGATCAAGCAGATCATCGCCGACAAGGCGCGCGACCCGCAGCGCTGTCAGCTGATCAGCAGCCAGAACGAGCGTCCGACGGCGCCGGAGCCCTACCAGCGCGTGGTGGTCAAGGTGCGCATGCGCTGCGATCTCGATGACCTCACCGAGATCCTGTACGAACTGGAGAACGCCACGCCGTTCCTGTTTGTCATCGAGCTCAATCTGTACCAGCAACAGATGTTCCAGGGCGGCATGCCGCAGCCCAATCTCGGCGACATGGACGCGCGCTTCGACGTCTACGGCTATATCCGCATGCCGGGAGGGACGCCGCCATGAAGCGTGAACTCGGGCAGTGGATGACGCTGGTACTCGGGGCGCTGTGCGGCGTGTTCGCGCTGATCGCGATCCTGCAGTCGCTGGGCGTGGGTTCCGGCTACCGCCTGCTGGCCGACCAGCCGGCCGAACTGGAGCCCGAGCTGACCCAGCCGATGCAGCAGATCGAGTTCAAGCTGCCGGACCTGGCGCAGTACATCGAGATCTACCAGCGGCCGTTGTTCACCAACGACCGCAAGCCGCGGCCGATCGACGACAAGGCCGGCGCGGTTGCCAGCACCGAAGCGCCGCCGGTGCCCTTGAATGCGACGCTGCTCGGGGTCCTGATCGATCCCGAGCGCCAGGTGGCGATCCTGCGCGACAACGCTTCGAGCACGGTGATCCGCGTGCGCCAGGGCATGCCGCTGCCCGGCGATCTGTCCGGTTGGACTTTGCAGGAACTTGGGCCACGCAAAGCGATCTTTGATGGGGGCGCGCAGCAGGGCACGGCCGAGCTCAAGCTCGACATGTCGAAGACACCGGTGGCTGGCGCGCCGCCGCCACCGCCGCCGGGCACGCCGCCGCCGGGCATGGCGCAGTCGCCGGGGGCGCCGCCGCAACCGGGGCAACCGGGTGCCATGCCGGCCCCGCAGGCGCTGCCGACTGACGAAGCCGCGCGCCAGGCGGAAGTACAACGAATCATCGAGCAGCGACGTGCGCAGATGCGCGCCGAAGCCGAGAAAGCAAGCCAGCAGCAAGGGAAGCAGTAAGGAGATCTTGGGTGAAGAAAGGATTTCGACGAAGCGCGCTGGCACTGATCGCAACGATGCTGATCGGCTGCGCCCATTCGCCATTCGCGTCGAACGATCGTGCGGTCGACGACGAAAAGGCAGAACAGGTGCGCGAAATCGCGCGATCGATGGACCCGGAAGCTGCCGAGGACTTCGATCGCGCCAATGCGTCCAAGGTGCAGGCCGTGGCGGATGCCGCCGCGGAGACCGCCGCCAAGGAAGAAAGCGATCTGATGTTGCCGGGCACCGGCGAAATGATCAATCTGGATACCGCCCGCAAGGTGCCGCGCAAGCCGCCCGAACAGGGCAAGGCCAGCCTCAATTTCGCCGACATGCCGATCGCCGACGTGGTCAAGATGATCCTCGGCGACCTGCTCGGCGAGAACTACATCATCGCCGCGGGTGTCAGTGGCACGGTGACCTTCTCGACCGCGCGTCCGGTGACCCCGGAGCAGGCGTTTTCGATCCTGGAGATGCTGCTGTCGTGGAACAACCTGGCGCTGATCTATGTCGACGGCCAGTACTCGGTGGTGCCGGCGGCCAACGCGGTGCGCGGCAACCTGACGCCACGGGTGGGCGCGGCGGAGCTGGCGCGCGGCTATGAAGTGCGCGCCATTCCGCTCGAATTCATCGCGCCGACCGAGATGGAGAAGCTGCTGCAGCCGTATGCCCGCGAAGGCGCCATCCTCAAGGCCGACAATGCGCGCGGTCTGATCATCATTGCCGGCAGCCGTCGTGAACTCGAAAACTACATGACCACCATCGACGTGTTCGACGTCGACTGGATCAAGGGCATGTCGATCGGCTTGATCACGCTGGAGCAGGCGGAAGCCAAGACACTGGCGCCGGAACTCGACCTGATCTTCGGCGAGCAGTCGCAATCGCCACTGGCCGGCATGTTCCGCTTCATCCCGATCGAGCGCCTGAACGCGATCCTGGTGATCACGCCGCAGCGCCGCTACCTCGATGAGGCCGAGCGCTGGATCACGCGACTGGACCAGGGCGGCAACCAGCCGGGCGTACGGCTGTATGTCTACGACGTCAAGAACGTCAAGGCTACCGATCTCGCCGATCGCCTGAATGACATCTTCGGCAGCAGCAGTGGCGGCTCCAGCCGCGCGAACACATCCTCCGCGGAGGGCGTGGCGCCGGGCATGATTCCGACCGAGTTGTCGTCGTCGAGCGGCTCCTCGGTGGAGCTCACCAACCCCGGTGGCCCGAAGACCCAGAGCGACAACAAGGTTTCGCAGCCGTCGAATTTCTCGTCCTCGTCCTCGTCGACGGGCGGTAACCGACGCGCGAGTGGCGTCCCGGGCAGCGCCGGCAGTGCCGGTGGCGACGAGGGCCTGGCGATCGTCGAAGGCGACGACATCCGCATCACCGCCGCCGAGGAAAACAACCAGTTGGTGGTCCGCGCGACGCCGGCCCAGTACGAAGCCATCCGCGGCGCCATCCGCAAGCTCGATTCGGTGCCGCTGCAGGTGCACATCGAGGCGCGCCTGCTCGACGTGTCGCTGACCAACAATCTCCAGTTCGGCGTCAAGTGGTACTTCGAGGACGCGCTGGATCGACTGGTGCCGCCCCCGGTTCCGGACGATGGCACGGGTACCACCACCGGTGCACTCGCCAAGGCCATTCATGGCGACACCTTCGGCGAAATCACCTCGGCCGGCGTCAACTGGATCTTTGCCGGGCGCCGCGCCGGTGCGCTGGTCAGCCTGCTGCAGAGCGAAGGCGACGTCAAAGTGCTGTCGGCGCCTTCGGTGCTGGTGCTCAACAACACCGAGGCCTCGATCAACGTCGGCATCCAGATCCCGGTGACCAGCACCTATTTCAACCCGATCACCAGTCCGGGTGGCGGCAGCAACGTCGGTCAGAGCCAGGTGCAGTTCCGCGATACCGGCATCATTCTGAACGTCAAGCCGCGCGTGAATCCGGGTGGTCTGGTGTTCATGGAAATCAAGGCCGAGCAGAGCACGCCGGGCCCGGCCAGTTCGGTGGAGACCTTCGGCGGCAACGTGCCGATCGACAAGAAGACCATCGAAACCGAAGTGGCCGTGCAGAGCGGCGATACGGTGATGCTGGGCGGACTGATCCAGCAGGAGGACAACCGGTCCAACTCCGGCGTGCCGGGACTGAAGAACATCCCGTTCTTCGGCAAGTTGTTCGGAGCCAGCAGCAACGACGGAACGCGCAAGGAACTGCTGGTGCTGATCACCCCGACGGTGATTCGCGGTGGTGCCGGGCAGGCCCGCGAGTTGACCGAAGAGTACAAAAAGCGATTCCAGGGCCTGTCGCCCCTGATCGAAGACATGGAAGCCGCTGAACGTGCGCGCGCCGAAGCACAGGAATGAGTGTTTCCCGGCGAAATCGCTGTATCGGCCGCCATACCCGATTGACTGAAGGAGTGTAAGGATGAGTTCAAGTTCGATGTTCCCCCGTGTGGCCGGCGCTCGCCTCGCACTGGTCGCGGTCTGTGCGCTGGCGCTGGGCGCGTGTGCCAGCCAGGGCACACGGCCGCCGACCGCGGGCGCCAGTGCTGCCGCGGATGCCGCCAAGGTGGCGCCGGAAGACCAGGTCAAGTTGCGCGCGCTCAAGCGCTGGGATCATCTGATCGAGCGGCACTTCGAAGACGCTTACGAGTTGCTGTCACCGGGATATCGTGAAACGCAGTCCAAAGAAGCCTATGTAAAGACCATGAAAGACCGTCCGGTGCAGTGGACGCGCGTGTTTTTTCAAAAAGCCACTTGCGAAACGCAGGTATGTACCGTAGAAATCCAGGTCAATGCCCAGTTCCAGATGCCAGTCATGCGCGTTGGCACGGTAGATGCCGTCAACGTGGTGACCGAAAACTGGATCCTGAGCGATGGAGACTGGTATCTGGTGCCCAAAGCTGATCGCTGATCGCTGATCGCTGATTGGTTGTTGCATGCTGAACCAAGTTGTCTTAGCATCCGTCGTGCTCTTGTCTAACCTTGCCGCAAAGAGGGGGAACCCCCGACTCGGAGTGAGGTTGGCAGTAGGCGAAGCCCTGTAGTTGACTAGGAGTGTTTAGAATGAAAAAGAACACCATGGCGACCGCCATCGTTGCCGGCCTCGCCGGCGTCGCTGGCATCGCGAATATCTCGACCGCCGTGAACCTGAATCCGGATGGCGTGGGTCAGGTTCTGCTGTACCCGTACTACACCGTCAACGACGGCAACACGACCGCTCTGTCGGTTGTGAACACCACCGATTCCGGCAAGGCCGTCAAGGTGCGTTTCCTTGATGCCATCAACTCCCGCGAAGTGCTCGACTTCAATCTGTACCTGTCCGAGTATGACGTGTGGACCGCCGGTATCTTCTCGCGCGCTGCTGACGGCCCCGCGAACATCGTGACCTCGGACACCAGCTGCACGGTGCCGGGCATCGAGAGCGGTATCTTCCAGCTGCCGACCCTGCCGGACGGCCGTCGCTACTTCCCGTTCCGCACGTCGTTCTTCACGGACGGCCTGGGCACGTCCCCGACCCGTACGCGTAGCGGCTATGTCGAAATGATCGAGATGGGTTCCATCCCGTACGATTCCCCGGCTGGCTTCGGTTTCTACCTGACGCACATCAACAATCGTCCGGCTGATTGCTCCTTCCTGGAAGGCGCATGGCTGGCGACCGGTACGCCGGGCGGCAGCGGCATTTGGTTCAACAACCCGCTGGTTGACATGCAGGCGCCGACTGGCGGTCTGTTCGGTGGCGCCGCGATCGTTGACGTCGTTGATGGCACGTACATCAACTACAACGCCGAAGCCATCGACGGCTTCTCGGCTTCGATCCAGCACACGGGCCCGGGCTCCAACTTCCCGAACCTGGGTAGCGCCAACGGCCCGGTGGCCGGTGTCGTCACCAGCTACGTGTTCGATCGTGGTCGTCTGATCACCAGCAACTGGCTGACCTCGGGTGCAGGTGCAGGCGCTGGCCCGGTGAACGCGGTCTCGGCCGTGCTGATGCGCGAAGCGGTGTTCAACGAATACGAAGTTGATCCGGATCTGGGCGCGGCTTCGGAATGGGTTGTCACCCTGCCGACCCGTAAGCTGTACGTGACCGGTTCGACGACCTTCACCGCTCCGTTCACCGCCGGCTGGTCTGGTTGCGAGCGCGTTTCGGGCCGCATCTACAACCGTGAGGAAGACACCTTCCAGATTCTCGACTTCTCGCCGGGCGGCCTCCGCACTGCGATCTGCCGCGAAGCCAACGTGTTGTGGTTCACGCGTACCCCGGTCTCCGCGACCGCCATCTCGCCGATCCATGGCGAGACCGGTGGCCTGGCCATCCCGACCTACCTGCAGCTCTTCGGCATCATCCAGAAGACCTTCAACAACGGTTGGTTCTGGCTCGGCTTCTACGACGAGAACGCCATCAACTCGGTTGGTGCACTCGATCCGCTGCTGCGTCCGGCGCTGGTTGAAACCGCTCCGGGTGCTTCCGGTGCTGACCGCTTCTTCGGTCTGCCGGCGATCGGCTACTGGGCGTTGCGCGTCATCAACGTCAACCAGGGTGCGGGCCTGCAGGCGTCCTACGGTGGTGCTTACCCGCACCGCGCGTCGCGCGCTTGCTTCAAGGGCACCTTCGGCAACTCGGCTCCGTGCGATTGATCCACGGCTGAGCTGTTGTTGTGATACAGGGAGGGGGGCGAAAGCCCCCCTCTTCTATTGTGGGCGGTGCAGTCCATCTGCCGCCTCCCGCCGGCAAGGCCAGGCTCTTGTAGAGCGGAGCTTGCTCCGCTTGGGTTCCCGGAAAAGCAGCGGAGCAAGCTCCGCTCTACAACAGCCAGGCGGTATGCCCGACGATGTCACAGACCGATTGCGATACCGCTGGGTCGTCAGCGCCGGCAGTTGCACACGCAGAATGAACGAGTCACCGTCTACGCATTGCAGTCACTAGCGATCAGTGGCAGCCTTCGCACGCCTGTGGGCTCATGCTTGGGAGTAGAGTTGATGCGGTCGTATCTGCGGTTCGGGAAGTCGTTGGCCCAATTTGCGCTGGCACTGCCTTCGCTGGCTGGGCTGCTCATGTGGTCGGGTACGGTTGCGGCACAGACGGTGACGCTCGATAACGTCAGCCCGATCGCCCTCACCACTTCGACTACCCTCAGCGCGGTCAGGATCGACCCGGCAACGGGCAATGTGATTGTCCGCTCCTCGGCTCAAAACTATCAGCAGTGCACTCAGCCTCCTGGGCCGGCCATCAACAGCTTCGCGCCGAGCAATTTGACGGTCACGCCGGGCTCCACCATCACGCTGAACTGGACCACCAGCGGCGCCACCTCGTGCACGCCGCAGCAGGGTGGATCCACCACCTGGTCCAGCCTCGGCACCTTGCCCACCGGCGGCAGCCAGAATCTGACGGCGCCCGCGTCCAACGGCAGTATCACCTTTCAACTGACGTGCTCCAATGGCGCGCAGTCGACCAGTGCCACGACCCAGGTTGCCGTACAGACCATCGGCGGCACCTGCGTTCCGCTCTATCCGAATGGCACCACGTCCAGCTGGGACAACGTGTTCCAGGCATGGCCTGCATTTGGCGTGCGTCGTCGCCTCGGCGTTCCCGCGAACGGCTACGTGGCATTCCAGTTCACGGCAACTTTCGTGGCTGGCCAGTTCGGCACCATCGCCAGCGCGGATTTCCCGGGCGACGGCGACGGCATGGGCAGATGTCGATCTCACGGTCGCCGGGTTGCTTCAATTCCATCGAGTTGTCATCGACCTGTCTCGGCGGCGTGCAGCGTCTGCCCAGCGTAAGCTGGCAAAACGGCAGTGCCTCGCCGTTCAGCTGTCCGCTGACGCCGGGTCAGACCTACTACGTCAACTTCACCTACGGCAACAGCACCGTCGGCCCGGGCCCGCACTGCCCGGCTGGAGCGGGCGCGTGTTCGGCTGACGTACAGAACCAGATCCAGGACTGAACCCAGTCAGCTAGCGAGAGCCGTCGCGAATAAAACGCGGCGGCTGTCCGCCACATCGGTTCGGCGTGCCTCGGATTGGCGGACGTGCGTCGCGCGTGACGCCGTCGTCGGCGCGGATCGAGCCTGACCTCGACTGCGCGTGAAAAGTCCCGGGAAAACTCCCGGATGCGCGCGAACTTCGCCCGCGCTGCAACTTTTGCCGCAACCCATGGTCCATTCCTGACCCATCGTGTCGCTGCCTCGCAGCGCTGCAAGCCCAAGCCTATTCCTGACGAGTACCGAATATGTTGCTGCGATCCGCCTTGATCCTTGTCTCCTCCCTGGCCTTTGCCGGCGGTGCTTTCGCCCAGGAACCGGCGACGGAGAAGCCGTGCACCGAACCCAGCTGTCCGATCGCCAAGCGCGGCACCGCAGTGATCACCGTTGCCGACGTCACGGCAAAGGTCAAGGCGCTGGAGCCCAAGCAGCAATCGGCGCTGCTGTCCGATCCCAAACAGTTGAACAAGATGCTCGAAAACCTGCTGATCCTGCGCCAGATCGCCAACGAGGTGGATGCAGCCAAGGTCGAGCAGGATGTGCTGCTGCAGGCGCGACTGAAGATGGCCTATGACGAGATCGTCGCGGTCTATCGTCTCGACCAGATTCGCGCCGAGCGCGTGACCGCTGACTTCAGTACCCTGGCCCACGAGCACTATCTGACGCACATGTCGGAGATGAAGACGCCCAGGCAGTTGACCGTGCGCCATCTGCTGGTCGAGTCGCGCAAGGTGGGCGAGGCGGCGGCCAAGGCCAAGGCCGAGCAACTCGCGCAGCAGTTGCGTGGCGCCGATCAGAAGCGCTTCAGCGAGATGGTGATGGAAGTCAGCGACGATCCCAGCAAGACGGGTAACGCCGGACTGTTTCACCTGACCGAAGGCACCACGGAGATGGATCAGGAGTTCCTTGCCGGCGCGCTGGCGCTGACCGAAGTTGGCCAGATCAGCCCGCCGGTCCATAGTCAGTTCGGATACCACCTGATCCAGTTGATCGAACTCACGCCGGCCAAGGTGGTTCCGTTCGAGCAGGCCAAACCCGCCATCGTGGAGAAGCTGCGCTCGGAGGCCAATCGCAAGGTGGTGACCGAGTACCGCACCGACATGACGGTCGGCACCCAACTCGAGTTCTTCCCGAAGAATCTGGAAGGCCTGGTGTTTGGTGAGGACGCTGCGACGGACAAGTAGTCGCTGCCGTGCAGCTGCTGGGCCACTTCTTCCGCCGCGAGTTCCGCTCACGCTACCTCGGCAGCATGAGCGGATTGCTGTGGGCGGTGATCCACCCGGCGCTGCAGCTCATGATGTACGCGGTGGTTTTCGAGAAGATCTTCAAGTCGCGAATCATCGGCGCCGAGGCGCATGGGCTGGTCGCCTATCTGGCCGTGGGCTTCTGGGCCTGGACCCTGTTCGCCGAGTCCAGTTCGCGTGCCGTTACCACCGTTGTCGACAACGCCGCCCTGATCGGCAAGGTGGCGGTGTCGCCGAAATTGCTGTTGATCGCGACGGTGTCGGCTTCCGCCGCGCTGCACCTGGTGGGCTATGCCGCGGCCTTGACCCTGTTGACGCTGACCGGCAGTGCGATCGACCCGATCGGCGTGCTGCTCGCAATACCTGTTCTGGGCATGCTGCTGCTGTGGACGCTGGGATTCAGCCTGCTGGTGGCGGCAATCCAGGTCTTCATCCGCGACCTCGCCCAGGTTCTGGCACAGGTGCTCGCCTTCTGGTTCTTCCTGACGCCGGTGCTGTACTCGCGGGCCATGCTGCCCGAGTTCGCGCAGGCGTTGATGGACTGGAACCCGCTGACCTACTACCCGGAACGCCTGCGCGCGCTGATCCTGGATTCGTCCTACGCCTTCGGCTGGGCCGATCTGACCGCGCTTGCCGTGGCGCTGGCGATGTTTGCCTGCGGCAGCTTCGTCTTCGGCCGTCTGCGCCGGCACTTCGAGGACTTCTTGTGAGCGACGTCCTCGTCAGTCTGCAGGGGGTCAGCAAGCGCTATCCGCTGGTGCATCGCAATTCCGACCGCATGCGCGCCATGCTGCGCGTGCTCTCCGGACAACGCAGCATCGCCGACGTCGCCGTGCTCGATGGCATCGATCTGACCGTCCGCCGCGGCGAGTCGGTCGGCGTCATCGGCGAGAACGGCGCCGGCAAGTCGACGCTGCTGAAAGTTCTCACCGGCGTGCTCAATGCGACCGAGGGCAGCGTGGCGGTCAACGGGTCGGTGGGCGCGCTGCTGGAACTCGGCGCGGGCTTCCATCCGCAGTACAGCGGTCGCGAGAACATCGGCACCGCGGCTGCGCTACTCGGCATGAGCAGCGAGGAAATCCGCGCCAAGACCGAGGAGATCATCGAATATGCCGACATCGGCCGTTACATCGACGAACCGATCAAACACTATTCGACCGGCATGGTGGTACGTCTGGGCTTTGCCGTGGTCGCTGCCCGGCGCCCGGATCTGCTGATCACCGACGAGGTGCTCGCGGTCGGCGACGAGTCGTTCCAGAAGAAATGCGTGCGCTGGATCGAGGAGTACCTCGGCAGCGGCGGCACCCTGGTGCTGGTGTCGCACAGCATGTACCACGTGCAGAAGCTGTGTCGCCACGCGCTGTGGTTGCAGGGTGGCCGCATGCGCGGATACGGCGATGTCTATGACGTGACCCAGGATTACCTCGCCTACCACGAACGCAAGACTGCCGCCGAATCCGAGCCCGAGCGCCAGCCGAGCAGTGCCGATGGCTACCGCATCGAGCGTGTGGTGCTCAACGGCAAGGAGGCGCTGGTCCCGTTGATGTTGCCGGCAAGCGGCGCTCTGCTGGCCGAAGTCGAGCTGTATTCGGGGGATGATCGGCCGCCGCATCTGGCGGTCGGACTGTTGCGCGCCGATGGCACTGCAGTCTATGGCACCACCAGCGACATCGATGGCGCGCGCCCCACGCGCATCGGCGCCCGGCGCTTTCGCTATCAGCTGCAGATTGACGCGCAGATCCTGCTGCCCGGCCAGTACACGCTGAAGCTGCATGCGCTCGATCCCGAGGGACTGCGCCTGTTCGACACCGAGGTTCGCGAACTGATCGTGCGCGGCGAGAGTCGCGAACTGGGCATCGTGCGGCTGTCGCATCGCTGGGCATGAGCATCGACATCATCATCCCGGTCTACAACGCCGCGATCTTGCTCGAGCGTTGTCTGACCGCGCTCGACCGGCATACCGCGCCGAACGCGGCGCGGGTCACGGTCATCGACGATGCGTCGCCCGACCCGCAGATCAAACCGCTGCTCGATGCCTGGCAGCAGCGTTCGCCGCTGCGGCCGGTGGTGCTGCGCAATGAGCTCAACCTGGGTTTCGTCGGCAGCGTCAATCGGGGTATCGCTGCGACCGGCGGTGATGTCCTGCTGCTCAACGCCGACACCGAAGTGACCCCGGGTTGGCTCGCGCGGATGCGCGATGCGCTCGCCAGCGATCTGCGCATTGCCAGCGTCACGCCGTTTTCGAACAACGCCGAGATCTGTTCCTGGCCGGAATTCTGCAAGGCGGCAGCGGTGCCCGCCGATCCCGAGCGGATTGCACGCGCCTTCGCCAGCAGCGGCGCGCCGAGCTACCCGGATCTGCCGACGGCGGTCGGTTTTTGCATGTTGATCCGTCGCGCAACGCTGGCGGCGATCGGCGACTTCGACCGCGCCACCTTTGGCCGCGGCTATGGCGAAGAGAACGACTTCTGCCTGCGCGCCGCCGCCCACGGCTGGCGCAATGTGCTCGCCGACGACGCCTATGTGGTGCATGCGGGCGGCGGGTCGTTTGCGCCGCTCGGTCTGAAGCCCGGCGGCGACAACCTGGCGCGCTTGCTGGCGCGTTATCCCCGCTACAATGCGCAGGTCGCCGCCTTCATCGCTGCCGACCCGCTGGCCGGTCGCCGCGCGCAGGTAAGCCGGCGCTACCTCGAACTGTGCAGCGCGGAAGCTGCGGCTTGATCTTCTCCAATTCGGACCCACTACCGTGCACTGGGCGTGATGCCCGCCCGCCGGTTACCGTGCCAGATGACTTCACTCGATCCGCCGATCCTGCCTTTCACCGGTGAGCGCTTCACGCCCGAGTGCGTGCGCGAGATCTGGTATGAGCACATGCACCGATACGCCTTTGCCGCGGCATTTGGCGTCGGCAAGCGTGTGCTCGACGCCGCCTGTGGCGAGGGTTATGGCAGCGCGCTGATGGCGCGCGCCGGCGCCCGGGTACTCGGGGTCGATATTTCCGACGAGACCGTGGCGCATGCGCGCCAGCGCTACGCAGATCTTTCCGCGCTGCGCTTCGAGCAGGCCGACGTCACTGCACTCGACCACCTGCCGGACGCCGGTTTCGATGTCATCGTGTCCTTCGAGACGCTCGAACACGTCGAGGCCCAGGAACGCATGCTCGCGGGTTTTCGCCGGCTGCTGGCGCCCGGCGGACTGCTGCTGATCTCCTCGCCGGACAAGCGCACCTACAGCGATCTGCGCAACTACCACAACGAGTTCCATGTGCGCGAACTCTATCGCAACGAACTCGAAGCGCTGCTGCACGCCCAGTTCCCCGCGGTGCGCGTGCTGGCGCAGAAGCTGCTGTTCCAGTCGCTGCTCTGGGATCCCGATGGCCCGCCGCGCGTGGCCAGCGCCGCCACCTTGCGCGCCGACGCCAGTCTCAGCCCCAGACCCGAGTACGCGGCGCTGTACTTTCTGGCGATCTGCGCCCAGCACGAGGCGCAGTTGCCGCCGGCCGGATCGCTGCACCTGTTTGGCGATGCCGACGAGTCGGTCTACCGCCACTACGACGACGAAATTCGCCGGCATATTGCAGCCGGCCACCAGTTGATCGCCCAGCAACGGGAGATCGAAGACTTGCGCGCCCGCCTGGCGCGCGCCGAAGCGTTGCTCGCCGAGCACTCGCCAGACCAAGGAAGGAACCCGCCATGAGCTCCGTGCTTGTCCGCCCGCAATCCGACACGCTGTACGCCGCCGACGATGGCCTGGTGGCACCGCTGTCCAGCCAGGAATGCATGGTCCAGAACCCGCGCACGCAAGAGCGCAGCGTGATGACTTTCGAAGTCTTCCAGGCGCTCGATCAGTGCAAGTCTTTCGGTACCCTGGATGATCACCTGAAGTCGATCTACAGCGCGCTGCCGCATCTGCGTGGGCAGGAAGAGGGTACGCGGCGGGTACTCGGCGGTCTGGTCGAACGCGGTCTGCTGCAGAGCGCCGAGCAGATTCTCGGCACCTACGAGTCCGCTCCGGCGCGCCGCCAGGGTGCGCTCGGGCCGCTGTTCATCCTCGCCGAAGACCGCCCGGAAGGTCTGGCGCGCGCCATCGACAGCCTGATCAAGGGCGGCGACGGTACCATCGATCGATTGCCGATCGTGGTTCTCGACGGCTCGCGCAGCCAGGCTTCGCGCGAAGCCAATCGCCGTGTCGTCGACGAGCGTCGGCGCGACGCCGGGTTGCGCTACCTGGGCAATACCGAGCGCGCCGCCTTCATTGCCCGCCTGCAGGGTCAGATGAAGGCGCATGCGGCGGCGCTGACCTGGCTGCTCGGCGAGGACGAGGCGCCGACCCGCGGCCAGCTCTACAACTGGATGCTGCTGCTGGCATCGGGCCGGCGTGCGCTGATCTTCGACGATCGCCAGTTCCTGCCGCAGCGCGAAATGCCGGGTGCCAGTGGCGGCATCGATCTATTCCACAGCCAGCATCGCGAAGCCTGGTTCTACACCCCGGATCAGGCGATCCCGGCGCAGGAAGTCGATCTCGAGGAGAGTCGGCTGGGCCATCTGGCGCAGAACTACCTGGGTGAAAGCCTCGGTCGCTGCATCAGCAAGCCAGGTCGCTTGCATCTGGCTGCCGAAGCCCTGCGCGGTGCGTCGCTGCCGTCGATGCGCACCTTCGATCCGCGCGGCCGCGTGGCCGCGATCGTGCAGGGCACGGTCGGCTCGATCGAGGCACCGCACAACGTCTGGCTGTACCAGCTCGACAAGGGTTCGCGCGACCGCTTCTGGGCCAGCCGCGAATCCTACCTGCGCCTGTTCGAGGGCGATCACGTGTGCCACGGCGTCGGCCGCGCGCGGGTCAGCATCACCTCGATCTACCAGCCCAGCGCAATCGACCAGAGCGTGTTGTCCGGCTTTGCCATGCCCGGCAGCGGTCCGCGCATCGGGCCAAGCTACAGCGTGCTGACGCGCTTTTTCGACCCGGAATCGGTGGTCCTGCATGGCACCACTGCAGTCGGCAACCAGTGGCAGCCGCCGGTGAAGCGTTCCGAGGCCGCGCGTCGCCCGCTGACGCCGAATTCGGCGTCCTTCTTCACCGATCACCTGCAGGCGCGCGCCGGCGAATGCCGGGCCAGCTCTGCCGGCGATCGCGCCCAGTATCTGGCCGCGCTGATGGACGACTTTGCCGCCTCGTCGAGCGATTCTCTGCAATCGGAGCTGGCTTCCTACCTCAGCTTCAAGCGCGCCGATCTGATCTCGGATCTGCAGCGTCGACTCGAAGCGGCGGGCAATCAGGCACCGATCTATTGGGAAGCCGATCTGCGCGAGATCATCCAGGCCACCAGCAAGGAGCTGACGCGCAGCAGCGTTGCCCGCCTCGGTGAGTGGCCGGAGACGCTCGATGCTGCCGGCGCCGGCGAGCGCCTGCGCAGCGAAACGCGACAACTGGCCGCGGCGGTGCGCGCCTGGCCGGGTGCATTCGAGTTGGCGCCGCGCTTCGCCGAAGCCCTGGTGGGCTGAGCGGGCGCGCGCGATGCGCGTCGCCGCGGTCGTGGTCAACTACCATACCGGCCCGCTGCTGGGCGATTGCCTGCGGCGGGTGCTGGCGTGCCCGGAACTGGCCGAACTGGTGCTGGTCGACAACGGTTCGACGCCGGGCGAGATCGATACCCTGCTGGCCGAACTCGACGACCGCCGCATCGTGCGCCTGGACCTGCCCGGCAACCCGGGTTTCGCGGTGGCCTGCAATCGCGGGGCGCGCGCCAGCCAGTCGCCCTGGTTGCTGTTTCTCAATCCGGATTGCCTGGTCGAGCCGGATACCCTCGAACGTCTGGGGCGCAGTGCCCGCGCCAACGAGCGCCTGGCGATTGCCGGCGCCGTGCTGGTCGATAGCCAGGGCCGCCCCGACCCGGCCAGCCTGCGCCGCGATCCGCTCCCTGCACGCGCGATTGCCAGCGCGCTTGGCCTCGATCGCTTCGACGCCATCGACGGCGTGCCGATGGCGATTCCCGCGGGCGCCAGCGCGCCGATCCAGGGGGATGCCATCTCCGGAGCGCTGATGCTGGTGCGCCGCGATGCCTTCAATGCGGCGCGCGGATTCGACGAAGGCTACTTCCTGCACGCCGAGGATCTGGACCTGTGCCGCCGGGTGCGCGAACTCGGCCTGGAAGTCTGGTGCGATCCCGGCGTGCGCGTGGTCCACGTCAAGGGCGTCTCCAGCCGCCGCCGTCCGCTGCGCGTGGAATTGGCCAAGCACCGCGGCCTGTTGCGCTATTTCGACAAGTTCGATGCACCGCGCACCGTCTGGCCGCTGCGCGTCCTGATCCGCTTGGGCGCCTTTGCGCGACTGGCGCTGGTCATGGCCCGGGCTGTGCTGCGCGGCTGACTCGCGCGCCATGAATGCAACACGCAGACCATGACCTAAGGTAACCTGCGCGCCGATTCTGGCCTAAGCTGTGTTCCATGTCCGATGTCCCCTCCAGTGACGCTTCGCCCGGCGCAAATGCGCCTGGCGAACCGTCGTTGCGTACGATCCTGATCCTTGATCTGGTCAACCGTGCGGCGCTGGTCGAGCAACTCGGCGCGCTGCGCGCCGCTGATCTGATCCGCCGCCACGAGCGCCTGGTCCGCGACCTGATGCGACGCCATGGTGGCCGCGAGATCGACAGCGCAGTAGGCTTCCTGCTGCTCTTCGAGCGACCGCTGTCGGCGATCGCGTTTGCGCTCGAGCAACAGCGACGCCTGCAGGAGTTGGCGCGACTCGAGAATGCGCCGCTTGCGGCGCGCATCGGCATTCATGTCGGCGAAGTCGTGATCTGGGAGAACAGCGCCGAAGAGGTCGCGCGCGGCGCCCGGCCAGCGGATGTCGAGGGTCCGGCGAAACCGCTGGCGGCGCGCCTGATGGCCTTGGCCGGGCCCGGACAGACGCTGGTGTCGGCGGCGGTCCATGCCATGGTCGACCGCTCCGGCAAAGAACTTCGCGCCGACGGGAGGACACCCGTGTGGAAGGCGCACGGCCGCTACCGCCTGCACGGCGTTGCCGAACCCATCCAGGTGTATGAAGTGGGTGAGACCGGCGTGGCCCCACTGCGGGCACCGCCCCACGCCGCCCATGCGCAACGCCTGCTGCCCTGGTGGCGGCAGCGCGTGGCACTGGTTGGCGCAGTCGCGCTGACGCTGGTGCTCCTGGTCGGACTGGCCTATGTCGCGCTGAAGCCGGATCCGGGCATCCGCTTTGCCGCGCGCGATTGGGTGGTGGTCGGCGATCTCGTCAATCAGACCGGGCAGCCGGTGCTCGACGATTCGCTCGATCTGGCGTTTCGCCAGAGCTTGTCGCAGTCCCGATTCGTCAACGTGCTGAGCGTGCCGCAGGTGCGCGATGCACTGACGCGGATGAAGCTGGATCCGGCCACGACCCGGATCGATCGCGGCGTAGGTGCCGGAACTTGCGCGGCGTGAGTCGGTCCGCGCACTGCTGTTGCCCAGAGTCAGCAACCGCGATGGCGCATTTCAGGTGTCGGTCGAAGTGATCGATCCGACGACCCGATCGACGCTCTGGGTTGCCACTGAGGACGCGCACCAGTCGCAGGATCTGCTCTCGGCGATGGACACGCTGATCGATGGCATTGCGTGAGATTCTGGCGAATCGATGCGGCGATCGGCAGCGATTGGGCGCCGCTGGCGCGGGCCACCAGTGCCAATCTCGAGGCCCTGCAGATTTACGCCAGGGGCCTCAAGGCGAATTCAATCAGGCCAGCTACGACGACGCCCGCCGACTGTTCGAGCGCGCCATTGCGCTCGATCCGGAATTCGCCATGGCTTATGTCGGTATTGCTTCGACCTACCTGCCGATCGGCCGCTGGGCCGAGAGCCTGGAGCCGGCGCGGCGAGCAGCTTCGCTGCCCGGGCGATTGAGTCCGCGTGAGGTGCTGTATGTCGATGCGCTGCTGGCGTCGGCGGAAGACCCGCTGCGCGCCGTCGATCGTTGGCGCGATTTCGCCAATATCTATCCCGACGCCGGGTCGGGCCAGAACAACGGTGGTCTGGTGCTGTTCCAGGATCTGAATCGCTGCCCTGAAGCGCTGCCACTGTTTGCCCTGGCGCTCAACAATCGCGATCCCAAACGTGCCATTTCTGGTCACTTCATGGGCTATTGCCAGTTGTGGTCGGGCGACGCGCAGGCCGCCGAGAGCTCGTTCCGCGCGGCCCTGGCGGTCAACCCGCGGCCGATCATGCAGGGGCTGGCCGATACCTACACCTACCTCGAACGCTGGGACGACGCCGACACTGCACTGCGCATGGAGCGGAGCGATCTGCCGCCAGCGCTGGCCCTGGTCACCGACGAGCATCGCCTGATCTGGTTTGCCTACCAGGGACGCCTGCGCGAGGCGCGGGCCGTCGCACAGACGCTGGAGCAGGCGGCGACCAATGCCGGCGTGCTCGCCATGGCCTCACGGGCACGCATCTACGACGCGGCTCTGGCGCAAGCGGCGGGCGCGGCGGTACCGTTGCAGGACTATGCTGATCGCGAGCGGCCATTGCTGGATGAACGGCAGTCGCCGCAGTACCCGGTGAGCCTGCACCTGGCACTGCTGGCCCTGATCGCCGAGCGCAATGGTGCCGAGCAATGGGCGCGCGACTGGGTCACCGAGATTCGTACACAGCCGCCACAGCGTCCGAGCGCATCGCTGCAAAGCTTGTTGCTGGTCCTCGACGCACGCCTCAGCCCATCGCCGGAACAAGGGCTGGTCGCGCTGGCCGCAGGCAGCGATCCCTACGAACTGATGCAGGTGCGGGTCGCGGCCGCAGATCTCGCCGAGCGCGCAGGCGACCCGGCATTGGCACTGGAACACCTGCGCTGGATCGACCACAACCGCGGCCGCGCGTTTGCCGAGTCCATCGGTTGGTTCGCCGCGCAGGCGCTGAACGTCCTCGATGTCAATCGGGCCTTGCTCAAGCAAGCGCAACTGGAGCCCGACCCGGCGCAGCGGGCGGCGCTGGTCGAGCGCCTGCGCAAGCGCTGGCAGCGGGCCGACAAGGAGTTGCTGGAGCAGTTGCCGCCGGCGGTTTCCGGGGCGTCATGACGCGGCAGTCGACATCGCCAATTGTGTTCCATGCCGCGCGCATTCGGCGGCGGGCTTACGCATAATCGCGCTGCCCGCCGTGTAGGCAAGAACCAGCAGCCTGTCGGCGTTCACCGGCGGGTCTTTTGCGCGTTGCTTTGGGTGGTTTCCCCCCCCCCTCCCCGGGGGGCCCCCCCCCCCTCCCCTCCTGGGCCTTGCGCTCGCGCGGCGCGGCGTCGGGCTGCGCCCCCCGGCCGCCGGGGGGGCCTGGCGGCGCGCCGCGCCTTCCTCCTCCGCGCCCCCCACGCTCCCCCTGAAGTCCAGGCTTCAGCCTCATGTCGATCCGCTTCGAACTGGTCAGCAAGCGCTACGCGCAAGGGCGCGACGCTCTGACCGACATCAGTTTCGAGATCGGCTATGGCGAGATGGTCTACGTCACCGGCCACTCCGGAGCCGGCAAGAGCACCCTGCTGAAACTGCTGGCGCTGATCGAGCGCCCCAGCGACGGCAGCATCGAGGTGTTCAGCAAGCAGCTGTCGGGCATCCGCCGGCGCGGATTGCCGGCCTATCGCCGCCGTCTCGGGCTGGTGTTCCAGGATCACCGTCTGCTGCTCGATCGCAACGCATTCGACAACGTCGCATTGCCGATGCGCCTGGATGGCGTGGCCGAGGCTGAAATTTCGCCGCGCGTGGCGCAGGCGCTGGAACAGGTCGGACTTGGCGGCCGCGAGTCGGCGCTGCCGCGTGAACTGTCGACCGGCGAACAGCAGCGCCTCGGAATTGCCCGCGCCATGGTCGGCGTGCCTGATCTGTTGCTGGCCGACGAGCCGACCGGCAATCTCGATCCCAAACTGGCTGCCGAGATCATGCTGTTGATGATTTCGCTGAAGGAGCAGGGCACCACGGTGATCATTGCCAGTCACGATCTGCCGCTGATCCAGCGCATGCGCAAGCGCACCCTGGTGCTCGATGGCGGGCGCCTGATCGACGATTTCCGCCCGGAGGATTGGTATGCCGGAGGCGCTTGAGCACACGCGCCCGCTGGGCGACAAGCGACGCGCCTGGCTGCGCGCGCACGGCGACGGCCTGTACGCCGGATTGCGCCGCCTGCTGCGCGATCCGTTCGGGCAACTGCTCACACTGGGCGTGATCGCGGTGGCGCTGGTATTGCCGGCGCTCGGTTTTCTGGCGCTGGATCAGATCGACCGCGCCGCCGTGGCCTGGCGCCCGAGCGGCGATCTGACCGTGTTCCTGGCGGCCGGCGAGCCGGTCGAACGTGCCATCGAACTGGCGGACGCCTTGCAGGGGCGGCCTGAGGTGGCGCAGACCGAGGTCAAGTCGGCCGACGATGCGCTGGCCGAATTGCGCGAGATGAGCGATTTCGCCGAGGCGCTCGGCGCGCTCGACGCCAACCCGATGCCGGCACTGGTGATCGTGCGTCTGACCGCAGCGGGCGTGGCGCGACTGGATGATTTCAAGACGGAACTGGCAGCGCGCAACGAGGTCGACTGGGTGCAGGTCGACCGACGCTGGCTGGAGCGGCTGGAAGCGCTGCTGGATCTGGCACGGCGGGCGATCCTGCTCGGCGCGGCGATCCTGGCGGCTGCCGTGTTGCTGGTCGTCGGCAACACCATCCGCCTGGAGATTTCCCTGAAGCGCGAGGAGATCCTGATCCTGAAGCTGCTCGGCGCCAGCGACGGCTATGTGCGTCGGCCGTTTCTGTACATCGGCGCCTGGTACGGCATTGTCGGGGGATTGCTGGCGCTGCTGCTGGTGCACGCGGGGCTGCTCGCCGTGCAGCCCGCGGTGGATCGGCTTGCGCTAAGCTATGAGGCTGGGATCGTGTTGCAAGGATTGGGCGTGCGCGGGACGGCCTTGTTGGTCGGTTACGGCGCGTTGCTCGGGTGGCTGGGGGCATGGTTGGCGAGCGCGCGACATCTGCGCGATGCCGAGCCGCGCTAGGGAAGGGGGCCGAGCATGGAAATATCGGTGACGCGACACATCTCCAGCGAGAATCCGCGGGTGATGGTTGTCGACGGATCGAAGGTGGTCCGCAAGATCATCGATCAGTTGCTGCATCAGGACATGCCAGGCGTTACCGTGTTGTCGTGCAGCACCGGCGAGGAAGCCAAGGCCCATCTGGCGGCCGGCGTCGTGGATCTGGTGACCACCGCGCTGCGCTTGCCGGACATGGATGGCCTCGATCTGGCCCGTTACATTCGCGAGAACTCGCCGCAGGCTTACATTCCGATCGTCGTGGTCTCAGGTGATGTCCAGGAACGCCTGATGAACCGCGACATCACTGCCGATGTCACCGACTATTTCGACAAGTCGCAAGGACCGCAGGCGCTGAGTACCTTCATCCGTGGTTACATCCGGCCCGAAGGCATGGTGGCCGGCGAGGTGCTGTACGTCGAAGACTCGCGCGTGGTCGCGGTGGCAACGCGGCGAATGATGGAGAAGCATGGGCTCAAGGTGAACCATGTGGTCAGCGTCGAGGACGCCATCGACATTCTCGATCGGGCCAAGGCAGAAGGCAGGATTGCCGCCGACATCATCCTGACCGACGTCTATCTCAAGGGAGGCATGACCGGCGGCGACCTGCTCGAGGTAGTGCGCGGTCCGCGCTTCGGCTACGGCAAGGGCGAGTTGCCGATCCTGGTGATGACCGGTGACGACAATGTCGCCAATCAGACCGCGCTGCTGCGCGCCGGCGCCAACGATCTGGTGCAAAAACCCACCGAAGAGCGCCTGCTGATCACCAAGATCAGCTTCCAGCTGCGGGTCGGCCAGGCGATCCGGGCGCAGTTGGCGCGCTGACGCCACGGTAGGCGGGCCGCAGCTGCATCGTGCCCAACCTGCCAGCCCGATTCGGGTTGCGCGCTGCCCCTCGGCCCGACCACATCCCTAGCGCGTTCTCGCGCGCACATGACCCACGGCACCGCACTGCCATCGACGCCGCCGCCCGCATCCGCCTGCACGAGAGCTGGAAACAGCGCTTGTTGCCGGAACTGCTGGCGCCGCAGATGCAATCGCTGCGCGCGTTCCTGCACAGCGAGATCCAGGCGGGCAAGCAGATCTATCCGCCGCCACGACTCATCTTCGCCGCGCTCGACCACACGCCCTTCGATCGCGTCCAGGTGGTGATCCTCGGTCAGGATCCATATCACGGTCCCGGTCAGGCACAGGGACTGTGTTTCTCGGTACCGCCCGGCGTGGAGATTCCGCCGTCGCTGGTGAATATCTACGCCGAAATCAAGCGCGACCTTGGCATCGAGCCACCCGGTCATGGCTGCCTGATTCCGTGGGCCGATCGCGGCGTGCTGCTGCTCAATGCGGTGCTGACGGTCGAGCGCGGCCGCGCCGGTGCCCACCAGGGCAAGGGCTGGGAGAGCTTCACCGACCGCATCATCAGCCTGCTGAGCAGTGAGCGCGAAGGCCTGGTGTTCCTGCTCTGGGGCGCCTATGCGCAAGCCAAGGGCAAGCTGGTCGACGCCCGCCGCCACCTGGTACTGCGTGCGCCGCATCCTTCGCCGTTGTCGGCCTACCGTGGCTTCATCGGTTGCGGTCACTTCTCGCGCGCCAACGCCTATCTCAAGGCGCGCGGTGGCCAGCCGATCGATTGGCGGCTGCCGCCGGCAGTGGGCTGGGTGCTGTTCGCTGGTTCGGGTGGGCTGGGGCTGGGGCTGGGGCGCGATGCGAGACGTCGCAAGGCGTTCCGTGTCTCGACGCCTGCCCGGCCGGCCCGTCCCCAGCCCGCTTTGCGCACTCCGGGCCAACGTGGCCCACCGCACTGCCGCGGACCCTGGCGATCAGCATCATCCAGTGCATGCGTCAGGCCGCGATGATTTGTCAGGACAATCTGAACAAGCACGCCCGACCAGGAACTCGCGCCCCTTAGCACTCTCCAAGCGAGAGTGCTAAAATGCAGCCATCGGGCACGGGCTATGACCCGCCAGCCCTTCAGAATGAGGAGTTCACGATGAGCACCCACGCCATGGTCGCGAACAACATGCCGATCCTCGGATCGGTCGGCAGCCTTGATGCCTATATCGGGGCGGTCAACCGGATTCCCATGCTCGCGGTTGAAGATGAGCAGGAATTGGCGCGGCGTTTCCGCGAAGACGCCGACCTGGAAGCGGCACGTCAGCTGGTCATGTCGCACCTGCGCTTCGTGGTTCACGTCGCCCGCGGTTATGCCGGTTACGGGCTGGGCATTTCCGATCTGATCCAGGAAGGCAACATCGGCCTGATGAAGGCGGTCAAGCGCTTCGATCCGACCATGGGTGTGCGCCTGGTGTCGTTTGCGGTGCACTGGATTCGCGCCGAGATCCATGAGTTCATTCTCAAGAACTGGCGCATCGTCAAGGTCGCGACCACCAAGGCGCAGCGCAAGCTGTTCTTCAACCTGCGTCGCGCCAAGACACGCCTGGGCTGGATGAACGCCCAGGAAGTGCAGGCCGTGGCCAAGGATCTGGGCGTCGACCCGGCAACCGTGGTCGAGATGGAAGCGCGCCTGCAGGGTCAGGACGTGGCTTTCGACGCGCCCGCCGATGACGACTCCGATGCGCGCCCGGCGCCGATCGCCTTCCTCGTCGATCAGGCCGCCAATCCGTACGAGAGCCTGGAGACCTCCGATGTCGGCGAGCGCCAGCTCGACGCATTGGCCGAAGGCCTGGAGAAGCTCGACAAGCGCAGCCGCGATATCGTCAATCGTCGTTGGCTGGCCGAGCCGAAGGCCACCCTGCAGGAGCTGGCCGACGAGTATCAGGTGTCGGCCGAACGCATCCGCCAGATCGAAGCCGCCGCGTTCAAGAAGATGCGCGGGCTGTTTGCCGATTGATGGTGTAGGTCAGGTTGCTCGCATCGCGAGCTACCCGACAGGTGTCGAGAAGCAGGTCGGCGCTGCGGCCGACCCGTGACCCTGCGATCGTCGCTGCCCTTGATTTCCCGCGCCCTTCCCCATTTCACCCCGGCGCGCTCCCGTTCTCGGATCTTGATCCGTCGAGAGCGCCCGCTGAACAGGCGCGCGCCGAGCGCCGCGTTGTTCAGCGGGTCCCTGGCCGTGCGATAATCGCCGGCTCTGCGCGCCGCTCCGTGGGCGCAACAGCCATCTTCCGCGCGCGCGCGCACCCGAGACCAACATTCCTCTGAAGGACGATTCACCATGGCCAACGAAGACAACAACAGCCCAGTCGCGAATGGCAACGGTGGCGCTGATGCCGCCGGCCCGCAGCTCACCGTGCAGAAGCTCTATATCCGGGATTCCTCGTTCGAAGCGCCGGGCGCACCGCACATCTTCCAGGAGCAGGGCCAGTCGCGCGTCGAACTGAACCTCGGCCAGAAAGCTCAGCAGCTTGCGCCGGGCGTTTACGAAATCATCCTGACGGTGACCGTGACCTGCAAGATCGGCGAAAAGACCGCCTATCTGGCCGAGGTGCAGCAGGCCGGCATCTTTGGTCTGTCCGGCTTTGACCCGCAACAGCTCGACATGGTGATCGGCACCTATTGCCCGCACGTGGTGTTCCCGTACGCGCGCCAGACGATTTCCACCTGGTCGAGCAGGGCGGTTTCCCGGCCTTCCTGTTGCAGCCGATCAACTTCGAACAGATCTACGCCGACAACCTGAAGCGTCGTCAAGCGCAAGCCGCCTGATCGGCCTCGGCGGTGGGCAGCGGCGTGCGCATCGCGGTCCTCGGGGCCGGTTCCTGGGGCACCGCGCTGGCGACGCTGCTCGCGCGCAACGGGCTCGACGTCCGCTTGTGGGGACGCCGGGATGGAGCGCTGATCCGCAATGGTGAGGCGCTGAAAAACCCCAAATACCTGCCGGGCATCTCCTTGCCCGGCAATATCCAATACACCACGGACCTCGCGCATTCCCTCGCCGAGGTCGACGCATTGTTGGTCGTCGTTCCGAGCCATGCATTTGCCGATACGCTCGACAGCGTCAAGGCGCTCCTGCCGTCGAGTCTGAAAGGACTGGCCTGGGCGACCAAGGGCTTCGAGCCGGGCTCCGGGGATTTTCTGCATGAGGTGGCCGATCGCGTGCTCGGCGTCGAATTGCCCAAGGCGGTGGTGACCGGCCCGAGCTTCGCCAAGGAAGTGGCGCTTGGTCTGCCCAGTGCCGTCACCGTGCATTCGGACGATGACGAATTTGCGCAGCGCGTCGCCAAGGCCCTGCATGGGCCGAATTTCCGCGCCTACAGCGGCAACGACATCCGCGGCGCCGAACTCGGCGGCGCGATGAAGAACGTGCTCGCGGTGGCCACCGGTATCTGCGACGGCATGCAACTCGGACTGAACGCCCGAGCTGGCCTGATCACGCGCGGACTCAACGAGATGCTGCGCCTGAACCTGTGCCTCGGCGGTCGCGCCGAGACCATCATTGGTCTGGCCGGCCTCGGCGATCTGGTCTTGACCTGCACCGGCGACCTGTCGCGCAATCGCCGCCTCGGACTGGCGCTCGGACGTGGCACGGCGCTGGCTGCGGCGGTGGCTGAAATCGGCCAGGTCGTGGAGAGCGTGCAGACCGCCGATGAAGTCATGCGGCTGGCACAACGCTTCAATCTGGACCTGCCGATTTCTTCTCGCGTGCATGCAGTGCTGCACGGCGAAACCACCCCCGCCAATGGACTCAAGTCCCTGCTGGCGCGCGATCAGAAACCCGAATATCCACCGGGGCTGGGGCTGGGCTGAGGCGATTGCGCGCGGCCATGCCTGGTTTTTCGCGCCCAAGGTCGCGGCTCGCGCTCGCGCGCGATGCTGTGGCAAGGTCGCCCCTCGCAGGGACTTCCGGCGATGCAGGAGCGCGCTTGCCCGCGACTTCCTGAACGCTTGCTCGGCGCCGCCGGATCAAGGTTGGGCGCGCCTTCAGTCGCGTTCGCGCAGGATCATCGGCATACGCGATCGTTCCGTGCCCATCGTGGGTACGGCTCTTGCGTGATCTTGCGAGGTGGCTCATGGGTCAAGGTTTGCGGGTCTTGGCACTGTCTGTTTCTGCACTCTCGATGTGCGTCGCGCCCGGCGCGCACGCGCAGTGGGCGAGCGCGCGCGCCGCGCAATCGCAGTCGCGATGCTGACGCCCAGCTATCAGGAGGATTACGGCTACTGGCGCCAGCAGGTGCGTGTCGCCAGTCCTTCGCGCCATGCGCGCTGGAACGCACCGCCGCCGGGCGCCGTGCGCGTCTATTACCGTCCCTTCGACGCGCGCTGGAACTGGCGCAGTGCGCCGCGCTACCGCGTGGTCTACACCTACTATCGCGGCGACCTGTGGTTCCTCGACCCGACCACCGGCTGGGCCTACAGCGTCGATCGCTACGGCATCGTCTACACCGCCGATCCCAATCGTGGCTGGGTCTACTCGCTCGGCCCGCTGACGCGCTGGACCGCCGACCTTTTGTACTTCTTCGACCTCTACCGCTTCGATCGCGGCTATTGGTATTGCAGTGACTACGATTATTTCGTCGACCTTTGGGAAGGCTATCCGCGCCGCGATTACTACACCTACGACACCGCCTATTCCACGCTGTGGGACTGGGAGCCGTACTTCAATTCGCCGACCTTCATCACCTACAGCAACCATTTTTCCATCACCTGGATCGGACAGGTGCGTTCGCACTATCGCTACATGGAGCGCAATTCCTACTACCGGCGCGAAGTGATCGACGCGGTCGGCTTGCCGGCGATGCAGGCGTCGCCGCCGCGCGTGGTTTCGCCGCGCGCCGTGGCGACCACCGCCTACTGGGAGGCGCGCGATCTGGCCGGCGCCGGCATGACACCGCCCCCGCGCGGACGCGACACCGGCCATGGTCCGGCCGCGGTCGAGGCCGGCACCGTCGTCGACACGCGGCAGGCGCCCTCGCAGGTCGTCGAGCCGGGAACACCGGCGCCGGGCTTCAATGCGCCGTTCCCCGGATGGCAGCTATGGCTTCGGTGTGCGACCGGGCACTGGCAGGCTGCGGCGCGGCGGGCGCGTGGTCGCGACGAGGGCAAACCGCGGCGAGCCGGGAAGTCGACGATGGCGAACCGGAGCCAGTGCAACCTTCGGGCCCGGTCAAGCCACGCCGGAGCCGGATGCGACCGGCGGAGGTGGCCGGGCGGCGATCGGCCGCCAGCGTCCGATTCCGGCGCCTCGGTCGAAGCCCCGCCGCAGTTTGAAGCGCCCGCGTTACAGCCCGCCCCCGGACAAACCGCGCGCAGAGGCTCCGGCGCCGGCCAACCGCCGCCAGAAGGCAGCTTTGCTCGAGGTCGTGATGAGAGTCGGCCCGAGGCACCCGCCGAAGAGCCGGGTTTTGCGGTGCCAGCGGACCCGCCGCGCGAGGAGCCCGGCTGGGCGGCTACCCCCGATGAGCCGCGCTATGAGGAGCCGCGCTATGAGGAGCCGCGCGAAGAGCCGCGCTTCGAAACGCCGCGCGAAGAAGTCCGCGAGGAACCGCGCTACGAGGCGCCCCGCGAAGAAGTCCGCGAGGAGCCGCGCTACGAGGAGCCCCGCGAAGAAGTCCGCGAGGAGCCGCGTTACGAGGAGCCCCGCGAAGAACCCCGCGAAGAACCCCGCGAAGAACCCCGCGAAGAGCCCCGCGAAGAAGGCCGCAAGAACCAGGGGAGGACGGCCGCCGAAGAGCAGCAGGAATAGTCCCGGCGTCGGGCTGGCCTCGACCCGCGCGGTGCCGCGGGCCCCGGCACGGTGAGCCCCAGCGGCTAGCGCCTGCCGGGGGCATTGGTCAAACCCGAACGCGTCGACTAAAGGTAGCCTTCGCGGCCTGATCAACTCACCGGAGTCGGACGCCGTGAGCGCCGCCAAATTTCAGATTGCTCCAGGGTTTGCGGTGCCTTTCGTGCTCTGCGAGCACCCCAGCCCAGCCGCTTTGAACGAGCGTTTGCGTCGACTGTTCCTCGAGCGCGAGACCGCGGGCGAGCGCTATGCCAATCCGCAGCCACTGGTGCAGCGCAACGCGGCGCTGTGGGAGAGCAACTTCCAGTTGTTCGACTGGCCCGATGCGCCCGTCACGGAGTTGCGCGACTACTGTTGGGGCCAGCTCTACCGCGCCATTCGTGAGCTCAATGGCTACGATCTCGAGCAACTGCGCAAGCTGCATGTCTCCGCCGAGTCGTGGTTCCACATCACCCGCAAGGGCGGCTATTTCGCGCTGCACAACCACCCGATGGCGAGTTGGTCCGGTCTTGCCGTGCCCCGGACCACAGCGCAGAGGACAGCCGCAGCTCCCCCCCCCCCCGCATGCGGGGCAGCCTCCAGTCCGCGCACCCGGGCGCCAATGGTGATGTTCCCGTCCTGGGTGCTGCACGAAGTACGCCCGTACCTCGGCGCAGGCGAACGCATCACCGTGGCGTTCAATGCCCGCTTCAAGATGGTCGGCATCGAGCAGGGCCAGATGCCGATCTACCGGGCGTAGTGACGCATGATGTGCAGCGAGAACGGTGCGCGCGATGGGCGCTTTGCGCGACTGAACGTCGCCGGCATCCGGCCGGTACCTTGCTCGAGGGCGCGTGGTGTTTACACGTCATGCGCTCGGATAACATCCAGAGCGCCGGCACGCTGGCCCACTCGAAATGGTTCCCCCATGCTCATCCGCTTCCTTCTCACCCTGCGTGCTTTCGGCCTGAAGATCGGGCTGGGGGAATTTCTCGTGCTGCTCGAAGCGCTGAAGCAGGGCCACGCACAATTGTCGATCGAGGACTTCCACACGCTCGCGCGCGCGGCACTGGTCAAGGATGAGAGCCTTTACGACCGCTACGACCGCGCCTTCCAGGCCTTCTTCGAGGGTCTCGCCGAGAAGGTGCCCGATTGGCTCAAGGATATCCCCGCCGACTGGCTGCGCGAGACTTTCGCGCGCGAGTTGAGCGAGGAAGAGAAGGCCAGACTCGAGGCCTTCGGCTCGCTGGAGAAGCTCATGGACGAGCTGCGCAAGCGCATGGAGGAGCAGCAGGGGCGGCACAGCGGCGGCAACCGCTGGATCGGCACCGGCGGCACCTCGCCGTTTGGGGCTTATGGCTTCCACCCGGAAGGCATCCGCATGGCGGGGCCGTCGCGCAACAAGAGCGCGATGAAGGTCTGGGAAAAGCGCGAGTACAAGAATCTCGACGACGAGGTCGAACTCGGTCGGCGCAATTTCCAGGTGGCGCTGCGCCGGCTGCGCAAGTTCGCGCGCGAGGGCGCTGCCGAGGAGTTGGACCTGGATGGCACCATCGATGCCACCGCGCGCAATGCCGGCTGGCTCGATCTGAAGCTGCGTCCGGAGCGCCACAACGCGATCAAACTGCTGTTGTTCATCGACATCGGCGGCTCGATGGACGAACACATCCGCGTCTGCGAGGAACTGTTCTCGGCGGCCAAGGCCGAGTTCAAGCATTTCGAGCACTTCTACTTCCACAACTGCCTGTACGACCGCGTGTGGAAGGACAACAAGCGTCGCTGGCAGGAGACCACGCCGACGCGCGAGGTGCTGCACAAGTACGCGGCGGACTACCGCGTGATCTTCGTCGGCGACGCCAGCATGAGCCCGCTGGAACTGCTGGAACCGGGCGGCTCGATCGAAGGCTGGAACGAGGAATCCGGGATGGTCTGGCTGCAGCGCGTGCTCGCGACCTGGCCGAGGACCGTCTGGCTCAATCCCGCCGAGCGCGAGTACTGGAACTACACGCCGACCATCCAGCACATCCAGCGCGCCTTCGCCGAGCGCATGTTCCCGTTGACGCTGGGCGGCATCACCGAGGCCATCGAGGCATTGAAGAAGCCGCAGCCGGCGCCGATGCCGGCGTGAGCGGCTGTCGGATCCGATGCTTCGCGCGGTTCACCGGCGCGCACCAGGCCAAGTGCGGTGTTTCCGCCGGCGCGTACCCGGCGCCACAACTGGGGCGGCCCGCCCGCGATCGTTTCTTCGGCCCCCGCAAGGTCGCCCGCACAACGTCCGGTTGACCTTGGTCAACATCGACGCTGCAGCCCATCGCTATTCTCATTGTGCATGCGAATCATTCTCGTTAGCATGCACCTTGAGACTTGGCGATGAGCTTTCCCATGACCCCGATGCGTACTCTTCCCAACGCCCTGCTGTTGGCGTTGCTGTCGCCGCTCGCAAATGCTGCTCCGGCGCCCGATCCTGCCGCCATGCAGCGCCTCGACCGCATGACAGTGATCGGCAGCGCCGAGCGCGCCGCCGAGATTCCCGGCTCCGCGGACTACGTCGACGAACAGGAACTGCAGCGCTACGCTGCCAGTGACGTCAATCGCGCGCTGCGGCGCGTGCCCGGCCTGTACCTGATCGAGGAGGACGGCTACGGCTTGCGTCCCAACATCGGCATCCGTGGCTCCGGTACCGATCGCAACAACCGCATCGCGGTGATGGAAGACGGCGTGCTGATCGCCCCTGCCGCCTACGCGGCGCCGGCGGCCTATTACTTCCCGACCGTCGAGCGCATGACCGCGATCGAAGTGCGCAAGGGTTCGGCGTCGATCCGTTCCGGTCCGCGCACCACCGGCGGCGAGGTCAACCTGGTGTCCACTGCGATTCCGACCGAGCAGATCTCCGGGCGGCTGTCGCTGATCGCCGGCGAAGACTCGACCTACAACGCCCACGGATGGGCCGGTGGCTCCGGCGAGCAGTTCGGCTTCATGGTCGAGGCTGTGCAACAGGGCAGCGACGGCTTCAAGCACATCGACGGCGGCGGCGATGCGGGGTTCGACCTGCAGGACCACCTGGCCAAGGTGCGCTGGAACAGCGCGGCCGACGCGACGTACTACCAGGAACTGGAACTGAAGATCGGCCACACCGACCAGGATTCGAACGAGACCTATCTCGGCCTGACCGACGCCGATTTCGCCGCCGATCCGAACCGGCGTTACCGTGGCTCGCACCTCGACAACATCCAGGCCGAGCACGAGCAGCAGCAACTCAGCCACTACATCCAGTTCAGCGAGCGCGTCGATCTGACCACCGTCGTCTACAACAACGATTTCGCCCGCAACTGGTTCAAGCTCGAGAACGTCAACGGGCAGACGCTCGGCAACATCCTCGCCGACCCGGCCCGGTTCGCGAACGAGATGGCGTGGATTCGCGGCGCCGACAGTCCAGCAAACGCGTTTCGCCTGCGCAACAACAACCGCAGCTACAGTTCCGAGGGCGTGCAGAGCCTGCTCGCCGTCAGCCACGACTGGGGCACCAGCGCGCACCAGATCGAGCTCGGCCTGCGCTACCACGAGGACAACGAGGACCGCTTCCAGGACGAGGACCGCTACGCCATGCGCGGCGGCAGCCTGGTGCGCACGACCGATAGCGCGCCCGGCAGCAACGCCAACCAGCTGGTCGCAGCCGAGGCCTGGAGCGCTTACCTGCAGGACCAGATCCGCATCGGCGACTGGCAGTGGCTGCCCGGCGTCCGCTACGAGCACATCGAGCTGATCCGCACGGACTGGCAGCGCACGCCGACCGGGCGCAGTGAGCCGCCGATCCTGATCGCCCGTCGCGACGTTTCCGCGTTCATCCCCGGCCTCGGCGCCACTTACGACGTCGACGAGCGCTGGCAACTGCTGGCCGGCGTTCATCGCGGCTACTCGCCGCCGGCGCCCGGCACCACGGTCGACGCCGAGGAGAGCGTCAACTTCGAAGCAGGACTGCGCTTCGCCGACGGCGACTGGAATGCCGAGCTGATCGGCTTCCTCAATGACTACGACAATCTCGTCGGCACCTGCACGGCATCCACCGGCGGCGACTGCAATCTCGGCGACCAGTACAGCGGTGGCGAGGTCGAGGTCTATGGCGTCGAGGCCGAACTCAACTATCAGGTCGCCGAACTCGGTGACAGCGGCATCGGCATGCCGCTGCGAGCCAACTACACGTACACACGCGGCGAGTTCCAGTCGAGCTTCCGCAGCAGCTTCGAAGAGTGGAGCAACGTCAATGCCGGCGACGAACTGCCGTACCTGCCCGAGAACCTGTGGTTCTTCGAGGCCGGCCTGGAGGGCGAGCGCTGGAGCACCTTCATGAGCGCCGCCTACGTGGACGACATGCGCACGCGGGCCGGCAGCGGCGAACTCGACCCCGACTACAGCACCGACGCGCACTGGATCCTCGACCTCGCCGCCAACTGGCAACTCAATGACGGTGCCGAGTTGTTCGCCAAGGTCGACAACCTGCTCGACGAGGAGTACGTCGCGTCGCGGCGTCCGTCGGGCGTGCGGCCGGGCAAGCCGCAGACAATGTCGGTGGGCGTGCGGCTGATATTTTGAGGCAAACTGCATCGCGCGCGAGCGCGCTCCTACTTTCCTCCGCAAATTTTCGGAGTATTTGTAGGAGCGCGCTCGCGCGCGATGCCTTTTCCCAGGCAGCCGGCGCGTCAACCCTTGCCGCGCGACTTCTTCAGGCCGACGACCAGCATCCAGCCGCCCATGATCAGCATGAAGCCGATCACGCCGATCGCGAATTGGCCCTCGGTGCTCGTCAACAGTTCCTGCCAGATGCGCATCGGCGCACTCCTCATGTGTAAGGCAGCCAGCGTAGCGCTGCAATAGTCGTGCATATTGACGGGCGTCAATCACCCCCTTTTTTGCGCGATGATGGGGCCACCCCGGACTGGAGCGGCAGGCGACGATGGATGAGGAACTGATCCGCTATCGCGAACTCGACGCCGAGCTGGTGTCGCTGGTCAAGGACATCAAGATGCTCAGCACGTTGAGCTGGCCCAAGCGGGTGCAGGATCGATTCCTCGCCGACTGGCGCGCCGGCAAGCACGAGCTACCGCAGATCGAGTACAAGAAGTTCAACTACGCTGATCGCCGCCACGCGCTGAAGAACATCGCGCATCAATGCGACGCCGCGCACCCGATCGGCAACTACCTGCAGCGCACCGCGCATTCCTGGCAGGTTGCCACCTTGCTGCTGGATCACCTGGGCACGCCGGAGATGACCGAATACTCGGTGCATCTGTACGGCCGGCCGGGCGATCGCATTGCCGGATCGGCGGTGAACAACCTCGAAGCGGCGCAGCATTTCATCAATGCCGCCGATGACATCCTCGGCAACGATGCCCTCGGCGAAGTCGAGTACTGCCTGAGCGCGGACATCATCAAGGCCGAGCTGGAAAGCAAGCTCGACGCGGTGTTCTTCAATCACAAGGTCAAAGTCGAGGTCGATCCGGATCTGGTGGCCAAGGCCGCCGCCGGCCCGACCCGCATCCGCCTGCGCGCCGGCACCTGCTTCTCCGAATACGATCTGTCGCAGCTGCTCGAACACGAAGCCTTCGTGCACTCGCTGACCTCGTTGAACGGCCGTGCGCAGACCAATCTCGGCAGCCTGGGCCTGAATTCGCCGCGCATCACGGCGACCCAGGAGGGCCTCGCGGTGTTCTCCGAACTGGTCACCGGTTCGATCGACATCATGCGCATGAAGCGCATTTCGCTGCGCATCCTGGCCATCGACATGGCGCTGCGCGGCGCCAATTTCATCGAGGTGTTCAGCTTCTTCCTGGAGCAGGGCCAGACCGAGACCGAGAGCTTCACCTCGGCGATGCGCGTGTTCCGCGGCGCGCCCACCGACGGGCCGCTCGGCCTTCACCAAGGACACGGTTTATCTGCACGGCCTGCTCAGCGTGCACACCTTCTTCCGCTGGGCTCTGCGCTCGGGCAAGCTGGAACTGGCGCAGCATCTGTTCGCCGGCAAGATGACGCTGCAGGACGTGGTCGAACTGGAACCCTATGTGCAGGAGGGTTTCATCGACCCGCCGATGTACCTGCCACCGTGGATGCACCGCAAGAACGGCCTCGCCGGCTATCTGTCCTTCTCGCTGTTCGTCAACCGCATCCGCCTCGACCAGGTCGAGCGCGAGCATGTGTTGATGGGAGTGTGAGAAGACGGTTGTTGGTTGTTGGTTGTTGGTTGTCGGGAATCGGGAATCGGGAATCGGGAATCGGGAATCGGGAATCGGGAATCGGGTCCCGGGAAATGGGGAATCGGGCAGGGCTTTTTGTGGGAGCGGGTTTACCCCGCGATCTTTGGGCGACACGGTCGCGGCTTGAACCCGCGTCCGCACTATTCGCATCACCGTTCGCCCACGCGATGCAAGCCGGATTCACTGCGCCAGCAAGCGATTACAATCTTGCTCCTGCCGAATATCGCCGCTGGAATTCATGCGGATCCGACTGACGCTCTTCGCCATCATCGCCCTTGCGGCCATCGCCTGGATCGCGATCGATCATGGCGTGGTGGCTGGCGCTCGATTCGGGCAGCCCTCACCGTCGCCGGTGGCCAGCGCATTGTCGCCGTCGCAGGCAGAGGCTGAGCGGTCGCCGGCGTCGACAGCGACGTCCGGACACGCCCCGCCATCCACCACGACGACGGCAGGACCCAGGAGCGACGACGCTGACAACTCAGTCGGGCAGCGGCCGCGGGAAGCGGAGCCGTCGGAAGAACGACCCGGCTCCCGCCTCGCGGCCGTCGAACGCCGCGCGCGTTCGGGCGATCGCAAGGCAGCGCGGGACTGGGCCGAGGCCGTGATGGAATGCGCCGACCTCAGCTACGGCGAGCGGTTTGACGAAAAGCCCCGCTACGCCAGCCATCTTGGTGCGCGTGCAGACCAGCCCCGAAACGAGCTGCGAGCAGAACTCATGGGCAGTTTGATCGGCGAATGCCGGCTGCTGTTCCCGGAAACGGACGAGGAGCGCGCGATGCTCCGCTGGCAGTCCATGGTCGAAGAGGCGCTGGCGCTGTGGGCAGCCAGTGGCGATCCCCTCGGCCAACTGCTCGATGCGCAGCGCGAGCGGCACTGGCCGCCACCGCTTGAAGAGTGGCGCGCTGAGCAGTCGCTCGCAATCGCCCACCTCGATCCAGGCAACCCGCAGACCTTGGTTGACCTCGCCCAGGCCTTTGCCGAGGGGAGTCGTTTCACCGGTGAGGTCTGGACTCTCGCCGCGTGCGACCTCGGCTACGACTGTGCGGCGGGCGGCGCGCTGCAGCGGCGCATATGTCTCAGCCACGGCCATTGCTTCGAGGGCAGCTACGAGGAGGAGTTGCTGCAACTGCTGCCGCCGCGGCAGTGGCAGATCGTCCAGGGACAGCGGCGGGCCTTGCTGGAGATGCTGCGACGGGGCGAACTCGCTGCGATCTTCGATATTCCGCCGCCGGGGCCCTGAATAGATGCGACAGCGTCGGGCGGGTCTGCTGGTCCTGGTTGCGGCGGTCGCATTCACCGCTTGGTGGCTGCCCGCGCAGTTGCCGACCACGGTTGCACGGGTGACACCTGGTGCGCCAGTCCAGCAGGCAGCTGCGACTGATACGACCACATCGGCCGCCTCGTCGCCGAGTGCAACGGCTCCAAGCGTCGCCACTGCGAACCGCGTCGACACCGCCACGGCCCCAGCCGCGGCGCCGATCGACAGTGTCGATCCGCTGCTGCAGAAGGACCTTGCTCCCGGCGAGGCGCTGCGCATGCTGCAGTGGTGCGGAGAACTGACGGGGTCCGATCCCACGCTGTTGTTTGAACAGCAGTGGCAATGGCTGGGCGACGAAGCCGCTGCGCTTGAGCGCAAGCCCTACGCCGAGGCGCGCGCATGGGCGATCGAGCGCTGTGGCGAGTGGGCATTGGTGCCCGACAGCGATCGTGCTGCGGCGTTGAAGGCGCAACTGATCGAGCGTGCCCGGCAATCGACGGACATCAGGGACCGACTGCGCGCGCTGGCCGCCACGACTGGTTCGATCGAGATCGACGCAAATCAGGCCATCTCGATGCGGCAGATGCTGGAGCAGGCGCTGTTGGCTGGCCGTCCGGAACTGTTGGCCGACGTCGGTCGTGTGCTGGAGAACAGCCTGGTGGCGCGCGCAGACCTGCTCGGTCCGTATGCAGGCTACGGCGCAGTGACCCTGTTCTCGCTGCTCGGCTGCGACCTCGGCGCGCCGTGTGGCGGCGACAGCGACGCACTGCGGCGCAGCTGCGCGCTGCGCGGCTACTGCGGCTATCCGGACTACGAAACCATGCTGTTCGACGCCTACCACGGCGCCCGCGCGCGGGAACTGATCCAGTCGCATCGCGCCGACTTGTTGCGGCGCATCCGCGCTGGCGATGTCGTTGGCCTGTTCGATCCGCTGCCCTTGCCGCCGAAGCCCTGAGCCGCGGCCTGTAGCAAGACGGCCATGGCGCAACCCCTCGCCGTTATCCCGCGAGCGTTGACGCGCGTACACCGGGCCCGAAGGTGAGTCGCGGAGCGATTCACGGCACGTTGCGGCGAGTCACGCCTGACCGAGCAGTGACGCTACAGCCGAATGAAATACGGCCCCGCAGTCAGCGCTGCGCCGACCAGGAACATCACCCAGGTGTTGCTGACGAAATACGGAAAGCCCATCAGCGCGACGCCGAAGAGCAGCGGCGAGATCGAGCGCTGCTTCTTGCCGTAAAGGAAATAGCCAAGACCGATGGAGCTGAACACCACGCCCCAGAGCAGGCCGGCGACGCTGCCCATGTGCAGACTCCTGACTGCGCCTGCGGGATTGGGCGCGTACACAGTATGGTCCTTGACGCGGGCAATAGTTCCGTAAGGCCCGGTGGGAACGAGGATGTTTCGCAAGCCAGCATCAAAGCTCGCGCGCAAGCGCGCTCCTACAGATCTGGGGCAAGTCCACGCAAGAATTGTAGGAGCGCGCTGGCGCGCGATGCATCTTGAACCAACAACCAACAACCAACAACCAACAACCAACAACCAACAACCAACAACCAACAACCAACAACCAACAACCGCTACACTCCGCGTCCCCGTCGTCGGGCGTTGGTTAAACGGTCGCGGTGCGGGCCCGCAAGGGCACTGCATCGAGGAAAGTCCGGGCTGCATAGAGCAAGGTGCCAGATAACATCTGGGGGGCGAGAGTCCACGGACAGTGCAACAGAGAACAGTCCGCCAGCGGCTCGTCGCAAGGCGAGTGCGGGCAAGGGTGAAACGGTGCGGTAAGAGCGCACCGCGTCGGTGGCAACACGCGACGGCACGGCAAACCCCACCTGCAGCAAGGCTAAATAGGGGGAGCATGGCGCGGCTCGCGTCTTCCCCGGGTTGGCTGCTTGAGGCCGACGGTGACGTCGGTCCCAGAGGAATGACCGTTCACGACAAAACCCGGCTTATCGACTGACCCGGGCGACGGGGGCTTTTCCTGGTGTTGGTTGTTGGTGTCGTTGAAGGTAACAGCGGCCATTTGCGCTCCTACACCAACAGCAAGCCTGGTGCAGGTGTTGAGGAGCCGCTCGCGCGCGATGCTCTTCCTGCCGCGGAAAATTCATGTTGCGGAGTGTAAACTGCGCGCCTGCTTCCGCTGGCCCCGTCCTCCTCGATGCGCTTAGCCCTGTTGGCCGCCCTGGCCGTCGCCACCCCGTCGTTCGCGCAGATCACCCCAATCTGGTCATCCACCGAATCCGAAGTCATACCCTACGACGCCCACTACAGTCGCACCGAGCATGTGCTGCTGGACGATGGCAGTGCCTTCATGGTGGCCTCCGAAACCAGTCGCTCGGGCCTCGCTGGCACTGTCCGCCTTGATGCCGATGGAAGCGCGCTGTTGGGGCAGTTCGGGCACCAGCCGCTCAGCGGCGGACGCCTGTCTCCCGAGACGGTCCTGGCGACTCAGGGCAATCGGGTGTTGCTGGCAATGACCGAGCTCGAAAACACTCGGGCGCTGGTGGTGATGGTCGATGCGGCGGGCCAGATCCAGTGGGTGCGTCCGCGCTACGGCCGTCAGGCGCGCTTCCTTGGCAACGGTGATGTGCTGCTGGCGTCGGGCAACGAGCTGATGCGCCTCAAGGGTAGCGATGGCGACCTCGTCTGGCTGCGCAATCTGCTTGATCTGCAGCCGGACCCGGCGGAAGTGGCGTTTCAGTTGCCGACCGCCATCGACACGTCGATTCCGCTGTCGCTGTTCTATCGCGAGAGCTCTCTGGCAGGAGGCGAACGCTTTCCGGATCCGCTGCTGGTGTCGCTGGACGCGGCAACCGGCGCGTTGCAGTGGCAGCGTCAGCGCGAAGCCGCGCCCGCGCGCGTGTTCGAGTCCTGCGCGCCGGTGAAACTCGGCGCACGACAGCGTCCATGCGTATTTCGAACTGGGCGGCGGTCAGGTCGATGTGGTGTTCGAGCGCCGCAGCGGCGCCGACGGCGCGCGTTGCGGGCCACGCGGGTGCCCGCGGTGGACTACAGCGATGGCCCGTGCGGATTCGTCGCCAGCAGCACTCTGCTGGCGCTGTCGACGCGCGAGGAGACCACCCAATCGACGCTGGTGGCCTTGAGTCACGGCGGCGCCGTGCTCTGGCGGACGACGTTGCCGACGATGCTGCCCGCCGAGTTGCAGGCTGCCGCCGACGGCGCATTGCTGGTGGCCAGCCAGCAACTGCTTCCGGGTGGACTAGGCACTGTCGCCGAACGCCGCCGCAGCAGCGATGGCGGCATCGATTGGGCGGTGGAGATTCCCGGCGGCGCGGTCGACTGGCGCCAGATCGGCGGCGATCTGCATATCGCCTGGTCGGTCGACGACGGTGCCGCGCAATTGCACCTGCAGCGCCGCAACGCCGCGACCGGCGCGCTGGTCAAGCGCATATGGCGGTCGCCGAGGGTCTGGCGGTTCGCCCGCCGACATTGAATTCGTCGGCAGCATCCCGTATGCCGCGCTTGCAGGGCTTGGCGCCGACCAGCGCGGCGTGCGCGTGCGCCGGCTCGATCCGGAAAACGGCGCCCCGCTGTGGTCGCAACAGGTGGAACTGTCGGAACAGCCGAACAGGGTGACCGGCGTCAATGTCAGCGCCGGGTCTGCCGGGCGCCTCATCGTCGTGGTGTACTACGACTTCACCCGTGATCCGGCACCGCCGGAACTGCGCCAGGCGATACTGTCGGTCAACGCCGACAACGGCACACTGCTCTGGCAGACCGCGCTGTCACGCGGCGCAAGTGCGCAGCCGATCTCCGCTTCCGACGGCAGCGTGCATGTGCGCAGCCAGGACTGCTTGAATCCGCCGGCCTGCACCGATTTCATCCCACTGGTGAGCCGCATGTCGGCAGCCGACGGGCAGCTTCTCTGGAGTGTTCCGGCGCAGGCCAATCTGCTCGGCGTCCGCGCTAACGATCTCATCGTGAATCGGTTCGGCGGCAGTGCGGCATTGGCGGTGCTGAGTCCTGCGAATGGTAGCGATCTCTGGTCGCAGGAGTTGCCGACCACCAGTCAATTGGTCGCGACCTTGTCGATCCCCAATGGCGACCTGCACTCGGTGCGCCAGTCGCTGGTCAACGGGCGCACTCGCACCCAGGTCGACCGTCGCATGGCGGTCGACGGCGTCGCCAGCTGGACCATTGAACCCGGCGCGCCGACGGCGACGGTGCGTTCGCCCCTGATCACGCGGATTGCCGACGGCGACGTTCTGCTGACGTCGCGGATGACCGGTGCCGAGCCTGATCAGGTCGGTGTGTCGCGACCGCTGCTGGCGCGTATCGATGGCACCACCGGCGCCATCGAGTGGCTGCAGAACCCGACTGTCTTCAACGGTCGCTGGCTGACCGTGCGCGCCATCAACGGTGCCACCGGTTCGCACCAGTGGGCGCGCAGCTTGCGCTTGGTGGACGACCGGGAGCCCAATACCGAAGAGCGCTACGCGCTGACCACGGTGGCGCTGAACAACGGTTTCATCGGCGCCGAACACCAGTACGCGCAGAACTACGATGCCCCGCTGGGCTCACCTGCGCTCGGCCTCGGCAGCCTCACCGGCGTCAGCTTCGACGGCTCCGCGCTGGTCGAGAACCGCAGCGTCGATGCGCGCGGATTGAACATGCCGCAACTGCAGCGGTGGCCTGCGCCGAGTGCCGATCACGGCGACATCCTGCTGCGACGCGTTGGGACGGAAGATCCCATCACGGCGCTCGGATCGTCGACCGAGGTGGTAATCGAAGTCGAAGGCAATTCGACCGCCGCGTACGCCGGCATCGTGATCGGATTCGCATCGACCGAGGATGGCTTGAAGGCGCAGTTGCGCGGCTGCGAAATGGTCTTCGGCAGCGGCACCTGCCCGACGCAACTGGGCAGTTCCCTCGACCAGACCCTGACCCTGGGTGCCAGCGCGCTGATGCGCTTGCGTTACGAGATCCACGACCCGAACTTCGGCCCAGCGCAGGCGAACGGCGGCGAGGGCGCGCGGGGCGTGTTCCATGTCGATCTGCCTTATGACTATGGCGACGCGGACCTCGGCAACAACCTCGCGGTGATCCACGTCGCGCTGGGCGGGACATCGAACGGGTTCGAATAACCTCAGGGTGTTCGCGCGCAAGCGCGCTCCTGCAATTCTTGCGTGGACTTTCGGCGAGGTTGTAGGAGCGCGCTTGCGCGCGATGCTCCTCATTGCGGGCTTAACCCGCGCCCACACCTTCAATCCGCCGGCAACAGGTGCGCGTACTCGCGCGCCAGCGCGGCGGGCTGTTCGGACTTGAGCAGGTAACAGTTGCCGATCGCCAGGCGATCGAGATGCGTGCCCATGAAGCAGCGGAAGGCGTCTTCGGGTGAGCCGACCACGGGTTCGCCGCGCACGTTGAAGCTGGTGTTGACCAGCGTTGGACAGCCGGTGAGCGCATGGAAGGCGGTCAGCAGGGCGTGGAAACGAGGATTGGCGTCGGCGCGCACCGTCTGTACGCGCGCCGAGTAGTCCACATGGGTCACCGCCGGAATCGTCGAGCGAATCTGCTTCAGGCGATCGAGACCGGAAGCTGACACATCGACCGGCAGCCGGCACTGCTCGGCCACTGGCGCCACGATCAGCATGTACGGACTTTCCGCGTCCAGATCGAAGCACTCGCGCGTGCGCTCGGCCAGCACCGAGGGCGCGAACGGGCGGAAGGATTCGCGGAACTTGACCTTGAGGTTGAGCACCGACTGGGTGTCGGCGCGCCGCGGATCGGCCAGGATCGAGCGGTTGCCGAGCGCGCGTGGGCCGTATTCGGCGCGGCCCTGGAACCAGCCCATGGCCTGACCGTCGGCCAGATCGCGCGCCGCGGTCGCGACCAGTTCGGCGTCGGACAGGCGCGTGTAGACGGCGCCCAGGCGGTCGAGCGTCCGGGCGACCGAATCGTCATCGAAGCGCGGCCCGAGAAACGCACCGGCCATGCCGTCCCCGCCGGGACCGACCGGCGCGCGCGACTGGTCCTGCGCGCGATGCCAGTGCGCCAGCGCGGCACCGAGCGCGCCACCGGCGTCGCCGGCAGCCGGCTGAATCCAGATGGCGTCGAAACCCGCTTCACGCAGCAGCTTGCCGTTGGCGACACAATTCAGCGCCACGCCACCGGCCAGGCACAGATGACGTTCGCCGGTCTGCCGTTGCAGCGCGGTCGCCAGCTTCAGAACGATTTCCTCGGTGAGTTTCTGGATCGAGGCGGCCAGATCCAGATGGCGTGGCTCGATGGGCGCTTCGGCCGCGCGCGGCGGGCCACCGAACAGCGCGTGGAAGCGCGCGTTGGTCATCGAAAGACCGGTGCAGTAATCGAAGTAGTCGAGGTTGAGGCGGAAGCTGCCATCGTCCTTGATGTCGATGAGGTGCTGGCGAATCAGATCGACATGCTTCGGCTCGCCATAGGGCGCCAGGCCCATCAGCTTGTACTCGCCGGAGTTGACGCGAAAGCCGCAGTAGGTGGTGAACGCCGAGTACAGCAGCCCGAGCGAATGCGGAAAGTGGATCTCGCGCAGGATGTCGAGGCGCTTGCCGTGGCCGATCGCCGCGGTCGTGGTCGCCCATTCGCCGACGCCGTCCATGGTCAGCACCAGCGCGCGTTCGAACGGCGAGGGATAGAAGGCGCTGGCGGCGTGGCTGAGGTGGTGTTCGGAGAAGGCGAGCGGGTTCTTCAGAGCGAAACGCTGTTGCTGTCGTGGGTCCGGACCTTGTCCGGACGCTCTTCCAGCAGCCGAAGCCAAAGCCTCCGGACTAGGTCCGGACCCACCAAAGTCGGTGTCGGCCGCTATCGCCGCCAACTCATCGGCTATCAGCTTCTTCTGGAACAGCTTGTCGCGCAGCCAGATCGGCATGGCCGTGGCGAAACTCTGGAAACCCCGCGGCGCGAATGCCAGATAGGTATCCAGCAGACGCTCGAACTTGAGGAATGGCTTCTCGAAGAAGACCACATGGTCGATATCGGCCAGCGTGGCGCCAGCCTCCTGCAGGCAATAGCGCACGGCATGGCTGGGGAAGCGCGCATCGTGCTTGATCCGGCTGAAACGCTCTTCCTGCGCTGCGGCCACAATGGTCCCGTCGCGCAGCAAGGCGGCGGCGCTGTCGTGGTAATAGGCGGAGAGACCGAGGATCAGCATGGAAGCGGGGGGCGCGGACGAGTGCGCGATGATGCCACGCGGCGCGCGGGCCCCAATTGCGGCAGATGCAGCCACGGACCGCGGCGCTTCGGGTGGCGCATGGCTGGCCTTGAGGTCTCGCCGTGGTGCGCAGCACACCTGCGATCGACCCAAAGCTCGGCAGCGCACGGACGCGCGGGCGGTCTGGCTTGAGGATTGCCGCGGGTGGACGAGATCGCCGACTTGCCCGAAACCAGCAATCCGCTGCAATACCCTTGATCAAACCCCGACTTGTTACCTGCTGTTACCGAGCGTGACCGCTGTGTGTCGGCTTTGTTGCGGGTTCTTGCCTAAGGTTGCACCCATGGCGATGAGCAAATTTGGATGGAGAGTGTGATGTCGATCATGGCGGCCAAGCGATGCGAAGCAAATGTATGCGGTCATTGCGCACAGCCCTGCGTGTTGGGGACGCTGTCCAGTGGATTGCGGCTCGATCTGCGCGATTTCCCGGAACTCAAGGAGCGCCACCTGGCGCGCGGCGACTATCTGTTCCACGCTTCCGGTTCTTTTGAGTCGCTGTACGCGGTACGCAGCGGCATGCTCAAGGTGTCGGTACTGACTGAGGATGGCCGCGAACAGATTACCGGGTTCTTCTTGCCGGGGGATCTGGTTGGTCTGGATTCGGTAGGTCTGCACCAACATGCCAGTTCGGCTGGCGCGCTGGACGACACCGTGGTCTGCGAACTGCCGTTCGCGCTGCTGGAACGCCATGGCCAGTCGGTCCCGCGGATTCAGGCGGCGCTGTTTCGCATGTTGAGCGGCCAGATTCGACGCGAACAGTCGACGCTGTTGCTGCTCGGCTCGCTGCGCGCCGAAGAACGTCTCGCACAGTTCCTGATCGATCTGTCGGAACGCGGCCACACCGAACTCAGCTGCGGCTCGGCCATCGGCATGCCGATGACGCGTGAAGAGATCGGCAGTTACCTCGGCCTCAAACTGGAAACGGTCAGCCGCACCCTGTCGAAGCTGCATCGTGAAGGCGTCATCGAAGTGGTCAAACGTGGCGTGCGCATCCGCGAGCTCGACAAGTTGCGCATGCTCGCCGGGCTCAATGTGCGCCACCACAGCGAACTGGCGGCGCGCCGCCTGGCGCACTGATCATGGGCGACCATGTCGAACAGGCGTCGCCGACGCTCCTGATCGGTGTGGTCGAGCCCGACGCCGACGTCCGCGAGTTCATCCAGACGCTGCTCACCCGCGCAGGCTACCGCTGCCAGAGTTTTGTCAGTGCCGAGCGCTTCGAGAGCATCGCCGCCACCACGCACTTCGATTGCCTGATCACCGACAGCGATCTGCCCGGCATCGATGGCCTGGAACTGGCCAGACGCGTGCGTGCATCCGGACAACCAGTGCCGGTCATGTTGCTGACCTCCGACAATGGCGCCGACATGGAGCGCGCCGCGCGCGCCGCTCATGTTGTCCGCGTGCAGAAAAAACCACTGGGCGTGCGCGAGTTCCTGTGCTCGGTGGCGCAGGCCGCCGGGGGCTGAATCGATGCGGGCTGGCGGGCGTTCCGCGTCGGCGCGCCGGGGCGCTGGCGCGACTCAGGGACGCGCGTCGCCCGCGCGCCCAGGCTTTCGATCGAGCAGCGCGCGAATCGCCGCGCCCAGATCTTCCCGCGCATAGGGTTTGGCCAGAATCCGCGGGCGCTCGGCGCCGGCGCTGAAATGATCTTCGAGTGCCGCCTCGGCGTATCCGGAACAGAACAGCACCGGCAATTCCGGCTGCTCGACGCGTAGCCGATCGGCCAGCTGGAAGCCGGTCTCGCCACCGAGCAGAACCACATCGGTAAACACCAGACGGATGTCCCGATGCACGGTCAGCGCCTCGATGGCGCCATTGATACTGGCCGACTCGGTCACCTGGTAGCCCAGCGAGCGCAATTGCGCCTTGGCAATGCTGGCGACTTCCGGGTCGTCCTCGACCACCAGCAGATGTTCGCGCCCACGCAGCTTCTGCCCCTGGGATTGCAGTACCGTCGGCGCGCCTTGCACCGGCGCCGCTGGCAACAAGAGGCGCACGGTGGTACCCAATCCGGGCTCGCTGTAGATGCGCACGTCGCCGCCCCAATGGCGGACAAAGCCATAGACCATGCTCAAGCCCAATCCGGTGCCCTTGCCGGCGGCCTTGGTGGTGAAAAAGGGTTCCAGCGCGCGCGCAATGACTTCGCGGCTCATGCCCTCGCCGCTGTCGCTGACTTCGACGACCACCGTGTCGGCGCCGTTGCGTGCCAACCGCGAGCTCGCGCGCTGGTGCGCCGACAGTGTCAGCGCGCCGCCGCGGGGCATCGCATCGCGCGCGTTCAGCGCCAGGTTGAGCACCGCACTTTCCAGTTGCCCGGGGTCAGCCAGCGCATGCTGCAGGTCGGGGTCGATGCGGTAGCGCAGTTCGATGCCCTCGCCGAGCGTGCGCTGCAGCAGATCGCGCATGCCGCCGAGCAGGTGCGCGCAGTCGACCGCCTGGGCGGTGAGCTGGCGCTTGCGCGAGAAGGCCAGCAGCTTGCTGGTCAAATCGGCGCCGCGGCGAGCGGCACGCGCGGCCGAAGCCACCAATGCCTGCGCATCGGGTTGATCGAACAGCACATCCTCGAGGATCTGCAGGTTGCCGCTGATGACGGTCAGCAGGTTGTTGAAATCGTGGGCGACACCGCCCGTCAACTGGCCGAGTGCCTCCATCTTCGACGCCTGCAACAACAGGCTCTGGTGGTGCAGGCGTTCGAACACCGCCGCCGCCAGGTGCGTCGCGCTCTGCGCGAACATGATCTCGTCGGGACTGAGCGGCTCATCGGACCGCCGGAACAGCGACAGCAGTCCATGCACCTTGGACGGCCCGCGCAGCGAAATGATGGCGCCAGTCAGATAACTGGCGGGATCGCGGCGTGCGTTCTTGCCGGGCATCAGCAGCACCTGCTGGGTGTCCCCGGTCAGCAGTCGTTGCAGGCGCGCGGACGGCAGCACACGGCCGATCCCCGCCAGCGCCTGCCCATCGTCCCAGCCATGGACAGCAACGAAACGCAGATGCTTGCCCTCATGGCCACGCTCGCACACGCCGGCGTGGCTGAGTTTCAGCAGCTCGGCCAGCACCTGCAGCATGTCCTTGCAGAAACTCTCGACGCCGATGGTACTGACCGCGTGCTCGGCCAGTTGCGCCAGCGCCACCTGGCGCTGACTTCGGCGCAGCAGTTCGCGCGAGCGCTTCAGTTCGGTGACGTCGCGCACCGCGGCGACCACCAGGCGCTCGCCGGACACGCCCAGCGGGCTCAGGCTGACTTCAACCGGAAATTCACTGTCATCGCCGCGTCGGCCGACCAGTTCCAGGTTCAAACCCATCGGACGGTTGCGCGGATCTCGCGCATAGCGTGAGCGATCGACGCGATGGCGCGGGTGGAAGCGTGCCGGGATCAGGGTTTCGATCGGCTTGCCGATCAGCGCCGTCGCCGGGTAGCGGAACATCAGCAGCGTCGCCTGGTTGGCAAACTGGATGCGGCCCTTGCTGTCGACGACCAGCAAGGCGTCGGGTGCAGCATCGGCCAGGGCTTCCAGCAGTTTTGGATCAACGCGCATCCGCGGCATGTCAGGACTCCACCGGGCACGCCAGCATGTAGCCCACACCGCGCACCGAACGAATGACGCTGGGCAGCTTGGGATCTTCGCCGAGCTTGCGCCGCAGTCGGGTGATCTGCATGTCCACGGTGCGATCGTAGGGACCGGCCTCGCGGCCATGGGTCAGATCGAGGATGGCGTCGCGCGACAGGGTCTTCTGCGCATTGCGTGCCAGCGCCGCCAGCAGCTTGAATTCGCCGTGGGTCAACGGGATTTCGCTGCCGCTGGCGTCGCACAGCCGGTGCTCCTTCAAACGCAGTTCGAAGCCGGCGAAACGCAGCGTGTCGACCTCGCCCGGATCACGCAGCGGGGCTTCGCTGCGGCGCAGCACGCTCTTGATGCGCGCCAGCAGTTCGCGCAGGTCGAAAGGCTTGGTGACGTAGTCGTCGGCGCCCAGTTCCAGGCCCACGATCTTGTCGATGGTTTCGCCGCGGCCGGTCAGGATGATGATCGGCAGCTGGTAACGTTCGCGCAGGTTGCGGATCAGCGACAGACCATCTTCGTCAGGCAGGCCAAGGTCGACCAGTGCCAGATCCGGACGCTGCCGCTCCAGCGACCGACGTGCCGCCGCCCCGGTGTCGGCTTCGCTGACGCGAAAACCCTGGGCGCCGAGGTAAATCCGCAATAGCTGCCTGATATCGGCTTCATCGTCGACAATCAAGATCTCGGCGGCTTGATTCATGCAGATTCTGCAACCTTGCGGGACTCACGAGGCTGTGCAACCCCAAACCGAGCGCTGCCGCACGACGTGTTCGAGCTCCCAGGTGCGATTATGACCGTCGCACGGAAGCGCCACGGGGTGCCATCGGCCCATGAGCAGCGTGCGCTTCGGTACGAGTCTGGCAGACAAGGCAAAGGCCGGCATCGGCCTGCACGCGCAGGCGTTCGATGGGAATGGCAACGCCGCAACTCAGGCAACGGCCATAGGTGCCGCGATCCATGCGTCCAAGCGCGGCACGCACGGCATTGAGTTCGCCCTGGTCGCGCAGCGCCTCGGCAAAGCCGAGTGCGGTATCGAGGTCATCGACGCCAGGGTCGATTTCGCGACCTGCGCTCTGATGACCCTGCGCCCGCGCCAACGCCGTCTCGATCTCAGCCGCGAGTTTGCTCTCACGGGCCAGCAGTAGATCGCGCAAGACGCCAAGTTGCATCGGAGTCAAGTGTTTCATCGTCGGGCTTCGCTCAGTTGCGGACGACCAGCACCGGGATGCGGCAATGGGTCAGGACTTTCTGCGTTTCGCTGCCGATCAGCAGCGACTCCAGGCCGCGCCGTCCGTGCGAGGCCATGACAATCAGATCGCAGCCGCGCCGCTGCGCTTCATCGACGATGGCCTTGTAGGGGTCGGCAGCGAACAGGAAGTGGCCTTCGATCGTCACGCCGTGGGCGGCACCGATGCGTGCCGCGCTGGCGAGGATCGCTTCGGCCTCGCCGATCGATCGCTGCTGGAAGGCCTCGCGGCCAGTGGTCGCCAGCAACGGCACCTCCATCGACGCATCGCCGACGAAATCGGTCACCACATGCAGCACGCTGATGCGTGCTGAAATCACCTTCGCCAAGTGCACGGCATGGGCGAGCGCCGACTCGGACAGTCGTGTCCCATCATGGGGAACCAGAATATGTGCGTACACGGCGCGCCTCCTGAGGCCAGCTCGCACAGGCTAGCGCGCGCCGCGAAACCGCCCTTGATGGCGGTCAAGCCTTGCGCGACGCAGGGCAGGAGGACAGGTTGGCCGCGCTTTTCGGCCTGCGCGACCGTCGCGCGCCCTTGGTTACGTAGCCCGCAACGCGGGCAACGCGACCTGCATTCGTCGTTGCGGGCGGCCTGCGGCCTTAGCCCGAGCTACTCATCACCACCAGGTGCCGCTCGCCATCCGCGCCCGGTACGTCGAGGCGATGGATGGCCTCGATGACGATATCGGCCGGCAGGCGCGCGAGCTCCGCATCTGGCCGCTTGCCCTTCATGGCCAGCCAGCGGCCGTCGGCGGCGATGATCTGGCGCGTGCTGGCGACGAAATCGGCCAGTTCGGTGTAGGCGCGAGAGATCACCTGCGAAAAGTCGGCCCCGGCGGGCAGCGCTTGTGCGCGTTGCTCGTGCACGCTGACGCCGGGCGGCGCCAGCTGGCGCAGGCACTCGCGCATGAAGCGCGCCTTCTTGCCATTGCTGTCGACCAGCCAGACGCGCTCGAAGGGTCGCGCCAGCGCCAGCACCAGGCCGGGAATGCCGGGGCCGGTGCCGATATCGGCAAGATCGGGTCCCGGGACGAACGGCAACACGGCCAGCGAATCGATCAAGTGGCGATCGATCATCGCCAGCGGCTCGCGCACCGCGGTCAGGTTGAAAGCCGCGTTCCATTGCAGCAGCAGGGCGATGTATTCGAGCAGGCGCTGTTGCACGCCAGGGTCGAGCGTGAGGTGCAGTTGCGCCAGACCGGTGCCCAGGCGATCACGCCAGCTGTTGGGGATACTGCTTGCTGGGGTAGGTGCGGACATGGGCTCGTCATTTGGGTAGGTCACGTCAGCGCGCAGGGACGACGTGACGGGGATGGTTCTTGGGTCCCGCCGTCCTGGCGGGCCAACCCGAGCTGCGACTGCGACATTCTTGCGCGTTCCAGCGCCAACACCGACAACCAACACGGCCTCATCCGGTCACCGCGATCGGGCACTCGACCCAAGTCGCGATGGCATCGCGGCAGCATTCGCACCATACTGGTGCAACTGCTCGATATGCTGCACCGTCATGATGCGCGCAAGCGCGTCGCATCCTTGATTCTCCGCGTTTTTGTGCGTGGCACAACGATTGCTGAGCAACTCCCGCATTCCCTCACATTCTCCCCTGGAGGCCCCCGATGTCGATCGACAAAGTCAAGAAAATCATCAAGGACAACGGCGTCAAGTTCGCCGATCTGCGCTTCGCCGACATGAGCGGTCGCGAACAGCACCTGTCCATTCCCGCCAGCACGCTCGACGACTCGGTGTTCGAGGACGGCAAGATGTTCGACGGTTCGTCGATCGCCGGCTGGAAGGGCATCAACGAATCCGACATGGTGCTCCTTCCGGACGCGTCCACGGTGTTCGTCGATCCCTTCGCCGAGGAATCGACGCTGGTGCTGCGTTGCGATGTGCTCGAGCCGTCGACCATGCAGCCCTATGGCCGTTGCCCGCGTGGCATCGCCAAGCGCGCCGAAGCCTATCTGAAGGCCAGCGGCGTGGGCGATACCGCGTTCTTCGGCCCGGAGCCGGAGTTCTTCATCTTCGACAGCGTGCGTTCGAGCGTGTCGATCAACGGCAATTTCTACGAGATCGAGTCCGAGCAGGGCGCCTGGAACAGCGGCAAGTCCTACGAGCATGGCAATACCGGCCACCGTCCGGGCGTCAAGGGGGGTTACTTCCCGACCGGCCCGGTGGACGCCTTCCAGGACATCCGTTCGGCCATGTGCCTGACCCTCGAAGCCTTGGGGATTCCGGTCGAAGTGCATCACTCCGAAGTCGCCACCGGCGGCCAGAGCGAGATCGGTACGCGCTTCAACACGCTGGTCAAGAAGGCCGATGAACTGCTGACCCTGAAATACGTGGTCAAGAACATCGCGCATCAGCACGGTCACACCGCCACCTTCATGCCCAAGCCGCTGGTCGGCGACAACGGCAGCGGCATGCACGTGCACCAGTCGATCGCCAAGGGCGGCAAGAACCTGTTCAGCGGCAACGAGTACGGCGGCCTGTCGAAGATGGCGCTGCACTACATCGCCGGCGTGTTCAAGCATGCGCGTGCGGTCAATGCCTTCACCAATTCGGGCACCAACAGCTACAAGCGCCTGGTGCCGGGCTTCGAGGCGCCGGTGCTGCTGGCCTACTCGGCGCGCAACCGTTCGGCTTCCTGCCGCATTCCGTGGGTGTCCAACCCGAAGGCGCGGCGCATCGAAGTGCGCTTCCCGGATGCGATCAACTCCGGCTACCTGACCTTCACCGCGCTGATGATGGCCGGCCTCGATGGCATCAAGAACAAGCTCGATCCGGGCGCGCCGTCGGACAAGGATCTGTATGACTTGCCGCCGGAAGAAGAGAAGTTGATCCCGACCGTGTGCCATTCGCTCGACCAGGCGCTGGAAGCGCTCGACGCCGATCGTGAGTTCCTCAAGGCCGGCGGCGTGATGAGCGACGACTTCATCGACGGCTACATCGATCTGAAGATGAAGGAAGTCACCGAGCTGCGGATGCGCACGCATCCGGTCGAGATCCTGCAGTACTTCTCGGCCTGATGGCGCCAGGACGGTGCCCGCGACACGACTGGTACGTGCTCTGGCCCGCGGTGTGGTCGGCCTGACCGCCGCCACGCCGCGCACGTCACCGTCGCCTTCGGGCAGCGCATCCGCGGACGCGGATGCGCTGCTCGATCAGTTGAGCACGCCGCTGGCGATCGTCGATCGCCAGCAGCGCGTGGTGCATGCCAACGGCGCGCTGATCGAGACCTATTGCGAGCGCCGTGTGGTCGGCGCCAGCGTGGCTGACCTGGCGATCGGCGACAGCCAGTTGCCGCAGCTGGCCAGGCGGGTCATCGAACAGCGCGAGCGCATCGTTGCCCGGCGCCTGCTGCTGGAACTCAAACGAGAAACGCCGCGCCGCTACGATGTCGCGCTGACCCCGGTGCAATGGCGCGGCGAGGCGATGGTGGTGCTCGAATTCCACGCGCTGGCGGAGCACGATCAGGACCTCGGCGAGGGCGTGGTGTCAACGCCGGAACCGGCCGCCGAACAGATGGCGCGCGCATTGGCGCACGAAATCAAGAACCCGCTGGCCGGCTTGCACGGCGCAGCGCAATTGCTGGAGCGCGAGCTGCCGAACAAGGCGCTCAAGGAATACACGCAGGTGATCCGCGCCGAGGCCGACCGCATCCGGCGTCTGGTCGATCGTTTGCTGCAGCGCCCGGATGTGGCCACCGCCGGGCAGAGCTTCAACGTGCACGAAGTGCTGGAGCGGGTGCGCACGCTGATCGGCGCCGAGGCCGGTGGTCGGGTCGAGGTGCTGCGCGACTACGATCCCAGCCTGCCCGACATCGATGGCCATCCGGATCGTCTGACCCAGGCGCTGCTGAATCTCGCCCGCAACGCGCTGCAATCGGGCGCGCACACCATTCGCTTGCGCACCCGCGCCGAGCGCCGTGCGCGTATCGGCGACAAGAGCTGCCGTCTGGCGCTGAAGATCGATGTCTGCGACGACGGGCCGGGCGTGCCGGAAAACCTGCGTGAGAGCCTGTTCCTGCCCTTCGTCACCGGGCGCGATGAAGGCACCGGCCTCGGGTTGCCGGTGGCGCTGGCGATTGCCCGCGAACATGGCGGCACGCTGGCCTTTGTCAGCCGGCCGGGCGCGACCACCTTCAGCTTGCTGATTCCGGTGACGCCGTGAGCGCCGTGCCGCAAGTCCGCAACGCCCCGCGCCGCGTGGTGTGGCTGGTCGACGACGACCGCTCGATCCGCTTCGTGCTGGAAAAGGCGTTGAGCGGTGCCGGCTTCATGGTCGAGAGTTTCGACGCCGCCGAACCGGCCTTGCGCGCGCTCGGCAGCCGCACGCCGGACCTGGTGTTCACCGATGTGCGCATGCCCGGCATGGATGGCATGGCCTTCATGGAGAAGATCAGCCAGCGCGCGACCAATGTGCCGGTGGTGGTGATGAGCGCCTACACCGATCTGCCGAGCACCGTCGCTGCTTTCCATCGCGGCGCTTTCGACTATCTGCCCAAACCCTTCGACATCGACGCCGCCATCGACATGGCGCGGCGCGCCACCGCGCGCGAGGCGCGTGCCGCAGAAACCGACTGGTCGGACGAGGGCCTGGTTGGCGACACGCCGTCGATGCGCGAGGTGTTCCGCGCCATCGGCCGACTGTCGCGCGCCGATCTGTCGGTGCTGATCACCGGCGAGACCGGCACCGGCAAGGAACTCATCGCGCGCGCGCTGCATCGCCACAGCCCACGCGCCAACGGTCCGTTCATTGCCTTGAACACCGCGGCAATCGCCCCCGAATTGCTGGAAAGCGAGCTGTTCGGCCACGAGCAGGGCGCGTTCACCGGCGCCACGCGGCGCCACCAGGGCCGCTTCGAACAGGCCGAGCGCGGCACGCTGTTCCTCGACGAGATCGGCGACATGCCGATCGGCCTGCAGACGCGCTTGCTGCGCGTGCTCGCCGAAGGCGAGTTCTATCGCGTGGGCGGCCGCGAACTGATCCGCGCCGACGTGCGCGTGATCGCCGCCACGCATCAGGACCTGCGCGGCAAGGTCGAACGCGGTGAATTCCGCGCCGATTTGTTGCACCGGCTGGATGTCGTGCGCATCCACCTGCCGCCGCTGCGCGAACGCGCCGCCGATGTGCCGCGACTGGCGGACCGTTTCCTCGCCGAGACCGCGCGCGAAATGCGCGTGGCCGGCAAGCACCTGTCGGTCGACGCGGTGCGCGCGCTGACCCGTTACCCCTGGCCCGGCAACGTGCGCGAACTGCGCAACCTGTGCCAGCGCCTGGTGCTGATGGCCCCCGGCGCGCAGGTCATGAGCGGCGATCTGCCGGAAGAAGTCCGCCGCGCCGAGGCCGCTCCCGCCGGTGACGCGGGCTGGCTCAAGCCGCTGGCCGACTGGGCGCGCCAGCAACTCGATCTCGGCCAGCCGGACCTGCTGGAATCGGCCAAAGCCACGCTGGAACAGGTGCTGTTCGACGAAGCCCTCAAGGTCACCGCCGGCGACCGCCAACAGGCGGCGCGGCGGCTCGGCTGTGGGCGTAATACGTTGACGCGGAAGTTGGGGCCGAAGAAGAAGTGAATAGTGAGTGGTGAGTAGTGAGTAAAACCCGGCGGCCGAAGGTTTCCTGGCCGTGTAGGAGACGCGCTTGCGCGCGAAAGGCCGCGGGCCCTTTCGCGCGCAAGCGCGCCTCAACAGGCCCGCAGATGATCCGGCACGCCGGTTTTACTCACCACTTACCACTCACCACTTACCGCTTTCAGGCTAGCCTACGCGCCCCCAAGTTTCCCGCCGGACCCCACCCCATGAGCGACGCCCCGCAGCAAGTCATCCGTTTCCACTACAGCGTCGCCGAAGTCGGCCAGCCGCCGATGGAGTCGTCGCACGAGGGTGGCGAGCCGATTGCTGCGCTGATCGGCGCCGGCAACATCATCCCCGGCCTGGAGAAGGCGCTGGTCGGCAAGGCCGTCGGTGAGCGTTTCGAAGTCGTCGTGCCGCCGCGCAGGCCTATGGCGAGCGCAACGAGGCGCTGACCCAGCGTGTGCCGAAGAAGTACTTTCCGACCCAGGTCGCGCTGCACCCGGGCGTGACCGTGATGCTGCAGACCCAGCAGGGCCCGCGCCCGGTCACCGTGCTGAAGGTCGGCATGAGCGTGGTCGATGTCGACTTGAACCACCCGATGGCCGGCAAGGATCTCAACTTCGACATCGAGATCGTCGAGGTGCGCGACGCTTCCGAGGAAGAACTGTCGCACGGCCATGTGCATGGCGACGGTGGGCACCACCATTGACAGCGGTGAGTGGTGAGCGTGAGTGGTAGTAAAACCCGCGCTGCGGCTAGCCTGCGGAAAACTTTAGGCGCGCTGCGCGCGAAAACGACTGGCGCTGACCGTATCGCGCGCAAGCGCGCTCCAACAACAAGCCCGGGGCTTCGCGTCTGCCGGGTCTTGCTCCTACACGCAGCCCCCAGCCGATCTTCTCCGCCGCCCCCCCGCCTTCCTCCCGAAACGGAACTTTAACGGTTAATCTACGCGCACTCTTTCTTTGTGCGAGGTGAGAACCATGCAGCGTTCGCGACTTTGGCTGGCCCTGGCGGCGGCTACTGCAGTGGGTTTGGGTGGTGGCTGGCAGTCCGCGATGGCTCAGGATGCCGCTGCGACGGCGGACGATTCCCGAGCGCCGAGGAAGCCAAGGTGCTCGATCAGATGACCGTGGTCGGCTCGCGCCGCATTGGCGGGTCGGACATCGAATCGCCGGTGCCGGTCGACGTGATTTCGATGCAGGAAGTCGCCGAGCGCAGCGCCCAGTTCGATCTGGCGCAGTCGCTGCAATTCGTCGTGCCGTCCTTCAATTCGACGCGCCAGACTGGCGCCGACGGCGCCGACCTGGTCGATGGCGCCTCGCTGCGCAACCTGGGCTCGGATCAGACCCTGGTGCTGATCAATGGCAAGCGTCGCCACACCACCTCGCTGGTGAATCTGTTCGGCGCGCGCAACCGCGGCAACACCGGCACCGACCTCAACACCATTCCGGTGCTGGCGATCGATCGCGTCGAAATCCTGCGTGACGGCGCTTCGGCCCAGTATGGTTCGGATGCCATCGCCGGCGTGATGAACATCGCGATGAAGCGCGACAAGGGCTGCGAGACCGTCCTCGGCTACGGTGAATACACCGAAGGCGACGGCGAGAACCAGTTGTACAGCGGCTACTGCGGCATCGAGATGGGCGATGGCGGCATCTTCTCGGTCACCGCCGAATACGGCAATCGCGACCGTTCGGATCGTTCCGAGCCGGACGACAATCCGCGCACCATCGGCGACAGCGCGGTCGAAAGCGGAACGCTCTACATCAACAGCGAAATTCCGGTGACCGACACCGCCGACATTTACTTCACCGCCGGCATCCAGAACCGTCGCGCATCGTCCGGCGCATTCGCCCGCGATGGCGTCGACGACGTACCCTCGCGCAATTCGCTTGCGATGTACCCGGATGGCTTCGTGCCGTTCATCAACGGCGATCTGGAAGACCGTTACGCCACCGTCGGTGGGCGTTGGCTGGTCGGCGAGTGGAATGCCGATCTGTCGACCACTTACGGCTACAACGAGATGTACTACGACATCAGCAACACGCTGAACGCGTCGATCGCCAACTTCGAGTTGTTGAATCAGCGCCCGGCGGTCAGCAACACGGCCTTCGATGCGGGTGGTTTCTCCTTCCGCCAAAGCACCACCAACCTCGATTTCACCCGCTATTTCGACGACCTGTGGGGCGGCACCAACATCGCTTTCGGTGGCGAGTATCGCGACGAGAACTACGAGATCGTCGGCGAGGCCGGGCTCCTACATCGATGCCGATGGCCCCGGCGGCGGCAATGCCGGCAGCCAGGGCTTCCCGGGTTTCCAGCCTGGCGATGAGACCGACAGCAGCCGCGACAACTACGCGGCCTATGTCGATGTCGAAATGACGCCGAGCGAGCGCACCACCGCCGATCTCGCGCTGCGTTTCGAGGACTACAGTGATTTCGGCTCGACCCTCGACGGCAAGATCGCGCTGGCGTTCAAGGCCACCGAGACCTTCACGCTGCGTGGCTCGCTGTCGAGCGGTTTTCGCGCACCGTCGCTGCAGCAGCGCTTCTTTTCGTCCACCTTCACCGACTTCATCAGCGGTGAGCCGGTCGACGTGTTGCTCGCCCCCAACGGCGGCGAGATCGCGCGCGGCCCGGTATTCCCGGACCTGACCGAAGAACCTCGCTGAACGGCGGCATCGGCTTCACCTGGCGCGCAACCGACATCCTGTCGATCACCGTCGACGCCTACCAGATCAATATCGATGATCGCATCGTGCTGTCGGTCGCTTCAACACCGATGATCCGAACATCGGCGACATCCTGGCCGATCTCAATGTCGGCGAAGCGCAGTTCTTCACCAACGCGGTCGACACCGAAACCCAAGGTATCGACATCACCGCGTCGTGGGATTCGCAGTTGTGGGAAGGCGAACTGACCACCTTCTTCGGCTTCAACTACGGCAAGACCGACGTCACCTCGATCCACGCGCCGGCCGCGCTGGTGGGACGCGCAGATGTGCTGCTGAGCGATCGCGAGCGTCTGTTCATCGAAAACGGCTCGCCGGAAAGCAAGGGCATCCTCGGCTTCGACTGGACGCGCGACAAGTGGAATGCCAACGTCAAGTTCATTTACTTCGGCGAACAGACGCTGGGGACCTTCTCCGGTCCGCCGGTGCCGAACCAGCATTACAACGCCAAGGCGTCGGCGGACTTCAGCGTGACCTACAGCATCACCGAGTCGACCAAGCTGACGGCCGGCATGGCCAACGTGTTCGACAGCACGCCGACACGCCAGAATCCGGACGAAACCGACAACGGCCACGTCTACGAGAGCGTGCAGTTCGGTCTGAACGGCGCGTCCTGGTTCCTGCGTTTGCACAGCCGCTTCTTCTGATTCCGGGCGAGCGAGTGGCAAGCACCCGGTGAACG